>VYCF01000002.1 GCA_009844085.1 Gammaproteobacteria bacterium | reverse complement strand
GTCGCAACCCATTGATTCTATTGGAATACGATTTTCAGCGGGAATCGCTGTACTTCAATATTGATGCTTGATGCGTTTTCTAATCTGAAGTATTCTCGTAACCTGTTTCGGAAATACTCCCTTTATTTCATTTTCGGGCAAGAATTCGCCCGGCATTATTGCAAATCAGCAGGAGACAAAAATGTCTATTGATGAAAGTACATTGACCAAGGGTCAAATAAGGAAACTGAACGCTTTGCGCAAGTCGATCGGTGATGATCTCGCCGAAGACGCCTTCAGCAAATGGCTCTTGAGGCAAGCCAGTGAAGTGCCGGAATCGGATCCGGTCGCCGACAGGATAGTCGAGGCCCTGGCGGGAATGGAAGGCGACCGCAAGTTCAATCTCGGGCTTTACGGCTATACCGTGCGGCGGGCCAAAGGCAAGGGCCAATCCGGCTTTGTCGCGGTGAAGAACGAAAAATCCTGATTCGGCGACTCGGGACTACTCCCACTCGATAGTAGCGGGTGGCTTGCTCGAAATATCGTAAGTCACCCGTGAAATCTCGGGTATCTCGTTCATGATTCTGCTGGAAACCGTTTCCAGCAGTTCAGCATCCAGCCGCGCCCACCGCGCGGTCATGAAATCCACTGTTTCGACCGCGCGCAAGCCTATAACCCAGGCGTAACGGCGGGCGTCTCCCACCACCCCTACAGTCTTGACGGGCATGAATACCGTGAATGCCTGGCTGACTTTATCGTAGACGTTCGCTCGATGCAGTTCTTCGATAAAAATCGCATCCGCACGCCTTAAAATGTCGCAATACTCCTTGCGCACATCTCCGATTACACGCACGCCCAGACCCGGGCCAGGGAAAGGATGGCGATAAACCATCTTGTACGGCAATCCAAGTTCCAGGCCGAGTTTACGCACTTCATCCTTGAATAATTCGCGCAAAGGTTCGAGTAACTCCAGTTTCATCGTATCGGGCAACCCGCCGACATTGTGGTGCGACTTGATCACTCTCGCCTTGCCCGTGCGGGCGCCGGCGGATTCGATCACGTCGGGATATATCGTTCCCTGGGCCAGCCAGCGCACATCGGGCAGACGAGAGGCTTCCTGTTCGAATACCTCGATGAATGTATTTCCGATAACGCGGCGCTTGGCCTCGGGCTCCGCCACGCCCCGCAGACGATCGAGGAAGAGTTCTTCGGCATTGGCGCGGATCACCCGAATTCCCATGTTGGCGGCGAAGGTCGCCATGACCTGGTCGCCTTCGTGCAACCGCAACAGACCGTTATCGACGAACACGCACTGGAGTTGATCGCCGATGGCCCGATGCAGCAGGGCCGCCACGACCGACGAATCGACTCCGCCCGAAAGCCCGAGCAGAACCTGGCCCGAACCGACTTTCTCCCTCACCGTGGCGATCGCATCTTCAATGATGTTGGCCGGCGTCCATAGCGATCCGCAGCCGCAGATTTCGTGGACGAAACGCTCCATGATGCGCTGACCCTGGGCGGTATGGGTAACCTCGGGGTGAAACTGAAGTCCGTACAGGCCGCGTTCGTCGTCGGCCATTGCCGCGATCGGAGCGCTTTCCGTCGCGGCCGCAACAGTGAATCCCGGCGGCGCCGTGGTGACCTTGTCGCCATGACTCATCCAGACGTCGAGTTGGGCCTTGCCGCTGCCCTCGATACGGTCTTCGATGCCTTGCAGCAGGCGGCAGGGAGTTTCGAGGGCGACCCGGGCAAAACCGAATTCCGACTTGTCCGAGGCCTCGACCCTGCCGCCGAAATGTTCGGCCATGATCTGCAGGCCATAGCAGATGCCTAGAATCGGCACGCCGAGTTCATACAGGTAATCCGGCGGACTCGGCGCGGCCGTGGCCCCGGCGGATTCGGGTCCGCCGGAGAAAATGATTCCCTGCGGATTCAAGGCCCGCGCGTCGGCTTCGGCGATGTCGTAGTCGTGAATCTCGCAATACACGCCGGCTTCGCGCACCCGGCGCGCGATCAGCTGTGTGTACTGGGAGCCGAAGTCCAGCACCAGGATTTTCTGCGCATGGATATCGGACGGGGCTGCAGCGCCCGGGGAACTAGTAGACCTGGTAATTGGGAGCTTCCTTGGTGATGCTGACATCGTGCACATGGGATTCGGAAATGCCCGAAGCGGTGATCTTGACGAAGCGGGTTGCGGTGCGCAACTGCTCGATGGTTTCGCAACCGGTATAGCCCATGCTCGACCGCAGTCCACCCATCAACTGGTGCACGATGGCCGACATCGATCCCTTGTATGGCACCCGGCCCTCGATGCCTTCGGGCACCAGTTTTTCGGCGCCTGCTTCCAGATCCTGGAAATAGCGGTCGCTGGAACCCTGCGACGAGGACATCGCGCCCAGGGAGCCCATGCCCCGATAGGTCTTGTAGCTCCTGCCCTGGAAGAGTTCGACTTCGCCCGGCGCTTCTTCCGAGCCCGCCAGCAGCGAGCCGACCATGACCACATGGGCGCCGGCGGCAAGCACCTTGGCGATGTCGCCCGAGTAGCGGATGCCCCCGTCGGAAATCACGCAGACATCGGTGTCCTTCAGCGCGCCGACCACGTTCGCAACCGCCGTGATCTGCGGCACGCCAACGCCAGTGACGATGCGCGTCGTACAGATCGAACCGGGGCCGATGCCGACCTTGACCGCGTCCGCGCCTGCCTTGACGAGGTCACGGGCGGCGTCCGCGGTGGCGATATTGCCGCCGACCACTGAAATTTCCGGATAGCGCTTCTTGATCTCCCTGACCTGGTTGAGCACGCCCTGGGAATGCCCGTGAGCGGTATCGACGACGATCACGTCGACGCCGGCCTCGACGATCGCCTGCACACGCTCGTCGGTTTCGCCGCCGACGCCGACAGCGGCGGCCGCCCGCAGCCGGCCGAGATCGTCCTTGCAGGCATTGGGGAAATCCTCGGATTTGCGGATGTCCTTCAGGGTGATCAGGCCACGAAGCTCAAATCCGCCGTTGACCACGAGCACCTTCTCGATACGATGCCTGTGCAGCAGCGCCTTGACTTCCTCGAGGTCGTAATCCTCGCCCACGGTGACCAGTTTCTCCCGGGGCGTCATGATGTTCTCGACCCTGGCGTCCATATTCGTCTCGAAGCGCACGTCCCGGCTGGTGACGATGCCCATCAGGCCGGCGCCGTCGACTACCGGCATGCCGGAGATATCGTGCTCGCGCATGAGTTCCACGAGATCGCGCACGGCGGCATGGACGGGGATGGTGATGGGATCCCGCACCACCCCGCTTTCGAACTTCTTCACCAGCCGCACTTCGCGGGCCTGACGCTCGACGCTCATGTTCTTGTGGATGACGCCGAGTCCGCCTTCCTGGGCCATGGCGATGGCCAGCCTCGACTCGGTGACCGTATCCATGGCGGCGGAAATCAGTGGAATATTGAGCGGAATCGCGCGGGTCAGCCGTGTGTCGAGGTCGACTTTCGCGGGCAGTACGGTCGAGTGGGCAGGCAGGAGGAGAACGTCGTCGAATGTCAGGGCTTCTTCAACAATGCGCAACATGAGATGGCAACACCTGCAAAGCGAGCATTATACAGACGCGCCAATTTTGTGTATAGCCGGTGATCGTTTTCAACCTGGATCAAGTCTAGCCCGAATATTGCGTGAGTGAGATGGGCGGGGCATCCATATTTCGATATAATTCAGGTAGTTAAGCCGATATCGAAGGACACCCCGCCCATGACGAATTGTAACCCGAAGCCCATCCGTTTCGCCAACTGCAAGGGTCGCCTGATGGAGGCCGGATTTTCCGGCGGCGACATCACCTCCGACGGCGGCGCGGTGTTGCTGCGCGCCGCCGACCGGATGCTGGGATTGACCGACAGCGCCGCTCGGGCGCTCGGCGGTCCGCGCCGACAAGCCAGCTGCCTGCATTCGCTCCCGACGATGGTGCGCCAGCGCGTGTACGCGCTGGCGCTTGGTTATGAAGACCTGAACGACCACGACGAGTTGCGGTCGGACCCGGCTTTGCAAACGGCGGTGGGCGCGGACGCGGTGCTGGCCGGCGCCTCCACGCTGTGCCGGTTCGAGCGGCGGATGGGCCGGGAAGACGCGGTTCGTCTGCACGAGGTGCTGATCGAGCAATTCATCGCGTCGTTCAAGCGTCCTCCGCGCAAACGTCTGGTGCTGGATTTCGACGCCACCGACGATCCGGCGCACGGCATGCAGGAGGGCCGTTTCTTCCACGGGTATTACGACCGCTACTGTTTTCTGCCGCTGTACGTGTTCTGCGGCGGCCGGCTGCTGGTTGCGTACCTGCGTCCGGGCAACAGCGACGGCGCCCGGCACGCCTGGGCGGTGCTGGCCTTGCTGACGAAGCGCTTGCGCCAGGCATGGCCGAAGGTGAAGATCGTCTTCCGGGGCGACGGCGGGTTCTGCCGCCCGCGGATGCTGTCCTGGTGCGAGCGCAACGATGTGGGCTACATCGTCGGCATCGGCCGCAACGCGGCGTTGGCGAAAAAGGCGAAGCCGATCATGGACTTGGCGGAACTGGCGCACGAGGCGAGCGGGGAAGACCTCCGCCTGTTCGAGGGCTTCCGCTACGCCGCCGGCACTTGGAAACGGCTCCGCCGGGTGGTCGTCAAGGCCGAGCATTCGGCGCGCGGCGCGAATCCGCGCTTCATCGTCACCAACCTCAAGGGCGTGCCGCAATGGCTCTATGAAAAGATGTATTGCGCCCGGGGCGACATGGAGAACCGGATCAAGGAGCAGCAGCTCGACCTGTTCGCCGACCGCACCAGTTGCCACGAATCGGGACCGAACCAGTACCGGATGCTGCTCTCCGCCCTGGCCTACACGCTGCTCGAAGCCATCCGGCGCGTCGCCCTGGCCGGCAGCGAACTCGCCAACGCCTACGTCGGCACCATCCGGCTGAAGCTGCTGAAGATCGGCGCCGTGGTGCTGCGCAACACCCGGCGCGTGCGGCTGCTGTTGTCCGGCTCCTGTCCACGCCAGGCGCTGTTCCGCACCGCCGCCGTCCGGCTGAAACCCGGATAAGGGCGCAACCTCCAAAGTCCCCATCCTGGACGGGCCGCGCCCGGGAACGCCCGCGACCCGAATCCGGCCACGACCCCGGAAAGCTGCGAAAAAGGACTGCCAAACGCGGTTCGCGACCCGAAATCCCAGCGGGCGAACCGGTTTGGCCTGGAGCGGAACCATCAGGCCACGGCAGGGGGCGAAAACGGCTCAAATCGACTCACTCGTGCAATATCCGGGCTAGAGTGAAGCCCTTGATTCGGGCAAATCCATTGCAGCAGTGTGTCGCACTGCGATACGATCACAAAATGAGAATCCGCCACAAGGCGTTACGGCGATTCTGGATGTCTGATGGAAGCGTCAGAACCGGACTTGACGCTGCCATGCTGCCCCGAATCAGGCTAGTCCTGACCGTGCTTTCGCAATCTGACGGTCCCGAAGGCATGCGCGGCAATCCGGGATGGGGCCTGCATCGTCTCAAGGGCGATCTGGCCGAATTTTGGAGTGTGCGCATAACCGGAAATTGGCGGATCGTATTCCGCTTCGAGAACGGGGAGGCGATTGACGTCAATCTCGTCGACTACCATTGAGAAAACGACCATGAACGACTCCAACTTTCAACTTCCGGCGCATCCCGGCGAGGTATTGCGCGAATGGATGAAGGGCAACGACAAGACCATTGCCGAAACCGCGGCGCTGCTTGGTGCATCCACATCCCAACTCAACCGTGTGCTCGCTGGCAAGGTGCGGCTGTCGGCCACTCTTGCGGTCCGGCTGGAAAACCTGGGTTGGAGTACGGCGGAAGTATGGTCCCGCATGCAGGCCGCCTGGGAGGTCGCCGAAGCGCGTCGCGCCGAGGATGCCGCCTGAACGTCTGGCCGCCATAGATTTATGCGCCTGTCATGGAATGAAATAAGAGCAAGAGCGGCCGCCTTTTCGGACGAATGGCGCGACGCCGCATACGAAAAGGGCGAGACGCAGAGCTTCTACAACGATTTCTTTCAAGTTTTCGGCGTCAAGCGGCGTAGCGTGGCGCGCTACGAGGAACACGTCGCAAAGCTCGACAATCGCTCCGGCTTTATTGACCTGTTCTGGCCGGGGATGCTGTTGGTCGAACAAAAGAGCGCCGGACGCGATCTTGAGCGGGCCTACGGTCAGGCAGGCGAGTACTTCGACGCGCTGCCGCAGCGGGACCGCCCGCGCTATATCCTCGTCAGCGATTTTCAGAACTTCGAACTACATGACCGCGACGAGCGGGAGACGGTCTCCTTCGCGCTCGCCGATTTGCCGCGTCATGTCGAGAAGTTCGGATTTATCGTGGGCGTTCAGCGCCGGACCTTCCGCGATCAGGATCCCGCCAACGTCAAGGCCGCGGAACTTGTCGGCAAACTCCACGATGCGCTCGAAGCCGTGGGCTACCAAGGTCACGACCTGGAGAGTTTTCTCGTTCGAATCGCGTTCTGCCTGTTCGCCGATGACACCGGCATCTTCGAACCCCGTGACATCTTCTTCGACTTTCTCGAATCTCGCACGCGGCAAGACGGTTCCGACCTCGGTTCGTCGCTGTCACAACTTTTCCAAGTGCTGGATACACCGGTCGAGAATCGGCAATCCTCCCTCGACGAAGACCTTGCCGCCTTTCCCTATGTAAATGGCCAGCTTTTCGACGGGCCTTTGCGAATCCCCGCCTTCGATTCGGCTATGCGCGAGATGCTACTGGACGCCTGCCGCTTCGACTGGTCTAGAATTTCTCCCGCTATCTTCGGCGCACTGTTCCAGTCGGTGATGGACCCGCAAGAACGCCGCGCCCAAGGCGCACACTATACGACCGAAAAGAACATTCTGAAGGTGATCGAGCCATTGTTCATGGACGATCTCCGAGCGGAATTCCAGAGACTGCAATCCCGCAAGGACAGTCGGCGCCGCAACGATCTCATTCAGTTCAAGAACAAACTGGGAGAATTGAAGTTGTTCGATCCCGCCTGCGGCTGCGGCAATTTCCTCGTCATCGCCTACCGCGAACTGCGGCTGCTTGAAATCGAAGTCCTGCGGGCGCTGGGAACCCAGGACGAACTCGATGTAACCACGCTTTCGAATATCGATGTGGACCAGTTCTACGGGATAGAAATCGGCGAGTTTCCCGCGAGGATCGCCGAGGCCGCGATGTGGATGATGGACCATGTCATGAACAACCGGTTGAGTCTGGAATTCGGCAAGACCTTCACCCGCATTCCGCTCAAGAAGTCTCCGCATATTGCCCATTGCGATGCGCTGGAAACGGAATGGTCCGATTTCCTGCCGCCCGATGAATGTTCGTTCGTGTTTGGCAATCCGCCTTTCGTCGGCGCCAAGCACCAGACCGATGCGCAACGCGGCCAGGTTCGCCGAATCGCCGACTTCGGCAAGAGCGGCGGTACACTCGATTACGTCGCGGCCTGGTTCATCAAGGCGGGTGAATACGTTAATGGCGGCAATGCTCGGATCGGTTTTGTCGCAACAAACTCCATCACCCAAGGCGAACAAGTCGCGCAACTTTGGCCAGTCTTGTTCGAACGTTGCGGGCTGGAAATCGATTTCGCCCACCGAACATTCGCCTGGGGCTCGGACGCCCGCGGCAAGGCCCATGTGCATGTCGTCATTCTCGGTCTCGACCGGCGAGAAGTCGCACAGTCTGAGAAACGGCTGTTCAGCTATTCCGACATCAACGCAGACCCCGAGGAAAGCCGCCACGCCTCGCTCTCACCATATCTTTTCGATGCCGGGGCGCTCTCCGACCCGCATCTGGTGGTAATGGAAGAAAGCGCACCGATCAACGGAATGGGAAGACTGGTCAGTGGAAGCCAGCCAATCGATAACGGCGAGTACATTTTTGATGCCGAGCAGCGAGCCTTGTTGTTGGAGGTTGAACCGGACGCCGCGCCATTCCTCCACCCCTATGTCGGCGCTCGTGAACACCTGCAAGGCGGCGAGCGATGGATACTCGCATTGCAGGAGGCTGCGCCGACTGCATTGAAGACCCTGCCACTGGTACGCAAACGCATGTCTGCAGTTCGTGAATACCGGTCGAAGAGCAAGCGAAAAAGCACCTTGGCAATTGCGGAATTCCCTACTCGCTATAACGTGGAGGTAATTCCCACTGCGCCGTTTCTGGTGATTCCCGAAGTCAGTTCGGAGCGGCGGGAGTATGCGCCTATCGGATGGTTGGAGCCGCCGGTGATTCCAAGTAATCTCGTACGGATTCTTGAAAACGCCACGCTGATAGATTTCGCGCTGCTGACCTCGGCGATGCACATGGCATGGTTGCGATACATAGGCGGGCGATTGGAAAGCCGTTACCGTTACTCTATCGGGCTGGTCTACAACACCTACCCAACACCGCCCAAAGGCATGAAACTGTCCAAGCTGAAACCCTTGGGCCAGGCCGTGCTCGACGCACGCGCCGCCCACCCCGGCGCGACTCTCGCCGAACTCTACGACCCCGACCTCATGCCCCCAAATCTCCGCAAGGCGCATCAGGCCCTCGACCGAGCCGTGGACAGACTCTACCGTCCCAGAGGCTTCGCTTCCGAACGCGAACGAGTCGAACACCTGTTCATGCTATACGAGAAGACTCGCGCACCGTTGAACGTATCGAAGTCAGGCGGGCGCGGAAAGAGACGCGGGAGATAGCGCCAACCCGGCGGAGCGTTTGCGGAATGCCCGCGCAACATCTGTTCAATCTTGCTTTACTCATGAGTTTTTTAGAGTTAACCTGATTTCACCAACGAAACCTCGCCGTTTTCGGGGGATTGCCGATGGCATCCGGTTCGAACGTCCTGCAGCGCTACCTGCACTCGCAAATTCGGGAAGACCTGGAATACAAGATGGTTTTCCTGGGCGGACCGAGGCAGGTCGGGAAAACCACGCTCGCCCTCGATATTCTCGGCGCGAAGGACAGGCGCCATCCCGCTTACCTGAACTGGGACAGCCCGCACGCCCGCAAACGATTGATGGACAGTGAGATTCCCGGCGGACAGCCGCTGCTCGTGCTGGACGAGATTCACAAATTTTCCCGCTGGCGCAATCTGGTCAAGGGATTTTTCGATACCCGGGGCGAAGGGACTTCGTTCCTGGTCACCGGTTCCGCCAGACTCGATCACTACCGCAAGGGCGGCGACTCGCTGCAAGGCCGCTATCACCATTACCGCCTGCATCCGTTTTCCCTGGGCGAACTGGCGGCGGCGCCCAACTCGGGCGATCTCGAAACGCTCATGCGTTTCGGCGGATTTCCCGAACCGCTGCTCGCCGGCGATTCGCGCGCCTGGCGGCGCTGGCAGCGGGAACGCATGTCGAGAGTCGTATACGAGGATTTGCGCGATCTCGAAAACCTGCGCCAGGTCGCCCTGGTGGAGCTATTGGTCGAGGCCCTGCCCGACCGGGTCGGTTCCCCCCTTTCGATCAAGAGTCTGAGCGAGGACCTTCAGGTCGCTCATGAAACGGTGCGGCGCTGGATCGAGATACTGGAAAATCTCTATGTCTGCTTCCGCATATATCCCTTCGGCGCGCCGCGCATCCGGGCGGTGAAAAAGGAAGCCAAGCTCTATCTCTGGGACTGGTCGCAAGTGCCCGGCAGGGGTGAGCGGTTCGAAAATCTGGTCGCCGGACACCTGCTCAAGTATTGTCACTTTCTGGAAGACACCGGGGGCTTCCGAATGGAACTTCGTTTCATCCGCGACACCGACAGGCGCGAAGTCGATTTCGTCGTCCTCAAGGACCGGCGGCCCCTGTTCGCCGTGGAATGCAAATCCGGCGAAAAATCGCCGAGCCGGACGATCGGCTACTTCCGCGAACGCACCGATGTTCCCGAGTTCTACCAGGTCCATCCCGGCGCTCGGGATTACGTCGCCAGCGGAACCCGCGTGATGCCGTTCGCGACTTTCTGCCGGGAGCTTGGACTGCCGTAAGGCAGTTTATTCGGCCTGCGTTAATAGTTCCGAACCGGCGGCGGCGGCGGATAGAAGCGCCGGAAAATCCGGGAAGCACGCGGCATCGTTACGAACAGGCACAGTACGCGGAATCTCGTCGATGCTGATGACCAGAAGGATCAAGGTGAACGCGAAGGATCAGGCCGCCGTCGCACGGGCAAGAGGCCATGAATTCGCCGGTCAGCCGTTCCATTTTCGCGCTCCTCGGACTTCAATCACGGGCCTGGCGCAAGCAAGAGAGCGCAAGCAAGAGACTTGCATCGGGCTCTCACTATATAGAAACTCTGCCTGACGGAAAAACCCGCGGCCGGTTTCATGACGGAAAACAATCCCGATCCATCGACCTTGAAAAAGCTGCTGCATGAGCCGATGACGCATTTCGTCGCGCTGGCAGTCTTGCTGTTCGGCGTATACGGCGTCTCCAGTCTCGGCGGCGGCGAATTGCTCGAAGTCAGGCAGCAGGATATCGACGCCCGCATTTTCATGCAGGAACTGTCGACGGGCAGGGAATTGACCCAGGAAGAACGGGATCAGATCACCGCGCTTTACATCGAGGAGCAGATCCTGGTCCGCGAAGCGGTCAGGCTCGATCTCGACAACGACGCGCGCATCCACGACATGCTCGCGCAGAAAATGCGCCATGTGCTCTCCGGCGGCGTAATCCAGCCGGACGAAGCCGAATTGCGCGCATACTACGAGGCCAATCGAGATCGTTACACCACGCTGGAAACCGTCGACGTCGTCGAACTCGTGTTCGATACTCCCGACGATCCTGCGGAGGAGGCCCTCGCCCTGCTTGCAGCCGGCGGCGAACCGGAAGAAATACTGGCGCTCGAGCCCGGCACCGACTCGCCCCTGCCGCAGGTAAATCGTCTCGACCTTTCGAACATATTCAGCGACGAATTCTCGGAACGGGTATTCGCGGCGCAGATCGACGAATGGGTCGGGCCTTATGTCAGCAATCGCGGCCAGCATTGGCTGCGGGTGCTTGAGCGCGAGGAAGCGGAACTGGCCGATTTCGAGGAAATCGTCGAGCGCGTGCGGCTCGACTGGATCGCCACCGAGGAAGACAGGCTCCTGCAAATCGAAGTCGACCGGCTCTGGGACGACTATGTCATCGTCATCAATGACTGACCTGGTGCGCAAGTTGCTGTTTTGCATGCTTTTTTGCGCTTTGCCGTTAGTGCCGGCCCTGCCCGCCCTCGCCCATGACATCAATATCACCGGCGTGGCCCGCGTCATCGTGCAGGAATCCGAACCGGGCTCGTACCGGCTTTCGGTAGTCGACGCCCAGGTGCCGCCGCTCTTCAATATCGAACGCATCCTGCCCGATCGCTGCACGGGGTTGCCGCCCGCCCCATTCGCCTATCGCTTCTCCTGCGAGCCGCAATTGAACGTCGACGACAGCCTGGTATTTCCCTGGGGCCTCGCCGGCGTATTGGTCATCGCAAACTGGCTCGAAGGCGACGGGGCAACCGCATACGTACCCGGCGACGGCGCCGAAATCGAAGTTCCGCTAACTGAACTCAAGGCCGGCGCCGGCTCCTGGACCACCCTGGCCGGGCGCTATCTCATCATCGGCGCCGAACACATCCTGTTCGGCATCGATCACCTGCTGTTCGTGCTCGGCCTGCTCCTGCTCATGCAGGGCTTCTGGAAACTCGTGCAGACAGTTACCTCGTTCACCATCGCCCATAGCATCACCCTGGCTTTCGCCGTGCTCGGCGTCTTCCCCGTGCCCGGCGCGCCCATAGAAGTGCTGATTGCCCTGTCCATCGCCTTTCTGGCGCGCGAAATCATCATGGGCCAGCGCGGCGAAATGACCCTGGTTCATCGCCGACCCTGGCTCGTAGCCTTCGCGTTCGGCCTGTTGCACGGCTTCGGATTCGCCGGCGCCCTGGGGGAACTGGGACTGAGCGACGCCGACATCCCGCTCGCCTTGCTGTTTTTCAATATCGGCGTCGAGCTCGGCCAGGTGGGCTTCATCTGCGTGTTGCTCGCGGCGTATTACGCCATCCAGCGCGCCGGCAGGAGCATGATGTTCAGCGTTGAACGGGGCCTGGCCTACGGTCTCGGCGCCATCGCCACCTATTGGTTCATCGAACGTTTGCCGGCGCTGGTCGTGGCCTAGGCGGCCTATCGTACAAATTGACCCGGCCGCACTAGGCGAATTCCGCTACCGGTTGCCTTCAGGCCGCTGAAGTTCTTCCACGATCAAGGTCTCAACCCGGGTCATTCTTTCACCGAAGTCTGTCCTGAATTCGGAAAACTCCCGGTAAAACTCGGCCAGTTGCTGACGCAGGCTTTCGAAATCCCGGTTGTGTTCCATCCGTATGGCGCCAAACTCGGCGTACGATTCCTGCCGGAACGAATCGAATTCGGCATTCATATCTTGCCGCAGCACCCGGATTTCGGCCCGGACTTCCGAGAACCCGGCATCCATATCTTGCCGCAGCGTCCGAATGTCGTCCCTCAGGCCGCCGAACATGAAATTCATCGACCCGAGAAAAATCGCCAGCACCGCCGCCGCGGATCCCACGATACCGGTGATTTGGACGATTCGATCCCTCATGACGATTCTCCTGCCGCCCCGAGCGAGGGGCCGTTGTTCAGCGGTCGAAAAAAGCATAGGCGGCAATCTCCGTTACGACAAGTTTTCGGCGAAAAAAGTCCTTCCGGCGTAAATCCCGCGAGCGGACGCATTGCTCGCATGCAAAGATCAAGGCAAAATCAGACGCCGTCGGCGCCCGGGACGGCATGCGCGGCCCAACAGAAACCACAGAGGAACACACTATGAAATTTGTAGACGGATTTATCACCCCGGTCCCCAACGAAAACAAGGACGCCTTCTTCAACGTCGCGCGCAAGGCAGCCAAGGTTTTCCTGGAACACGGAGCGCTCGAATATGTCGATAGCTGGGGCGTCGACGTGCCTTACGGAAAACAGACGTCATTCCCCCGCGCGGTGGAATTGCAGGAGAACGAAACCGTCTGCTTTTCCTGGATCGTCTGGGAGTCGAAGGAAATCCGGGATGCCGGCATGAAGAAGGTCAGGGAGGATCCGCGAATGCATCCGGATCAGCTTGAAATACCTTTCGATCAGATTTTCGATCATCAGCGCATGATCATGGGCTTGTTCGAGATGGTGGCGTATTCCAGTGCCTAGCCGATTGCCGCTGGCGCTTGCGCTCCTGTTTGCGCCTGCGCTTGCCTGGAACGAAGCGCAGACCGATTTCACAGTGATCACCGAGGGCGGCAAGCTTCTTGCGATCAGCAGCGAACTGTCGCCCCTGGAAATAAATCGCATGCACGATTGGCGGCTGCGCTTGACCGATGGCGCCGGCGCGCCTGTCACAGGCGCCCGCTTCGAAGTACAGGGCGGCATGCCGGAACACGATCATGGCTTGCCTACCCTGCCTGAAGTGACCGACGAGCTTGAGCCCGGCGTCTATCTGCTGCAAGGCCTCCGTTTCCACATGCCGGGCCGCTGGCTGATCGAATTCGGCATCAGGCTGGGAGAGGACGCCGACGGCGCCAGCCTCGAATTCGAATTGTGAATAAGCGCGCGCTCGCGATTTTCGCATTACCCGCGGCCGCTATCCTGATCTGGCTGCTGGCGCCTGCCTCCCTGCCCGAGCGCTGGAACGAGTCCGAAGCCGCGCTGATCGCATCGCTTTCGCTAAGCGCCCTGACGCCGCTGCAACCCGACCCGAGCAACGCGGCCGCCGACGACGAACGGGCGGCAAGGCTCGGTCAACGGCTTTTTTTCGACTTGCGACTGAGCGCCAATGGCGCCGTATCCTGCGCGAGTTGTCATCGTCCGGAACTCGCGTTTACCGATGGCCTGCCGATCGCCTTGGGAACCGGCCCGGGCCGGCGGCACACGCCCGGACTGCTTGGCGCCGCCTATAGCCCGTGGTTCTATTGGGACGGACGCCGCGACAGTCAATGGGCCCAGGCCCTGACGCCCCTCGAGACGCATTTCGAGCAAGGCGCCGGCCGCTCCGCGATCGTCCGCCTGCTGGCCACCGACCCCGAATACAAGGCCTTGTACGAGGAAGTCTTCAGCGCCATGCCCGATCCGACGCATCTGCCGGATTCCGCTTCGCCTCTCGGCGGTGATTCCGAGCGGGAAGCCTGGCGTACGCTCGACCCCGAGTTGAGATTCGAGATTTCGACCGCTTTCGCCAATGCCGGCAAGGCGCTTGCGGCGTATCAGCGCAAATTGCTGCCGGAAAGATCCCGCTTCGACGACTACGCCGATGCCGTGGCGGGGGACGGCGCCGCCCGCCAGGAGGGTACGCTCAGCCGGGAGGAAATTGCCGGCCTCGACTTGTTCATCGGCGAGGCGCAATGCATCAACTGCCATAACGGCCCGCTGTTCACCAATCACGATTTCCACAATACCGGCATCCTGCCGGTATTCGGAAAATTGCCTTCGCTCGGCCGTTTCGACGGCGTGCGGCTGGCGCGCGAGGACCCCTTCAACTGTCTTGGCGAGTTCAGCGACTCAGCGCCCGCTGAATGCGCGGAACTGCGCTTCGCCAGGGACGACAACGAACTGGCCGGAGCGCACAAGACCCCGGGACTGCGCAATGTCACGCTGACGGCGCCCTACATGCATACCGGGCAGATTGCGACATTGGAAGAAGTCATGCTCCATTACAACGAAGCGCCGACAGCCATGGTGGGCCACAACGAGGCCAAGCCGCTCGGTCTTTCGAGCCGGCAAATGCGGCAACTCGAAGCATTCCTGCACACACTTGAGGCACGGGCGAGGCATGCCTCGCCCCTACAGTAGGGGCTGGGCATGCCCAGCCCGCTCTTAAATTTTTCTTATCGCCAGACAAAAAAAACGGTATTGGATTGACATTCCGAATTGCGTCAACCTGTCATCGTCGTTAGTTGGTCAGCCCATCACAAGAAATCTTAAGGTTGGAAGGACGCTAGCGAAGATGTCTGGCGGAAGAACCAGACAGACAAACCCGAACGATCGGGATTTTGCGGGAGCGGATGCTGTTCACAGTATCCGCTCCCGCGGCTTATCCTCCGTGCGCATTTCCTCTGACCGACGGAAAAATGCGACAATGCCGCCATGGCTTTGGCAGATTCCCGCGAGTCCAATTAATGCCTGTAACTTTGCGACAGCTACGCTATTTCAAGGCTGTAGTTGAGCACGGTTCGTTCGCGCGCGCGGCGGAGGCCGTTTTCGTTTCCCAGCCGGCGCTGTCCCTGCAAGTGCGCGAACTCGAAACCAATCTGGGATGGCCCTTGTTCGAGCGCGACAGCCATGGCGTCGTTCTTACCACGCTCGGCCGGGAGATACACGAGCAGGCCTTGCGGGTGCTTGACGAGGCGCTGCTGCTGGAAACCAAGGGCAAGCTGTTCAATAAGGGCCCTTTCAATATCGCCCTGGGAATCGTTTCAACCCTGGCGCCCTACCTCATTCCCGGACTGAAAGAGGAATTGTCGAACCTTGAAGACCGGATCGACATCGCCGTATACGAGGCCACAAGTCAGCAATTGTTGAACAGGTTGCTCGGCGGGCATATCGACGCGGCGATCATCTCCCTTCCCATAGGAATGCTCGAATTGACCGAGCGGGATCTTTTCGAAGACCCATTGCTGCTGGCGGGCAGTTCGTCCAGGCTTGCCGCGTTTCGCGAACTCTCGGAAGACCTGAAAGCCGAGAACCTCGCCAAATCCGATCTCGGCCCCCTGCTCTGTCTGAACGAAGGCCATTGCCTGGGGGACCAGGTATTGGGCGCCTGCTCGATGGGCACAATGGAAGGCGTGCATCGCAGCCTGGAATCGCTTGGCAGCGTGGCGCGTCTGGCGGGAGTCGACGCCGGCCTTACCCTGATCCCCGAAACCGCGGTAGCCTCCGAGCGCGCGGCCTCGCCGGGCCTGCATTTTCTGCGGCTGGCGAAACCGGAGCCGAAACGGCGCATCGGCCTCGTGTACCGGGTGGCGTTTCACGACCAGCGCTGGATCGAACCCCTGGCCGACTGCGCCACTCGCGCCGGCAAGCGCCTGATCGAACAATCCGCCCCGCTGATCGGCTGAACTTGCCGCCCGGAGCCGGCTTTCTACTCGGGCAAGGCGAACACCCAGACGGAACCGCCCTGCGGCACATGGAAATCAGTGCCCCGCACCATGTCGATCATGTTCTGCTGGCGTTGGGCGTCGACGCCCCAGCCGCTTTGCACGGCGATGTATTGCCTGCCGTCGACGGCGAACGCCGTGGGCACTCCGGTGATTCCCGAACTTGTCGGATAGCGCCAGAGAATTTCACCGGTGCTCGCGTCGAAGGCGCGGAAATAGCGGTCGTTCGTGCCGCCCATGAAAACCAGGTTGCCGGCGGTGGCAAGCACCGGACCCCAGTTATGGCTGGCGAAGGTCGTTGTCCATACTTCCTCCCCCGTATCGACGTTCCAGGCCTGCAACTCGCCCAGATGCTCGGCGCCTTCGCGCAGGAAAAAGCCGCCGTTGTCGGACTGCCCGCGCCCGATGAACGTGCGGCCCGGACTATATTGAACTTCCTCGCCCGCCATGGTGGAGCAGGCGTTTTCGTTGGCCGGAATGAAAAGCAGGCGCGATTCGGGATTGAACGCGGCCGGCGGCCAGTCCTTGCCGCCCCAGAGCGAAGGGCAGAAATCCACCTCGAAATCGATGCCGGGCTTCCTGCTCATGTCGTATTCGGGCCGGCCGGTAACCGGGTCGATACCGGTGAACACGTCCTGGTAGACATAAGGCCCGGCGTCGACGAAACCGATCGAGTCCGCGCCGCGTTCGAGAAACCACAAGTAGCCGTTGCGGCCCGGATGCACCAGGCCGCTGATTTCGCGCCCTTCGCGTTCGAAGTCGATCAGCAGCGGCGCGGAAACCTCGTCCCAGTCCCAGGAATCGTTCCAGTGATATTGATGATGCGCGCGCAATTCCCCGGTGGCCGCGTCTAGAGCGATGACCGAGGTCGCGTACAGGTTGTCGCCGGGTCTTGTGTCGCCGGTCCAGGGACCGCCGTTGCCGGTGCCCCAATAGGTCAGATTCAGTTCCGGGTCGTAGGAGCCCGTAATCCAGACCGGCACGCCTCCGGTCTGCCAGGAATCGCCGGGCCAGGATTCGGAGCCCGGCTCGCCGGGCGCGGGGATGGTATAGGTCTTCCAGACCTCTTCTCCGGTCATGGCGTCGTAGGCCGATACGAATCCGCGGATGCCCCATTCGCCGCCCGAGACGCCGACCATGATCTTGCCGTCGGCCGCGAGCGGAGCGAGCGTCATGTAATAGCCGTTGTAGTAGTCCTCTACCGGCACTTCCCAGATCGTTTCTCCGGTCAAGGCGTCAAGACTCACCAGGTAGGCGTCGACCGTGGCCATGTAGACACGCTCCCCGTAAAGCGCGACGCCGCGATTGGTGGGATGCATCTGTTGCAGGTCGTCGGGCAGAAAGCGCACGTAGCGCCAGAGCAACTCGCCGGTGACGGCGTTGAGCGCAAGGACGTGGTTCTGCGGCGTCGTCACATACATGTAACCGTCGTTGACCACGGGAGGGGCCTGGTGACCTTCGCGCAGGCCGGTGGTGAAACTCCAGACGAGTTCGAGTTCGGCGACATTGCCGGAGTCGATCTGGTCGAGCGCGCTATAGCCATGCGAGTCGTAAGTGCCGCGATACATGAGCCAGTTGTCCGCCTCGGGGTTCAACAGGCGCTCGGCGGTAACCGGATTGTATGGCGGCACATCCTGGGCCGATGCCAGGCCCCATAGAGCGAATATGGACGCAAAAGCGCAAGCGAACGAACGTGAAATGAATCCGAGCATGATCGACCTCTGTCAGAAAGCTTGCTAAAAAGCTTGTTGAAACCCTACCCGGCCGCGGAACGGCCCGGCGACCCGTACCGTATCGTCTACGATTTCGAGCGGCAGCATGGCCAGCGGCCGCGGCGCGGGGCCGCCTACCACGCGCCCGCCATCGTAGATGTCGAACTGGGATTCGTGGCAGGGACAGGCCATGCGCAATTGATCCTCGTCCCAATTGAATACATCGCAGCCGGTATGCGTGCAGACCGCCGAATACGCCACGATGCCGTCCGCCGCGTTGGGCTGGAAGCGCGGCGTCAGCCGCTGCGCTTCAATTCGCGTGAGCATGACCCGATTGAGTCGCGAACCGTTTCGCACAACACCGGTGGCGGGGTCGCGGGCCATGGCGGAAATCGGCCTGGCGTTCAATTCGAGCAATCCGGGGCGTACGACTTCTCCCTGCAGCGGACCTTCGTCGAATACGAGTTCATCGCCCGCCTGGGGCCGCATGCGGTTCGGCGGCTGCGCCAGCAATCGGGGCGCGGCAACCATGCCGCCGACAAGCCCGAGCATCGAGCGGCGGCTGAATTTCTCTCTATCGGTCTTGCTGGATTTTTCGGTCACTGGCTGCATCCCGGGGCCATTGGCGAGTCGTTCCAAAAATTAGCAAAGAGGCCAATGCGCTGCAATTTGAATTACCCGTTTCGATTGATGATCTTCCAAAAACGATCGGGCGCCGCACAACACGGCAACCTGATCTGTGATCCGTTTTTCCTTCCTGACCGTAGATGACTGTGTGATTGAGGCATCGAACATTTAGAGAGGAATTTACCCGTGAATCTCAGACATGGATTTGCCCCCTTTTACCTTTCTCTCCATCGGGCGCAGGGACGCGCCCTTTTGGAGCTCGTTATTGTGACCACAGCTTTGCTGGGCCTGCATTCGCCGTCGGCCGCCGGCGCCGGCGAGGCGGACGGCGCGGAGCTGCTTGCGACGTTCGCGGACTACTGGACCGGAGCATTCTCGAACGAACGCCAGGCCAAGGCCGAGCGGCTGAACCGGGAGCCGGACTATCCGGAGGCCGTGCGTCTCGTGCGGGATATGCGTGTGCATCGGCTCGACGCGCCGGCCATAGGCGACACGGTCTTGTTCCTCGAAGAAGTCAAGACGGACCAGCCGGGCCTGGCGCATCGCCAGCGCGTAATGACTCTGGAATGGCGCGAAAGCACTGGCGAAATCGAAGTAGAGCAGCTCTTTCCATCGCTCGACCAGGCCTACGACCGGCCTTTCATGCCGCCTGAGGAAGTGGAGAAATTGAGCCGGGAGGATCTCTTCCCGGTTCCCGAATGCAACCTGTTTTTCCGCTGGGAGCCGGAAAACGAGCGCTTCAAGGGCGGTATGCGCCCCCAGGCCTGCCGCTACGAACATCCGCAAAGCGGACCCGTCTACGCCGAGTTCGACATGCTGCTCGACCGCCACCGGCTGTGGTATCGCGACCGTTCCATCAAGCTGGCGGACGGTTCCGTGCGCGGCGAAATCGACGGATTCTCCTGGCTGCGCTTCGACCGCCTGTCCGATGAGCCCGCACTCACCAATGGAGATCGCATTTCCCGCGCCGAACTGCGCAGGCGCATTCCGCTCACCGCGAAAATGGAAGGCGTCTGGGAAGGCACGTTTCGCCGGGTTGACCCGCAAGGAGAAATCATCGAGACGCTGCCGTCGCGAATCACCGTGCGCCTGCTGCCCGACGGCGAAGCCTACGATTATCACCAGATCAATCTGCTTGATCCGGACAGCGGCGAAGAACAGCGCATCGAAAGCTACGGCAAATGGGACGTGGACCGGCTGCGCTTTTTCAACGACCGCCTCGAAGGCTGGGCCAAGGAAGTCACCGCCGACGAAGCCGGCCAGACTTCCGTGTTCCTGATGGAATTCAAGGACGGTTCCGGCCTGACAGTCTCGGAAGTCGTCAGCTTCCGTCCCGGAGACCCTGACGTCCGCATGCGCGCCACACAATACATGCGCAACGGCCAAATTGTCCGCCGCACGCTAATCGACGAAATCAAGGTATCCGGCCCGGAGTAAACTCGATTACGCATTACGTGAGTCGCCGTCGGGTGGCGCGGGGTTTGGCGGGCGTCCCCGACATGGATGTCGGGGCCGAAGCGTACAGGGACGTATTCACAGCGTCCGCTAAACCCCGCGCCACCCGGCGGCGACGGATCGAAGCCACTTACGGAGCGAGTTTGCGGAGGTGCTTCCAGATTGACCGCGGCGTTGCCGGCATGTCGATGTGGTCCGCATCGAGGGCGTCGGCAACGGCGTTCATGATCGCCGGCGGCGCACCGATGGCGCCGGCCTCTCCCGCGCCCTTGATGCCGAGCGGATTGGTCTTGCAGGGCGCCAGGCGGAGAGAGAAGTCGGTATCGGGGCAGTCATCGGCTCTGGGCATGGCGTAATCCATGAAACTCGCCGTCAGCAATTGACCCGATTGCGGATCGTAATGGCAATCTTCAAGCAATGCCTGGCCGAGGCCCTGGGCGATGCCGCCGTGGACCTGGCCAAGCAACAGGTCGGGATTGATCACCTGTCCGAAATCGTCGACCACGGTATAGCGGACGAGATCGAGTGCGCCGGTGCCGCGGTCGATTTCGACTTCCACGACGTGAACGCCGTTGGGATAAGTCGCCTGCCCGGGCGCGAACTCATCGATCTCGTCGAAGGCCGGGCCACCGCCCTGCGGCGCCGCGCGGAATGCGACTTCGGCAAAGCTGAGGCCGCGGTCGGTGCCGGCAATGTGGTATCGCCCGGCTTCGAAGCGGATGTCCTCCACCGCCGCTTCGAGGAGTTCCGCCGCCTTCCCGGCGGCGACCCTGATCAATTTTCTCGCACAGGCGGCAATCGCGGCCCCGCCCACGGGCACCGATCTCGACCCCGCCGTGCCGCCGCCCCGAGGGATGATGTCGGTGTCGCCCTGAACCACGGTGATCCGTTCGGGATCGACTTCCAGGTATTCGCAAAGAATCTGCCGAAACGCCGTTTCGTGACCCTGGCCGTTCGACATGGTGCCGATATGCAGGTCTATATGGCCATCGGCCCCGACGATCAGCCGGGCTTGTTCCGGCGCGCCGCCTGAACATCGTTCGATGTAACTGGCGAACCCGTAGCCACGCAGTTTTCCCCGTTGCAGGGCCGCAATCCTTCTTGATTCGAATCCGTCCCGGTCGGAGCGCTCGAGCGCGAGGTCGAGAATCTGCTGAAATTCACCACTGTCGTAGGTTGAACCAAGGACGGTTCTGAACGGCATCTCCGCTGCGCCGATCAGATTGCGGCGGCGGAATTCCCCGGGCGAAACGCCAAGCCGGCGCCCCGCGAAATCCATCAATCGTTCGATAGCGTAGATCGCCTCGGGCCTGCCCGCGCCGCGATAGGCGTCGACCGGCGCGGTATTCGTGAACACGCCTTGCACGCGAACATGCGCGGCCGGCACCCGGTAGCAGCCGGACAACATGGGAACCCCCGCCGAGGTGGCGACGAAAGGCGAGAACGGGGAAAGGCTGGAGCCCAGGTTTGCGATCGTCGAAACGCGCAACCCGGTGAAACGGAACTCATTGTCGAAGCCGGCTTCGAGCCGGGTCACGTGATCGCGGCCGTGACTGTCGCTGAGAAACGACTCGCCGCGTTCGGCCACCCATTTCACCGGCCGGCCGAGCGTCCGCGC
The DNA here is from genome assembly GCA_009844085.1 of Gammaproteobacteria bacterium. Taxonomy (GTDB): domain Bacteria; phylum Pseudomonadota; class Gammaproteobacteria; order Pseudomonadales; family Pseudohongiellaceae; genus UBA9145. The sequence continues at coordinate 21,444 of VYCF01000002.1, read as the reverse complement.
CGCATGCAGGGCCGCGACGTATTCCGGGTAACAGAAAATCTTCGCGCCGAATCCGCCGCCGACGTCCTTGCAGATCACGCGAATGTCCTCTTCGGCGCAATCGAATATTCCGCTCAGCAAGATCCGCTTGATGTAATGCACGCCCTGGCAGGAAACGCGCAGGACCAGGCGGCCGTCTTCGAACGAGGCGATCGCTCCGCGAGGCTCCATCGAATTCGGCGCCAGCCGGTTGTTGACCAATTCGAGTTCGACCCGATGCGCCGCACCCTCCAGGGCCGAGGCCGCGGCTTCGGCATCGCCGTCATGCCAGTCGAAACAGCGGTTTCCGGGCGCCTCGTCCCACAAACGCGGGGCGTCTCCGTTCATGGCCGCGCCGGTCTCGACGACCGAAGGCAATTCCTCGTAGTCGACGAAAATCGCCTCGGCGGCGTCCAGCGCCTGGGCCCGGGTTTCCGCGACGATCAGGGCAACAGGCTCGCCGACATGGCGCACGCGGCCGATCGCCAGCGCCGGGCGCGGCGGCTTGTAGCAAGGCGAGCCGTCCGCATTCGGCGCATCCGCCATGCAAGGCAGATCGCCGACGCCGGCGGCGCGCAGGTCCGGACCCGTGAAGACGCCTAACACACCGTCGCCGGCGAGCGCCGCCGACACATCGATTCCGCCCAGCCGGGCGTGCGCGTGAGGCGAACGCAGGAACACCCCGACTGCCTGGCCCGGCAGATTTTCATCGTCCAGATACGAGCCAGCGCCGGTGAGGAAGCGGCGGTCTTCAAAGCGCGCCGCCGGCTGTCCGATCCCGAATTTCTTCATTAGCTCCCCTTCTCTCGCCACCGATATAGTGTGTTAGGCTGCCTCTGCACCGCGGACAACCAATTATGGCAAGCCCCCCGCAGGGAGTGCATTATGATCGATTCCGGGCATCCCGGCAGCAGCGAAGTAGAATCCACCACAAAACAACAGACATCCATAGAACCGTTCACTTTCCACGGCAACGGCTCGGATTACTTTCGCATCTGGATCGTCAACATGCTGTTCACGATTCTTACCCTGGGCATCTACTCCGCCTGGGCGAAGGTGAGATCGAAAAGATACTTCGGCGGCAACCGCTTGCGCAACAACATTTCCATTGAGTACGTATTTCTGATCTTGAGCATTACTTTCCTGATCATTGTGACGCTTGGCTTTTTCTACCCTTGGTCGGCGGTGGCTGTTGCCGTGGTCACTGACGAAGGCTTGCACGTAAGCGTCGACCGCGAGAAGCTGCAAGTCTCGAGTCCGCTGCCGGGCACGCCGACGCGCATGGAATTCGGCGGAAAAGAGAGCTTCGTTACGGAAGACGGGGAAGGCGTCGAGCGGTTGCGCGAAACGCTGGCGCTGACTCCCGGCCTGGCCAACCGTGTCGAACGGCATATGCCCGCGGTCGTCGCCGCGGCCGCGCTGGTGATCTCCATGCTTGCGGTCCTGGCCTTCTGGGGCGTTCCCGCGCTCGCAGCGCGCCTGGCCCTGACCGTGCCCGAGGAGGTCAGCGCGCAAGTGTCGGGAGCGCTTATGTCGCAACTGGATGTCTTTCTGGATCCTTCGAGCATCGCGCCTGAGCGACGGCGGGAACTGGAACGGTATTTCCGGTCGCATGGCGAAGTCGAGACGATCGAATTCAGGGAAGCCGGGATTTTCGGCGCTAACGCCGTCACCCTGGGCGCTACCATGATCGCTTTCTCCGACGAACTCGTGGAACTGGCGGAAAGCGACGAAGAACTGCTCGCGGTGTATTTTCACGAACTCGGCCACGCCCGGCTGCGGCATGTCGAACAGAATGTTTTTCGCGCCTCTGCCTGGCTTGTGTTGATTACCGTGCTGACAGGAGACATCGGCGCGGTTGGCGAATTGCTCGTCGGGTTGCCGCTGTTGCCCGCCTGACGGATAATCCGAGCCATGGCTGTCCATCCGCATTCCAGACCTCCCGGCCGCCGCATGGGCCAGGGCATGCTGATATTCGCCTTCGCCCTCGGGCTGGCGGCGCTTACCGGAGCATTCGACGGCTGGCTCGACGGCCAGGCCAATCCGAACCGTAACCTGCAAGGCCTGGTCGGGCCGGACGGCGCCCGCGAGGTAGTGCTTGAACGCAACCGCCAGGGCCATTATGTCGCCGGCGGCGAGATCAATGACGTGCCGGTAATCTTTCTGCTCGACACCGGCGCCACCGATGTCGCCATTCCGGATCATGTGGCGCGAGCGGCGGGCCTCCAGCGCGGTTACCCCGGCCGCGCCGCGACAGCCAATGGAACGGTGACGGTATACGCCACCAACATCGACGAACTCGTCATCGGCAATATCGTATTGCACGACCTGTCGGCAAGCATCACGCCCAGCATGGGCGGGGACACGATTCTGCTTGGCATGAGCGCCTTGCAACGCATCGAATTCTCCCAGCGCGGCTCACAGCTCACCTTGCGCCAGCCCGCGGCCGGCGACGTGTTTTAGAGCGAGAATTGCGGAATACTCCTTCAGATCTCGGTGAACAGGTAAGCCGGGCGCTGGCCGAGGATATCGGCGGCGGCGACATTACGGCCGCGCTGCTTGACGATAAGGCGACAGGCTCCGGGCGCGTGATTGCGCGCGAAGATACAGTGCTTTGCGGCCGGCCCTGGGTCGATGAAGTCTATCGGCAACTGGCGCCAAAGCTGGCGGCGGAATGGCATTTTGCAGAGGGAGACAGCATCCCCGCCGATTCGATTCTCTACACGGTTCACGGCAATGCGCGCGTCCTGCTCACGGCCGAGCGAACCGCGCTCAATTTCCTGCAATTACTATGCGCCATCGCCGCCCGCAGCCGGGAACTGGCGGCCGCGGTGGCGCATACCGGCTGCCGGCTGCTCGATACCCGCAAGACCCTGCCGGGCCTGCGCAGCGCGCAAAAATACGCCGTGCGCGCCGGCGGCTGCCATAACCATCGCATGGGGCTGTACGACGCCTTCCTCATCAAGGAAAACCATATTCGCGCCAGCGGCGGAATCGCCCGGGCCATCGGCCGCGCCAGACAATCGCAGCCCGGCAAACCGGTGGAGATCGAAGTATGCGACCTCGATGAACTCGAGGAAGCCATCGCAGCGGGAGCCGATATCGCCCTGCTCGACAATTTCAGCCCCGGACAGATTCGCAGCGCCGTGGCGCTGGCCGTCGGACGCTGCAAGCTCGAGGCTTCCGGCGGCATCGGCGAGGAGACACTGGTGGAAATCGCCGAAACTGGCGTAGACTATATCTCGCTGGGCATATTGACCAAACATTGCCGCGCCGCGGACTTGTCGTTCCTGCTCGATTGACCGCGGCACGGACGGGAGACGACATGAACCGCTTGCATCCAATCCTGTTGGGCCTGCTGGCCCTGTTCATTCCGGCCGCATCGGCCCATATCGGCAACCTGGACCAGAACGGCGGTCATTATTACGGCCGCTCATATCATTGCCACATGCCGGGTTGCGTATATCCGGACACCTTCACCCGCATCGGCTCCGAGCGCATGGTGTCGAACCGCCGCGCGCGCGAGCGCTTCTTCAACGCCGACGACTGGAATTTCGAGCTCGATTTCGACGGCGATTGCCAGTCCACGCGGCAGGAAGTGCTGATTCTCACGAGCCGGGTTCCGGTGCGTTACACCAATCCACGCAACTGCGTCGTGCGTACCGGCGAATGGGTCGACGAGTATACGGGCGAGGTCTTTGAAGTCGCCATGCGGCTCGATATCGACCACGTCATTCCGCTGATGTACGCCCACACGCATGGCGGCGACCGCTGGGACCCCGGAACGAAGCTGCAATTCGCCAACGACCCGCTGAACATCATGATGGTCGACCGCCGCGAAATTCGCCGCAAGCGCGACCGCGGGCCGAGCCGTTACCTGCCGCGGGAGGAATTCCAGTGCGAATACGTGCGGCTGTGGGACGCGATCGCGGAAAAGTACGATCTGTTCATCGAGAACCGGGACCGCAATGCAATGGACGACATTCTAGAGGATTGTTCCGACTAGTCTCTGAATGCGGGATTTTCCAAGGCCTTGCGATAGAGTTTCAGCGTCAGCGGCGAAAGCAGCATTACGGGCAGGCCGAAGATCAGCGGTATCGCCGCCACGCTGTAGCGTACGCCGTCTGCGCCGAACACCATATCGTTCAATAGTCCGACCAGGCTCGGCCCGAGAAAAAGTCCGGCAAGACTGATCGTCATGTAATACAAGGCGATGGTCTGGGCGCGGATGCCCGAGGGGATGATCTTCAGCAAGGCGGTAATGCCGACCGCGGAAATGAACGCCGCGCCGATGGTCGCGGCCGAGACCACCAGGAAAGCGGCGATATCGTTGCCGAGCAAAGGTCCGATTACCGCCGGCGGCACCGACAGAAACAATCCGAGGATGGCGATCCGCATCGGCGCGTCCGCGGCGCCGCGCTCGGTGTAATAGTCCGACAGCCAGCCGGCGAACAGCACGGAAAGCGGCCCGATAACGATCAGCAGCAGGCCGTCGTACAACGCGAACACCTCAACCGGCCAGCCGAAAGTGCGGTCGAACATGACCGCTAGCCAGCCCTGGCTGTAAGCGACGATGGTCATGTAGCAGAAAATCGTGACGAAGCAACCATAGGTCAGGCCATGGCGGGAGACATGGCTGAACATGTGGCCGAGATGCATGTTCGGGCGGTCGGCGGAAGAACCGATTCGCGCCGGCTCGCGCATGAGCAGAAACGGCACGGCCAGGATCAGCCCCGGCAGGCCCGCGATGAGGAACGCGATGCGCCAGGGCGTCAATTCGCCGATCAGCGGCAAGGTCAGGTTCCCCGTCGTGTTAGTCCAGGTCAACACCGCGGCGCCCAGCAAGGCCGCGAGCGCCGCGCCCAGAGACAGGGCGCTCGAATAAACCGCGATGGGTTTGCCGCGACGATCTTCGGGAAACGAGTCGGCGATCAGCGACATCGCGCAGGGACTGAGCGCCGCTTCGCCGATGCCGACCGAAAGCCGCGCGACGAACATCTGGGCGAAACTGCGCGCCAGCCCGGAAGCAGCGGTCGCAAGCGTCCAGACCGCGATGCCGGCGGCGACGATCCAGGTCCGTCGCGAACGGTCGGCGAGATAGCCGAGGGGCAGGCCGATCGTCGCGTAGAAGATGCCGAAAGCGGGGCCGAGCAGGATGCCGATCTGGAAATCGCTCAATCCGAGATCGGCCTTGATGGGATCGATCAGCAAGCTGAGGATGTAGCGGTCGACGAAGGAGACCACATAGGCGACGGTCAACAGCGCAACCAGCAGCCAGGCGCGCGAAGGCGCCGGATACTTCGGCGCATGGCTGGCAACTGCGTCGGTATTCATGCGGCGCCCTTCGCGCGGAATGACAAGGGAGCTTTAGCTCGCTTCGGCTATTATGCGATAGATCACCACTACATTGCCGTCGGCGTCAAGGATTCCGAATTCCCGGCCGCGGCGGCCGTCGTGGGTGATGAGTTCCTGTTCGGGCATGACCTCGTAGCCGCCGGCACGGGCGCGTTCGACTACGGCGTCCGGGTCATCGACGTGAAGGACGATGGTCGAACGCCGCGGCACGGGCAGCCGCCCGAGTCCGGCGAATTCGGTCAGGCCCATTACCCGCGGCTGGGTGGGCGTGCTCAAGCCGACGAAGCCGACCGGATTCGAGCGGTCGAGTTCGAACACGACATGGGAATAGCTCTCGTCGCGGTGGGGTCTGCGGAAGGCGACTTCCATGCCCAGCACATCGACGTAGAAACGCAAGGCGGCGTCGATATCCGAAACCAGGAAATTGGCGCGCTGAAAACGGATGCTCATGCGGATGACCTCTCGGAATTCGGGGGCTGCTCGATCCGCAGCACCTGATTGCATTCGAAAATGTGGCCGTCCGGGTCGTATACAACGGTACCCTTGAGATGGCGGATCTGACCTCCGGCGCCGGTTACGGTAAAGTGGCGTTCGCGGGTCTTGATCCGCGCGCCGAGTTCTTCCGCGCGGCGCGCGAGTTCGGCGGCGTCATCGGTTTCGACGACGAATACCGGCGTGCCGTAACCCACGGACCAGTCGATCTCCGGCGCGGGCAAGGGCGGATCCAGCCATTGCAACAGGCCGATCATCCCGATCTTGTCGTGTTCGGCCTTCATGATCACGAGATGGGTCCGGTCGCCGGGCGAACCGGCGGCGATGCCTTCGCCCGAAAGCACGTACTCGGTATCGAGCCAGACCGACATGCCTAGCACATGTTCGTACCAGCGCACGCTCGCCGCCATATCCCTGACGATCAGCGTGGTGCGCTTGACGATGCTGCGAATTCGCAAGCTTTTCCCCCTTAGAAGCGGTAGCGCAAGGTCGCGCCGACGCGGCGCTTCTCGGGGAGGGTCAGGCCGATCGCCCGGTTGAACGGGTTGAACGTCAGATCCGAACCTTGCACATAGCGGATCAGCGCCGGGCTGGTATCGTCGTCGAGCGCATTGTCGGCCCAGATCTCGATATCTATATTACCGCTTCTGAATCCGCCGCGCAGATTGAGGATTTGGCGGTCGCCGGTGTGCGCGAGGTTGTACACCTGGGCGTAACGCTGGGAATTGAAGTGGTAGTCGGCGCGCAGGAACCACGACCAATCTCCGGACATGGCGCCATCGAGCGCATTGCTGAAGACCCATTGCGTTCTGGAGGTATGGGGCAATTCCACGCCCGAGACGATCACGTCGCCGCTGCTGCTGTAACCGGCGATCAGCGCGGCCTCGCGGAACCCGGAAGGCGCCGCGGCGCCCGCGTCGACCGATTGCACGAAGCGGTCGATTTCACCGTCGGTCAATGCATACGCAAAGCGCGTGGTCCAGGCGTCGGTCATCTGAAATGTCAGATCGAGTTCGATGCCCTGGATACCCGATTCACCGATGTTTTCCAGGACGGAAAAAGTCCGCGCCTGCCCGCCCACCGTCGCGGCCCGGGTGGAAGTGAGCTGCATGTCCTCCCAGTCGATGCGATAAACCGCCAGATTGGTTTCGAGGCGGTTGTTCATCGCCAGCGACTTCAGGCCGAACTCGTAACTCAGCGCGTTCTCCTCGTCCACGTTGACGTCGCCCGCGGGCACGCCCTGGTCGCGGTTCAGGGTGCCGGGCTTGTTGCCCCTGGCGATGTTGAAATATACCAGGGCGTTGTCGTTCATCTCGTAGCGCGCGGTCAGTTTCGGCAGGAAGGCGTCGAAACTGCCGCTTACGCTGGAGCCGTCGGCGGCGCGGACGAAATCGAACTCGTCCTCGTTCCAGCGCGCTTCGGCGCCGAGCACGAGCCGCTCCGACGCGCGGAACTCGACAGCGCCGAACACCGAACGGCTGCTGACTTCTTCCGAACCGTCGTTGCGCAGCGGCGCGCCTTCATAGCCCGCGCTGGTCGAGAATCCAGGCAGCGGCGCGAAAGTCCGACTGAAGGGCGAGAATATCCGGGTGCCGTCGATCCATGTGATTGCGCGTGTATCGCCGGAGCCGATCGCGCCGAAACTCTCCTCGGATTCGTAATAGTAGGCGCCGAGCGTGTAGTTGAGATCGTCGTTCGGGTCGAACCGCAATCTGAACTCCTGCGAAAAATCGTTGAAATCGTCGTCGTCGATGGTGAGAAAGCCGATCCGGCTGTGAACGACGGGCGGCGTGGGACCGAAGCCCTGCACCGCGAACGGAGACCCCACCCCGGCCACGGGCCTGCGCGTGTCGCCGCCGCCGAAGGTCTGATCCTGGGAGGCGTAGGTGGCGACGTCGTTGTAGCCGGTAAGGGAAGTGAAAGTGACGGTGTCGCTGACCTCCGCGTCAATACGCAGACCGAGCCGCATGCTGTCGCGCTCGGTTCCCGACGAGGGATAGAACAGCGTTTCGAGATTGGTGCCGCCGCCGTTCGCCGCGAGTACGTCCGAGACATTGACCTCGCCGCAGTAATAACCGCTGCCGTTGTAGCCGGCGGACGTTACCGTGCCCGCTTCGGCTTCGGGAGTGCCCGCCGGCGGCGCCGGCTGGGACAGCGGTCCGCCGCGAGTGACGCGGTAGCAATTGTTCATGCTTGAGTCAATCAACGCGATGGGATATTGATCGTCGGCGGTTTGCTCGAACATCGCGTGAGCCTGGACTTCTACCCGGTCGCTCGCCGCGACCGACAATACGCCGGTTATGCTCGAGGACGACTCGCCGCCGGTCTCGGTCGTGTATTCGGTCGTGTTGAGCGCATTGCCCGGATAGATGTTGTCGTATTCTCCGCCGCGCTCGTAATGCGCGACGGTAACCGCCGCGCCGACGGTGTCGGACAGCGGCCCGCTGATGTGAAATTCGGCCCGCGCAAGGTCGCGTTCGCCGAATTCCACCGTGGCTTCGGATTCGGTCTCGGTCCCCGCCGTCTTGAGTACGTAGTTGATCGCGCCCGACAGGGTCGAACGCCCGTACAACGCGCTTTGCGGACCTTTGACGACTTCCACGCGCTGCAAGGCGGAAAGGGGAATCGAGGCCATGCCTTCCTCGACGATGATGCCGTCGACGAACAGGCCGGCGTTGGCCCTGCCGAGAATGTTCGACTGGCCCCGGATTACCGGGCGGAAGTCGTTGCGGCCGAAAGCCTGGGCGAAATCGAATCCCGGCGTGCTGTCGGCGATGTCCTGCAGCGACACGATTCCCTGGTCTTCCAGCGACTGTTCGGTAAACGCGGCCACCGTAAGCGGAATTTCGCGAAGATTCTCCTCGACCTTTCTGGCTGTGACTATGACTTCTTCAACTTGGATTTGCTGCTGGGCCTGGGCGGGCGGCGCAATCCCGGCCACCGCGGCCGTCACCGCCGCACTCAGAATTGAGCGATGAATGATTGGTTGCATCGTTGCTCTCCCGATGTAAATTCGTCCTGTGCGCCGCATTGCCGGATTGGCTTGCTCGGGCAAAGCCGCGCGTTCGGTTCGAGCGTAGCATATGACTTATTAATATATCAATATATAGATATGACAATATAAAAATATGACAACTCGTGCATTGTTCCGTAATATCGGTGAACAGCAGTTCTCACCTTACCAATGAGAATTGCCTGGAACCAACATCCGCCGAGGGCCCGACCATGATCCGAAGAAGAAAGAATCTGACAAGATTTCGCTTGATTGCCGGAACCGTAAACCTTGCCGCGATGGCTTTGAGCGGGCAGGCGCTCGCCCAGGAAAGCCTGGTCGAGGAAATCACCGTCACCGCGCGCAAGGTCGAAGAAAGCCTGAACGATACGCCGGTGTCGGTCTCGGCGTTCACCACCGCGTCGATCGAACAACTCGACATCAACAGCGTCACCGATATCGCGCGCTTCACGCCGGGGCTGAGCTTCTCCAGCGCCTTCGGCCGCTCGACCGAAAGGCCGGTGATTCGTGGCCAGGGCAATATTCTCGCCAGAGTGCAATTCGGCGTGGAAAGCGGCGTCGCGTATTTCGTCGACGGCATGTATTACGCCGGCGATATCCAGTCGCTCGACATGTCGAATCTCGAGCGGGTGGAAGTCATCAAGGGACCGCAAAGCGCGCTTTACGGCCGCAATACCTATTCCGGGGCGATCAATTTCGTCACCCGCCGTCCGGGGCAGGACTTCTCCGGCAGGGCGCGGGTCCGCGGTCTCGGCGACGGAGAGCAGGAGCTCGTCGGCAGCGTCGGCGGGCAATTGATCGACGGCGTGCTCGCCATGCAGGCGGCGGTCCGGCATTACGAATTCGACGGGCAATGGACGAATACGGTGACCGAACAGCCGATCGGACAGGAAGAAAGCGACTCGATCAACGTCACGCTCGACTGGACCCCGAACGAATCGTTTTCGCTAACCGGCCGCGTGCAATACCAGGAAGACAACGACGGCACTCGCCCCTTCTTCCTGCAATCGGCGGCCGAAAACAACTGTTATCCCGGATTCCGCTCGCTGGCGTTCTGGCCATTTGTTGAAAGCCGCAATCCGAATCAGTACTTCTGCGGCGAAATTCTGCCGCGCCCCATCGCGCTCAACGACGGCCCGGACGCCGACGGCGTACCCAACGTGATCCCCGGCATCAACCCCGGCAGCACGTTCTTCGGCAACGTGTATTCCCTCGGCCAGGGGGTACTGTTCAGCGGCGTTGAACGGGAACTAAACAATTACGCGCTTTCCGCCTCCTACAATCTGGATTCCGGCAACACGCTCACGTTCCAGGTTTCCCGCCGCGACGAAGAAGCCAAGACCGGATCCGATTCCGATCACGGCCCCACCAATTTTTTCCTGGGCCCGGAAGCCTTTTTCGGGCTTTCAAACGTCACCGAGTTTACCGAAACCGCCTATGAGGCGCGGCTCGACTCGGCCGCCGATTCGGCGCTGCGCTGGAGCGCCGGGGTGTTCCACTACGATCTCGAAGAAGACCAGTCCGATATCGTACCGGGCGGTTTGTCGCCGGACGGAATCGATAACTTCATCACTAACACCGCGGCGTTCGTCTCCGTTGGCTGGGACTTCTCGGACCGCGCCAGCGCCACCGTGGAACTGCGTTACGCCGACGAGGAGAAATCGCAGGTGGACATCAACGCCGCCGGCATGGTCGCTTTCAGCGGCGCCACGAGTTTCTTCAGTTTCGCGCCGCGGGTGACGCTCGACTATCGATTGAACGACGACGCGATGCTTTACGGCATCTACTCCGAAGGCATCAAGCCCGGCGGCCTGAACGGCTTCGACGGCGCCAGTACGGGCCGTCCCTCCTATGACGAGGAAGAATCGCAGAATCTGGAAGGCGGCATCAAGACCGCGCTACTCGACGGCCGGGCGCAACTCAACCTGGCGCTGTTCTGGTCCGACATCAGCAAGTACCAGCTCACTACTCCGGTGGCCGACCCCTCCGGCGCTCTCAACTCCATCGTCACCAATCAGGCCGACGGCGAGGTTCTGGGAATCGAGGTGGATCTGCTCGCGCAACTCAGCGACTCGATGCGGGCGGGCGTCACTTACGCTCTGGCGGACTCCGAGTTCACCGGCGGCTGTGACGAATTCCAATGGTCTCTCACCAGCGGCGGCGGCAAATTCACCGGGGATCCGGCCACGTCGATGAATCCGAGCGGCATGGGCGACTGCTCGGTGGCGGGGCACCAGTTTCCGATGGGCTCGAAACACCAGGCAAGCGCATTCCTGGACTTCTCCCGTCCGATGAACAATGGCCTGAATTTCGTCGGCAACGTCAACGTGAGTTACGAATCGAAGCGTTATACGCAGTTGCATCAGTCGTCCTATACCGGCGCGGCAACCCTGGTCGGCGCGCGCATCGGCGTAGAGGGCGAGAACTGGAGCCTGGCATTGCTCGGCCGCAACCTGACGAACGAGGGCTCGGCGATTCTCGCCACCCGCTGGCTGCAATCGCCGTATTTCACTTTCGCGTCGCTCAATGTGGCGCCGCCGACCGCGGACCGAAGCGCTCCGCGCGCCTTTTTCGCCTTGCCGCGGCGCGAACGTCAATTGGGGCTCGAGTTGAGTTATGATTTCTGACTCCACTCCGTCATTCTGCGCGGAGCGAAGCGCAGTCGCAGAATCTCCCCTGGTTCTGCACCATCTCAGGGAGATCCTGCGACTACGCGCAGGATGACAGCAAAATGAGAAATCGCGATAACTCGCTACTCACGCGGCGACGCTTCCTTGCCGGCGCATCGACCGCAGCGGTTTTCGCGGCCATGCCAACGCTGGTCATTGCCCAGCAACGCCGGGTAGCGATCGCCGGAGCGGGGCTTTCGGGACTTCACGCCGCATTGCTGTTGCAGGAGGCGGGGTTCGAAGTAATCGTCATCGAAGGACGCGGCCGCGTCGGCGGGCGCGTATTGACCCTCGACGATGTGCCGGGCCGTCCCGAGGCCGGCGGCAGCCAGATCGGCTCCAACTACCGGCGGATGCTGGCGGCCGCCGTGCAAGCCGGGGTGACGCTCCTGACCAGTGAGGCCGGCGGCGCATTTCCGATGTCCTGGCTGATCGACGGTCAAGCCGAAACCCGGCGGTCCTGGCCGCAATCGCCGCGCAATCCGTTTCCGGAAGAATTGAAGACGATCACTCCGGATCGCCTGACCAGTTTCCTGTTGCGCGAGCCCCCGTTTCGGCAGACTTCCGATTGGCATGCGGAGAGCATGTCGCAGCACGATGTCTCCGCCAGCGACTGGTTTCGCGGCCAGGGACTCATTAACGCGGGGCTTTCCCTGCTCGGCGCCAATAACGGTTATGGCAATACTTTGGCCGGCACTTCCCTGTTGAGTTTGTACCGGGTAGTGGCAGGCTTTCAGCGCGGCGCCGCCGAAGGCGCCTCCATTCTGGAAGTCGAAGGCGGCAACATGCGGCTGCCGGAGGCGATGGCCGAGCGCCTTGCGCAACCCGTGCTATTGGGAGAAACGCTGACAAGACTCGAAAACGGCGGTGGCGGCGTACGCCTCCATTGCGCGAGCGGTCTGGAAATCGAGGCTGACGCGGCGATCCTGAGCTTGCCCGTGCCGGCGCTCAAGCGCGTCGAGTTCAGCCCCGCCCTCCCCGCCCGGCAGCGCGAAGCAATCGCCGCCATCGTCGTCCACAAGGGGCCGCAGGCCGACCTGGAAGCCTCGCGCGCTGGCGGGGCAGCTAGCGGCATACCCGGTTCGATCTGGTCCAACGCCGAGTTCGGCCGGCTGTTCGCGCGCCGCGACGCCGCTACCGGCAACACACTGGTCACCGCCTGGATCAACGGCAACGGCTGCGACCGCTACGACGCCCTTCCCGAAAGCGACGCAGGTGAACTCATTCTGGAGGACATCGTTCGCGTCTGGCCGGGCGCCCGCGGCAATCTGCATCTGCGCGGGCTCGTACGCTGGGGCGCGGATCCGTTCAGCGGAGGAAGCTGGCCTGCCTGGGCCCCGGGTCAGATCGGACGCCATTACGAAGTACTGCGGCAGCCGGCGGGCGGCGTGTATTTCGCAGGCGAACATACCGCTTCCGAATTCTCCGGCATGGAAGGCGCTTTCGAATCCGGCGAGCGCGCCGCCCGCGAAGTCCTGACGGCCGCGGCCAGGTGATCGACGACTCACTGATCGAACGGCTGGGCGCGTTGCTTGGAAGCGAAGCGCTGAGCCGGGACGCGGAAACCCGAGATTTTCTTGCCCAGGACATTTTCACCCGCGGCGTCCCCGCGGGCCTGGTCCTGCGTCCGGCCAATATCGAACAACTGGGGGCAGCGGTGGCGGAAGCTGCCGCGGCCGGCTGTGCCGTGATCGCCCGCGGCGGCGGCATGTCCTATAGCAGCGGCTACGTTCCAGCCGAGGCGGATTCGGTGCTGATCGACATGCGCGGCATGAATCGGGTGCTGGAGATCAATCGCCAGGACATGTTCGTTACCGTGGAGGCGGGAACGACCTGGAGCGAATTGCACGAGGCTCTGAAAGGAACCGGGCTGCGCACGCCTTATTGGGGCACCTTGTCGGGCATTCATGCCACGGTCGGCGGCAGCCTGTCCCAGAACAGCATTTTCTGGGGTTCGGGCCATCACGGTTCGGCGGCCGAATCGGCATTGTCCCTGAAAGTCGTGCTGGCCGACGGCGCCGTGCTCGACACCGGCTCGGCCGGTCACAAGAATGCCGGTCCATTCTTTCGCCAGCATGGCCCCGACCTGACCGGACTGTTCTGCGGCGATTGCGGCGCCCTCGGCGTCAAGGCCACCGCGACCTTGCGGCTGGCGCCGGAAAGCTCAAGCCGGGCCTTCGGCGCTTTCGCTTTTGACGACTATCCCGCCATGCTCGCGGCCATGGCCGAAATCTCGCGCCAGGATCTGGCCATGGAGTGCTTTGGCTTCGATCCTTTCCTGCAAGCCCAGCGCATGCGCAGGGAGAGCCTGGCCGCGGACGCGAAAAATCTGCTTGGCGTGATGAAATCCACAGGCGGGGTCGGCAAGGCCCTGGCCGAAGGAGCGCGCATCGCCATGACCGGACGCGGTTTCATGGAAGACGTCGATTGGTCCTTCAGCGTCATGATCGAGGACAGAACTGAGGAAGGCGCGGGCGGGCGGCTGGAAGCGGTGCGGCGGATCGCCGTAGGCGAAGGAGGACGGGAATTGCCCGATACCGTTCCCAAGGTGTTGCGCGCCAATCCCTTCGGCCCGGTCAACAGCATCATTGGACCCGAGGGCGAACGCTGGGTTCCGGTACATGGTATTTTTCCGCACTCCCGCGCCGTCGCCGCCATGAATGCAATCAGGAAATTGTTCGAAAGCTACGAGCGAACCTTGACCGAACACGAAATCGGCGTGGGTCATCTCCTGGCCACCGTGGCCGGCAATTGCACGGTGCTGGAGCCCGTCTTCTTCTGGCCCGATGCGCTGGAAGAGATTCATCGCTTGAGCGTCGAGCCGGGACATTTGCGCGGAATCCGCGGCTTTCCGGAAAACCCGGCGGCGCGGGCGGCAGTTACCGAAATCCGGGAAGCCCTGATAGCACTGTTCACGGAACTGGGCGCCGCACATCTGCAATTGGGCAAGTCCTACCGGTACCGGGAAGGACTGCAAGACGCCAACTGGCGCCTGATCGAGGCCCTGAAAAAGGAACTGGATCCGGGCCGGCGCATGAATCCGGGAGCGCTTGGCTTATGAGTAAACGCGCCTACGTGGAACTCGCGGACGGCGCGCAAACCCACTACCGCTGTCGCGGCGGCGGCTTGCCGCTGATCCTGTTGCACGCTTCGCCATTGTCGTCGGCCTGGATGGAACCCACGATGGCCGCGCTGCCGGAAGGCATATACGCGGTCGCTCCCGACACGCCGGGCTACGGCGCCTCGGACCCCCTGACCGAACCAGGCGAGGACTTGAGCGGATACGCGGCCTGGCTCAGGCAGTTCATCGCCGCGCTCGGATTCGAGCGGGTCGGCGTCTACGGCTCGTCCACCGGCGCCCAGATCGCCATCGAATTCGCCCGCGCCTGGCCCGAAGCCGCACGTTTTCTCGTGCTCGACAACGCCGCTCACTTCACCGACGCCGAGCGCGAATACATTCTGGCGCGCTATTTCCCCGATCTGTCGCCGCGCGAGGACGGCGCCCATCTGCGCAAGGCCTGGGAGATGGTCAACGCGACTTGGCAATGGTTTCCCTGGTTCGAGCAGGACGAGGAACACCGCTTCGCCCAAGCAGACGCCGTTCCGTTGGAAACGAGGCAGGCAATGCTGGTCGATCAGCTTCGCGCCGGGCCCGATTACGCCCGCGCCTATCGCGGCGCTTTCCTCAACGAAGACGCCAACCGCCTGTTCGGGGTTTCCGCGCCCACCCGGATCATCCGCTGGCGCGGCGGGATGCTGCGCAAATACGCCGACCGCCTCGACGACATGGGTTTGCCCGCGAACATCGGCATGGTCCATTGCGGCCCAACGATGGAACAGCGGCTCGCGGCCATCGGCGACGCGGTTGCAGAATTAGTGGCTTCGACCCGTCGCCGCCGGCTGGCGGGGGGTTCAGCGGACGCCGTTAATACGTCCCTGTAGGCTTCGGGCTCGGCATCCATGCCTCGCACGCCCGCTGAACCCCCCGCCAGCCGACGGCGACTCACATCGTGCGGAATGTCTGCTTCAACCTACCTCAGTTCGCTTTGCAGTTGATTGAGTTCAATGGTGAAACCGTCAGGGTCCTGCAAGGTGCTCACGATCACGTCGATCACGCCCTCTCCATCGTAGGACGGGTAGGAAACCGGCATGGGCTCGTCGATCACCACAACGCCTTCGATACTGCTGGCGCGGGCGAAAGCGCCCGTCAGGTCTTCGACGTTGAACAACAGCACCGCCGTGCCTTCCATGAACGAGGTGCCGGCGAGATCGACGGTTTCCTTGGCCGGCTTGAAGTATTGCAGCAGGCCGACAACGCCGATGTAATCGTCGTTCGCCCGCAGCATGACGAGCCGCAAGGCCCGCTCGGCGTCTTCGACGCCGGCCGCGTCGCGGGGCGTCAAAATGAGATTGTCGTAGATCACCGCCATGCCGAGTGCGTCGCGGTAGAACTCGAGCGAGCGCTCGATGTCGTTTACGACCAATGTGGTGCGGCGCAGGTCGATGGGTACGCGCTGGTCTTCGGGCACAGGATCGGCGAACGCCGCTCCCGCCGCCAGACATGCCGCCAGGACGGCTGCGAATCGTATTTTCATCGGTCCGCTCCGTCGATGATCTTCTTCATGAAGGTCCAGGAAGTCTCGTTGGGTCTGGAATCGTCCAGATCGGGCGGGGCCACGTATTCCGGATAATTCGCGGCGATCTCGTCCCGCATGGTCGCCGACAATTGTTCGAAGCCTTCCAGCTTGCGGCCCATGGCGTTGAAATACATCATGCCCACGCGATTGCCCATCTGCATCCACGGCAGCCAGGGCGCCAGCCTTACCCAGGAAACGACGGGATACGCCACCGGAGTTTCGGCATCGAGCAATTCCGCGGTATCGCCGTTGAAATCGAAGATCTCGGTGGCGTGATAAGTTCCCCCTACGTATGTCTGGTATTCGCCCCCCAGGGGATTGGTGTAGAACAGCGGCACTTCGACCCGCATCAGCCAGTTGCCGTTGATGTCCTGCAAGTCGAAGGGAATGTCCTCGCCTTCGGCGGTGCGGGCGAAAGTCGGCCGGCCATTGACGGGATCGTTGGCGACATGGATGACGTCGTTGTCCGCCCCGGTCCAGGGATTGGCGAAACTGCGCAATACTTCATTGGTCTGCGGGTCGAGATACAGCATCAGTTCGCGCGACACCATGCGATAGCCCGGCCCCCGCTCCGGATCGTCGATGCTCACGCATTGCCGGATGTTCATTCCGTCGAGATTGAACAGGTGCCGGTCGGGCTCCCCGGGCACCCGGGAATACGCCCGCCCGAACCACTGGTAAACCTGGGGCGAGGCGTCTTCCATCGAACAGTGAATCTTGCGGTTGATGGCGATATTGCCCTCGGCCGTGGCCGGATCGAGTTCGGCGGCCGGCGCCGCGGCGGCATACGCCAAAGCCAGGACGGGCGCCAGTTGTAACGCCAGGCGGCGCGAGATAGGTTTCATGGTGTCACTCCTGCATTCGTTTCGACCGTATCACGTGGTATAAAGATATGACAATATAACAACTGTCAGGGAGAATCCAGACATGGCGGCTTACCTCGTAGTCGAGGCGGTGATCACCGATCGCGAACAATTCGCGGCCTACGCGCAAGCGGTGCCTGAATTGGTGGCGCGCTTTGGCGGGGAGTACCTCGTGCTCGGCGGCGCGCAGGAGGCGCTCGAAGGCGACTGGGGCGATGTGCGCCTGGTCGTGCATCGCTGGCCGGATATGGCAAGCGCGCGCCGTTTCTGGAATTCTCCGGATTACGCGGAAGTACGGAAACTGCGCGAAGGCGCCGGCGAATTTCGCGTTATGCTGATCGAAGGACGCCACAAGGAGAAACTCGAATGAACGGCAGCGGGAACGACAAGGCGGTCGCGCCCTACGCCGCGCTCGCGCTGCAAATGCGCTGCCATGCCGTGAACGATTGCCGCACGGTTGACGAGGCCAGGGCGCGAATCCGGGCAAGCATCGAACGTTGCGACGGGCTGATCCGCGGCAGCCGGCAATTCATCAAGACCTACAGCGGCGACGACACGCGCCTGGTGGTGCTGCCGGAATACTTCCTGACCGGCTATCCCCGCGGCGAAGACCCCGCCGAATGGCGCGCCAGGGCCTGTTTGCGCCCCGGCGGTCCGGAATACGAACTGCTCGGCGAGTCGGCCCGCGGCAACGGCGTCTGGCTTTCCGGCAACGCTTACGAAACCGACGACAATTTTCCCGACCTCCATTTCCAATGCAGTTTCATCATCGATCCTTCGGGCGAGTTGATTCTGCGTTATCGCCGGCAGATTTCCATGTTTGCGCCGACGCCGCACGACGTGCTTGAGCGATACCTGGAAATCTGCGGAGAAGACGCGCTGTATCCGGTGGCGGATACCGAAATCGGCCGGCTTGCCTGTGTCGCTTCCGAGGAAATCCTGTTTCCCGAAATCAGCTCCGAACTCGCCCGGCGCGGCGCCGAAGTGATCTGCCACTCATCCAGCGAGCAAGGCAGTTTTCAACTGACGCCGAAAAACATCGCCAAACGCGCGCGCGCCTTCGAAAACCAGGTGTATGTGGTGTCCGCCAACAGCGCGGGAATCGCGGGGCCGGGCTTCCCCGAAGATTCTACCGACGGTCACTCACAAGTGGTGGATTTCAAGGGCAGGCTGCTGGCGGAAGCCGCTTTCGGCGAATCCATGTGCGCCTTCGCCGAACTCGACGTAGAGGCCCTGCGCCGCGAACGAGCCAAAACCGCCATGCTGAACGTGCCAGCGCGTCGAGGCGTTCTCGACCGCGATCAAAATTAGCATTCAAACGAATATCAGAAATCAGATATCCGCGTTTGGCCGCGGTATTGGGTCCGCATCTGCGTTGAAGCACACTTTAGCGGTTCCCGGAATAGCATTGATCAGAGCGTTCCGCAATTCCGAATGGTCCTCGAAAACTTTGAACCAGACTGAAAAGAAACCAAATCCGGTGGCAGCATCAACTGCCAACTGAAGGATAGAGTCGTAACGTTCTCCTGCTTGTTCCAATTCGGCCCTGAATTTCTCGGCGACTCTCCACACTTTTTCCCTTTCCGACCATCGTTTGTCTCTTCGCGTCCGTCGCGGCCAGTCATCGGCTCCATGCCTGTCCAACCCGACAAGGTCAATCAGGGCTTTTGCTCTCCTCTCCAGAACACTATCCAAGTCTTCAGAAACCCCAACGAATCCCCCTTTTGAGTAATCGAGCGCCAACAAGGTATTGTTCAGGTCCGGCCAGAGGACTTCAGGATTGATTGAAACCGTGCCACCCTTGATTGAATTGCAGATCACACAACCCAGAAGAAAATTTGTCCAGTCCAACTCCAATCCCGAACGCAGCGTCTTTGGAATTTTGTGTTCGACCGCCAAGCCATTCGGCATACGCCGTTCACAATAGCTGCAATAACTTCCAAGCCTGCTTTCCAGATCGCAGATTGAGTCACTGTACTTCGAATATTGTTTTGGAGCTGGGCCACGATCAACAGGTCTCACCGAGAGCTTCCCTTCTTCTGAACTCTTTCTTCCTGAACCATCGCTTCGAGCTTGAGGATGGCATCCAGCCCTGGACTACCGCCATAGCGCTCCGAAGCTTCTCGGTATTCTTTTTCGGCGCGTTCCAACTCACCTTGCTTAACGTCCGTTCCTTTGCCCTTGAGCAAATAAAAATAGCGTTCCGTGGCGTCGTTGAGTTTTTTCGCTTTCTCGCTTTGCTGGGGCGACTTTACTTGTTGAATATCTTCCGCGATGTCTTCGATCGAACGATTCGAGTACTCTACAAGCGGTGGTCCGGTTTCATCCAGAGTTCTCAATTCGTCATGTTCCAGCGATTGAATGATAAACGGAGAATGTGACGTGCAGACAAACTGGATTAGTGGAAACATCCTTTTCAGATCGTCAACTACTCTTCTTTGCCATTTCGGATGCAGGTGCGCATCGATCTCGTCCAACAGCACTAGGCCCGGTGTCTTGTTCAAGACCTCCGGTTCCTCGTCGTCTGAGCCAATGACTCGATCCTGCACTAGCAAATGAGCATTTTGGGTCACTACCTTGATTGCAATATCTGCAATCAAGGCGACCATCATTCTCTGCCCCGCGCTCAGGTTTGCCAGTGCGTTTGCATGGCCATCAATCGACATGACGATTTCGCCCCGGTCGCCGTCGTACCAAAGATCGTCCGCTCCGGGCACGCATTGCTTGATAGCGTGCTTGACAGTATTGAATCCAGGTCGCCAAATTCGCTGGTTGGCGTATGCGATCGTTTCACGTCTGAACCAACGTTGAATGTCGCCGAGTCGAATCCGCTCCTCGAAACAATCGTAAAATGCCTCCCAGCGACGGGCGGGTCCACGGCTCGCTCCATTCGATGGTCTTCGACGACGCGAAGGTAACCAGGCGCGTCCCGCACCGTAGTAAGCGACAATGGGGCTTACGATCTTGTGACCTTCATCGACCATTGAAAAATGGCGGCTAATTGTATTCAGAGCGGCTTTTGCTCCGGCATTGCTTGTTCGGACACCCGTAGCCCTGATCTCACGCAGCCAACTTAACTGTTCTCCGAGAATCTCGCCTTCCGCCCTTACCGAAACCGGCTTACATTCAACCAACTGGGTTCTGTCTCCCTCTTCGCTGGATTTCAGCCTAATTTCCGATTTCAGTATGTTCCGGCCAGAACCGACCAAAGTAGAATCCGGGGGCTTAACGAGCCAGATTCCAGCCGCTACAGCCAAAGCGTCCAGCAAAGTGGTCTTGCCCGCGCCGTTGTCTCCGACGAGTAATGTAAACCTCGGGTTAAGGTCAAGCTCCTTTTCTTCAAACTTCTTGAAGTTTCTTATGCGGATTCGATCAATTCTCACGACGTGCCCCTGACCGGACCAATTGGGTCAACCTGTCCGAGTATAAGCCATAGGCAGGCTTTTCCATCCCATTTAGACCTCAAGATCCATTTCGTAGCGGAAATGCTCGGGGTTGTAGAGCACTCGCAGATAATCGTGCATGCGCTCGCCTTCGGCGCTCTTGTTGTAGGAACGACGTGTCAGGCTCAACAACGGGCTGCCTTCGGCCACGTCGAGCGCCATGGCTGCCTCGGCATCGGCGGCTTCGGCACTCAGAGTCTGTTTTACGTGGGTCACTTCCAAACCATTCTGGCGAAAATACGAAAGCCTTGGCGTAGTCTCGAATATCGACGGTTTCGAAGGCATCTCCACGCCGGCGGTCCAACTCGTGTAATAGCCGAAGTCAAGCTTGTCGCGTTGACGCACTCTAACGAGGTGCAGGGCCTTCTCGCCTGTGGCCAAACCTAATTCGTCCCGAATCGCCTGGGGCGGCTCCTGCCAACTGCAGCGGACCACCCGGGCGCGGCTGTTGCGCGCCATGGTTTCGATTTCCTGCAGCATCCCCACCAGCGGCGCTTTTACGGGTCGCTGAGAATACTTGTAAATGACATGAGTGCCTTTCCCGCGACTGCGGGCAAGCAGCCCCTCGCCGGCGAGATCGTCCATCGCCCGCTTGGCGGTAATCCGGGAAACCTTGAACAGGTTGGCCAGCACTTCCTCGGTGGGCATGCGGCTGCCGTAAGGCAGCGTGCCGTCGAGTATCAGCGTCTTCAGCAGGCTGTATAGCTGGAAATACAGCGGCGTCGGCGAAGACTTGTCGAGTTCCTTGAACCGGGACTCGTCACTCAGCGTATCGAATGCGTTCACGGCGGGCGCCTTTGATATACATAGTTATAATGATATATCAAAGATACTGAATGACAAAAAAAATCCTCCGCGACGTTCGGCGCCGATGCCCGCGGCCGCAACCGCAACCGCGGGCGCCGCTCTCACCGCGAAAGCGCGTCCTCCAGAGCCCGGGCCTCCAGGCAGCGG
>VYCF01000043.1 GCA_009844085.1 Gammaproteobacteria bacterium | reverse complement strand
AGCGGCCCGGTCCGGCTTCAGGCAATCGCCAGCCGAGTTACCGGGAGAAGCTGTTAAAACAGCAGGTTAGGTGACAAGCGCCGTGGAAACGATTACAATCCACGGCACTTGTCGATGAAGTTACTGCTATTATCACAAGCGCGTTAAACAGTACGTACTGCTTCAACCTAATGAGGCCATAGTACTGCGGGTGCGCCAATCCCTTAAGGGTTGCCACTCCGTTCAATGGTTTCCATTCTCCTTGGCGAGTCAGTACCGCTCGCCTCGGCCCGTGTACAAACGGTGGTTGATGAATGGGGCTGTTCCCAGCAGCCCCACCGCAAGGCTTCAAAGGCCTTGCAATGGAATACTCCCTAAAATAATCCTTGCTGTCAAGGATTATTTCGGGTAGATTGTCCTTCAAGCCATGGCCGTTGGCCGAGTCAGATCTGAAGAGGAGGGTTGTTATGGCGACTAGCAAGGGGAAGAGCCCTGTAATTTCATTGCCCAAAGCTATCGAGCAAGTCAAAAAAATTTACAACTCCGAGGGAAAAAATTCCTTTGATGACTCAGTGGCTGTCAAGCTAATGGGATATAGTAGTTTAAGTGGCGCTTCTAGGAGCGCACTTGCGGCAATCAAGTCATATGGTCTTATTGATGGTAGAGGTAGCAATCTAGTTGTGTCTGATACCGCAGTAACAATTATTGCGGACGAAAATATTTTAGATCAGACGGATAGGCAAAAAGCTCTGGAGTTTGCGCTAAAGTCCAATATCGTGTTTGGCGAACTTTATGACAAGTTCAAGGACGACAAGGTGTCTTCCCTGAATATTTCGTCATATCTACAAAAAAACAAAGGGTTACGGACTGCCGCTGCAGATCAGGTTGCAAGTCGCTATAAGGAATCGCTCTCAATTATTGATGTAACAAAGTTAGAAGATGAAGAAGTCGAAACTGCGGACGCCAAGCGGGAAGATGTACGGATCGGAGATACTATCCAATGGAATTCGCAGGGGGTTGATCAATTCAGTACTCCGCGAAAAGTAAGAGCAACTGAAGAGCGTGAAGGTCACACGTGGCTATTCGTGGAAGGTAGCGAAACCGGCATTCCCGAAGATGAAGCTGAAATCATTGAGAAGGGCGACACGACAACTGATCAAGCTAAAGGGGATCTCCGCAGAATGGCGATCCCAGAGAGTCAGCAGAACCTAGGCAATCTAAAAACAGATACCTTTACTCTTGATGAAGGAGATGTTTCCATCAAATGGCCGAAAGAGATGACGGAAGCTAGCTTTGAGGATTTTACAGATTGGCTGATACTAATCCATAGGAAAATTTCTAGGGAAATTGAAGGAAAAAATATTCCCAGACTTTCGCGACGTGAACTGAAGTAAGAGGCTTCTACAGTTCGCTGAGGCACCGGATTGAGGCTTGCTTGACATGCTCTGGTGTGGGTGGTTATATCGTCTGGCCGAACGAAACCCAGTGTTTCCCTTCCAAGAGTAGGCTGAATTATGAAGACAAAATGGTTGCTCTTCGCCCTTGCCGTGGTATTCGCGGGGTGTTCCCAGGACACGACAACCGGTGGTGGCGACGCCGCCCAGGCCGCGGCGTCCGGCGCTCAGGATATTCCGAGGACGCCGAGCGGCAGGCCGGACCTGAACGGCATCTGGCAGGTTCTCATGAACGCCAACGACAATCTCGAGGCGGCGCCGCCCAAGGCCGCGTATCACCTGGTTCCCGGTGATTTCGTACCGGTGCCCAGTCCTGAGGTTGTCGCTCTTGGCGCAGTAGGCTCCGTACCCGCAAGCTTCGGCGTAGTCGAAGGCGGCACGATACCCTATCGTCCGGAAGCGCTGGCGCGGCGTGACGAAAATCGGGAGAACTGGCTGACGATGGACCCGGAGATCAAGTGCTTCATGCCGGGCGTGCCACGGGCTACCTATCTCCCGCATCCGTTCCAGATCTTCCAGAGCGAGAGCGCGTTTTTCATTGCCTATTCCTTCGCCGGTTCAGTGCGAAACGTATTCATGGAAGACCCGGGTCCCGCCCCGCTCGATTCCTGGATGGGCCAGTCCTATGGCTATTGGGAAGGCGATACCTTCGTGGTCGAAGTCACCGGACTGGACGACCGCACCTGGCTCGACCGCGCCGGCAACTATCACAGCTATCAACTCAAGGTGACCGAGCGTTATGACATGGTCGACGAAAACGTCATCATGTATTCCGCCACCATGGAGGATCCGGAAGTCTACGAGCGGCCCTGGACGATCAGCATGCCCCTTTATCGCAGGCTGGAAGAAGGCTACGAATTGCCGCAATTCAAGTGCGTGGAATTCGTCGAGGAACTGATGTACGGACAATATCGCAGGGGCGGCGAGTTCGAGCAGCGCTTGCGCGAGGAAATGCTGCAGGAACAGCAGGACCAGCAGTAAGAAAACCGGGCCGAGACACTTGGCATACACTCTGGCCTTTGGATAGAATGGCGAGGATTGTCCTCAAACAGAACTCTTGGCAACTGCAAGTAAAGAGGTAAATTCATGAAAATCAAATTGTTGGCTCTGGCAGCGGTTGCTGCGGTCGGCATAGTGGCCATCAAGCCCACGGCTACCGCGCATCACGCTTTCTCCGCGGAGTTCGATGCCAATCTGCCGGTACGGCTCGGCGGTCCCATCACCCGCGTAGAGTGGATCAATCCGCACACCTGGATTCATCTGGAGAACAACGATCCCGAATCCACTCGCGATCCCGGCCCGTGGATGGTGGAAGGCGGCACGCCCAACACCCTGCTGCGCCGCGGCATCAACCGGAACTCATTGCAACTCGGTGAAGAAATTATCGTCACCGGCTACCAGAGCAAGGATCGTCTGTGCGACCCCACTTGCCGCGCAAACGGCCGGGACATCACTTTCCCGGACGGCCGCAAGTTGTTCATGGGTAGCTCAGGCACCGGCGCTCCACGCGACGGCTCTGACCCGACCGAGAATAACTAGTACTCGCGGGAGGCAAGATTCAAGCCCGACCGTTCGCCCTTGCGGGTTGGCGGTCGGGCTTTTTGCTGCCTGAAATTCTGGCCTCAGGGCATCGCGATCGGTTCGATGACGCGCGCGAACTCGCCGCCGTCGCGATAAACCGTGGACGTCGGGTAGAAGCCCGCCGTGTACAGCCGCACCAGGATCGTTTGCGCGCTGCGGTTCTCCCAGAACCAGCCGTGGAGGCCAGTGAAAGCCGCATGCATTGAACCCATCCGCTGGCTTGCGGTTCCCTGCTCGTAGATCTGCACAACCTCCTCTTCCTCTTCCGTGGCCTCGGTATGGGCGTGCATGTCGAAGTACAGCTCGCCGTCCGCCAGCCAACTGAACACCAATGGCGCATCCAGGTCCATCAGGTATTTGTACTCCACCGACTGGAACGGCCCAAGTTCAAACTCGACATAGTCCTCGCGATGAACTTCGAACTGTTCTTCAAAGGGATTTGCGCCCCGGGAAAGCGCAGTCAGGCCGAACAATTCGCCGGTGCGCAGCGGATCCTGGCCGAATTCCGCCGGCAAGATAAAGGCGAGCAGCACGAGTACTGAAACGAAGAATGCAATGACGCTCGCAAGCATGAGGTTTTTCGGCGAAGGCGGGGAGGATTGCTGATTCACGACCAATTTCCTAAGGCAAATAAACAAAGGCGCTAAGTTGGTACGCCGTCAGCAGAAAACCACTGCCGAGCAGCACGGTATTGGTGACAAATGCGTTCCGCAGGTAGGAATCCCGCGTTCGCCACACACTGAGGCCGATGTACACCAGCGAAAGCGCGAGAATCTGGCCGATCTCGACGCCGACGTTGAAACTGAGAATATTCGTCACGAGCCCATTGTCGGACAGTTCGAACTCCTGCAACTTGGTCGCCAGCCCGAGTCCGTGAAACAGACCGAATACGAACACGGCCATCCGGGTATTCGGCTCGAACCCGAGGCGCCTGAATCCGCCCATGTTCTCGAACGCCTTGTAGGCGACCGACAGGCCGATGATGGCGTCGATGAAATAGGCGTTTACCTGCAGGTCGGCGAGTACGCCGAACAATAGCGTGATGCTGTGGCCGATTGCGAACAGGGTGACGTACTGGACAATATGACCGGGCCGGTAGAGAAAGAAAATCACGCCGACCAGGAACAGAAGATGATCGTACCCGGTGACCATGTGCTTGGCGCCGAGGTAGATGAAAGGGCCGATGGCTGGCCCGTCGATGTTCTGCACGAAGGCAGCGTCCGAGCCTTCGATGGTGTGGGCGAGTAGCGGACTTGCCGCCAGCAGCAGGATTACCCCGATAAGCAGCCGAAACCATGCCCGGTAATCCCGTTGCGCAGGCATTTCGATCAATCCGAGGTAAAGCGGTTGTTGATTTCGGGGTCGTAGGCCTGGTGACAGGCGGAACAGACGCTGTAGATGTCGGCGCCAGCCTGGAACAGGTCTTCCTTGTTGCGGGTCACCGCGGCCGCCATTGCCCTGAATCCGGCCTGGGTCAGGCCCTCGGAATAAATCATCCAGGCGTCGTTATCGAGCGCACGGCCGGGCAGCGTCAACAGGTTTCCGGATTCGGCCACCATGGCCGCGCTCGCGACCACATGCTCCCAGCCTTCGTCGGTCGTGGGATAAAGTTCGCGATAACCGTCCCGATCCTCTACCCAGCCCGCCGTGCTCCACAGCCCGTCCGCCGCGGGTTCAAGTACGTACAGCATGAGTTCCTGCATGGTCAACGTCGTGTCGAAGTTAGCCTCCGCTGCAACCGGCGCTGCGCCACTATCTGCCGAATCCGAGCAGGCCGCCAACAGCAACCCAAGGCTGCAAATCACGAGTAGTGCGCGCGATGTCGTTGTGTACATGATGGTTCCCATTCCTGCCGCCAACCGCCAAAGTCTGCCGCAAATCGCCGCACATTGCTATTCGTTTGCGGCACGGCCCGTTGGGCTCAGTACTGGACTTGGCGTGGACGATTTATCTGCTGACGGATGAGTTCTTCTTCGAGTTGATCGAACTGTTGCAAGGTTTCGCTGCGGACGCGGCGATTGGAATTGGTTACGTCGAGTTCGTTTTGCCAGCCGCCGAGAGTCGAACGGAATTCGAGTTCGCCGATGCGTCGTTGCAGCGACAGGCCGCTGGCGCGGCGCGAGAGGCGTTCGTTGAGTTCATCAAATGCGGCTGCGACGAATTCGGTGCGCTGTCGCAGCGCGTTCTCGCCGCAGACCCGTTCGACGCCCACGAGACGTTGCCGGTCGCGCTCGCTGTCGGGTCCGGCCGGCGGCGGATTCTCTACATACGCATCGCGCCATTGCTTGAGTTCGGCGCAATGTTCCAGGTAACCGGCGAGTACATCACCGTCGATCGAAGTCAGAAAGCCGGCGCATTCTTCAGGTTGCACGGAGTTCGCAGACTCTGCAAGAGTCTCGATGCAAACGCGAGCCTGCTCATCCACGGCCA
This sequence comes from Gammaproteobacteria bacterium, assembly GCA_009844085.1. Classification (GTDB taxonomy): domain Bacteria; phylum Pseudomonadota; class Gammaproteobacteria; order Pseudomonadales; family Pseudohongiellaceae; genus UBA9145. The sequence continues at coordinate 38,714 of VYCF01000043.1, read as the reverse complement.
GCAAGATCGACTCCGCGGCGCCGATGCGCTCCTCGACAGTCATTTCCTGAGCGGCAGCGAAGCCTGGCCATAGCAAGGCCATCACTACGCAACCCGTTGATGCAACTGCCGGAAGAACAAATCTCATACGCTGATACTAGCACTAGTCGGTAATGGAGAAGTACGATTTTTGGCTGTCCCGGGCCGTGCGAAAAGCAGACTCAAGTTTTGAGTCCGGTGTTGACCTGATCAATCCGGCTTTCCAAAATACTCATCCACCCAGCAACGAGAAGCGCAGTCATGATCCGCCAGCATCTCCTGCCAGCCATTGCCGTTCTGCTTGTCTCCGCGTGTACCGAGCCGGTCAGCACCAGCGGTACGCTGGACCCTGTAGCTGCCCCGCCACCGATTGAACTTGAGGTGCTGTCGACCCAATCCTGGCTGGTCACGGGCGACGATGCGCTTGTTGAGGTGCGGGTAACGGACGAGGAACTGAGTTTCCAGTTGGGCGATCTGCAAATAGAGTTGAACGGCACGGATGTGAGCGGGCAGTTCCGGCAAGTTGAAGACCGAACGATGCAAGCGCTGCTCGACGGGCTGCCCATGGGTGAAAGCGAACTGAGCGCACGGTTGACCGGAATCGACGAGGCTGCCAGGCTGACGATCACTAACTGGCCGATTACCGGCCCGATCATTTCCGGGCCGCATGAACAGCCCTTCTATTGCCAGACCCAGGAATTCCGCACCGTGGCGGGCGAATTGCTCGACGAGCCGTCCGATCGGTTCTGCTCCGTCGAAACCCGGGTTGACTACGTCTACTGGAGCGAGCTTGACCAGCGCTTCAAGCCTTACCAGCTTCAATTCGGCGGCCTGGCGCCTTTCGATATCGCCGAAATCGAAACCCGGGGCAGGACGATTCCCTATATCGTTCGCGTGGAAACCGGCACGGTCAATCGCGCGGTATACGAGATCGCCATGTTGCATGATCCGGCGGACGGCGAACCCGGCCCCTGGCAGCGCAGCGCCGGCTGGAACGGCAAACTGGTCTATACCCACGGCGGCGGATGCCGCGGCGGCTGGTATCAGCAAGGCGCCCTGACCGGCGGGGTCATGCGCCGGGGCTTGTTCGAGCAGGGCTATGCGGTGGTTTCGTCATCGCTGAACGTGTTCGGCCAGAACTGCAATGACCTGCTCGCATCCGAGACCCATATCATGGTCAAGGAACGCTTCATCGAGCATTACGGCGTGCCGGTCTATACCATCGCCACCGGCGCCTCGGGCGGCTCCTACCAGTCGCACCAGACCGCCGACAACTATCCCGGCGTGTTCGACGGCATCATCGTCGGAGCGAGTTTTCCCGATGTCACGTCGGCGACCATATTCACCGTGGCCGATGCGCGTCTGTTGCACCATTACTTCGAGGCGCTCAGTCCGGGCGAGTTCAGCCAGGAGCAGCAACAGGCGGTTTCCGGATTCGGCTCATGGGCTTCGATTCCCAATTTGAGCCGCGGCGCGGCAAGACTTGATCCCATCTTCGAGACCGGAGCGTTGCCCGAGGATCAGGGCGGCGAGGTAAGCATCGACGAATTGCGCGCGGTGCTGTATCAGCCCGGCCAGGGCGGTATCCGGGCGACGGTGTACGACCATACCGTGAACGTTTACGGAGAGGATCCCGATACCGGCGTCGCCTTTCGTCCGCTCGACAATTTCGGTGTGCAATACGGCCTTGGGGCGTTCAATGCCGGCCTTGTTACGGCGCGGCAGTTCATCGATCTCAATCGCGACATCGGCGGTTACGACCGTGACATGAACCATGTATTCGAACGCCATCGGGCCGACCCGTTCGCTCGCCGGCGCGCCATCGAGACCGGCCGCATACTTTATGGCGGCGAAGGCCTGGCCGTAACCCCGGTGATCGATTATCGCAGCTATACCGATCATGCCGAGAACGGCGACATCCACATGATCGTGCATCAGTTCTCGACCCGGGAACGCATGCGCATAGCCAACGGCGCCACGGGCAACCATGTCATGCAAGTCGGCGGGCAATGGGGTTTCGAACCGGGCCAGGACGACCTGGCCGAACTGTTCAGGCTGATGGACGCCTGGATTCTCGGCATCCAGGCCGACACTTCATCCCTGACTCCACGGCAAGTCGTTTCCGCCAATCGGCCGTTCGAATTGAACGACGCCTGCTGGGATACGACCGGCCCGGAGCGGGTCAAGATCGAGGAAGAACTCAGCTATGCAGGCGGCGGCCGCTGCGGCGACTTGTATCCTACATATCCGACGCCGCGCCATGTGGCCGGCGCGCCGTTGGCGAACAGTATCGTCTCCTGCCACTTGCGGCCGGTGAACCGGGACGACTACCGCCAGCCGCTGACGGAACGTGAATGGGCGGAACTGCAAGTGATCTTCACAGACGGCGTATGCGACTGGAGCCAGGGAGACGTCAGCGGCGCCCACCATCAGGGAACCTGGCTTTCCTTCGGCCCCTCCCCGGTTAACAGGATCAATTGAGGCCTTCGGGCAGCGAGAAAACGTAGATCGCGTTGCCCCAGCGCGGGTAGGTGATCTCCGTGGCGATGACGCCGGGCACGGTGCGCGGGCTGGTGCCGCCGAGCGCCGTGGTCACCGCGATGTATTGCTTGCCGTCGATGGCGAAGGAAACCGGGTGACCCTGCACTGAAGTGCCGAGGCGGGTCTGCCAGAGAATTTCGCCGGTGTTGACGTCAAAGGCGGTGAAGCGCCGGTCGAGATCGCCGACGAAAACGAGGTCGCCCGCGGTCGAAATCGTGCCCGTATGCAGCGAAGCGCGTTGCTCGTGGGCCCAGACTTCTTCGAGCGTATCGGCGTGATACGCGCCGACCTTGCCGAGATTGCCGTCGGTGCCGGGCATCTCAAAGAACTTGCGGCTTGCCGCCAGTCCGCCGCCGCCCTGAACGAGCGCGACTTCGCGCGCGGCGTTCTCGAGGCAGGTCTGGCTCAAGGGCGCGACGATCAGTCCCGATGGCGGGTGATAGGTCATTGAATGCCAGTCCTTGCCGCCGGCGCTGCTCGGGCAGGCCGAAGTCCATTCGTCGAGTTGGGCGTTCTGGATGTCTTCGCGATAGGTCACCGCGCCGGTCTCGGGATCGATATGGGTGAAGGTGTTCTGGAAAACCGTTTCCGTGAATCCCCTGAACTCGCCATTGACGCGGTCGTTCTTCCAGAGGATGCCGTGCTTGCCGATGGAGTAGACGAGCTTTTCGTCGCCGCGATCGATCAGCACCCGCTCGAATACCTCGTCGAGATCGAGCGCTTCCGCGGGCACATGCTGGAAATACCAGTCCAGTTCGCCGGAATCTACGTTCACTGCAATCGTGGCGTTGGTATACAGGCCGACGTCGTTGATCGTCATGTGGCGGCTGACGGGCACCCAGGGTTTCTGCTGGGCGGTGCCCCAATAGGTGAGCCGCAGCTCCGGATCGTAACTGCCGGTGATCCAGGTCTCGCCGCCGGCGCGGAACAGGTCGTCGAGGCCGCCCCAGGTATCGCCGCCGGGCTGGCCGGCCTCGGCGATGGTTTCAAACTGCCAGAGCAATTCGCCGTCGTCGGCGTCATAGGCGCTGACGAAGCAGTCTTCGGGGATGTAGCGGGCGCAGCCTGCCAGCCCCGAAATCACCATGCCGTCGGCGACGATGGGTCCGCTTGAATTGGCGAAGCCCTTGCTATTGTCTGCAATGACGGTTTCCCAGACCTGCTCGCCGGTGCGCGCGTCGAGCGCCACCAGCCGTGCGTCGGTGGTGGCCTGAATGATCTTGTCCTCGTACATGGCGATATTGCGCATGTCCTGGCGATTGGCGGGTCCGGTCCAATGCTCCCAGATCAGTTCCCCTGTCTTGCCGTCGAGAGCCTGGATCACATTGCTCGGATTGATCAGGTAGATAATGCCGCCATAGACCAGCGGCGCCGGCTCGGAGTCGCCTTCGTGCATGTTCCAGACCCATTCCAGGCGCAAATTGGCAACGTTATCGGTGTTGATCTCATCGAGCGGGCTGTAACTGTGGCCGAAGAAATTGCGTCGATGCATGGGCCAGTCGGCCGGATCGGGATCGCGCAGCATTTCCGCGGTGAGCGGCGTGAAAGGCACGAAATCCTCGGTATTGCCGGCCACGGTCAGACCCTGGGGAGCGGGCGGCTCCATGGGCCTGCGCAAGGCCACGATGCGTGAAATATTCTCGGCGATGGTGAAGTCGCTTGCGTCGGTCAGCGCATCGCTGACGCTGTCGACGCCGTTCATCGCCAGCATGTGGGCGACGACGTTGAGGTAATCCTCGTCGGTCATGTTGCCCGCGCCGCCCGGCGGCATGTTGGACTGGATATTGCCGAGCAGCAACGCTGGAGTCTGCGTACCCCAGCGCTGGATGAAAGACTGCCCGATCAGCAAGGGCCCGAGTATCGTGCCTTCGAGTTCGGCGCCATGGCAGGCAGCGCAGTTGGCCGCATAGGAGGCGGCGCCGGCTTCGGCCTGGGCGGTGAAAGTCGCCTCCGGCCCGGCGGCTTGTTCCGGAGCGCCGTCCCGGGGCGCGCATGCTGCGAACAGGAGGCATGCGCCGGCGCCGGCAATCCAGGTCGTGAGGGTGGAACGCCGGCTGTCGGAAAAATCAGTCATGGTCCGGTCCTCTATGGAATGGCGGGCCTCAGGCGCGCGGGAATATCCATCCACGCAATTCGCCGGGAGGGTTGCCTTCGCTATGGATTTGCACGTAGAGCGAATTGGCGCGCAAGGCTTCGACCTGCTCGTCGGTCAACTCGACCTCGCCGCTGATCTCGCCGCCGGTCGCCGCGCTCACCACGAGCTGATGCACCGCCGGGCCGGGTTGGGCCGGCGGCCCGTTATGCAGATGCGCCACCGTGGCGACCGTACTCATGCCCTCGAAAGTGCCGTTTATCGTCAGCGTATTGCCTTCCAGCGTCAGAAAGACTTCGCCTTCGCCCGTTATGCTGTCCACCGTCTGCGGCGTCGTAGGCATGGGCGACAGCCGGGCGCGATAGTTCTCGGCCTGCGCCCAGACCGATAACGGAACGGCGAGCAGGGCCGCCAACAGAATCCGCGCAATGCTGCGAGCCGGCATCTTCATTTCCTCCAGGCCAAAAAACAGGCCCGATGTTAGACCACCCCACGGCAAACGTACAGAATGGGGCTCTCCCGTTATTCGTCGGGCGCCAGCCACTTGTACATGACCAAGGCATCGACGTAGCCGAGCTTGGGATGGCAGAACGCTCTGGGCAGGCGGCCGGCTTCGTCGAATCCCAGGCTCGCCCACAAGCGCACGGCGCCTTCGTTGCTGGCGGCGACGAAATTGAATTGCATGGCCTTGTAGCCGAGTTCGAGCGCGACTTGCTCCGAGTGCCGGCACATTGCGGTGGCGAGTCCCTGGCCGCGGGCGGCCGGGTCTACCATGTAGCCGCAATTGCAGACGTGCGCGCCGGGTCCGTCGAAGTTGGATTTCAGATAGTAGGTGCCGAGCACCTTGCCGCTGCGCTCGGCAACGAAGGTCTTGCGCGGCAATTCCATCCACAGCCGCCGCGCTTCCTCTTCGGTCGTGTCGGGATCAAATCCGTAGGTGTCGCCGGCGGCCACGATGACCCGGAAGATCGGCCAGATCCGTTCGAAATCCCGTTCGCTCGCTTCGCGGATATTCATGCCGTTCAGAAATTCAGCCGTTTGAAGATTGCATCGGGCAGGAATCGCACGATTTCCATGATGAAATACCAATAGCCCGGCACGTAGACCGTGTGTTTCTTGCGGGCCACGGCGCGGACGATGCCGCCGGCCACTCGCTCGGGCGAAGAGAATAACGGACTTTTTTGCAGATGCGCCGTCATGGGGGAGTCCACGAGGCCCGGGCGGATGTCGATGACGTGTACGCCGGCGCCATGGAGCTTTCCGCGCAATCCTTGCAGAAACGCCGAAACCAAGGCCTTGGCCGAGCCGTAGACGTAGTTCGACGGCCGGCCGCGGTCGCCGGCGACCGAGGTGATCACCGCGAGCGTGCCGTGCGCCTGTTCGCGCATCCGCGGCGCCAGTTCGGTCAGCAGCGACAAGGCGCTCAGCCCGTTCACGTTGAGCGCCTCAAGCATGGCTTTCGCGTCCTGCTCGCAACGCGCCTGGTCGGGCAGGGCGCCGTGAGCGATCAGGACGAGATCGACGGATTGCAGCCACTCAAACGCGGCTTCGATCAATGCCGGATGATCTTCGAGCGTGGCCAGGTCGGCTTGCGCAGTTTCAACCTCGCCGGCGCCGGAATCGATCAGCCGCCGTTGCAGCGCCGCCAGCTTTTCCCCATTGCGGGCGACAAGGTAGAAGCGATTTTCCGCGGCGGCGTATCGCACGGCCACCGCCTGCGCGATCGCGGATATCGCTCCGAAAATGAGAATGTTCATGTTCCCGGTCCCGTCAGGCCGATGCGGTCGGATTGCGCCGAGCGGAAACGCATGCCCGGGTCTACCCGTTGCTTGATCGCGAGAAATCGCTCCCAGTCCGGATAACCGGCCTTGAACACAGTCTCGCTCATGCGCGCGTCCTTCGCCAGATAGATGCGCCCGCCATGGTCGAGCACGATGGCGTCGAGTTGTTCGAGCAAGGGGAACAGCGATGCTTCGCGCACGAAGTCCAGCGCCAGAGTGTAACCGCCGGCGGGGAAGGAGAGCAGGTTGCCGTTGGCAGGCCCCATCTTCTTCAATACTGAGAGAAAGGAGCCCTTGCCGGCGTCGCTTACCCGCTGCAGCACGGTTGCGATGCCGTCGCGGCCAGCCTCTGTGGGCAACACGAACTGGTATTGCAGAAAGCCCGCGGGCCCGTACAGGCGGTTCCAGTCGCGGATGCGGTCGAGCGGGAAAAAATACGCTTCGTGATCCAGGCGGTTTCTGCCGGCGCGAAAGTTCTGCCAGCGGAAATATGCCGTATTGAACAGCGACAGGCTGTGGCGATTGAGCAACTTTCCCGGCGCCGTGAACGGAATCCGCAGACCCAGGCGGCCGCGATTGCGCAATTCGCCGCCGACCTCGTGTTCGGCGAGATGGATAATGCCGCGCCCCATGCGCGGCCCTCGCGCGAGGCAGTCGAGCCAGGCAACCGAGTAACGCGCCTGATCATGCGCTTCGAGCAACTCGAAGCACTCGTCGAGTCCGGCGGCGGGCTGCGAGCGGGCGATCATCATGGAACTCGTGATCGGGACGAGTTGCAGTTCGGCTTCGAGAATGATCCCGGTCAGGCCCATGCCGCCGCAGGTGGCCCGGTACAGTTCAGGGTTGTGGGACGGGCTGCAGCGCACGATTTCGCCATCGGCCAGCATCAGGGACAATTCGCGTACATGCTCACAGAAACTGCCGTCTCGATGATGGTTCTTGCCATGGATGTCCGCCGCGACCGCCCCGCCGATACTGACCATGGCGGCGCCCGGCAAAACCGGCAGGAACCAGCCACTGGGCACGATTTCCCGCAGGATTTCGCGCAAGCTCAGACCGGCGGCGCACCGCAAGATCCCGGTGGCGGAGTCGAGTTCGCAAACTTGACGCAGACCGAGACCGCTGATGACGTCTCCGGCCAGCGCGCTGTCGCCATAACTCAGCCCGCTGCCGCGCGCGATGCAAGCGCCCGGCGAGCCGCTTTCGAGTACGGCGCGCAAATCGTCCACATCGGCGGGTTCGTGCTGCCGCGCCTCGACCCTGGGATAGCGCCCCCAGCCGTGGATCAGCATCTTGCCCTGTTCCAATTCATGCAGCACACTGTTTTTGACTACTCTGGCAAGCTCCCGCGACGCGGTTATAATTGCCGGCCCCAAAATTAGCGCAAGCGCAGGGAAGAACCAAGCCGAGTCCGCCGCCCGAACCGCGACTCGATCAAAGGCTGCTCGAAATCCCTGAATGGTCTTCCGGAGACAAACGATGGAAAAGTTGCTGGACTTCGCCTGCGAACTTGCCTGTGAAGCCGGTCGCCTTATCGTCGAAGAACAACATCAGGCAGGTTCGGGCCGGGAGTTCAAGCAGGGCAGGGAACTCGTCACCCAGGCCGACCTGAAAGCGGACCGCCTGATCTGCGAACGCATCGGCCGCGAGCTCCCCGAACACTTGATACTTTCAGAAGAATCCTCACCCGATCTGGCCAACGTGCATCTGCAGCCGCAACCGGTCTGGATCGTCGACCCGATCGACGGCACCGTGAACTTCGCCCACGGTCATCGCCAATCGGCTGTCTCCATAGCCTGGGCAAAAGACGGCCACATCGAACTCGGCGCGGTCTACAACCCTTTCACCGACGAAATGTTCAGCGCACTTCGCGGCCACGGCGCAAACCTGAACGGAAAAACCATCGGCGTCAGCAACGAACACGAACTCTCACGAGCCCTGATTGCCACGGGTTTCCCATACCAGAAGACTGGTCTCAAGCCATTGATCCGGCGCCTCGACGCCGTATTGCACAACTGCGCCGACATCCGCCGCCTGGGCTCGGCAGCCCTCGACATCTGCTGGCTGGCCTGCGGTCGCCTCGACGGTTACTACGAAACCCTCAGCCTGTGGGACTTCGCGGCAGCCGGCCTGATCGCGAGAGAAGCCGGCGCGACCTACGGACATTTCTCCGAACTGCCGAAAGATGCGCACCCCGAATTCCACAACGAGGACATCCTCATAACCACGCCCGCCCTGTTCGAGCCCCTCAAGAGGGTACTGAGCGAGGCCTAACCCTTCGCCGCGAGAATTTCGTCTTCTACTTCCCGCAATCGATCTTTCCCGAAGAACATCTCGTCGTTTACAAAGAACGTCGGCGCCCCAAAACATCCCCGTTCGACAGAAGCGTTAGAATTCTCGATCAGCACCAACTTGACTTCCGGGTCCTGGGAACCCGCGACGATGTCCTGCGCAGGCAGTCCCGCATCGCTCAAAGCCCCGGCGATCACCTCCGGGTCCGACAGGTTCAGTCCCTGTTCCCACATGCAGGAAAACATCGCTTCCACATAACGCTCGAAGTAGTCCTGTCCCTTCGCGAAAACGGCGCCACGCATCAGATGCAGCGTATTCACCGGGAAATGCGGATTCATCCGGAAATCGGTAATGCCGTGCTTGCGGACGAACCGTTCAGTCTCGATGGCGTTGTATTCCGACTTGTTGCGGACGCCGGCGAACTGCTCCATCGGCGAGCGGTTGTTCGTGACCTTGAAAACACCGCCCAGGAGAATCGGGAAATAGTCGAAAGTCTCGCCCGTGCGTTCTTCGATTTCCGGTATGACCTTGTGCGAGTAATAGCAATTGGGACTGGCAAAGTCGAAATGGTATTCCAGTTTCATCTTGTGCTCCGGCTGAAAACGGACTGGATCAGTCGGCCGGCTTGACGAACTTCAGCGTCATGCGGTCGCTTTCGCCGATCGCCGTGTACTTTTCCCGGTCCACGTCGCCCAGCCGGTACGAAGGCGGAAGCGTCCACACGCCTTCGGGATGAACCGTCGGATCCTTCGGATTGGCGTTGATCTCGGAAGATTCGACGAATTCGAATCCGGCCGCCGCGGCGATTTCCTTGACGTAGGCTTCGGTGACGTAGCCTGAAGTTTCCATGACGTCCATGCCGGCGTCGGGCAGAGCGCGATGTTCCACGACGCCCAGGATGCCGCCCGGCTTCAGCGCCGCGTAGAACGCTTCGAAGAACTCGTGTTCCAGTCCGGCCATGATCCAGTTGTGGACATTGCGGAAAGTCATTGCCAGGTCGGCGCTTTCCGGCGGGGCTATCGCGGTTTCATTGGGAGGGAGCAGATGGCGAATCGTTACATGGCTGTACAGTTCCGGATTCGCGACCATCTTGTCCTCGAAGGCGCCCAGATTCCGCACCTGGAAGCCGGCGGTGGAATTCGGCGAGAAATGGGCGGCGTAGAATCTGCCTTCGTCGCGCAGGTAGGGCGCGATGATTTCGGTATACCAGCCGCCCGAAGGGTGAATCTCGATGACGGTCATGTCCGGGCGCAGGCCGAAGAACTCAAGAGTCTCGACGGGATTGCGAAATTCGTTGCGAGCGACGTTCGCCTCGCTGCGGTGGTCGCCGACCATCAACTCTTCCAGCGCAAATTGCGCCTTTGCGGTCAAGGTAAAACCGAGCAGGCACGCGGGAAGCAATAACCAGAAAAGACGTTTCAGCATCTGTAAATCCTCAATCGATGGCTTGGAAAATTTGGAGCCGCGATTCTGCCATGAACCGCGGCACGGGGGTAGTGTTCAAGCAGCGCCGGCACAGCATGGGCAACTAGCAGAGCCACTCAGCATTACCGCCTCGGCGGTCCTGGCGTTTTCTTCGGCGGTTCTGCGCGCGACGCTGACGCCGGCCGCCGCCGCGGGCGCCGCTTCGGGCCGGGCCGCGACTTCCTGGCCGAACCAGCCGGTGTAGACCTGCAAGCGGTGATTGCCGATATCGCTACGCACGACGATGCTGTTGGCGTCGGCCGCTTCGACTTCCAGCGAGGCGCCGTCCTGCAGCACTATGGCCTGGGATGCATCGGGCAGGTTGGTGATGCGGAAGCTTGTCGCCTCGCCGCGTCGCGAAGGATCGGCGGCATAGGTGGAGACGAAGAGCACGCCGCTGTCCCTGTCGTTCCAGGCCTGGGAGACGCCCAGGTTCGGGAAATCCACGCCTTCCACCGTGGGCGCGTCGTACTTGTCGAGATGGTTCGCCTGGAAGGCGGTGATCCAGTCGCCTTCGCCGATTTCGTTGACCATCATCTCGGCGCTTCGCTGGCCTCGGGGCCAGTCCTCGCCGAGATTGAACCACCAGCCGAAGCGGTCCATCTCTTCGCCGAACCAGCGAGGCTCGAATCCCCGCTCCGCGGCCGCGGTGAGTCGTTCGACCACGGTGTTGTCGCCGAGCGCCCTGGCGATGGTCAGACCGTAACTGTTTGACTGAATCTCGCGGCGCGGGTCGCGCCAGCCGAGAGTCTCGACCATGGCTTCGTAAATTTGTGTCGCCAGTTCGCGCGACTGCGGCAGCAGGTGAAAGGCGACGCCTGCGCCTGCGCCGGCCGCTGAGGGCGCGTTGACCTTGAAGTTTTCGAGCGGATCGTAATACGTCGTCATCCATTCGATCTCGTTGCGCTCGTTGATGCCCATGTAGTTGTCGCGACAGTACTCGACCCAGTTCTCGAACACGCCGTGGGCGGGGCGCCCGCCGAGCCGGTCGGAAAGATAGATACCGAGGCCGGCGGCGGAATTGCAGTACGGCCAGATCTTGGTGTTCTCGCAATGCGGGCCTTCCGGCTGGTCGGTGTATTGCTGGCGCAGGTAATCGACGATGCGCGGCTGGGTCCATTCGAAGTGTTCGTTTTCGTAGCCCGCGACCAGCCAGGGCCGCTCCCACTTGTCGTCGCCCGAAACGTACTTGTAGATGCTCAGCACGAGATTCAGCCAGCCGCGGAAAAACAGGTTGCCGGTGGCGCCGATGGGATCCGGTTCGAGCCCCCAGGGCTCGACGCCGTTGGCGGTCCAGCCCGGCGCGTCGTAGTTGCCGTGCACGCGTTCGGGCCACTGCTGCAGCCAGAAATCCGGGTAGTTTTGCCGGTCGGGGCTCGGGCCGATAAAGGTATTCCAGTCGATGGCCGCCCAGAAGGTGGTGTGCCGGGTCGCCAGTTCGTCCATGATCCGCGTGTATACCTCGCGCCAGGCCGGGGTCTGGTCGGCCATCAGCAGCATCGCATAGCTGGAACTCGACAGGTCGAAGCGCGGATAACTCAGCATCGGCGGCGTGGTGTACTGGTCCCACCAGGGATGCGGCTCTTCGCCGCCATAGCTCCAGTCGTCGGGCGTAGTCGCCTTTTGCCACAGAAAGCGCAGCCAGCCGCGGGTGCGCTCGTTGTGTTCGGGATGCAGCGTTGGGAATTGGCTGTAGGTCGCCGTCACCGGACCCGGCGGCGCCGCGCTCTCGCAACCGGCGAGTATCGATGCGCCGGCCAGCGCGGCCGAGCCTTTCAGGAATTCTCTTCTCGAAGCGGAATTCTGCGGCGGCATGACGATTCCCCGGTTCCTTTTCCTGTCCGGCAAGCTACAACAATGCGGCTCATGCCGCAATGGCGCCCGGAAAGGGTGCTACACTGGCGCCGCAATGACGGAAAGCAAGCAGAACTCCGACCTTGAGCAGCGGCTGCGCGCCGCCGAGGCCGCGAAGGAAGGCCGTTACGACAAGCGCACCGAACATCTCGACGAGACCGGCCGCGCGATCTTCATCAACCGGCTGATCCTTGAAGACTCGCCTTATCTGTTGCAGCACGCCCATAACCCGGTGAACTGGTACGCCTGGGGCGAGTTGCCTTTCGAAGTCGCGAAAGCGGAAAACAAGCCGGTGTTTCTTTCCATCGGCTATTCGACCTGCCATTGGTGCCATGTCATGGAAGTCGAAAGCTTCGACAACGTCGAAGTCGCGAAAGTGCTGAACCGGCATTTCATTTCCGTGAAGATGGACCGGGAACAATATCCGGACGTCGACGAGGTCTACATGACCGGGGTGCAATGCCTGAGCGGGCATGGCGGCTGGCCGATGTCGAATTTCCTGCTGGCCGACGGGCGGCCTTTCTTCGGCGCGACCTATTTTCCGCCCGGCCAGTTCATCGCCTTGCTGGAGCAGGTCCATGGCGTCTTCACCGATCGCTACGACGAGATCGAACGCAGCGCCGCCAGCCTGCATCGTTCGATCCAGCTCATTCTCGCCGAACGGAAGACGCCGTTGCCGCTGGCGGAGGAATTGCCGGAAAAGACCTTGCAGGCGCTCTACCAGCGCGAGGACGAAGAACTCGGCGGCCTCGCCGGCGCCCCCAAATTCCCCCAGGAACCCCTGCTGTTGCTGGCGCTGGACCAGGCGCGGCGCGCGGGTGACCGGCGCGCATACCGTTTCGCCGAACGCAGCCTGCGGCATATGGCCATGGGCGGCATCTACGACCACGTGGGCGGGGGATTTCATCGCTATAGCGTCGACGCGCAATGGCTGGTGCCGCATTTCGAGAAAATGCTCTACAACCAGTCCCAGCTCGCGCCGGCCTACCTGCAAGCCTGGCGAATCGACGGCAGTCCTTTCTTCCGGCGCGTGGTCGAACAGACGCTGGATTACGTCGTGCGGGAAATGCAATTGCCCGAAGGCGGATTCTGCTCGGCGACCGATGCAGACAGCGAAGGCAGCGAAGGCGTGTTCTTCGTCTGGCGCATGGAAGAACTAGAGGAATTGCTCGATGAACAGGAACTCGATTTGCTGGTCCGCCGTTACGGAGTCAGCACGGCGGGCAATTTCGAAGGCGCCAATATTCTGCATTTGCGTGAGTCGTTCCCCGCGGGCGAAACCGGCGCGGCTTTGGACGACATCCTGCTGCGATTGCGTACGATACGCGCAAAACGCGAACCGCCCCTGCGCGACGACAAGGTCATAGCAGGCTGGGCCGGCGCCATGATCTCCGCTCTCTGCCAGGCCGCCTGGGCGCTCGATCGCCCGGATTGGCTCGACGCCGCGGAACGGGCCGCGAATCATCTTTGCCGAAGCAATATCGATGCCGATGGCGGCCTGCGGCGCATCTGGCTGCATGGCTCGACTTCCATCGACGGGCAACTCGAGGACTATGCGAATCTGGCCCTGGCCCTACTGCAACTTTCAGACGTCACCGGCAAGCAGGAATATCTGCTCCAGGCCTCGGGACTGATGAAACAGGCGCTCGCGCGATTCTTCGACGCGGAGCAAAACGGTTTCTATCTCGCGCCCGACGACACGCCCGGGCCGCAATTAATCCGCTCGCGCAACGCCAGCGACGGCGCCCAGATCTCGCCGGTCGCCGCGGCGCTCGAATGCATGGTCGGCCTCAATCGCCGCTCGGCCCTGCTGCAGGAATCGGACGCCGCGGAGTTCGGCGGCGAGCGCATTTCCGCCTGTATACGCGAACTCGCCGCGGCGATAAACGCCAATCCCGTGGGACACCCATCCTTGCTGCGGGTGATCTGGACCTGGCAATCGGGCGAGGTCGAACCGATGCAGACCGCAGGGGAAGGCCGCGCGCGAGTGCTGGCGCGCAGATCGGTCGAAAACGGCGATCAAGAGGCCCTGATCCGCCTGCTGATCGCCCCCGGCTGGCATGTCACCGCGCCGGATCAGGCAGGCGGCGATTTCGTGCCTTTGTCCCTGTCGGTCGATGACAGCGAGGCGAATTGGCGTCTCGGCGAAATGCGATGTTCAGGAGACCAGGGGCGGCTCGCCACGCCGGGCGGTGAGAGCGTCGGAATTCTGCAAGGCGAAGTGGAATTGCGGGCCGACCTTATGCCGGCGCAGTCCGCCGAAAGCGGCCAGGACGAATTCGCCGCCAGCACGAATCTTCGCCTGCAGGTGCAACTATGCGACGACCGATCCTGCCGGCTGCCCGAGATCCTGCGCTTCAGAATTTAAGGGGTCGTTTCGAAGGACATCTCATGACGAAACTCCGTTAGCGAAAAACTCCGGCACGACTTCGGTTGCCGGCCCGTATACTCCCCGATCGAAATTACCGCCCGTGCGTTCGAGATTCAATTCCACGGTTTGCGCACCGCCTGCCCTGGCAGCCTGGTAGAAACCGGCGGCGGGATAGACATTGCCCGAAGTGCCGATGGAGACGAACAGGTCGCAGAAGGCGAGGGCGTTGAATATCTCGTCCATGTGGAACGGCATCTCGCCGAACCAGACCACATGGGGGCGCAGCCCACCCTCACGGCCGCAGCAGGAACATTCGGACTCCGGAAAGACGTCTTCGCGATTCTCGAACACCTCACCGGAATAGTCGCAGCGAATCTTCATCATCTCGCCGTGCATGTGCAGCAGATTGCGGCTGCCCGCGCGCTCGTGCAGGTTGTCGATGTTCTGGGTGACAAGCAGAAATTCGCCGGCGAAGTCCCGTTCGAACTCGGCCAGCGCGATATGCGCCGCGTTGGGCCCGATCTCCGGCTTTTGCAATAGCCGCCGCCGCTCGTTGTAAAAATCGTGCACGAGATGCGGGTCGCGGGCGTATCCGATCGGCGAAGCCACGTCTTCGACCCGATGTTCCTCCCACAGGCCTTCGGCGGCGCGGAAAGTGCGGATGCCCGATTCGGCTGAAATGCCGGCGCCGGTCAGGATGACGATGGAGCGGGGACTCGATAGCCCTGTCGATTTCAAGAGAGCTGACTTCATCGGCGTGAATCATACCTGCTTGCCGGTATAATGCAGCACATTTTTCATCCAGGAAGAGACATTACATGACCACATTGCAGAAGGGCGACGCGGCGCCCGCTTTCAGCCTGGCGGACCAGGAAGGAAACACGGTCAGCCTGGCGGATTTCGCCGGCAAGTCGCGCGTGGTGCTTTACTTCTATCCCAAGGCGATGACGCCGGGCTGCACTGTCCAGGCACAGGGCCTGCGCGATTCGAGCGAGGGACTCGCGGAGCGCGACGCCGTCGCCATCGGCGTGAGTCCGGACCCGGTCAGGCGGCTGAAGAAGTTCGAGGAGAAGGAAGAACTGAATTTCACCTTGCTTGCGGATGAGGATCACGCCATTGCCGAAGCATACGGCGTCTGGGGATTGAAGAAATTCATGGGCAGGAAGTACATGGGCGTGCACCGCGTCACCTTCGTTATCGACAAGGACGGAAGCATCGCTCATGTCATGGACAAGGTGAAAACCAAGACCCACCACGACGACGTTTTCGAGGTGCTCGACTCTCTTGGCTAAGCGATGCTGCTGAGCCACCGCCAGTACTCGGGAGACGGCGAACCGCTGCTGATTCTGCACGGATTGTTCGGCAGCCAGGCGAACTGGGGCTGGCATGCGCGTCATCTGGCCGAACGCTTCGCCGTCTACGGCCTGGATCTGCGCAACCACGGCGCATCGCCGCACGATGCACACATGAGCTATCCGGCCATGGCCGCGGACGTCGGCGAGTGGCTCGACGTCCAGGGCATGGAAAGCTGCCATCTGCTCGGCCATTCCATGGGCGGCAAGGTAGCGATGCAACTGGCTTTCGCCGAACCGGAACGGGTCGGCAAACTCGTGGTGGCGGACATCGCTCCGGTGGATTACAACGTGTCGACGATAAAGGCGCGGCATCCCGCGCTGACCGCGATGCTGAACATACCGGTGCAGGAACTGGGAAGCCGCGCCGAGGCGGACGAGTTTCTGCGCAATGCCATCCCCGAGGATCGGGTCCGGGAATTTCTCCTGACCAATCTGGAACGGCTGCCGCAAGGCGGCTATCGCTGGCGCTTGAACCTGGCGGCCATCGAAGCCAATCTGGCGGCCTTGTCGAGCGCTCCCGAAACGTCGGAACCGTATGGCGGCCCCGTGCTGTTCCTGTTCGGCGAACGTTCCGCCTACCTGCAATTCGACCATCAACTGGAGATCCGCCGCCTGTTTCCGGCAGCCGAGATACAATTGTTGCCGGACGCCGGACATTGGCTGAACGTGGAGCAGCCGCAAGCTTCGCTTAAGGCAATCGAAGAATTTCTTGCGAAAGGCGGGCAAGACGCATGACCAAGCTTAGCGTCAACGTGAACAAGATCGCCCTGCTGCGCAATTCGCGCGGAAGGGAATATCCCGGCGTGACGGATTTCGCCCGCCGCGTGATCGGCCTCGGCGTGCGCGGAATCACTGTGCATCCGCGTCCCGACGAGCGTCACATCCGCCGCGGCGACGTCTTTGCGTTAAGCGAGATGCTCAAGGACTTTCCCGAAGTCGAATTCAACATCGAAGGCTACCCGTCGCCGGATTTCCTCGCCCTGGTGGCGCAGGTGAATCCCGACCAATGCACTCTCGTGCCCGACGCCCCCGACCAGATCACTTCGGATCACGGCTGGGATATTACCGCCAACCTGGCGCTGTTGCAGGAAGCTGCCTCGCGGCTGCGCGATGCCGGCGTACGCAGCAGCTTGTTCCTCGATCCATCTGTGGCAATGGCCGAACACGCACCGTCAGCAGGTTGCGACCGCGTCGAACTCTATACCGAAGAATTCGCCCAGGCCTTCGGCGGGCGGGAAGAAGACGAAGTGCTGGCGCGCTATCGCGCGGCAGCGGCCAGGGCCACAGACCTTGGAATCGGCGTCAACGCCGGCCACGACCTGAACCTCGACAATCTCGCCCGTTTCCTCGAAATCGAAAACGTCCTCGAAGTATCCATAGGCCATGCCCTCATAGTCGAATGCCTCGAACACGGCGTGGAACGGGTAATCTCCCGCTACCTGGCCATCTGCGAAGGCAGCGCATAAAATACAAGGCCAACTCCGCAGTCTGTTGCCAGTGCTGGATTCAAAATTGTTGCCAGATGTAGCTGACTTTATTATAGTCGGCTTCAACCGCCCCCTTGTGAAGTTGGTTCAATGAAGCTTGGGGAGAAAAAACCGCCCTCAAGGGCGGTTTTTTCATTTTGGCGCGCCAGTACAGGCGCGATTCGACGAATCTGACGTTGTTTCGACGTGAGTTGGTTTCCATCAAGTACTTCACAGCAGACATCAGTGCCAAATTTTCTTCTCGCGGAGATGTTTCGTACAGGGCTCAGCAGGACTACCTGCTATCCTTACAGGCTCACAGCAAAGAGAAGAATGCCCGATTGGAAGTGAATAAAGGAAAGTAAAATGTACAACTCAAGAAATACTACGCTTATCGAGATCTAATAGATTTCAATCAGAAACTTGCCGTTTGGGCGCCGGAAGAAAAACAGACAGATGTTTCCATTGCAGTACATATGCTTTGCGATGTTATGGATCAATCTATTGATCAGGCAGTTATTTTCTCAAATGATAGTGATTTGGCGCCCGCTCTGCGTGTAGCGAAAATGCGTTGGCATGATTTGAAAGTCGGCGTTATCGCTCCCGTTCGAGGCGCAGATAGAAATGCGAGCGCTGACCTTTGTGAACATGCGGATTGGACTCGCAGGGGTATTTCTGATGAAGAGTTGGCTGAAGCACAACTCCCCGGAAAAGTATGCACGCGTAAACGGGTGATCAGCAAACCGGAGCACTGGTGGTAAGTGGACTGTAATCCCCGAACCTGGGCGCTAAGCCAAAGTGAATCACTCCTTCAAAAAGTGAATTCGACCTTGTTGGCACTCACGGAATTTACGCGATAGTTGGTAGGCGGGTCGCGTTAACTATTCAGACGATGTAATTCTCGAATATTCGGGCGGATTAAATGGCACACTCGTAGCACATATCGAGTTGGCTCTTTAGAATCCTTGGGAAAAGACTGAGGTGCAATAGCGATCAATGCGTATCCCAGAACTTTCCCACGCTGAGCGCGGCGGCTTGATGAGTTGGCGTTGCGGGCTTGGGTTTTGCAAGCCGGCCGGGGGATTCACGCCGTGATTTGATCTTCGCGGGTTCGCGAGCGAACCGGCGCTGGCCCGCGCACTGTCGAATGCGGTTGATGCGGTTCGCCGGCCAGCGCCAGCCAGCGGCCGCGCCACACCGCCACATAGCGCAAACCCCGGCCTGCGAAACGGTGGAAACCCAGATAGTGCCGCTCGTCCATCAGCGCGTCCCACAGCGGACGCTCCACCGCCGTCGCCAGACGCACCTTCACATCCAAAAGGCGAAATCCTTCCGGCGCCTCCGCAAGAACGGGATGGGCCTGCGTGTGCGACAGCGATTCCATGTCGCCTTTGTCGCACAATCCAGCGTGGCAAAGCCCTGGGAGTTAGGGAGTCATCTTGAACACATATTTTCAATATGGCAGTATCTCGCGCTCGCCGCTAAATTACTTCTCTTGGAGAAAACATGGATATCTTAACAGTTTTATTGGTTGTGCTTTCCATCACATTCTTGTCGCTTTGGATAATACAGCATAGGAAGTCAAGAAAACTGGAAAACAAATATTCACCGATAATATCTATTGAGAAAGAAGTATCTACCCTTAACAAGGCTGCCAGTGATTTAAGGAACGATATTGAGAAAACGCGAATAGAATATAAGGAAAAGCGCGAATTGCTGGAAAAACTAGAACATGAAGTCGCTGTCTATGACGAGCGGTTGTCATTTGTCGAACTTGGGGTGTATGAACCTCATTTTGAATTTGGGGATAGTGAAACATACAAAAATAGGATAAAGGGGATTAGAGAGAAACAAAAACAGATGATTTCCCAAAAATCAGCAACTATTTGTCCAACAAATTGGACTGTAGATGGTAGTCTTTCTAAAGGTAAAACAATGGCAAATCGCCAAACTCGCCTAACGATGAGAGCGTTCAATAACGAATGTGAAGCTGCAATAGCGAACACTAGATGGAATAATGTGGTTGCAATGGAAAAAAGAATTCTAAATTCAGCTAAACAGATTGATAATGCAAATGCATCAATGAATCTAAGAATCAGTGAAAAATATGTTTCTTTAAAACTGGAGGAACTTCGCTTGACTCATGAACTCCGGGAACAGCAGAAGCGAGAGAAAGATGAACGAGTGGAACTTGCACGAGCAGAACGAGAAGAAAAACGGCTATTAGCTGAGGTAAAAGCGGCAGAGCGAGAAGAACAAAAGTATCAACAACTATTGGAGCGTGCAAGGAAAGAGATTTCGGATACTGAGGCGAGTACAGAGATGTTGTCCCGAATAAAGGAATTGGAGGAGGAATTGGCACACGCACGTTCAACGAGTGAGCGCGCACGGGCAATGGCTGAGATGACCAAATCTGGTTATGTATACATAATTTCCAACATTGGTTCTTTCGGGGAAGATGTAGTGAAAATTGGCCTAACTAGGCGATTAGATCCGGAGGATCGAGTTCGAGAGCTCGGAGATGCCAGTGTTCCATTTAAATTTGATACACATGCCATGATCTATTCTGAAGATGCTCCAACTTTAGAATCATCGCTGCATAAGGAATTTTCTGATCGACGAATAAATATGTCAAACATGCGAAAGGAGTTCTTTAGTGTCAAATTGGAAGAGGTTGAGATAGCCGTAAAGCAATTGGCGCCGGAAGCAAATTTCTTTAAAGATCGAGAGGCGCAGGAATGGCATGAAACTCTTGCCAAGCGTGAGCAAATTCTAACGAGCAATGAGAAAGTTGCGGACAAGTTTCCGCTTGAGATATAAGAATCCAGATTATGTAAAGCATTAACGGATCAGGTATTGTCTTAAACTTTGTGCATGACCTCAATGCTTCCTTCGCCCCATGAGTTGGAAGCGCTCGTCGAGCAAAGAGCAAGTGCTTCACGAAGCCGCTCGATTCTGGCCACTGTACTTGGGGTGGTGCTGTGCTCAATCATTGCCATTTAGGTTCTCGCCCACTGAGCCTTTACGCACGTTGCATGTGTAGCGCTCTCATCACAGCTTCAGGTTCTTTGGCAATCACTTGCAACAAATTGACAGCCGGTCCGCTCATTTTTCTTTCTCCCTGTTCCCATTTTCGGTAGCCCGAAAGACTCATTCCCATAAGCGGGGCCATCTCCGCCTGGGTGAGGCGTACCCGTTCTCGTACCTCCCGCGGTGTGGGGAATTCATGAACAATCGCCGGACCTTCTCCTTTCGCGTGGGCGAGCGCTTCCTTGAGGGATTGAATCAGATCTTCGCCAATAGTACTCATGTCTTCTCCTTGCGCATTGCCTTGATGGCAGTCGCCAATTCCGCAACCTGTTGCCGTTCGTGTTCCGTCAAATCGGTTTTTGCCGATTTCGCGTAGGCAAGCAGAGCGTAAACCGGCATTTGATCGTCTACATGGAAGTAGATTATGCGCACGCCGCCTCGTTTTCCTTGCCCTTGCGTGGCAAACCGCAGCTTTCGCACCCCTCCCGTGCCAAGAATCTCGACTCCGGCAAGCGGATTGGATGCAAGTAGCGAAATCAACTCCCGCCGTTCCGCCTCGTTGAACAACTTATCCGCCTGCCGACAAAAGAGAGGTGTCTCGGCGACGGTCCGCAACTGCAATTTTATGCCCCATTGGGACAGTCTAATCAAGTTTGCTCACTCGGTCGTTCCGGTGGCGATTTGCGCCATCCCCGGCGCGAAGTACGGCTTGGTTCGATGTTGAATTGAGTCTTGCAGCAAAAGGCTAGCCAAGACGTCGCGAACGTGCGTAGTTCCACGTGAATTTAGTTCGAATCGCCTATAGCCCCGTCTTCCAGCATTGAATTGATGCTTGATGCGATATGATTCGCGTTTGTTATGGGAGGAAAGTCATGCGCATCACACTCGATCTCGACCCGGACGTACTGATGGCCGCCAAGGAACTGGCGCGAAGACAGCGGAAAACTGCCGGCCAGATCGTTTCCCAGTTGCTCCGTCAGGCTCTGAACCAGGACAGCGGCGATTCCGGGGAGACCGACAATTACGGCTTCAGGCCCTCTCCTTCCAGAGGCGGTGTCGTAACAAATACCTTGATAGATGAACTTCGGGAAGATTTTGGCGACTGAAGCGATTAGATCGATCACGCGATGTTGCTCAGTCCAAGCCAGCTAATGGGGAAGCGTATTTACTACGGATACTGGATCGTTCTTGCCGGTCTGATTACGCAGTTTATTGCCATAGGCATGTCGAACTATGTCGCCGGAGCCTTCATGGTGCCGATGAACGACGAGTTCGGCTGGACCCGGGCCGAATTCAGCGCCTCGCGGTCGATCGGGCAGCTCATGGTTGCATTCACCGGCTTCATGATCGGCGCGTGGATCGACCGGTGGGGCGGTCGCCCATTCATTTTTGCCGGCGCATTGTTGATGTCGGCGACCTTGTACGGATTGAGCCTGGTCCAGACATTGCCTCAATGGCTGTTGCTGAACGGCGTCATTCTCACCGCCGGCAGCGCCATGATCGGCAGTCTGGTGATCAGTGTCTCCCTGGGTAAATGGTTCGTCGAACGCCGTGGCTGGGCGGTGTCGCTGGCTGCGATGGGAATCTCGCTTGCCGGCATCGTGATTCAGCCGGTGGCCACCTTCCTCGTGGACAATTTCGGCTGGCGCGAATCCTGGCGGATTCTGAGCCTGATCACCCTGTGCCTGACCTTGCCCATGGCGGCGATCGTGCGCCGCCGGCCCGAAGACCATGGCATGTTTCCCGACGGCAAGACGGAAAAGGAACTGGAGCAGGGCCATGGCGCGGCCGCCCATGCGGACTTCGCGCGCTCCATGACCCGCGCCCAGGCGATGCGCACGAGCGAGTTCTACGTCCTGGTCGTCGCGTTCGGCCTGTTCCAGATCTCGATCACGGTAATGCTGCTGCAGACGATTCCACTGATGACCGACGCCGGCTATTCGCGCCTGGTCGCCGCCGGCATGGTGCCGCTGGCTTCGTTGCCCGCGCTGTTCAGCAAACCTTTCTGGGGCATGCTGATCGACCGTTTCCAGCCCATGTTGCTGACCGCGACCGGGGCAGTCGTTACCGGGCTTTCGGTAATCTTCATCGTCTTCGCCATCGCCAACCGCATGGATGTTCTCGTTTACGCCGGCTTCCTGATCATGGGCGTCGGCTGGGGCGGCATGCTGCCGCTGCAGGAAGTGATCTGGGCCTCGTTCTTCGGGCGCCGCTATCTCGGGTCGGTGCGCAGCATGGCCTTGCCCTTTTCCTTCGGGCTGTCCGCGGTAGGTCCGGTACTCGTGGCCCTGTACTACGACATCGCCGGCGACTATGACCTTGCGCTTATCGCCATGGGCCTGTGCAATCTCGCTTCGGCTTTCCTGCTGGTTCGCCTGCAGAACGAGACCGCCGACGCGGCCGGCGAGGGATTTCCACCGGCCACAGCGGACTAATCGCCGGCTTCCCGCAACATCGGTTCCAGCACGGTCCAGACATTTTCGAGGATGATGGGCTGGGCTTCGGCCACGGGATGGATGCCGTCGTTCTGCATCAGTTCCGGGATTTCCGGGATGCCTTCGATCAGGAAGGGGAGCAACGGCAGCTCGTACTCCTCGGCAAGGCTGAAATAGTTCTCGTGGAAGGGTTCGGTATACCGCGGCCCGTAGTTGGGCGGAATCCGGATGCCGGCAAGCAGCACGCGCCCGCCGCTCGCCTCGATCTGGCGGATCATCCCGGCGAGATTCTCGCGGATAGAGGCGACTGGAATGCCGCGCAGGCCGTCGTTGCCGCCGAGTTCGAGAATCACGAGTTCAGGCTGGTATTCCGTGAGCATCGCCGGCAGGCGTTCGAGTCCGCCGGTGGTGGTTTCGCCGCTGACGCTGCCGTTGATTACCCGGTATGCGGGAAACTCCCGCTCGATCCGCTGCGAGAGAAGCTCGACCCAGCCCTGTTCTTCGGCAATGCCATAGGCGGCGCTGAGGCTGTCGCCCCAGACCAGCAGATTGCGCTGCTGGGCCGCGGACGGAATGGCCGTCAGCACAAACAGCGAGAGCAGGATGATCGATCTGACAAAGGCCGGGAACATGCGTTTGCACTATAATGACTGGCCTTCAAGGTGGCAAACCGGCTGTTGAGACATGATCCGCACCGCAGGACTGACCAAGCGCGTACCGACCAGTGAAGGCGAATTGACCATCCTCGAAGACGTCGGTCTGTACATCGAAACCGGTGAGTCGGTCGCCATCGTCGGCGCCTCGGGTTCGGGCAAATCCACATTGCTCGGCCTCATGGCCGGGCTCGATACCGCGACATCCGGCGAGATCTGGCTTGACGGCCGGAAGCTCTCGGACATGGACGAAGAACAGCGGGCCTTGCTGCGGGCTCGGACCGTCGGCTTCGTGTTCCAGACTTTTCAATTGCTGCCCAGCCTGACGGCGCTCGAAAACGTCATGCTGCCGATCGAGCTGAAAGGCGATCCCGGCGCCGGCGCAAAAGCGCGCAAGTTGCTCGACCGCGTCGGCTTGTCCGAACGCTGGCATCATTATCCCAACCAGCTATCCGGCGGCGAACAGCAACGCGTCGCCATCGCGCGGGCCTTCGCCACCAGGGCCGGCGTACTGTTCGCCGACGAGCCTACCGGCAATCTCGATACCGCGACCGGAGACAAGGTGATCGATATCCTGTTCGAACTGAACCGGGAGTTCGACACGACCCTGGTATTGGTAACCCACGATGAGCGCCTGGCGCGCAAATGCGGGCGCGTCGTCAAATTGGTGGCCGGCCGCATCGCCAGCGAAGAAGCCCTCGTAGATACTGGCGCGGAACCCGCTCATGCCTGATACCGCGCAGCTTGATATGGAGCGCCTGGGCCTGCGCGGCCTGCTTGTCGTCGCCTGGCGGCTGATGTGGCGCGACTGGCGCGGGGGTGAATTGCGCCTGCTGTTTTTCGCGCTCGTGCTCGCGGTGACTTCGGTCACGGGAATCGCGCTGTTTACCGACCGGCTCGAACGGGCGCTTATGCTGGAGTCGGCCAACATGCTCGCGGCCGACCGGGTGCTTCACACCCGCGAACCCGCGCCCGCCGAGATCAATGCCGAAGCGGTCAATCGCGGCTTTCGCACAGCGAGTACCTTGTCGTTCACTTCGATGGCGTTTTCCGATAACGGCAACATGCTCGTCGCGGCCAAGGCGGTTAGCGACGAATATCCTTTGCGCGGAGAAGTGATCACGACCCGGCAGCCGTTCACGCGCGGCGCGCCGGTCGCCAGCGGGCCGCCGCCGGGCGAAGTCTGGCTGGAATCGCGCGCCTTGCCCGCGCTGGGGGTTGAAGTCGGCGACCAGGTATCCGTGGGGGAAACCGAATTGACCGTGGGCGCCGTAATCATCGCGGAACCCGACCGCGGCCAGGGAGGCATCGTCGACAACGCCGGCCCGCGGCTGATGCTGCACATGGACGATGTCGCCGCCACCAATGTCGTCCAGCTCGGCAGCCGGGTCAGCTACCGCTCGTTGTTCGCCCATGACGACTTCGACCGGCTCGACGAGTTCGAACTATGGGTGCGCGACACCTTCGAAGGCAACTACTACATTCGCGATGTGCGCGAGGAAAGCGAGGAAGTCGCCGAAGCGCTCGACCGCGCCGAGGGCTATCTGTTGCTCGGATCGCTTTTCGCCGTGCTGCTAGCGGGCCTGGCGATCGCCCTGAGCGCCCGGCGCTATAGCGAGCGGCACTACGACTATGTCGCGATCCTGAAAACCCTCGGCTGCACCTCGGGGCGCATCAGCGCGATCTATCTGCTGATCCAGTTGAAACTTGCGGCGGTGGCCGTCGCGCTCGGTTCGGCCCTGGGTTATCTCGTACACGAGGGCATTCTGCGCGCATTGCAGGCGAGCTTGCAGGTCGACTTGCCTCCGCCCGGAGCCCAGCCCTACGCCGTCGGCGCCATGACCGCCTTCATCTGCCTGCTGTCGTTCGCGTTGCCGCCCCTGCTCGCCTTGCGGGAGACGCCGCCCTTGCGGGTGCTGCGCAAGGATCTGACCCAGACGCGATTCAGCGACCGCATCCCCTACGCCTTCGGCATCGGCGGCAGCATTTTTCTCATCTGGTGGTACAGCCAGGATCTCGTGCTCACATCCTTGCTTGTCGCCGGCGTAGCGGGTACGGGTCTGCTTCTCTCGCTGATTTCACTCGTGTTCCTGACGTCCAGCGGCTCGGCGGGCATGAAGGCCGGAAACGCCTGGAAACTCGCGATGACCGCCGTGCGCAGGCGGCGCCGACAGAACGTGCTGCAAGTCATGGTGTTCTCGGTCACGATCATGTCGCTGTTGATCCTGGGCCTGTTGCGCACCGATCTGATCGCCGACTGGCAGGCGCAATTGCCGGAAAACACGCCCAACCATTTCATGATGAACATCACCGGCTCCCAGGTGGAGGGCATCGAGACCTTCTTCACCGACAATGCGGTCGACTCGAACGCCTTTTATCCACTGATCAGCGCGCGGGTGCGCACCATCAACGGCAGCGAACCCGAGCCCGAAGGCGAACCCGGCGAGGAGGAACGCGGCGCCTCGCTGGTGGAAAACAACCAGTTCGACGATGCGCCCGCCACCGACGCTGCGCCTGGTTCGGGGGAATCGGCCGAAGCCGAAGGCCGCAGGGTAAGAGGCCGGCTCAGCCGCCGCCAGGTGACCTGGGCCATCGATCTGCCTGCGGACAATCGTGTAACCGCCGGCGAATGGTGGCCGGAAAATCCCCGGCCGGGACTGGTATCGGTCGACGAGGAATACGCCGACTGGCTCAACATCGAAATCGGCGACACCATGGAATTCGAAATCAACCAGCAGTTCGTCAGCGCCGAAGTCGCAAATTTCCGTTCGGTGCGCTGGGACAACATGCAACCGAACTTCTTCATCATCTTCTCGCCCGGAACCATCGACCATCTCGGCGCCACTTTCCTGTCCACGGTGCTGCTCGAAACCGAACAGAAGCTGCTGCTCAACGACCTCATCCGGCAGTTCCCCACCATCGTGGTCGTCGAGGTCGACGCCTTGATCGAGCAGATCCAGAACATCATCAGCCAGGTCACTTCCGCCATTGAGCTGATCTTCGCCCTGGTGCTCGTGGCCGGGGCGCTTGTGCTGCTCGCCTGCGTCAGCGCGAGCCTGGACGAGCGTTTTCACGAAAACGCGATCCTGCGCACCCTCGGGGCGGGACGCAGGCTGATCCTGACCTCCCTGCTGATCGAATTTTCGTTCATCGGCGTCGTTGCCGGAACGATCGCCACCCTGGGTGCGGAGGGCGGACTGTTCTATCTGCAGGAATGGGTTTTCGAACAGGAATTCAACTTGCATTACTGGGTCTGGATCGCCGGGCCTGCGCTCGGAACCGTGCTTATCGCCTGCCTCGGCGTCAATTCCACCCGCAAGGTCGTCAACACCAGCCCCTTGACGGTGCTGCGCCGCGTGGTTTAATTGCGCCCGTTATTCCCAAAAGTTCCTTCCCTGGACGAAATGAGACTTTCTTTCATTAGCTGCCCCCGAAACGTATTGCTTGCCGCCTTGCTGCTGCTTGCCGCGCCGGTCTTGTACGGCCAGTCCCTGCAATCGGTCACGGCGGAGCGCTGCTTGCGTGGCGACTGCCTTAACGGCGAAGGCACGATGGAGTTCGACACGCCCTGGGGCAAGGGCCGCTATGTCGGTGAATTTCTCGACGGCGAGTTTCACGGGCAGGGCAGGCTGGAAATACCCGTTTCCTTCGTATCCGAAGAAATCTATACCGGTGAATGGAATCGCGGTCTTCGCGAGGGCCGCGGCAAGCACTGGAACGGCCGGGGCAATCTGTATATCGGTCAGTGGAATGACAACAAGCGCCATGGCATCGGCACATACGTCTTCAATCTGCCGGAATGGCGCGAGAACGAAAACACCGAATTCTGGTTCAAGGACAATACCGAGAATTACACCGGCGATTTCGTCAATGACCACTATCACGGCCAGGGTACCTATCGCTGGGCCAACGGCACGAAATTCATCGGCGGATTCTTCGCCAGCGAGAAACACGGTCACGGCACCTTCTATTACGAGACCGGCACCGCGCGCCAGCAATTGTGGAATTTCGGCGATTTCGTCCGCTGAGCCTGAAAATTCCCGACGAGCCCCGGAAATGAACCTCGAATCGCAGCGCCGGGATTATCTTTCCGGCGGACTCCGCCGCCGCGACCTGGCGGCGGATCCGCTCGCCCAGTTCGACCGATGGATGCAGCAGGCGCTCGAAGCCCAGGTTGCCGACCCCACCGCAATGGCCGCCGCGACGGTCTCCGCCGATGGTCAGCCCAGCCAGCGCATCGTCCTGCTCAAACATTTCGATGAGCGCGGATTCGTCTTTTACACCAATTTCGAATCGCGCAAGGCGCTCGAGCTTGCGGACAATTCCCGCATCAGCCTGTTGTTCCCCTGGAACGCCATGAACCGCCAGATCAAGATCTGCGGTACGGCCGAACCGGTCGGCAAGCCCGAATCCGCGGCCTATTTTTCGACCCGCCCCCGCCCCAGCCAGTTGGCGGCCATGGCTTCAAGGCAAAGCCGCGTACTCGAATCGCGCGAGCAGTTGCTGGTCGCGTTCAATGAACTCGACGAGCGTTATCGTGGCGCGGAAGTGCCCCCGCCGGAAGACTGGGGCGGCTATCGCGTCAACGCGCACGAATACGAGTTCTGGCAGGGCAGGCCGGATCGCCTGCATGACCGTTTCCGCTACTCCCGAAGTTCAACGGACGAATGGATCATCGAGCGGCTCGCACCCTAGTAAACCCCCGGCACTGTTGAATTTTTATTGCACCCGGCGCAGGGAAGTGCTAATAAAGAAGGAACGTGGGGGAAGAACAACAACAGGATGTGAAGACCTGTCTACTGGGGTTCGAATCCCCACGCTCATAATCTGATTTATAGGAGAACAGAGATGGGCAAGAAAATTGTTGTGGGATTGGGCACACTGTGCGCCATTGTCGAAGGCGTGGCCCCTGGCGTGGTTCCGGCCGACGCGTTGCTTATCGCGTTGGTTTTGCTCGGACTCGTCTGGGGATGGATGGGTGTGGACGCAAACGATCCGACCATGTATTTCGCACTGGCCGTGGCCGTTGGAATGACAGGTGGATCCGATGCACTGGGTCACTTGCCAGCAGTGGGAGCATATCTGGACGGAATCATCGATGCCCTGTCGATCGCCTTGTACTCGGGCGTGGCGACTGTGGCAGTCCTTAGAATCATCGCGCGTTTCACGGAAGAATAGGCCGGATTTGACCTCTCGCGTTTGTGAAAGCGCGAGAGTTGTGCAGTCTGGAACTGCTTGTCGGGCCTTCGGGTCTTGACAGGCAGGCGGTCTGGTAGTGCCCGAACTTTTCTGCTGCGAACGTTTCTACTGAAAGCGCGGCAGTTTCTTTTCGGCGAGCACACGCTTGAGGCGCGCATATTGCGGCATGCCGTCCCTGTAGGTAGGGTAGTCTTCGCCGTGGATCAATGGCGCGAAGTAAGCGCGGGCCGCTTCGGTGATGTGGAAACCGTCGCTCGTGATGTATGACGGCGGCATCTTCTTCTCGACGTTGGCGACATCCGCCAGCGCCGCCTCGCCTATGCTCCAGGAATATTCCTCGCCATCGCCGCGCACGATGGCGGGCATGACGGCATTCTTCCCGGCCATGGCGAATTCCACCGCGGCCCTGCCTACCGCGTAGGCCTGCTCCACGTCTGTAGCCGAGGCGATATGCCGCGCGGCGCGTTGCAGATAGTCGGCTACCGCCCAATGATACTTGTAGCCGAGTTCCTGTTTGACCATGTCGGCGATCATCGGCGCCACGCCGCCGAGTTGGGCGTGGCCGAACGCGTCCGTACCGCCGGCTTCGGACAGAAACCTGCCGTCCGGCCCCTTCACGCCTTCCGAAACCACGATGGCGCAATAGCCGTATTCGCCAACGCATTCTTTCACCCGGTTCAGGAATTTCTCCCGGTCGAAGGTGACTTCGGGAAACAAGATGATATGCGGCGGCTCGCTCCCGGATTCGCTCGCCAGGCCCGCGGCGCCGGCGATCCAGCCGGCATGGCGGCCCATGACTTCCATGACGAATACCTTGGTCGAGGATTCGCACATTGAAGCGACATCGAGACCCGCTTCGCGAATCGATACGGCGACGTATTTCGCCACCGAACCGAAACCGGGGCAATTGTCGGTAATCGGCAGATCGTTATCGACCGTCTTCGGCACGCCGATACAGGTGATGGGAAATCCCTGCTCGACGCTCAATTGCGCGATCTTGTTGGCGGTATCCTGTGAATCGCCGCCGCCGTTGTAGAGGAAGTAGCGAATATCGTGCGCCCGGAACACTTCCACAAGGCGGTCGTACTCGCGCGTGTTCTCTCTATAGGACTTGAGCTTGTAGCGGCAGGAGCCGAAGGCGCCCGCAGGCGTATGGCGCAAGGCGGCGATGGCCTCGGCCGATTCCTTGCCGGTGTCGATCAATTCCTCCCTGAGCGCGCCGACGATGCCGTTACGCCCGGCAAACACCGTCCCGATGCGGTCGGGATAGCGCCGCGCGGTCTCGACCACCCCACAGGCGCTGGCATTGATGACGGCCGTCACGCCGCCGGACTGGGCGTAGAAAAGATTGGCTTTGCTCATGGAACTTCGGGAACCTGACAGCGGTTGACGCGGGCGAGGCGCATGTTACCCGCTGGCCGCGCTCCTTGCCAGTGCGGGTATTTCGTACTCCGCGCAGGGGAGTGCTCGTTTCCCGATTGATTCACACAGCCTGGATCGGGCCTGGATAACGGGCGACCAGCTTTTCCGTGGTCAGAAAATTCAGGCCTTCGATTCGGCATTGCGCAATCAGCAATCGATCGAAAGGATCCTTGTGGATCGGTGGCAGAAGATCAATCTCGGCCGCATGTGCGCCGGTCACCGGCAATTCGATGTAACCGTTCTCAAGCAGGCCGCGCCGCAATAATCTTGGGTCGGCCCTAAAATCCGGCCGCCCAAGGCCGTTCTTAATGGCGACTTCCCAGATCGACGCGGCGCTGTAGTGAGGTTGCGTTTGAGGGTCTTGCAGCAGAACCCGGACGTCATTCGCGAGTCGGTCTGGATCTCCAGCGGCCCAAAGCAATAGCTGAGTGTCGAGCAGGCAGTTCATTCATTGCCCGCGAACAAGTTTTCAATCACTTTCGCGTCCATACGGTTGAAGTCCTCTGGCACCTGGATTTCGCCAACCATGAATCCGACCCGCCGCGCCGCGCCAGCCGCCGGAGCGTCAATCGCCATAACCTTGACTACCGGCTTGCCCGAGCGCGCGATGACAAAAGGCTCGCCGTCGGCAGCTTGGGCGACCAGCCTCGAAAGGTGCGTCTTCGCTTCGTGCATGTTGTATGTGCGCATGATCAGCTCCTAAACTTAGTCCATTCGGCTTAGTTTATACCGATGCTTTTTCATGTTCAACTCGCACATCGCCTCCAGCTTTGGTCGCACGGTAATGAACGACCGCTCTGCGACGTTCAATCAAGAGTTTCCAACAATTCGATAGTGGGAACCGTCCACGGCAAAACTTCCTTTCCATGCCGGTCTACGCGGGTGCTGACCATTTGTTCTGACAGGCGGTCGTCCATTTCGCTAAACAATGATTTTTCTCGGTCGAGAATTTGCCCGCGCTTCGCGACATCTCTTTCCCACATAAGCGCTTCCCGGCATTCGAAAATCGCCGCTCGTTCCGCAAGCGCCTTGGGATGACCTTGCAGCCAGCGCAGGAATTCCATTGCTTCCAGATTTTCCTCCCAAAGTGCGCCGTAAGCTTTCGCATATGCAAGGGCTGTGCTGGCTCTGTTGAAATTTGAGCCGTGCCAGATCGGAAGAGGGAGAATAAGATCGGTCCCGAATAGGGTTTCGGGGACATAGGGGTTGCTTATGAAGCCGCGGCGCAGGCAAGTGGCAGCCTTGGCAAAGTTCTGGCGCATCAGCCAATACAGGCCGAGCTCGTACCAGTAAGGCGGATATTCTTCGGAGTTATTCTCGAAAATTTCAAGCGCTTGCTCCGCTCTGCCGGCCCGAAGGTATTCGGAACCGATTTGAAATCGCCAACCTTGGTGGTCGTTTTCATCCCAAGCGATAATCATTTCTATCAGCTTTATAGCCTTCACTTTGTCATCCAAGGCGATCAATGATTCGGCCATGCCGCCGACGGCGCGCAGGAATGGCCGGTTATCGAGAAAGGTCCATTTCACCGCACCGTCGAAGTCCTCCGGCAGCGCCGCTTCGCCCAGTTTGAACCCGCGTTCGAAAGATTTGAGCGCGGCTCTGACGCGGCCTCGGCCCAATTGCTCGAAACCGATATGGGCATGGCCGTCTATGAATTGTGGGTATTTCCTTGTGAGTTCGCCAAGCCTGCGCAAATATTCCTTATCGCTAATTTCCTCGGCATCTCGCTGGTCCAGCAGCTTGTCGAACTGGCGATAGCAAAAATCATACTCCGGAGGGTAGTGGAACACCGCACCGTCATCCAGAATTTCAACAGAGATGGACATGAGTTCAAGCTGATACCAATTCTTCTTCGCTTGAGGTTTCAAGCGACAGCGCTTTGCCGCCGAGACGTTCAAACAGTTGCTCGCGGCAGGTCAGAATCAGTATTTGTACGTCGTCGGCTGCCATGTTCAGGATATCGAACATCCGCTCCATGCGCTGGTCGTCGGAAAAAACCAATGCGTCGTCGAGCACTACGGTTGCTGGATTTCCCTGTTCCGCAAGCATCTTGGCGAAGGCCAATCTAACGAGTACTGCCACTTGTTCCTGTGTGCCCATGCTTAGATGTTGAAATTGCTCGCTGTAACCGCTTCCTCGCGAGAGTCCCGAGATTTCGAGATTCTCGTCAATGTCAATTCTGGCGCCCGGAAACAATGATTCGAGATAGGGCCGAACTTTGGATAAAACCGGCGCCAGGTGCGCTTCCTTGGCTTTGCTCTCGGCGTCTCGTAAAGTTTTCAGCAAGAGGCTCAGCACCTTCACTTCCCGTTCGCTCCGTTCGAGCACTGCTTGCGATAACTCAAGTTCACGTTTGCGCAATTCGATCTTCTCGTCCAGCCCCGCTCCATCGACCTCTGCTATCTGCCCTTGCAATCTGGCCATTCTCGTTTCTAGTTCACCGCGCTTTTTTCGTCTTCCTTCGATCGCTTTGTCCAATCGGGAGATACGCGCCTTGAGTTGATCGAGAGAATCCCCGCCTCTTTGTCCCTCCAGATCGGTGACGTTGGACTGCTGCTCTTCAAGCGCGAGTTGTGCTTCCTCCACTCGTTCCCCAAGCTGAGCGTCCGAACATTTCTTCTCGTCATCCTCAAGGCTTTTCTTGCCCGCCGCAAGTCTGGCCGAGCTATCTTCCCGATTACCTTCAATTTTCGCTATTTTTTCCCGGATTCGATGCAGTTGCCCTTCCGGACTACTGATGGCCTCTCGTTTGGCCATCCATTCGTTCCGCGCTTCGGCTGCTTGCTTCTCGAACTCGCGCAGCACGGTTTCGGCTTCGGCCAGTATTGGCGGTTCCGTCAATTGCAGTTCGTCGAGTTCGGATTTGGCGATTTCCCGCAGGCCTTCAATATATGCGCCAAGCCCACTTGCGCCCGCTTCGCAGTCATCTGTGGCCGGAGCGTATAGCTCCACCTCTCGCCGGGCTGATTTGACATCCTCTATCAATTGCTTCCGTCGTTCGAACTGGCTCTCCGCCTCGGCGGCGTTCTCAACTCTTGCATTCCGCAGCGCCTGATCAAGCGCCGCCAAGTTTTCCCTTTGGCGGGCGAGCAGCTTTTCTCGGTCTTTGATCGCGGGCTCCACCACAACTACGCCGACACCAGGGATGCCAACCCTGGTTTCTTCGATCGCCTGAACTGTTGCCGTCCCGACAGACAGCGGTTTCCCGTTAATCGTAATGCCTTGATTGCCTTTGGACTCCAGCTCGAAGCCGATGCGGGTCGCTGCCGCGTTCAATTGGCCCGCAGACTCTTTGGCCTTGGCAACCGCTTCGCGAATCGCGCCAAGCAACTCATCGGTGATGAGAATTCCTGCGGCGGCGCGTTCGGATTTTCGCAGCCTGTCCTCAGCATCTTTCGCCTTTTTGTACCTATCCTCCAATTCGCGCAGTCGATCCTGCCGACGGGCCACGGCGACGATGCGCGTCCGCCGCGATTCGGCCGCGTTCGACTGTGCCCACGATTCTTCCAATTCCCGCACCTCGGAACGGAGTGAATCGACAAGCTCGCGTACAGTGTTTTCCTCATGGCGCAATCGAGAAAGCTCCTCGTCGAACTGCTTTAAATGCAGCTCATGGTCAGTTACGGATTGACGCGAATCCTCGCGATCGGCGACCGCTCGCTTGGATTTTTCGAGCCGCTCCGCGCACAGCTCTGATTCGGCTTCTGCAGCTCTAATCCGCGCTTCAAGGTTGCTGAGTTCAACATGCCGTTCACGCGCTAGTTCCAACTCTTCTAGGTCCTTTCGGTCATTTTTACCGGATTCAAGGCGTTTCAGATCCTCTTGAGCGGCTTCCAGGTCATCCAACGCTTCGGTCAATTCTCGCCGATGTTCACGCAATTGATTCAAGGACTCTTCCAGATCGACGACGCGCTCTCCGAGTGCCTTGAATTCTCCTCGAGGGCGGCCATTAGCAGGAGTTACCAATTCATCCAGCCGGGCTTGAATGGCTTGCGGGAGTTTCCTGCCCCTTTCCCCACCCAAAACAGCGCCGACTTGCGTGTCCAGTGCACCATGCAGACTTGATCGGGCGCTTTGGGGTATCCCGAGCGAACCGAAAGAATCGCCCTGTTGCACCCAAAGCACGCTCCACATGCCGAGCGACTCCGGTTTGGCGCCGCGATTGTCCGGTTTGCCGAAATTCAGCAGTGTACGCAGTTTTTCCTCTGCTTCTTCGCCTTGCAACTCCGTGCCGTCCGGGCAATCGAGCCGAGCGTATGGCTTCTTTACGAATCGCTTGGTGATTCGGTAGATGCCGTCGGCCAGTTCCCCGCTTTCTCCGCCAGCCGCGGCCAGTCTGTTCAGTTCATCCGCTGCTTGCCGAACGAAGCCGCCGCGGTCGATCTGGTCCAAGTCCTCCGCCGTTGGCCGAGCGTGAAGGTTTGCGCAATCCAAGCGCATCGAACAGAAGGCAGCGGAAACGCCTTCGGCCACTCTGACCTCGAAGCGTTGCCGGTCTTCAAGAGACAATGTGCCTTCGACGTCCAAATTGACCAGGGTTTTCTCTGGCTCGCCGATGTCGCGCAGCTTGGCCTCCAAGTGATCTATATCGCTTCGGCCATTCACTTGTTCGGACAAGGATTTCCATGAATAGATTCCGGTTTGGAGCGGGGTAATTGTAGGAGTGGCCTCCGGATCTGAAAATTCTACAAGGAGAGCCCGGCCTCCGTTGATGACGTCAAAGGCGTCAATTTCGTGGGCGCCGCTATACCAGCAGCGCTCGTTGATTTTCTTTTGACCGTGCCAGTCACCGAGAGCCAAGTACGAAAGATTCGCGGTGTCAGGGCGTTGCGGTGAAATCAGATTGGGAACGTCCCCATCGTCGGAGCCGAAACCAGTTATCGTGCCGTGCGCCAGTCCGATTCGAATCATTCCAGCTGGAGTTTCCGCGTCGTCCATCCAGAGAGTCGGGTCTGAGAAGGAGTGCTTATGGCGCAACGGCGCTGGGAGCAGAAAGGCCGTATCCGGCTCCAGGCATACCGGCTTCGGTTCGACGTGGGCATGAACGTTTTCGGGCAATCCGCTTTGAAGCAGTTGATCCCAAAGCCCATTGGGCCGGTGCGGATCGTGATTGCCGGGAAGCAAGTGCCATTGGATTTCGGGGAAGGCGCGCATCCTCTCGATCGGCTTGTTGCGCGAAACAGGTGCAAGAGCTTCCTTGTCGTACACATCGCCCGCGACCAGCACATGTCCGGCATTATGCTCTTGGGCAAGCTTGCCAAGCCGGCTTATGGCGTCCAGTCGAGCCTCCTGCAAGAGCCCTATTGTTGTCCCGTCAACAAAACGAAACACCTTGCCGATCTGCCAGTCAGCCGTGTGTATGAATCTGAAAGTCATTGGAAGGCCCGCATGCAAGCGCGGGCAATGCTAACAGAGAACGCGACGCGACAGAATCGCGATCCGCGGATGCGGCCGCGTCATTCGCCGAAATTGCAAAAAGTGCGCTGAAATCGTTGTAAAAAGTGCGTTAGAAACATTGCAAAACATGCGTTAAAATCATTGCGAAACATGCTTTAGGTAATCTTCGATGAAATCCGACTCCAATGGCTACATGCCGAGGCTGGCCGACAAAGAGTTGGCAACCCGACTCGCTCGCGCTTCCACAGTCTTGATTGAAGGGCCCAAGGCTTGCGGAAAAACGGCCACAGCCAAGCGGATGGCCCGCAGCGAGGTATGTTTCGATGTGGACGCCAACGCCCGCCAAGCCGTGTCCATTGATCCGCAGCCTTTGCTTGAGGGTGACACGCCGAGACTATTCGATGAGTGGCAGATCGTTCCCGAAATTTGGAATCACGTGCGACGGGCGTCGGATCAGCGATCAGGCAAGGGCAAGTTCATTCTCACCGGGTCGGCGGCGCCGACAGACGACATCGTGCGCCATTCGGGAGCGGGACGCATATCCCGCTTGCGCATGAGAACGATGTCTCTCTTTGAGCAAGACCACGCGAATGGAAAAGTCTCGCTGGGCGACTTGCTGTCCGGCGCGACGATTTCGGCCACCGATCCGGGTTTGACCATATCGGATATTGTTGAACTCATATGCCGGGGCGGTTGGCCCGGCACCATCGGCGATAGTCTGAACCAAGCCATGGGTTTTGCGCGCGACTATATCGACGAACTGCGCAGAACCGATGTTGGAAGTGTGGAGGGTGTCCGCCACGACCCTGCAAAGGTGCTGCGTTTGATGCAATCCCTGGCGCGCAACATAGCTACGGAAGTAAAGTTGACGACCTTGGCTAGAGACGTTTCCGGAACCGGCGAAAATGTGCAAGCTCGCACAGTGGCAGGCTATATGGAGGCATTGCGCAAATTGTTCGTTGTCGAGGAATTGCCGCCGTTCTCACCCCACTTGCGCTCCAAGTCGCGCCTGTTGCAGGCTGCCAAACAGCAATTTGCTGACCCATCTGTAGCTGTCGCCGCCATCCGGTCCAATCCGGGGCAATTGCGCGCCGACCTTGAATACCTCGGATTCCTGTTCGAGTCCATGGTCGTTCGCGACCTTCGCATCTACGCGGCGCCGCACGATGCCGAACTCAGTCATTATCGGGACAATACCGGGCTGGAAGTCGATGCCGTAATCCAGACCGCGGCGGGCGCCTGGTTGCCGGTAGAGGTGAAACTTGGAAATTCCGAGTCAATCATCGATGCCGCCGCCTCGACACTGCTCAAGTTCAAGAGCCGAGTGGATACCGCGAAAATGGGCGAACCGGCAAATTTGCTCTTGGTGACCGCCACTGGCTACGCGTATCGCCGCCCCGACGGCGTGACAGTGGCGCCCATCGGCTCACTGGGACCTTAAATCGCATGTGCATCCATGCGGTTGAAGTCTTCCGTCGCCTTCACACGAGTTCGGGATTCGCGAATTCCCTGCTTGAGAGCTATGTCGTCTTTTCGAATTGCCGATCTGGTCAATGTGCGCTCTGCTATTGCTCATAGTGATAGCGCAGTTGAGCAACCAAAATCTGGTCGTCGGCGACCTTGTAGACGAGCCTGTGTTCGTCGTTGATTCTTCTTGACCAGTAACCCGAAAGGCCGTGCTTCAGGGGCTCGGGTTTGCCGATGCCTTCGAACGGTTCGCGCTGAATAGCCCTGATCAAAGAGTTGATTCTCTTGAGGATGGCTTTGTCTGTTTTCTGCCAGTACAAATATTCGTCCCAGGATTTGCCG
The DNA here is from genome assembly GCA_009844085.1 of Gammaproteobacteria bacterium. Lineage (GTDB taxonomy): Bacteria > Pseudomonadota > Gammaproteobacteria > Pseudomonadales > Pseudohongiellaceae > UBA9145. Next base: position 1,532 of record VYCF01000043.1, on the reverse strand, counting down.
GAAAAAGTAAGTCTCATTCGGCCAGTTCGCGGTCGATGCCCTTGCCGGATTCCAGTTCGGCTATTGATTCGAGCAAACGGCGGGCGTTGGCGGGCGCGCGGAGAAGGTACGCGGTTTCCTCCATGGCTTGGAAATCCTCCAGTGAAATCATCACTACCGGCGTTTCCCGCTTGCGGGTGATTATTACCGGGTCATGGTCCTGACAAACTTTTTCCATTGTTTTCGCCAAGTTGGCGCGCGCGGCGGTATAGCTGATGGCGTCCATAACGACTTCTCGATTTAGTTCTGTACACAATCAAGTACAGTAGCTTAGTTGCATCAAGCGGACAGGTCAACTTGTTCCTCAGTCATTCTGTGCGGCTTGGCGGCACAGTTTTTCCGTCGCCCCCGCGGGAGTTCGAGGGTCGTGAATTCCCTGCTTGAGAGCTATGTCTTCACAAGCGGGTTAATCACTGCAAGATTCGGAAAGCGCGAGAAATCGCGGTCTGCGGACCAAAGTACGCGCACACCGTGATACAGGCACAGCGCTGCGATTCTGGCATCGTGGACGACCGCGCCCTGGAGGTGCGCCGGTCGGGCGAGCCGCTCAAGCGTCGCCAGGTAGCCCTCGCCTTCGGCCAGGAACCCGCCCGTCGCGTTTTCGAAAACATGCTCAATGACTTTCAGCGCCAGATCCATGGGAGTCGGATCCTTGAATATTCTGGGGTTGGAGACCACGCCAAGAAACTCGTGAACGCATGGCCAGGGAACGCATACCGGTTCGGCGCCGCCGATCGCGTCGTTCAGCGCTTCCCGCGTACGCGCATGGAACGGCATTTCGGGACGATGCGAGTACACGAGGAGGTTGGTGTCAATGGCAATCACGCGCCGTGCCCGCTATAGATCGTGTCTCTGATCTTGTTCCAATCGGCGCCCTCGAACTCCGGCGCAAGACCGCTGCCGCCATAGCTTGGAATGTTCAATTGACGCCGCGCCGCGTTTCGACGGGCGTGAAGCACTCGATGCAATCCTTCTTCGAAGAGTCGCCGGAGAGAGGAGCCCTCCTTCCTGGCCGCGCGCTTCACCTGCTCAAGCAACTCATCGGGAAGGTCAATGGTCGTTTTCATACGGGCATCCCATATTTTGAATATGGTGATACCCTAAATCACTTCCTTGCAAATGGCAAGATTTTCAGCCCCTTTTTCCCCAGTCAAGGGTGTGCGCCAGATTTTCGATGAATCGAAAAGTCGGGCGCGAACCCGGAAACCGCTGTGGCAGCGGCGGCGCTTTTGTGGTTAGATGCGTGTACGGTTGGGGCGGATCGCCCCCGCGGGTTGCGTGCGGCGTGCCCGCGCATGGAGTTATGACGGGTTGGAGGTTTTTGCGATGGAGTTGGAAGGTGTTTTACTGATGTTGGGAAGCCGTTTGGGCGGCGGGGCTGGCGAAGATTTTCGCCCGCGGGTCTTGACAAGCGCGGGCGACAGGTCCTCAATTATAATCACCCGGTCACCCGGTCACCCGGTCACCCGGTCACCCGGTCACCCGGTCACCCG
>VYCF01000029.1 GCA_009844085.1 Gammaproteobacteria bacterium | reverse complement strand
AGCGGCCCGGTCCGGCTTCAGGCAATCGCCAGCCGAGTTACCGGGAGAAGCTGTAGGCGCATACTCCCGCCGCTCCGAACTGACTTCGGGAATCACCAGAAACGGCGCGGTGGGAATTACCTCCACGTTATAACGAGTGGGAAATTCGGCAATTGCCAAAGTGCTTTTTCGCTTACTCTTCGACCTGTACTCACGAACCGCAGTCATACGTTTGCGTACCAGTGGCAGGGTCTTCAATGCAGTCGGCGCAGCCTCTTGCAATGCGAGTATCCATCGCTCGCCGCCTTGCAGATATTCGCGAGCGCCGACATAGGGGTGAAGGAATGGAGCCGCGTCCGGTTCAACCTCCAACAACAGGGCTCGCTCCTCGGCATCAAGTATGTACTCGCCGTTATCGATGGGCTGGCTTCCACTAACCAGTCTTCCCATCCCGTTGATCGGCGCGCTTTCTTCCCGCACAACCAGATGCGGGTCTGACAGCCCGCCAGCATCGAACAAATAAGGCGATAGCGCGGCGTGACTGCTTTCTTCAGGGTCTCCGTTGATGTTGGAATAGCTGAACAGCCGTTTCCCAGGCTGTGCGACTTCTCGCCGGTCGAGACCGAGAATGACGACATGCACATGGGCCTTGCCGCGAGCGTCCGAGCCCCAGGCGAAGGTGCGGTGGGCGAAAGCGATTTCCAGCCCGCAACGTTCGAACAAGACAGGCCAAAGTTGCGCGACCTGTTCGCCCTGGGTGATGGAGTTTGTTGCGACAAAACCGATCCGGGCATTGCCACCCTTAACGTATTCACCCGCCTTGATGAACCAAGCGGCGACGTAATCGAGCGTGCCGCCGCTCTTGCCGAGGTCGGCGATTCGGCGAACCTGGCCGCGCTGCGCATCAGTCTGGTGCTTCGCTCCGACGAAAGGCGGATTGCCGAACACGAACGAACATTCATCGGGCGGCAGGAAATCGGACCAGTCCACCTCCAGCGCATCGCAATGGGCAATATGCGGAGACTTCTTGAGCGGAATGCGGTTGAAGGTCTTGCCGAATTCCAGGCTCAACCGGTTGTTCATGACATGGTCCATCATCCACATCGCGGACTCGGCGATTCTCGCGGGGAACTCGCCGATTTCGATCCCGTAGAACTGGTCCACATCGATATTCGAAAGCGTGGTCACGTCGAGTTCGTCCTGGGTTCCCAGCGCCCGCAGGACTTCGATTTCCAGCAACCGCAGTTCGCGGTAGCCAATGACAAGGAAATTGCCGCAACCGCAGGCGGGGTCGAACAACTTCAATTCTCCCAATTTGTTCTTGAACTGAATGAGATCGTTGCGACGTCGGCTATCCTTGCGGGATTGCAGTCTCTCGAACTCGGCGCGGAAATCATCCATGAACAACGGCTCGATCACCTTCAGAATGTTCTTCTCAGTCGTGTAGTGCGCGCCTTGGGCGCGGCGTTCTTGCGGGTCCATCACCGACTGGAACAGTGCGCCGAAGATAGCGGGAGAAATTCTAGACCAGTCGAAGCGGCAGGCGTCCAGTAGCATCTCGCGCATAGCCGAATCGAAGGCGGGGATTCGCAAAGGCCCGTCGAAAAGCTGGCCATTTACATAGGGAAAGGCGGCAAGGTCTTCGTCGAGGGAGGATTGCCGATTCTCGACCGGTGTATCCAGCACTTGGAAAAGTTGTGACAGCGACGAACCGAGGTCGGAACCGTCTTGCCGCGTGCGAGATTCGAGAAAGTCGAAGAAGATGTCACGGGGTTCGAAGATGCCGGTGTCATCGGCGAACAGGCAGAACGCGATTCGAACGAGAAAACTCTCCAGGTCGTGACCTTGGTAACGTACGGCTTCGAGCGCGTCGTGGAGTTTGCCTACAAGCTCTGCAGCCTTGACGTTGGCGGGATCCTGATCGCGAAAGGTCCGGCGCTGAACGCCCACGATGAAGCCGAACTTCTCTACATGCCGTGGTAAATCGGCGAGCGCGAACGAGACCGTCTCCCGCTCGTCGCGGTCATGGAGTTCGAAGTTCTGGAAATCGCTGACAAGGATGAAGCGCGGACGATCCCTTTCCGGCAGAGCGTCGAAGTACTCGCCGGCTTGATCGTAGGCCCGCTCAAGATCGCGTCCGGCGCTCTTTTGCTCAACTAGCAGTTGCCCCGGCCAGAATAAGTCGATATAGCCAGACCGATTGTCGAGCTTCGCGACGTGTTCTTCGTAGCGGGCTACGCTACGCCGCTTGACGCCGAAAACTCTGAAGAAATCGTTGTAGAAACTCTGCGTTTCTCCCTTTTCGTATGCGGCATCGCGCCATTCGTTTGAGAACGCGGCGGCTCTAGCTCTTATTTCATTCCATGACAGGCGCATAAGGCCGAGTTCCAAATGCGAGGGGCGACGCTTGCGCCGCCCCTACAATTTTCCCATGCAAGATTCTTGGCTCGGAGTTGGGATTATTCCGTATCCGCCACCTGAGGCTGGCTGCCGTCGCCGGGGAGGCCCATGGATTCGAGCCGGCGCCAGCCGGCGAGAATACCGCGCAGGCCGTGATTGCCCTCATGGCAGGCGTATTCGTAGATTGGATCTTCAATGCGCCGCAGCGGGAACTTCGCCGACCAGGGCACGTCCCAGGTCATCGGATCTTCGATGGTGAAATCGTAGTCGAGCGTATTCGCGTCGATACGGCGAATGCGTTCTTCGATCATCGTTTCACGTGAAGCGCCGGAACGGCTGTTCTGGTCGTAGTAGAAATGGCGCGTGTTGATCACGAGAGTGTCGCCTTCCCAGCGGGCGATGGAATCGCCGTCCCATTTGACGTGGCGGGTTTGATGCTCGTCGTCGAAGCGGATAACTCGTGCGCGATGAATCATCTCGCTGAGAATCATCACGTGATCGGCGGTCTGTACGATCTGGATGTTGTTGTTATACGAACCTGGAATCAGTGGCGGTCCCGCGCCGCCGCTCATCAGGCAGCGGTCCGCCAGGGTGCGCGCTTCGGGGCCGATGCTGTTGGCTCGCACGTCGGCGCGAATCCGGGCGCGATCCTGGCCGGACTCGTTCAACGCCGGCATGCGTCCGTCCGGCGGATCGTAGATCAATGAAGTGCGGCGGTCGCGGATGGTCTCGACTCCACGTTCGTACCAGAACTCGTTATAGGAGATCACGCCGGGCGGATAACCTGCTCCGCCGACCGAGTCGATGATCAGGTCGCGATTCTGGCGCCGGTTCTCGTAGGCCTCCCACTCGGTGGCTTCCGCTTCGCTCAGCACTTCGCGGTCGGCAAGTTCCGCCGGGCGATTGAGCGGGGTCAGCGTCCGATACGTATAGATACCTTGCAGATCGGGATGCCCATGTTCCGTACGGGCGACTTCGCCCGACTGGGCAATTCCGGCGGGGCCGAACAGCAAAATGGCCGGGCCGAGCAACAGGCCCGCAATCGTCAGCGTCGAAGTTCGGGTTTTCACGATCCCCTCCTCACAAATCCACGCACTGTATTCGCCGAACTTACGCCATCGGCAGAATTATGCAAGAAAAAAGTTGCAGTAAAACCAGACGGGCCATCTGTCGTATAGTGACGAACGATTGCCGACACCTGGATTCACGAAAAAGGGAGATGCCGATGAGCGAGCAAGCTAATGGCGAGTTGCGGCGCGTGCTGAAAGGATTCGACGTGCTGGCGCTGGGCTTCGGCGCGATGATCGGCTGGGGCTGGATCGTCCTGGCCGGCGGCTGGGTGCTGGACGCCGGTTCGCTGGGCGCCGTGTCGGCATTCTTCTTCGGCGGCATCGCCATGTTGCTGATCGGGCTCATTTATGCCGAACTGGCGTCCGCCATGCCCCAGGTGGGAGGAGAGCATGTCTACAGCCACAAGGCGCTTGGGGATGTCGGATCGTTCGTTTGCACCTGGGCCATCGTTTTCGGCTATGCCTCGGTGGTGGCGTTCGAGGCGGTGGCCTTGCCGACTGTGGTCGAATATCTGGCGCCGAACTACAAGGTCGGATTCCTGTGGACGATCGCCGGCGGCGAAGTCTATGCGACCTGGGTCGCGGTCGGCGTCGCCGGCGCGTTATCGATGACACTGGTGAATTGCATCGGCGTGCGCACCGCCGCCTTGCTACAGAAACTGGTCATCCTGCTGATTTTCGCGGCGGGTTTCATGTTCTTCACCGGCTCGCTGTTCACCGGTTCGGGCGCGACGATGGAGCCCCTGTTCACGGAAGGAGTCAACGGCGTGTTTCTCGTGCTGATCATGGTCCCTTTCATGTTCGTCGGCTTCGACGTCATTCCCCAGGCCGCGGAAGAGATCAATCTTCCCTTCAGGCGGATCGGGTGGCTGATCATTTTCTCCGTATCCATGGCCGTGCTCTGGTACATGCTGATCGTGCTCGGCCTGTCGCGAGTGCTCACATCCGCGGAGATAGCAAGCGCCGAACTCGGCGTGCCCGAAGCCATGAACGCAATTTTCGGTGGAGCCTGGGCGGGGAACCTGATGATCCTGGCCGGCGTAGCGGGCATTCTTACGAGCTGGAACGCATTCCTGGTCGGCGGAAGCAGGGCCGTTTACGCCCTCGCCCGATCGGGAATGCTGCCGAAATTTCTCGGCAGGCTGCATCCGCGATACAACACGCCAGTCAACGCGATCCTGCTGATCGGGGGCGCTTCGGCGCTGGCGCCGCTGCTGGGGAGAGAAAGCCTGGTGTGGTTCGTCAACGCCGGGGGACTGGGCATCGTGATCGCCTATTCCATGGTGGCCTTGTCGTTTCTCGTGTTGCGCCGAAGATTCCCGGAAATGCATCGGCCCTGGAAGTTGCCGATGGGAGAGTCGTTCGGCGGCGCGGCGCTGATCCTCTCGCTCGGCATCATGGTGCTGTATTTTCCGGGTAGCCCCGCCGCGCTGCTCTGGCCGCAGGAATGGCTGCTGTTCGCCGTCTGGATGGTGAGCGGATTCGCGCTGTTCGGCTTTACGCGCCTTGCCTACTGAGGGCGAGCGTTTTCCAGAAATCGACGCCGGTGCGTATGATTTCGTCGTTGAAGTCGTAAGCGGGATTGTGCAGGGACATGCCATGGGCTCCTTCGGTTCCGTTGCCGAGCAGGATGAAGGCGCCGGGGCAATGTTGCAGGAATTCCGCGAAATCCTCCGAGAATGTGACGGGACCGTAGTCACGGTCGACTTCGCTTACGCCTGCCGCGGCGTCGGCGATGATTTCGGTGCATTCGGCATCGTTCACCAGCGGCCGGAATGACGTGCTGTAGCTCACTTCCCCCTTTGCGCCATGGGCCGCGCAGGCGCCCTGGACGATTTCGTTCATGCGCTCGCTGATCTTCCTCGACACGTGGCGCTCGAATCCGCGGCAGTCGCCGGTAATCACGACGGTGTCCGGAATGATGTTGCGCGCACCGTCGGTCTGGATTCCAGTCACCGAAACCACCGCGCGGTCGGCGGCGGACACGTTGCGCGAAACGATTGACTGGAGTTGCATGATGACCGAACCCGCGACGACGATGGGATCGATGCCTTTTTCCGGCATCGACGAGTGCCCGCCTCGGCCGGTGATCGTGATCTCGAAATTGTCTTCAAAAGCGCAGAACGGGCCGGCCTTGACCGCGAAGTTGCCGGCGGTCATGCCGGGAAGATTGTGCAATCCGTAGATCTCGCGCATTGGGAATCGCTCGAATAGTCCATCCGCGATCATCGCGGCTGCGCCCGTGCCGTTTTCCTCGTCGGGCTGGAAAATGAAATGAACCGTCCGCGCGAGACTGTCGTCCCGCGCAAGTTCCAGCGCCGCGCCGACGAGCATCGTGCTATGGCCGTCATGGCCGCAGCCGTGAAACTTGCCGGCATGCACCGAACAATGCGGAAAGCCGTTTTTCTCGGTGATCGGCAGCGCGTCCATGTCCGCCCGCAGGCCGATGGCGGACTCATCGGTTCCCCGGCGCAAGCTCGCCACGATTCCGGCGCCGCCGATTCCCCGCCGCACCTCGAGACCGGCCTGTTCCAGTTTGTCGGCGATAAGGCCCGCGGTGCGCGCGAGCTCGAATCCCGTTTCCGGGTGCTTGTGCAAGTCCCGCCGAAAAGCGGTCAGATCAGGATTCGCCATTGCCAGGGTCTCCTTCGGAAATGATGACCAGCGGAGTTCCGGGGCCGTCTTCCCGCAGGCACGCGGCGAGTCCGGCCGTTCCCGAAGGCGTGCTTGCTATGCCGCCTCTCACATCCAGCGTGGCAAGCCGCCGCGCCGCCAGCTCCGCCTCCTCGTCGGAAACCGTAACGAACCGGTTGGCGGCGGATTTAAGTATATCGAAAGCGAGCGAGGATGGAGTCTTGCAATCGAGCCGCCCCATATTGGAGACCGGCCCGGCAACGGTCACGAGCTTTCCCGCGGCCACGCTAGCCTGCAGACAGGCCGCGCGGTCTGGCTCGACCACCGTTATCTCGGGCTGTATATCCCAGCTTTGCCTTATCGACCAGGCAATCGCCGCAGCAAGACCGCCGACGCCCGCTTGCAGGTAAACACGCGATGGCCATTCTCCCGAATCCGTGAAAGCCGCTTCCAGTTCCCCGGCGAGAATCGTGTAGCCCTCCATGATCAGGCGGGCCGATTCGACAGAGCCTGGCCAGGATGTGTCGGTCAGATGGATCGCGCCGATTCGTCTCGCGTCGTCCGCCGCGGCGGCGAGACTGTCCTCGTAGATTTCTCCCGAACGCAGAACTTCGGCGCCTTGTGCGCGCAGCCGCAATGCAAATGCTTCGGCCACGGTTTCCGCGATGTGAATTCGGGAGGATGCGCCGAATATTCTTGCGCCCGCCGCCACGGAAAGACCGTGATTGCCGGCGCTCGCGGTCACGAAGCAAAGCCGGGAAGCGACACGGCGCGCGTCTTCGGAGACCAGCGCCGCCGGTTCGATATCGCCGCCGGTCTTGTTCGCAATGATCCTGGCGATTGCGTAGACGCCGCCAAGAGCCTTGAACGAGCCCAGGTTCATGCGCCGGGACTCGTCTTTCAGCCAGATCCGGCGGCCTTCGAACTCCGCAAGCGGCACTAATGACAAGGGCGACGGCGCGTACTCGGGGCATGCGGAAACCCATTCGCGAGCGCCGGCGCAATCGAAAATATCGTCAGGGATTTCCACTGCCGGGCAGGCGATCAGGCAGCCAGCGAGGCCAGCACCCGGCGCCGGCCGGAATAGGGGCGGCGGCCATGCAGGACCTGCATGTTGTCCACGAGCGCCATGTCGCCAGCCTGCCATTCCAGGTCGACGGTCAACTCGTCGGCGATTTCCGCCGCCGCCTGCATGGCGTCGTCGGGAATTTCAGAGTGATCGCCGAAACAGATCGAACGCTCGGCCTCGTTGCGGCTGTAGCTCCAGCCGCGCCAGGCGGCGATGAGTTGATTGAAGAACACGCTCTTGCCGCCGGGCAAGGTCCGCACCGCCGGCAAAGCAGGACTGCAGGCCCGCAACACGGCGCCATCGAACCAGGACCAGCCGTAACCCAGGGATTTCAGCCGCGCTTCGGCTTCGACCCTGTTCTCCGCTCCGAGCGTCGCGCGCCAGCCGCGGCCTTGGCCCGATTCCATGTCTTCGTCGGCGGGCATGAAGTTTATATAGCGCACGCCGAGCCGCTCGCAACGCGCCACGAATTCGGGCGCGCGTTCGCGCAAACGCGAGAGCAGCCAATCCGAACGGCAGACCGGAGTGGCGCCGCCAGATTCCGGGGCGGCTTCACAATAGAAGAACAGCCGCGTCGGATAGACGGGCGTTTGGGCCAGTTCGTGATGCAGGTAGATCTCAATGTCCAGCGGCGCCTCGTTGGCGGTAAACACACGCTCGGTGCGATGCCGCCGGACCGCGTTCGACAGGGAGCCTTCGTAAGGGAAGTTCTCCAACTCGAAAGCACGCAGGGCGGCGTCGAATTCTTCATCGCCATCGATGGGAAAGCTGCGGAAAAGGATGACGCCATGCCTCTCGAGCTGTTCGAGCAGGCGCAGCCGGTTCGCCGACAACCACTTGAGCGCGGCATCAAGCCCCGGGGCGGGGG
>VYCF01000022.1 GCA_009844085.1 Gammaproteobacteria bacterium | reverse complement strand
ATGGTGGACCTGCGCCGCTTCGGCGACGAGAGCGCCGTCACCGTAGAGGTCGACGGCGCCACGTTCAGTTCCACCTATAGAAATCCCTTCGTCGGAGACGTGACCATCGTCGGGGCGGGCGGCTCGGTCGATATAGAAGCCTCCGATACATCGGCGGTACATATCGGTTCCGCCGGCCACACCGAATCCGTCATGGTCGAGGGCGGCAAGAGCGTCCTGGTCGACGACGGCGCGGGCAAGCAGTCCAATACGGTCACCAGCGTAAGCGTCGACGGCGTGGCCCGGAATGCGGGAACGACAACGGGGGGAAAGGAAGCCGACACTTCGCGAGTGCGGGAAGCGGACATAACCTTCAGCGATGACGGCAGCTCGCAGACCGGCGGTGTGTCGTATGTGGTGCCGAACGCTGACGAAACTGATTTCGTGGCCGTCGCCGCCAGAGATGCGGTGTTCAACACGTACTACATCGCGGCGGACCAGGAAAGCAGCCTGCCCGGATCCGATCCCGATGACGATTCAGACGATAATTCGCTGGAGGCAAACGAGATACGTGTGACAACCGATATAGAGATGGCGGAAGGCTACGTCCCGGGAACGCCCGGCGAGCCTTCCGGCGGCGGGCCCACCCTTGAGGTCAAATCCGACGCCATCGAAATGGTGCATCTGCACAACACCCTCGCCACCGTCCTGGTGGAAAACAACTCCAAGACGGCGGACGACAAGCCGATGCCCGAAGACCTGGCTGTCACCGTGAACGAGTACGGCGACAAGGACGTGGACGGCAAACTGTGCATCGCCGGCACGGGTTCAGCGGAAAACATCACGCTCACCGTTGCGGGAGACTCCTGGGTCGACCTGAACTCCAACGCCGTCAAGACGCTGGACGTTGCCGCGAACGCCAAACTTTCGCTGGGTGTGCGGAAATTCAACGCGGCCGGCGTACCCACCGGCGCGTCGGGAACGCTTGAGTCGGTGACGATTTCCGGGGCGGGCGCCGTGACCATGGCCAGCCTCGACGGCATGGCGAAGCTGGCCAGCATCGACGCGAGCGCAAGCTCCGGCGACAACCACTTCAAGGCCACGACGCCACTCGGCGCCCTGGCCACCGTGATGGGCGGTTCGGGCAACGACAAGATCGAGCTCGCCACCGCCGAGGGCGGCAAGCTCGCGTCCATCCACACCCACGGCGGCGACGACACGGTGAAGGTAACCGGGGCGCACCGGGGCGCCGGCCTCACGGTCGACCTCGGCGCCGGGGACGACACCTATGAAGGCGACAACGGCGGCAACAAGGACAGCCGCGTCGACGGCGGCGACGGCATGGACACGCTGAAGCTTTCCGCCACGCCCGCGACCCACGGAACGGGCGCCAACAAGGCGTCGATCTACTCGAACTTCGAGATTCTCGATGTCGGCGGCGGGACGGGAACTTACGACGTTGCCATGCTTGGCGTCGGCACCGTGGTTGCCCGCGGCGGCACCGGCGGAGCGGTGACGCTGAGCAATATGGCGGACGGCATGGGCATCACCGTGCATGGTGCGAAGGGCATGAATGTCACGGCCGACATCACCCACGCCATGCCGGACGAGACCCGCGTCCGATACAGCGGCGAGCTCGATGTCAACTTGCTGGCCGTCGGCGGCGACACGGACGCCAAATCCATGGACGGCTCGGGCACAATGGGTGAAGTCGAATTGACGCTTGCCATCGATTCGGAAATCGAGGCGCTCAATGTCGACTCCAGCGCCGCGGTTGGCGGCTCGAAGACCAATCCTCCCACCAACCGTCCCGGGACGGCCGATTATCGGAACGTGTTGATTCTGGACCCCGCGGGCAGCATGACGATAGAGGATATCTACGTCAGCGGCGATGCGATGCTGGAGATACAGGTCAGCGACGACAGCGTCGCCGATACGCTGGATGAACTTGAGTTGATCGATGCCAGCGACAACACCGGCGGCGTTGTTTTCGACGGCGCGAATCCCGACGGTGACGGCGACAATACCGCCAGCCTGGGCTTCGGCAATCTGGAACTGGTCGGCGGCAGCGGCAGGGACACGTTCACCGGCGGCGCGGGCAACGACGAGATCGAGGGCAACGGCGGCGGCGATATGCTGAACGGCGGCGACGGCGACGACGAGTTGTATGGCGGCGCGGGCGCAGACACCCTGACCGGCGGCGGCGGCAACGACATGTTCATCTTCAAGACGGTTTCGGATTCGCAGTTGAGCTTCAACGCCAGAACCGCCGCCGCGGAGGGCATGGACACCATTGGCGACGGCACTGCGAACTTTGTGGTTTCGGATGACTCCATCGTGTTGCCCAAGTCGTTGCGCGACGGCTTCCAGGGAGTGATCAAGCAGGCTGAAACAGACAATGTCGCAGCGGCTGAATGGATCATTGACGGCGGCAACACGGCAGACCCGGACCCAAGTCCCGATTCGCTGAAAGCCTTTGTCGATGCGAACAAGAACGGATTCTTCGAGACCGGAACACCCACCGAAGATGGCTTTGGCGGCTCCATCAACAAGCACTCGGTGGCGGTGGTCCACGAAGCCGACGGCGGAACCGTCTCAAATACCTGGGTATTCATCGATGTCGACGGCGACGGCGATCTGGATATCGCCACCGATCTTGTCATCAAGCTCGTTGGCGACATTGGCCTCACAACGGCGGATTTCGTCGCGGCGTCTTGATCCCCGAAACTCCGGCGGCAACCGCCGCCCCCAACCAGAACCCCCGGCCCCGGCCGGGGGTTCTGCTTTTGGGCGATCGATTTTGTCGAGTTCCGACTGTTTTTCCCGAAAACGAGGCATTCCAGCGGCGCGCGGCTATATTCATTCCGAAAAGCGCGGGCGCCTGGAAACGGATGGGCGCTTCACATGCCGTTTACACGACCGGAGAGAGAAAAATGGATGCAATTCTTGACGCTTTGGCCGCAAGCCGGAAACTGAAGGAATCGGGTATGCTGGCGCCGTAGTCGAAACTGAAGGAATCGGGTATGCTGGCGCCGTAGTCGAAGTCGTGAACGACGCCATGAAAGAACTGGTGACCAAAGAATTCCTGACCGCCGAACTGGACCGGCGCTTCGGCAAGTTTGAGTCGAAGATGGACAAGCGCTTCGGCGCGGTGGACAAGGAATTCGCCAAAGTGCGCGAGGACGCGGCGAAGTCGCACAAAACTCTAGTGGGCTTCATGATGAGTTCCACGCTGGTGATAGTCGGCATGCAACTTGCCGCGCTGTCGGTCGTGATTTATCTGCAATCCGGCACGAGCAGCGACATTCAGGATCTGCGTGACGACATTTCGGGCCTGACTGAACGAGTTGCCCGAATCGAGGCCGTCACCGTCGGAGTCGCGTCTGAAGAGAACGAACCCACCGAAGGACCATAGGCGTATATTTGCCCAATCATGGAACCCACATACGCATTGAATGGGTCGAAGCAGTTTGGACCATAATCTTTGACCATGATATGATTTGCCGCATGGAACAAATCAAGATATCCGAATTCAAGGCGACATGCCTCGCCGTTCTGGCGCGTGTGCAACAGACGGGCAAGCCGGTTCTGGTGACCCGCTTCGGAAAGCCGGTGGCCCAGGTCGTTCCGCCGTCCAGGCCGGCCCTGGAATCCTGGTTGGGGGCGATGCGCGGCCGGGGCGCGATCGTCGGGGATCTGATCGAGCCCGTCTCAGCCCCGGAAGAGTGGGAAGCGTTTCAATCCGGCCCCGGCGCATCGGACCAGTGATCCGATAGTGACGCCCCTGCTTCTGGACACGCATATCTGGCTTTGGAGCTTGCTCGATACGCGCAGGCTTTCGCCGAACGCTCTGGATCTGCTCGCCTCCGATGCGGTTTCTCTCCACCTGTCCTCCATCAGCATTTGGGAGACGCTGCTGCTGGCGGAGCGGGGACGCCTGGAACTCAGCGGCGGCCGGTTGCGTTGGATTCGCGGCGCACTGTCGGAAAGCCCCGTTACCGAAACGCCGATCACGAACGAAGTGGCGCTGGCGAGCCGTTCGGTCCGTCTTGCGCATGAAGATCCGGCGGACCGCTTTATCGCCGCCAGCGCCAAGGTTTTCGGCCTGACCCTGTTAACCGCGGACCAGCGTCTTCTGGCCTGCCCCGACATCGATTCAGTCTCCTCCCGCCCCTTATGGGGCACACACCCCGATTCCGCTCAAGGAGACAGGCGGTGCGATTGCCGAAACCGGTGGCTTTGCCCGATGTAGTCCGGCGGGTCGATGTGATCGCGGTGGGAAGCGCCAGGATCATAACGCCCGACTCAACTCACTCATACACCAGATTCGAGCATAGCCCCCGACTGGTCGACTTCGGCAATCTCGTCCGCGGTGACGTTAAAGCCGAAGCGAATCGATGAATCGCGCTATCCGATCATTCTGAAGCCGGCTGACGCGAAGTGATGGTCAAACGCGAATGCGTTTTTTATGCCGTTTCTTGTCATCAGGACGAAGCTCGTGGCGTCAACGGCGGAAAGCTTGTGCAAGTCCTGGCGTTCGAAGTATTTCCAGACGCCCGGCATGTCTTCGGCTCTGCATTCCAGCGTACGCAAGCCCGGCACTTCGCCTAGCGAGTCTTTCCAATCCAAAGCAACGTCCCTGCGCGTGTTCCGGTCGAGAAAAGTGAAAGTTTCGAGAATGACCGGCACCGATGTGCAAATCGCATGTCCGGCAACTCTTATTCTGTTCCAGGTTTCCGCGGCGCGGGCATGAAGCGGGTCGCCGCTGACGGCCAGAGCTATCCAGGCGCCGCTATCGACGAATACGGCCCGGCTGGCTCTCATTCGGGGCGATCATAGATACTGTCGTGCTCGGTGGAGGGTATGCGAACAGGGCCGCCCCACAAGGCGACGGGCCCTTTCGGTTCGGAGTCCAGCCATACGCGCCTGACCGCCTCGCGAACGAGGTCGGCAACGCTTCGGCCCGAACGTCTGGCCGTTTGCTGGAGAAGCACGAATTCTTCGTCCTGAAAATAGACTTGTCGTTTAATCATGTGTGGCAATTTATGTGTATTGCCGCCATATGTCAATACCTTGGCCAGCAACCGATTGTTCGCGATATGCGCATTGCGGTGGAGCGCGTGCCGGCCAATCTGGCGGCGGGCTAGCATGTGCATGACCGCATCGCCGTCAGAGCGGCTTCGTGAGGTTTCCGATCGACGTTTGCGCGGATTCAATGCGGGCCGGAGCGATAGTCGTTGTCACACAGAACCGTGTGCGAATCGGGACTTCGGAAAATCCCGGGGACGATTCCTGATGGCAGTCCCGCTTCTTGCGGGCGCCCCTCCACGTTCAATCGGGCAATTCCTGTCGCTGCTCTCTTGATTCCAGATCTCAAAAATCAGGCGAGACATCCGGACGCAACCAGGGAACATCCGCTGCGAGCGGTGTGGCGGCGCCCCTGTGCTAAACTGCCCCGCATGAGCGGAACGGAACCGAAAGCCAGACGCAAGCTGCCGATCGGCATTCAGAGGAAACTTGCGCGGCCGACTTGCTCGACGCGCAGGCGTCCGGCCGCGGCATCGTCCTCGACGCCCGCAGCCACGGAGGCCGGTTCGCGCAACTTTTGCGCGCTTTGCACCAAGTCTCCGGCGAGCGCGTCGTCGTGCTGACCGACGAGTACGACAAGCCGGAAATTGCCCGCGCCAACCGCGACTTCCTGCGCGGGCTGTACGGCGTGATCAAGTCCTGCGACGCCCACATCCGCTTCACGCTGCTGACCGGGGTGAGCAAGTTCTCCAAGGCGAACCTGTTCTCGGGGCTGAACAATCTTGAGGACATCACGCTCGACCCGCGCTTCGCGGCGATTTGCGGGTATACCGAAAGCGATCTGGACACCGTGTTCGCCCCGGAACTGGCAGGCCTCGACCGGAAGCGGGTGCGGGAGTGGTACAACGGCTACAATTGGCGCGGCGACGAGCGCGTGTACAACCCTTTCGACATCCTGCTGTTGTTCCGCAATCGCGAGTATCGCGCCTGGTGGTTCGAGACCGGCACGCCGACGTTCCTCCTGGACACGCTGGTCCGGCATGGCGTCAACGCCTTCGCGCTGGACGGCCTGATCGCCGACGACGAGTTGCTGTCGAGCTTCGAAGTGGACGAGATCGCCCCGGAGGCGCTGCTGTTCCAGACCGGGTATCTGACCGTCGAAGAAGCCGTCGACCGCGGCGGAGGCCTCCGCTACCGTCTCGGTTATCCGAACCTTTTCAAGGTGATCGAACGCGCCGGCGAAGGATCCGCGCTGCGGCAGTTGGCCGAACGCGGCTATGCCGAAAAGCACCGCGCCGGCGGCGAACCGGTCCACCTGATCGGCGTCGAATTCAGCGAAGAAACCCGCAACGTCGCCAACTTCGAAACCGCGGCGGCCTGACGGTTGTCCGCGAGCGCCAGACGATGAAAAATCGGTCATGGGGCGGAAGAATCGGGCACCGCCGGAGTGGCGTGTTTTTGGAAAAACAGTCGAGTCCCAACACGGGCCGGTTTGCTCCTGGCCGCACACAGTGTAGTGTACATATCGCCGCCATTTTTCATGTATAATCGGCGGAATGCCTTCCACCTATGAGCGCATCAACAAGCCGCCGCGGCAAAGCTTCTTCCTGCTCGGCATGAGGGGCGTCGGCAAGAGCACCTGGGTCCGCGCCGTCCTGCCCGACGCCCTGCACATCGACTTGCTGGACGAACGCCTGTACCAGGACCTGTTGGCCGACCCTTCGTTGTTCGCGCAAGCCATCGGCCACCTGGCCCCGAACGACTGGGTGATTGTCGACGAAATACAAAGACTGCCGATGCTGCTGAACGAAGCGCATCGCTTTATCGAGTCGCATCGCCTGCGTTTCGCCTTGCTCGGGTCGAGCGCCCGCAAGCTGAAAGCCGCGGGGGTCAATCTGCTGGCCGGTCGAGCGCTCAACAAGACCATGTTTCCGCTTACCGCCGCCGAACTGGGCTCGGATTTCGATCTAGACCGGGTACTCCGTTTCGGCGCTCTGCCCCTGGTGTGGCGCAACCCGGAGCCGCACGCCGTGCTGGAAGCCTATACGCAACTTTACCTGCGCGAGGAAATACGCGCGGAAGCCCTGGTGCGCAATCTGCCCGGTTTCGTCCGTTTCCTGCCGATAGCGGCGCTCTTCAACGGCCAGGCGATCAACGTTGCCGGTATTGCCCGCGACGCGGGAGTGGCCCGCGGCACCGTGCGCGGTTACCTGGAAATTCTGGAAGACACGCTGCTCGTTCACCGCCTGCCCGCCTTCGAGACCCGGACCCGCGTGCGAGAGCGCAAGCTGCCGAAACTCTACTGGGTCGACCCCGGCGTCGTTCGCGCCGTAAAGGGGCAGCTTGGCGCAGTGACCGCCGAGGAACGCGGACCGCTGCTGGAAAGCTGGGTGCTGACCACCTTGCGCGCCCATGCCGGCGCGTGGACCGGGGCGCCGGGCGAGACAACGCGTTTGTACGACGAGATCGCGTATTGGTCCCCCCACCAATCCGACGCGGAGGTGGATTTCCTGCTGCGGAGGGGAGACGAGCTGCTGGCAATCGAGGTGAAGGCCAACGACCGGTATTACACCGGGCTGTTGAAGGGGCTGCGGGCGATTGCACCCGCACCCGGGCTGAACCGCCGTATTCTGGTTTACACAGGCCGAAGGTCGTTTCGTTCGGCGGACGGCATCGAGGTCTGGCCCGCGGCACGTTTCGCGGCGGAAGCGGCAGCGGGCGCCTTGTGGGATTAGCGGAGCGTCAAAGAAAATCCAGTTCGCTCGATGAGATTCCGCGACAGCCGGCATGGCCGCATGGTCCGCCGCGCCCCTGTGCTAAACTGCCACGCATGAGCGAAGCGGAACCGAAAGCCAGACGCAAGCTGCCGATCGGCATTCAGACTTTTCGCCTGATTCGCGAAGAGGGCTACTATTACGCCGACAAGACGGCGCAAATCGAACGGCTGATCGAGCACGGCCGGCACTATTTCCTGTCCCGTCCGCGGCGCTTCGGCAAGAGCCTGCTGCTCGACACCATAAAGGAAGTTTTCGAAGGGTCGGAAAATCTGTTCCGGGGCTTGCACATCCACGGCCGCCGGGATTGGAAACGGCGGCATCCAGTGGTGCGGCTGGATTTCAGCGGCGATTTCAGTACAACCGAAAAGCTCGAGGGCGTCGCCCTGGCCCTGCTCGACGGCGTGGAGCGGAAATTCGGCGTCACGCCCAGGCACGCGACGCCGGACAATCGGCTGCGGCATCTCATCGCCGAACTGCACGAGCGCCACGGCGAAAGAGTCGTCGTGCTGATCGACGAATACGACAAGCCTATTCTCGATGTGCTCGGCAAGCCGGAAATTGCCCGCGCCAACCGCGATTTTCTGCGCGGCTTGTATGCGGTCATCAAGGATTGCG
>VYCF01000009.1 GCA_009844085.1 Gammaproteobacteria bacterium | reverse complement strand
ATGGTGGACCTGCGCCGCTTCGGCGACGAGAGCGCCGTCACCGTAGAGGTCGACGACGGCGCCACGGTAAGTCCCAGCTACAGCAAGCCCTTCGGCGGAGACGTGACCGTCGTCGGCGCGAGCGGCTCGGTGGACCTCAAGGCCGGCGGCGGCTCCAACGTGGTCGTCGGTTCCGGCGAGTACACCCGGTCGGTCATGGTCGAGGGCGGCGCGAGCGTCACCATCGGCAAGAACGCGGACGGCGGCGGACAGTCGCAGACTGTCACCAGCGTCAGCTCCACCGGCGTGAAGCTGAACGCGGGCACGTCGACCGAGCAGGCTTCCGGCACGTTCGTTCCGTTGACGGACGCCAATGGATTCGTGGTCAGTCAGAACGGATCGACCCTGGTTTCGGTTATCCCGGTTTCTGGCGGCACTCCGGGTACTTCTGTTTCTCCGGTGGGCCTGGACGAGGATGGCGTAACTTTGACAAACGCAATCTCCGAAGCGCCAATTTCGGTCACGTACGCCGCATGGGACGACGACGGCGATGCCGGTGGCGATTCCCCCACCGACGCTCTTTCCGTATCGGCGCAACTCAAATTCGATGTCGGCAGCGGCGGATTGGTGTTCGGCAAGATCACCGCCATCGTCGGCGTTACCGCGGCGGCGGATGGATCTTTCGTCATCGATCCCGGCGGCGAGAACGAAAGGACCATTCAACCCGACGCGCTCGACGGCATCCGCGTTCCGGTAAGTGTCGCCTTTACTTCGCGTTCCATCGGCAAGCAGGACGCCGCCCCGGAAACCGTCATGGAGGGCGCCATGCCGACGCTGACGATCAACTCGGACTCCATCGAAGACCTCACGCTGGCTTCCACCGAGGCGATCGTCCTGGTGCGCAACGACTCCAAGACCGGAACCGGCGGGGCCATGCCGGAAGACCTGGCCGTGACCGTCGACGGCTACGGTTCCTTCGAATCGTGGGGCGCCGTGAAAACCTGGGGCAAGCTGTGCATCGCCGGCGCGGGTTCGGCGGAAACCGTCGCCATCGACGTGGCCGGAAACTCCGCCTTTTACCTGGCCTCGAACACGGTCAAGACGCTGGACATAAACGCCGGCGCCAGACTGGTGCTCGACGTGAACGAGTTCACGGCGGACAATCCCGACACCGGCCCGTCCGAAACCCTCGCTTCCGTGATGGTTTCGGGCGACGGCGACGTGTCGATGGACACGCTGGCCGGGATGAGGAAGCTGGCCGGCATCGACGCGAGCGCGAGCTCCGGCGACAACAGCTTCAAGTCGACGGCCGAACTGGCCGCGCTGACCATGGCCATGGGCGGCGACGGCAACGACACGTTCGCTTTCGCCACCAGCCTGCGCGGCAAGCTCGAATCGGTCGAAGGCGGCGACGGCAACGACACTGTCATGATCAGCGGCGATTACCGCGACGGCGGCCTCATGGTGGACCTCGGCGCCGGGAACGACACGTTCCACGGCGGTCCGGGCAACGCCGCGAGCCGCATCGACGGCGGCGACGGCCGGGACACGCTCAGGCTGTCCAGGGACGGCGCCACCTACAAGGACGGCGACGACACCGTGTCGATCTACGCCAACTTCGAGATTCTCGACGTGGGCGGCGGGTCGGGCGAGTACGACGTCGGACGCCTCGGGGTCGACACCATCGTGGCCAACAAGAGCACGACCGTCCCCGTTACGCTGAACAACGTCGGCGGCGGCATCGCCCTGAACGTTTCGGCGGACAAGGCGGGTACCGGCACGACGGCCGAAGTGGCCTACAACTTCGGCCAGGGCGTCAACACCGCGGGCTCGATCATCGACGGCGGCACCACCAACATCCTGGCCGTGTCCCTGATGGCAAGGGGCGGCGACGTCGACACCAAGACCGGTCAATCGGGACACGCGAACCTGACGATCGAGCTCGACGACGATCTGCTGGCGATGACCATCGACTCGGGCGCCAGCGTGCACCGCACCGCCGCGGGCAAGGGCGTGACCAGCGGCCATTACCGGAACATGGTGACGGTCGGCGGCACCGCTTCGGCCCTGGAGGAGGTGAAGATCACCGGCGACGCGATGACCAATCTGAGCGGGGCCGGCCTTACCAGCCTGAAATACGTCAACGCCACCGAAAGCGGGGCCGGCGTGACGGTTGACGCTTCCGCGAACACCGGCGACGCCGACAGCGCCGGAGGCGCCGCGACGAGGGTCAGACTGGCCGGCAGCGATCACAAGGACAATCTGACCGGGGGCGACTTCGACAGTGCCGTCGTTGCCGCCAGGAATGTCCTGATGGGCAACGGCGGGGACGACACGCTCACCGGCGGCGAGGGCAGGGACTTGCTCAACGGCGGCGCCGGGGCGGACACCCTGACCGGCGGCGGCGACGGCGACGGCACCGCGGCGGAAGACCGTTTCGTCTACAACGCGGTTTCGGAATCGATGGTGACGTTCAGCCGGAACAAGGACAATCCCAACGTCTACGACGCGAAGGGATACGACGTGATCATGGACTTCACGGCCGGCACCGACAAGTTGCACCTCTCCAAGGCGCTGGAAGCCATCTGGAAGGCGGGCAGCGTCAAGGGAATCGGCGAATGGGCCGCCGGGACAGGCGGCACCAGTGTAGGTGACAACGCATCGAGAACGGGCTGGAACCCGGTTGATTCGGATGGCGATGGAAATACCCAGGGTGTGACCGCCACCGTAAGAATCGACGGCGACGGAGCGGGCGCCAACGAAGGTGACAATGCGGGCACGGCCGACGGCGGCGCAGCCAACCTGTTCGACTTCATCGGCAGCGGCAGAGGTCTGTTCCTGACCACCGTGGTGGGACAGAGCAGCGATTTCGGCGCCGGTACCAGAACGGTCAAGAACAGCCTCGCGATTATCGAGCAGGATATGGGAACCGCGGACACCGTGGATGCGGGAGACGGCCTCTGGTTGCTGGTCGACGTCGATGCCGACGGCAATTTCGACGCGGCTACCGACATGGTCATCTTCCTCGATGGTTTGATCACGGACGCCGGTTTTGCCCCCACCACCGACATCTCGTCGTAATTCTACCAACCCGGCGGCCCAGCCGCCCCCAACCAGAACCCTCGGCCCCGGCCGGGGGTTTTGCTTTTTGGGCGATCGATTTCTCCGCCGCGAGCGGTGTGGCGGCGCCCCTGTGCTAAACTGCCCCGCATGAACGAAACGGAACCGAAAGCCAGACGCAAGCTGCCGATCGGCATTCAGACTTTTCGCCTGATTCGCGAAGAGGGCTACTATTACGCCGACAAGACGGCGCAAATCGAACGGCTGATCGAGCACGGCCGGCACTATTTCCTGTCCCGTCCGCGGCGCTTCGGCAAGAGCCTGCTGCTCGACACCATAAAGGAAGTTTTCGAAGGGTCGGAAAATCTGTTCCGGGGCTTGCACATCCACGGCCGCCGGGATTGGAAACGGCGGCATCCAGTGGTGCGGCTGGATTTCAGCGGCGATTTCAGTACAACCGAAAAGCTCGAGGGCGTCGCCCTGGCCCTGCTCGACGGCGTGGAGCGGAAATTCGGCGTCACGCCCAGGCACGCGACGCCGGACAATCGGCTGCGGCATCTCATCGCCGAACTGCACGAGCGCCACGGCGAAAGAGTCGTCGTGCTGGTCGACGAGTACGACAAGCCTATTCTCGACGCGCTCGGCGATCCGGAAATTGCACGCGCCAACCGCGACTTCCTGCGCGGGCTGTACGGCGTGATCAAGTCCTGCGACGCCCACATCCGCTTCACGCTGCTGACCGGGGTGAGCAAGTTCTCCAAGGTGAACCTGTTCTCGGGGCTGAACAATCTTCGGGACATTACGCTAGACCCGCGCTTCGCGACGATCTGCGGCTACACCGAAGGAGATCTGGACGCCGTGTTCGCCCCGGAACTGGCAGGCCTTGACCGTGAGCGGGTGCGGGAGTGGTACAACGGCTACAACTGGTGCGGCGACGAGCGCGTATACAACCCCTTCGACATTCTGCTGCTGTTCGACCGTCGGGAATACCGCGCCTGGTGGTTCGAGACCGGCACGCCGACGTTCCTCCTGGACACGCTGGTCCGGCACGGGGTCAACGCCTTCGCGCTGGACGGCCTGATCGCCGACGACGAGCTGCTGTCGAGCTTCGAAGTGGGCGAGATCGCCCCCGAGTCGCTGCTGTTCCAGACCGGGTATCTGACCGTCGAGGAAACTTCGATCGGGGACGGCGCCGCCTGGTACCGGCTCGGCTATCCGAACCGGGAAGTGCGACAGAGTCTCAACAATGCGTTGCTCAAGCGCCTCGCCGGCGGCGCGGGCGGCCCGGCGGCCAGGAACCGTCTCCGCAATGGCTTCCTGGACCACGACCTCGCCATCGTCGAGGCGGAGTTCCGCGCCGTTTTCGCCGGGATTCCTTCTGATTGGCACCGCAGGAACGACATCGCCCGTTTCGAGGGATACTACGCCAGCGTGTTCTACGCCTGCCTCGCCGCGCTCGGCTTCGACTTGCGCGTGGAGGACGCCTCCGCGGCGGGCCGCGTCGACCTGGCGCTGCGCTGCGGCGGCCGCGTCTACCTGTTCGAGTTCAAGGTGATCGAACGCGCGGGCGAAGGATCCGCGCTGCGGCAGTTGACCGAACGCGGCTACGCCGAAAAGCACCGCGCCGCCGGCGAACCGGTCCACCTTATCGGCGTCGAATTCAGCGAAGAAACCCGGAACGTCGCCAACTTCGAAACCGCGGCGGCCTGACTGCGATTTCTGCCGGATCGATCGTCTTGGCGCCATAGAACCGGTGTGCTTGTCTCGATGAGGCGCCGGCATCATGATGGAGGAAAAAAGCGCAGCACCGAGAGGATAAAAAGCCCTGTTCCAAGCATTATCGCAGCGAGACTCCGAAACAGTCTGGTCTCCATTTCGGCCACATCGGCTTTTGTGGCCATAGCTTGCTGAAGCTTCTCCAAGTCGTCTTTCGTGGCCATCGACCGCTCAAGCCTTGCTATCGATCGCTCAAGTTTGGCCACGCCGTCTTTCGTCACCAGAGGCGCGACGACTTTCTGTAACTCGCCGACTACAGTTTCGGCTTCATTGCGGGTCATGCCGGAATGCTCCAGTCTGTGCGTTGCGGGAATGACTTCCTCGGCTTTCATCCTTCCTCTCCCTATATCACGAAATTGCGGATTGGGGAACGAAACGGCCGCCGAAACCCGGCGGAGCGGCGGCCTGGCTCGTCCCTGCCCCTAACTTGTAGTACGGGAGTCTCCACATTGCCTGGATTTGGACGAATAACGTTGTGGATTGGGACGAGGTCGCGGGATGATTTTTCGTATACCCCAAAAAACAAAACCCCCGGCCGAGGCCGGGGGTTCTGGTTGGGGGCGGCGGAGCCGCCGGTGTGGATTGGGAACGGGATCAAGCGCCAGGAACTTCGTCAACGAAGTTAGCAATTGCAACCGTAATTCCAACGCTATCTGCGTCAAGAGCGCTAGCCGCAGCATTGTCCGCGTTGGTACCACCCACCAGCGCAATGGCCAGGTCGTTGGCGGCGTTGAAATCGCCATCGCCATCAACGTCGATGAATATCCACTTGCGCGAATGCTCGGTGCTTACCTCGTCAACAGCAGCCGTAATTTCAAAGTCCGTTTCAACAACATTCTCTGTTGCAGGATTATCGCCGAGTACTGCGTCAGCCGCTTCGGTTGTAATCACCTCGTAGAACTCATTAACCAAAGCGACCGAATGGCGCTTGGTCAAGCTTCCGAACCCAGCAGTGGCGTCGACACTTGTCTCGAAAAAACCATCGGCGTGCATATCGACGAAGGCTTTAATCGAGTCAACGAATTCGGTGTCGGCTCGCCTACTGTCAATTCTCCAAGAGTCTGGTGTTGCGCCCAAGTTGGCGGCGTCCGCTGTGCCGTCATTTTCGAGCTTGATTACTCCTGCAAGGCTTCCGAACAGAGACTTGGACAGCTGAATCCTTGAGGTTGCACCGCCCCCCCAGCCGGAAATACTGTCAAACCCATAAGCGGCGCCGCTGGATGTGAACCTGAGCTGTGAGTCCGACACCGAAGTGAGATCGAACGTGTCGAAATTACCAACCTCGGCAGCGTTAGAGTTGGTACTAACTCCGCCCCCGAACAAGCTGTCACCGCCTGCACCGCCGTATATGAGGTCCGCTCCAGTTCCGCCCGCCAAATCGTCGGAGCCGCTGCCACCAAGCAATTCCAGATTCTGGGCCAGGACGTCAGTTGCTACGGCAGTATCTCCGGTGTCTCTGAGTACATCACTGGCACTGAAAGTGACACCGCCTGAGTTGCCAACGGCGTTCAATACCTCAAGATTTGCGAGCGTATTCGCGTCGACTGTCGATATGGTCAACTTCGTATTGCCCGTAACCTGCAAATCCTCAATGGCAGTGCTTGTACCTCCTACCTTGAGCGTATTCTCATAGTGTCTGGCAGCGGGTTGCAGATCCGGATCCCATCGCGCGGTGAGCGCGCCGCCGGGATTGACGCTTGAATCGACTTCTAGCACTTCGATTCCGCTATCTGCCGTAAGCGTCAGGTCCACGGTGCCGGTAATTGGGGCGCCATTGGAACTCACCTCGCCTAGCGCCGACACGCTTGCATCCCCCGAGGTGCTGTCAAAGTCCGCGCCCCTGGCAACCAATGAAACCGCCAACTTGCCGCTGTGCCTGGCTTCTCCAGATTCCCTTGCCGTTAGTTCATGCGTGACATTGGAAGTGTTTTCCACACCGATTAGTCCAAATGTTGCCTCACCGTTGATTACTCCCCACCTCCACGTGGCGCCTGCCTTGACGGTAATATCCATTCCGTCGGACATGTTTTCCAGCATTATGGCGTCGGTACCGGCAGTGCTGGAGCCGACTTCCACATATTGGACGCCCAATTGGCGCACATCGAAACTGCCCGTACCGGCTCTTACATCGAGTACTTCGAAGTTGGTGAAGATCGATTGCTCATCGCCGTCTGCGTCCTCGTAGGTGGAACCCGTTGAGGATTTCAGGCGCAACGTATCCATGCCGTCGCCACCGTCGATACGGCTATTCATGCTGTTTCCGATGTTGGAGTCGAACCTGTCATCTCCGTCTCCGAGATTGACGGAAATTCCGTCGGTATTGAGATCGCCTCTGATTTGGACCACGTCGTTGTTGGACCCGCCCATGACAGTATCAACGGATTTTCCAAGATTGGAGAATGAGTTCTTTCCGCTGCTGCTGCTGGCATCGATGGACTCAAGTGCACTGTTCCCGTTGGCATTGAAAGTCAAACCGGCTTCGCCCGAGACCGTAACCGACTCCAGCGACGTGGAAGCGGCATTGCCGCGGGAATCTTCAACTGACCTCAGGTTCAACACAGCACTGCCGGATACGGCGAGCATTGTCGCGTCCGATGCCAAATGAGTTCTGGAAGAACCGTTGACGACAATGCTGACATTCTCCGCCGCTCCGCTTCCCGCAAGACAAATCTTGCCATCTTGTTGTGATACATTAGTTGCGGGATCGCCGTCGGTATCGATCCACTGGCCGCCGTAGCCACTCAGATTCAAGGTGATATCTTCGGCGTCGCCAGATTTGTTTTCAATCAACGCGGTGACGAAAGTATCCGACAAATCGACCGATTCAATGGCATTGGAACGAACGGTGATTGCCGGATGCTCGCTGATTTGAACGCCATCCATGTCGGGATCGGTGTCCCCATTTACGCCGGCCACCATTACGCCAGTCACGGTCATGGACGGATCGTCATTATCGTTGTCGACTGTTACGTTGGCGCCGCCAGTTGTCATGACGGATTCTGTGTGACCACCGGATATGACATGTATGTTGGTCCATCTGCCAGCATTGATTTCGAGAGCACCGCCAGCACCCTCGATTTCGACGGTTTCTCCTGTGGCTCTCTCTCCGAGTGTGACCATTGCGCCATCCACGGAAATTCTTACATCGCCGTCGAACCGGTCTGCGTCGACGGATTCAAGTCCTTCCCATTCTCTCAAGTCGGCATTTATCTTGCCCTGCGAGTTCAAGACCGCGATCTCGATGTTGCTGACTTGGTCGGTTCTGATGGTCAGACCTCTAGTTTCATCGATGCTGTAGACTTCGAGTTTGTCCGTGCCCGCGCCGCCGTCGATGGCATCGAAGGCTTGCAGCGTGGCGACGATTCCGCCGGTAACGGGGTTGAGCGTGGGCTCGGCAATGAACGTATCGTCGAAGGCGGTGCCTTGGAGATCGTCCCGGGTCCCGTCGAGATAAAATTCTTCTCCCTCACTGCCCTGAGGCTCGACCGCCGGGTTGTCGATAGCCTCGATCGCGGACATCGTAGTGGCCGGGTCGGAAGTGACGCCTGCGAGCGCGTCGCTCGACGGGTCGGCCATGCGCGCGGTCAGCGTGTGGTGTTCGGCCACCTGGACCTTGT
>VYCF01000068.1 GCA_009844085.1 Gammaproteobacteria bacterium | reverse complement strand
CAGGACGCCGAGCCCGAAGCCTACAGGGATGTATTTACGGCGTCCGCTGAACCCCCCGCCAGCCGACGGCGACGGGGAATCCCCTTGATTCATTCAGCTTCTTTCGGAGACCAGCGCGTGGTGTCGTGGTTTGCCGCCATCTCTTCTTCGGAGATCCAGCCGGTCAGCATCGACCGGGTATAGAAGATCTTCTCCGGCCGCAGGGCAAAGTACATATGCGTGGCCGCCAGGGCGACAAGCGCCAGGGTGGACAGGCCATGCAACAGGAATACCAGCCCGAGCTGGTCTTCCGCCATGCTGTTGGTGCGGTCCCAGAACGGCGTGTCGATCTGGATGAACATCAGGATGCCCGTCACGATCACCGTCAGCGCGACGATGGTTACCGCCCAGTGCATGCCTTTCTGCTCGAACGAGTACTTGCCCGGCTTCTTCGCCGAATCGAAGGGTTCGCCGAAATCGCGGGGCCCCAGAAGTATCGACTTGAAGTCCTGCCAGAACAGCGAGCGAACGATGTGGAAGGCAACCACGAAAGTCAGTATCAGCCCCGAGATCCAGTGAATCTCCAGCCAGGCGATTCGCAGTCCGATGATCGGCGCGACGCCCGTGAAGATGAGCACCAGGATGCTGATCGCCATGATCCAGTGGAACCAGCGGTCGATCGTTTCATGCCGCAATACGCGGCGGCCGTCGGCGCTCGGTTTTTCCATCTTGCGATTGACCAGCACCGCCATGACGAGGGCGTGCGCCGCAAGCAGCACAAGCACCGCAACCGCGACCACCCAGAGCAAATCCCACGAGACGCCGAGGATGACTTCCTCACCCCAGACGTCCCGCCGATAGCGCACTATTCCTTCTTCCACAACAGTAGACCTCTTCGAATTTCCGAATTTTTATAAGCTCGGCAGCGGCCCGAAAATCAAGCTCGGACCGCTCGCTTCACCAGGTTCGCCATCAGGGGCACTTTGAAATGGTTGTAGTTCAAAGGCCGCGCCCCTTGCACCGCGAGTTCGCCGGCCTGCGCACCGAGATCCTCGGAGCGGGCCTGGCCGCGCAGCATGTTCTCGACTGCGGTCAGCCGGCGGGGAACGCATTCCACCGCGCCGCAGGCCATGCGCGCATCCTGGATCACGCCGCCTTCGACCCGCATCGCCGAGGCGATGTTGACCAGGGCGAAATCCCAGACATTGCGGTCGGCCACTTTCTCGAAGTAGTACTCCGCATTGGCCCAGGTGTTGGGAATGCGCACCGCGGTGAGAATCTCGCCTTCGTTGAGCACCGTCATGTTAAGAATGTCCCGCGCGGGGCCGACGAAGAAGTCCTCGGCGGCGATCAGGCGCTGTCCGCCGGCACTGCTCACCACCATGGTGGCGTCGAGGGCCACGAGAACCGGTGCGGTATCCGAAGGCGTCACCGCCACGCAGCGGCTCGAGCCGAACAGCGCGTGCTCGCGGTTGAGTCCTTCGGGCGAGTCGGCGTAACAGATGTTGCCGCCTGCGCGATAGCAGCTCAGGCCGCGGCGGTAGTACCAGCAGCGGGTGTCCTGGACGAGGTTGCCGCCCAGGGTTCCCACGTTGCGGATCTGCGGGCTCGCCACCTGGCCGGCGGCGGTCGCCAGCATGCTGAAGCGCGACTGGATCAGTGGATTGTCGGCGATTTCGGTCAGGGTCGTCACCGCCCCGATTTCGATGCCGTCAGCCGTTTCGGACACCCCTTTCCAGGCGTCGATCCTGGTCAGTTCGATCATCGCGGAAGGAGACTTGTTGCGGTCTTTCAACCAGCCGTAAGTATCCTGTCCGCCGCCGAGCAGCCAGCCGTCGGAACCGAGTTCGTCGGCCAGTTCCAGCGCGTTCGCTTCATCAACGGGCTGATAAAGCTCGATGTCGGGCATTACGTCATGAGATGTGGCTACCATTTCAAACTCCTCGGTAATTGTTCTGGGCGAGGGCTACCGCATCTTCCCGCGTGCCTGAGATGTGGTTGATGATCATGTCCGTCGTAATCGGGGCCGCGCCGAAGATGTGTCCATCGAGCGCGTCCGAAATCGCGGCGGTCAAGGCGGCCGACACCGAACCCTGGGAAGGTTCGCCGATGCCGCGGGCGCCGACCGGATTCTCCGGGTCGGGAAGGTCCACCCAACCTGTATCGATCCGCACGGGCGTGTCGAGATAGGTGGGAACCTTGCTTTGCCAGTATCCGGTGCTGGCGGGCAATCCGTTTTGCGGATCGTACAGGTGCTGTTCCAGCGCCGACAGGCCGATTCCCCAGACGGCGCCGCCGACGAGCTGATTCTTCAGCCCTTGCGGATGCACCACGGTGCCGCATTCGCCGATGCTCACCATGTCGAGGATTTCGAACTTGCCGGTTTCGAGATCGAGTTCGATCTCGGTGCAGGTCACCGTAAAGCCCGGCGGGTTATTCGAATGGGCCGGATCGTGGTAGATGCCCATGAAGGCCGTGCCGGCCAGGCGCGATGCGGCGATCTGCGTCCACTCGTGCAGATCTTCCGGCAATTCCGCTTCGCCGGTGTACCTGCCGCCGAGTTCCATCGCCCGCTGGGCGACCTCGGCGTATGTCATACCGACGCTCGCATCGGCGATCTGATGAACCCGCTCTTCGGAGATGTCGTAATCCGCCGGTTCTCCGCCCAGGTCGGCCGCGGCGATTTCCTTCATCTTCGCCACCATGTCCATGGCCGCGCCGTAACAGGTGCGGGTATTGGTGAAGATGGAGTTGCTGCCGTCCTGCGGAGAAGTGATGGGCAGATGGTTGTCGGTGCGGCCGGTGATGATGTCGCAACTCTCCCATGGCATTTTCAGCGCTTCGGCTGCGGCCCGGGAGGTGCCGGCGTAGGAATAGGTTCCCAGGTTGCCGACCCCGCTATGGATCTTGAGCCTGCCGTCGGCGCCCATCATGACGATGCCGTCCTGGCCGCTGCGTCCGGCGTTGTGATAGCCCTGGCCGATGCCGAGGCCGGTCACCTTGCTGCCGTTGCGCTCGCGGCGGCGCGACTGACGGCCTTCCCAATCGAAGTCGTCCGCGGCCTGCCGCAGGGCTTCCGGCATGTAGGCGCTGGTGAGCGGCGTTCCCTGCGGCCCGCCGACGTCGCCGGTCTGGGCCGAGTTGACCACGCGGATATCGAGCCGGCTCATGCCGAGGGCGTCCGCCGCCGCATCCATGATCGGAGCGATGATCGGAGCGATCTGGTTCTGGCCCGGGCCGCGCTGGGCGCCGCGATGCGCCGTATTGGTGGCGATCGAAGCGCCGCGGAAGCGCACCGCCTCGGTCTGGTAGAGGATGCTGATGCAGTCCGCCGCCGAGAACGCGTCCGCGCCGCCGCCCTTGCCGCCGTTGTCTGACACGACGAACATATCGCAGGCGGACATCACGCCGTCCGGCCGGAAGCCGACCTTGATCCAGCCCTGGAAGCCCTGGCGGGCGCCGCCGATGGTGAACTCTTCCTCGCGCGTGATGCGCATCATCACCGGGCGATTCAGTTTCTGCGAAAACTTGGCGGGGATCGCCATGCTCGGAATGCTGGCCGCCCGGGCGCGCTGGCCGAAACCGCCGCCGGTCGCCGCGTTGATGAAGACGAGGTCTTCCTTCGCGACGCCGATGATGCCCGCCATGTCGTTGGCGAGCGCGGTCAGGCTCTGGGACGTGCCATGCAGGTAGAGCTTGCCGTCTTCCCAGTAGGCCATGGCGCTGCGCGGCTCCATGGAATGGTGGGGATAACCGGCCGTGGTGAAGCTGCCTTCGTAGATGTAGCCGTCTTCGGCGGCGGCGAATCCGGCTTCGAGGTCGCCGATGACGAAGGTGGGAATCGGTCCCGTCGTGGGCGCGTCCTCCGACGGCGCGTTGCCGGCGCGGAAGCTCGCCACCTGGTCCGCGGTCCACTTCGCTTCGGTGAAACCTTGCTGACCGAAGGTATTGCCGCCGACGAAGGCGTTCGGGCCGCCTTCCTGCAAGCTGTCGAGCGGGTCGAGCACGAAGGGCAGCCGCTCGAATGTCACGTTGATCGCGGCGATGGCGGTTTCGGCGGTCTTCTCGTCGACCGCCGCCAGCGCCAGGATCGGCTCGCCGACCAGGGTCGGATGATTGGTCAGGATCTTCAGGCCGGTGGACTGGGGTTCGCCGTCGGGATAAACCTCATCGGCCGTGAGGATGCCGTACACGCCGTCCATCGCCAGCGCTTCGGAGGCGTCGATATCGAGCACGCGCGCATGGGGGATGGGGCTGGTGAGCAGGCGGGCGTAGACCATGCCTTCGCGGGTATAGTCTTCCGCGTATCTGATCCGGCCGGTGACCTTGCCGATCACGTCCGGCGGGACGAAGTCTTTTCCGATATGCATATAGGCCATGATGATTATCCTATTTCAGCGGCGCGCATGACGCCGTCGAGGTAAGAGTCGTAGGAGCCGCAGCGGCAGATATTGCCCGCCAACCCCTGCCTGGCTTCTTCCCGGGTGGGGTTCGGGTTTGCCCGCAGCAGTCCGACCGCCGCCATCACCTGGCCCGGCGTGCAATAGCCGCATTGCGGACCGAGCGCATCGACAAATCCCTGCTGCACCGGATGCAGCGTGCCGTCGGGCGCTTCCAGCCCTTCCACGGTTTCGATGCGACCGTCCTTGAAGGAATGCGTGAGGACGGAACAGCCATAGGTGGGTATGTCATCCACCAGCACGGTGCAGGCGCCGCATTCGCCGCGGTTGCATCCGAGCTTGGTGCCGGTCAGTCCCAGTTTGTAGCGCAAGGTGTAGGCCAGGGTTTCCTGGGGGGCTACGTCCACGGTGCGGTCCTGGCCGTTGACGTTGAGCCGGATCATGCGCTCCACGGCCCCGGCGGGACGGGACTGGCCGTTCGCTGCGTACCACAGCGATGTCGTGCCTGCCACGGCGCCCGAGGCAATTACGCCTTTTATAAAGCGTCGTCGGGTGAGTTGAGGATTCACGGGTTGCATTCGCCTCCGTAACGTGGGGAATGGATCGAACGTAGGTTAATGCACACATTCTCTTTTAGCAAGCAGGCGGAAAGCAGCCGTTCGTCAAGGCCGAATGCGGGAAATCGTTTTCGCGCGCGGACGCCTCGCCAACTTGACAATTTTCGTGTCGATGTTATGTTGAGCGGCCCTCTCGGACGCGCGGAACCGGAAGCCAGGGGACGGGTTTTCGGCTCCTTTAGCGACGCCGGTCTGGACGAATCAAACCCCGTTTCATGCATGTTCCCAGGCAAGGTGATCCGCGCCGGGAGTGAAACCGTTTCGAGACCGGACAGAGATTCGATGAGCAAATTGCCGGCGGCCGGATATCCCGAAAAGACAGGGCTTTACGATCCCGCGCAGGAGAAGGACTCCTGCGGCGTAGGTCTTGTCGCCGACATCAAGGGCCGGCCCAGCCACCAGATCATGCTCGACGCCTTCCATGTCAATTCGCGCATGGACCACCGAGGCGGCTGCGGTTTCGAGGCGAATACCGGTGACGGCGCCGGCATCCTGGTCGGCCTGCCTCACGGATTTTTCCGCGATATCGCCCGCGATGAACTCGGCAGCGAATTGCCGCCGGACGGCAAGTTCGCGGTCGGCAATATCTTCCTGCCGCGCATCGAGGAAGAGCGCGATTTCTGCCGCAAGGCGATCGACGAGACGGTCGCCACCGAAGGCCAGACCCTCGTCGGCTGGCGGCCCGTGCCCGTCGATGCCGAAGGCGCCGATGTCGGCCCCGCGGCGCATGCGGCCCAGCCGCGCATCGAGCAGGTTTTCATCGCTGCCGCCGAAGGGCTCGCACAGGATGCCTTCGAGCGCGCACTGTATGTCATTCGCAAGCGCTTCACCCATGCACTGCGCAACGACGCCGCGCTGACCGAACGCAAGTTGCTATACGCCTGCAGCCTGTCGAGCAAGGTCATCGTCTACAAGGGCATGTTGACGCCGGGACAACTCTTTCCTTTTTACAAGGACCTGACCAATTCCGGATTCGCCACGCACATGGCGATGGTGCATTCGCGTTTCAGCACCAATACCTTTCCCTCCTGGGACCGCGCCCAGCCCAACCGTTTCATGAGCCATAACGGCGAGATCAACACCTTGCGAGGCAACGTCAACTCCATGCTGGCGCGGCAGGGCACGATGATCAGCGAGGCTTTCGGCGACCGCCTGCCGGCGGTCTTTCCCGTGATCGACGACGACGTTTCCGATTCGGGCGCTTTCGACAACGCCCTCGAATTGCTGCTGCTCGCGGGCCGCTCGCTGGCGGAAGCGACTATGATGATGATTCCGGAAGCCTGGCAGTCGGACCGCAACATCGAACCGACGCGCAAGGATTTCTACGAATACCATTCGGCGCTGATGGAGCCCTGGGACGGCCCGGCCTCGATCGTATTCTCCGACGGCCACTATATCGGCGCCGTGCTCGACCGCAACGGCCTGCGGCCGAGCCGTTATTACATCACCCACGACGACAAGTGCATCATGGCGTCCGAAGTCGGCGTGCTGCCGGTGGACCCGGCCAATGTCAGGTCCAAGGGCCGCCTGCAGCCGGGCCGGATTTTCCTGCTCGATTTCGAGCAGGGCCGGCTGATTCCCGACGAGGAAGTGAAAAGCGACATCTGCGGCCGGCGGCCTTACGGCGAATGGCTTGCGGCCGAGAAGGTCGTGCTCGAGGATTTTGCCCCTGGTCTCACAAGAGCCAGCGCGGCGCATTCGCTCGAAGGCGAGGATCTGCTGCCGCGCATGCAGGCTTTCGGCTACACCAGCGAAACCATCCAGTTCATGTTGCTGCCGCTGGTGACCGAGGCGCGCGACCCGCTCGGCTCCATGGGCAACGACACCGCCCTGGCCTGCCTGTCCGACAAGCCGCGCATGATCTACGACTATTTCAAGCAGTTGTTCGCCCAGGTCACCAATCCGGCGATCGATTCGATCCGCGAGGAAGTGGTGATGTCCCTGCGCTGCTTCATCGGCCCGGAGGGCAACCTGCTCGAAACCACGCGCGAACACGCGCATCGGCTGAGCATCGACCATCCGATCCTGTCCAATTACCAGCTCGCCGAAATCCGTGACATGGACTATCGCGGCATGCGCAGCCGGGTCATCGACATCACCTATGACGCCCATGCCGGCCCTGGATCTGAAAAAGCATTCCAGGACGCATTGCAGCGCATCTGCCAGGAGGCTTCCGGCGCGATTCGCGACGGCTATTCCTTCATCATCCTGTCGGACCGGGCGATATCCCGCGACCGCGTGCCCTTGAGCGCATTGCTTGCCTGCGGGACGGTGCACCATCATCTTGTGCGCAATCACCAGCGCACCCAGATCGGCCTCGTCGTCGAGACCGGCGAAGCCCGGGAGGTGCATCATCATTGCCTGCTGACCGGCTATGGCGCCGACGCCGTCAATCCCTACGTGGCCTTCGAAGCCTTGTGGAAGGCCAACGGCGACGGCCTGCTCGGCGACGGCTATCGCGACGAGGACGCGCTCGTGGCCGCCTACAAGAAGGGCGTCGCCAAGGGCATGCTCAAGGTCATGGCGAAGATGGGCATTTCCACCTTGCAGTCATACAAGGGCGCGCAGATCTTCGAGGCCGTGGGTCTTGCGGACGAAATCATCGAGCGCTGCTTCACCGGCACCGCCAGCCGCGTGCAAGGCGTCGACTTCGACGTGCTCGAGACCGAATCGCTGCGCCGCCACCGCATCGGCTTCCCGCTGCGCGAAAGCGAGCGCCTGCCGGTATTGAGCAATCCCGGCGATTTCCATTGGCGCAGCGGCGGCGAAACCCACATGTGGAATCCCGACACGATCTTCAATCTGCAGATCGCCGCCCGCGGCAACAACGCCGAGGCCTACCATACCTTCGCCCGCTTCGCGAACGAGGAAGCGGCCAAGCGCGCGACCTTGCGCGGCCTGCTGCAATTCCGCACGGATGTGAACGAACCGGTTCCGCTCGAAGAAGTCGAGCCCGCGAAGGAGATCGTCAAGCGCTTCGCCACCGGCGCCATGAGTTTCGGCTCGATATCCGACGAAAGCCATCAGGCCCTGGCCGTCGCCATGAACCGCATCGGCGGCAAGTCGAATACCGGCGAAGGCGGCGAGGATCCGGCCCGGTACGAGCCGATGCCGAACGGCGATTCGAGCCGTTCGGCAATCAAGCAGGTCGCTTCCGGGCGCTTCGGCGTGACCATGTGGTACCTGGCCAACTCCGACGAATTGCAGATCAAGATCGCCCAGGGCGCCAAGCCCGGGGAAGGCGGCGAACTGCCCGGCCGCAAGGTCGACGAGAACATCGCCCGCATCCGACATTCGACGCCGGGCGTGGGTCTGATCAGCCCGCCGCCGCATCACGACATCTATTCGATCGAGGACATCGCCCAACTCATCCACGATCTCAAGAATTCCAACCGCCGGGCGCGCATCAGCGTCAAGCTCGTGTCCGAGATCGGCGTCGGCACCATCGCCGCCGGCGTGACCAAGGCCAAGACCGACCATCTCGTGATCGCCGGCCACGACGGCGGCACCGGGGCCTCGCCGCTGACCTCGATCAAGCACGCCGGCCTGCCCTGGGAACTCGGCGTCGCGGAAACCCACCAGACCCTGGTGATGAACAATCTGCGCTCGCGGGTCGTCTTGCAGACCGACGGGCAACTCAAGACCGGCCGCGACGTGGCGGTCGCCGCCTTGCTCGGCGCCGAGGAATTCGGTTTTTCCACCGCGCCGCTGATCACCCTCGGCTGCATCATGATGCGCAAATGCCACCTGAATACCTGCCCGGTGGGAATCGCCACCCAGGACGCGGACCTGCGCCGCAAGTTCCGCGGCAAGCCCGAGCACGTGGTCAATTACATGTTCATGGTGGCCGAGGAATTGCGCGGCATCATGGCGCAGCTCGGCCTGCGCACGGTCAACGAGATGATCGGCCGGGTCGATCTGTTGCAGACTGACGCCGCGATCAGCCACTGGAAGGCCAGCGGACTCGATCTCAGCGCCATTCTCGAACCGGCGCAAATCATGTTCGAGGACACCGATGTCTATTGCAACCGCGAACAGGATCACGGCCTCGACAAGGCGCTCGACAACGAACTGATCCGGCTTGCGGAGCCGGCGCTCGAACGCGGCGAGAAGGTGCGGATCGAGCGCGAAGTAAAAAATACCAACCGCGTGGTCGGCACCATGTTGTCGAACGAGATCGCGCGGCGCTGGCAGGAAAAGATGCTGCCCGAGGACACCATCGACATCCGCCTGCGCGGCTCCGCCGGCCAGAGTCTCGGCGCCTGGCTCGTCAAGGGCGTGTGCATCACCGTCGAAGGCGACGCCAACGACTACGTCGGCAAGGGCCTGTCCGGCGGCAAGCTGGTCATCTACCCGCCGAAGGAAAGCACGTTCAAGGCCGAGGAGAACATCCTCATCGGCAATGTCGTGCTCTAT
Organism: Gammaproteobacteria bacterium; assembly: GCA_009844085.1. GTDB lineage: Bacteria > Pseudomonadota > Gammaproteobacteria > Pseudomonadales > Pseudohongiellaceae > UBA9145. The sequence continues at coordinate 38,946 of VYCF01000068.1, read as the reverse complement.
GGCGCCACCTGCGGCGAAGCCTATTTCCGCGGCGTGGCGGCCGAGCGATTCGCGGTCCGCAACAGCGGCGCCCATGCCGTCGTGGAAGGCATCGGCGATCACGGCTGCGAATACATGACCGGCGGCCGCGTCGTCGTGCTCGGGCCCGTGGGACGCAACATGGGCGCCGGCATGAGCGGCGGCATCGCCTATGTCTGGGACCCGGACGCGCGCCTGCCCGCGCAATGCAACATGGGCACCCTCGGCCTGGAAACCGTGACCGCGGCGGAAGACATTCTCGAACTGAAGACCCTGATCGAAAATCACGCCAGGCATACCGGCTCGACCGTGGCCCGGCGCGTGCTGGACAACTGGGAGCGCAGCCTGGCGGAATTCGTCAAGGTCATGCCGACCGAATACAAGCGCGTATTGGCCGAACGCAAAGCCGCAACCGCCGCCTGAGCACAGGGAAGAATGGGCAAGCCGACCGGATTCAAGGAGTTTCAGCGCGAGACCGAACCGTATCGCGACGCGCTCGAACGGCTGGTGGATTTCAAGGAGATCTACACCGAACACCAGGAGCCCCTGCTGACCGTGCAAGGCGCCCGCTGCATGGATTGCGGCGTGCCTTTCTGCCAGTCCGAAGACGGCTGCCCGGTCTACAACCTGATTCCCGAATGGAACGACCTGATCTACAAGGGCAGGTGGAAGGACGCCCTCGACCGTTTGCACAAGACCAACAATTTCCCCGAATTCACCGGCCGCGTCTGTCCCGCGCCCTGCGAAGGCGCCTGTGTGCTCGGCATCAACGAGCCGCCGGTGACGATCAAGAACATCGAATGCGCCATCGCCGACAAGGGCTTTGAGATGGGCTGGGTCACGCCCAAACCCCGCGCACTCGATACCGGCCGCAAAGTGGCCGTGGTCGGTTCCGGGCCGGCGGGACTCGCCGCAGCAGAGCAACTCAGTCTGCAGGGCCACCAGGTAACCGTCTACGAGCGTGACGACCGCATCGGCGGCCTGCTCATGTACGGCATTCCCAACATGAAGCTGGAAAAGGAACTCGTCGACCGCCGCGTGAACCTGCTGCGCGAGGAAGGCGTCGAATTCGTGGTCAACGCCGACGTCGGCGGCAATGGCGCAAACGGCATCGACGTGCGGCAGATGCTCGACGAGAACGACGCGTTGCTGCTGGCCACCGGCGCCACCACGCCGCGGAATCTGCAAATCCCCTTGCGCGAAGGCCCCGGCGTGCATTTCGCCATGGAATTCCTGCTCAAGAACACCAGGAGTCTGCTCGACTCGGACCTGGCCGACGGCAATTACATCAGCGCGAAAGACAAGGACGTGATCGTCATCGGCGGCGGCGACACCGGCACCGACTGCATCGGCACTTCCCTGCGTCATGGCTGCCGCTCGCTCGTGAATTTCGAAATCATGCCGCAACCGCCTGCCGACCGCGGCGTGAACAATCCCTGGCCGCAATGGCCGATCATCTTCCGCGTCGATTACGGCCACGAGGAATCCGCCCGCAAGTTCGGCCGCGACCCCCGGGTTTACTCGATCTCCGGCAAGGAATTCGTGCGCGGCGACGACGGAAGCCTGCTCGGCATCGTCACGGTCGAAGTGGATGCGAAATTTCAGGAGATTCCCGACACCCGCAAGTTCTGGAAAGCCGACCTAATATTGCTCTCAATGGGCTTCCTCGGCCCCGAGCATTACGTCAGCGAACCGCTCGGCATCGATCTCGACCGGCGCTCGAACTACCAGGCCGAATACGGCGAATTCCGCACCAACGTGGAAAAGGTCTTCGCCGCCGGCGACTGCCGCCGGGGCCAGTCCCTGGTCGTGAACGCGATCCACGAAGGCCGCCTCGCCGCCGAGCGAATCGACCGGTTCCTCAGCCGCAAGATCTAGTCCCCGCCGGAGTCTTCCGCTGAAGGCTTGTCGTTCCCGGCGGCATTGATCGCTGCCAGAAACGGTTTGGCGAATCGTTCGAGCTTGACGGCGCCGACGCCGCTGATCGTGGCAAACTCGGCCTCGTTGCGGGGTTGCCTTAGCGCCATTTCGATCAAGGCGCGGTCGGCGAAAATCACATAGGCGGGCACTTCGCGCTCTTGCGCCAGAGACAGGCGCAGCGCCTTGAGTGCGGCGAGCAATTCGGCCTGCTCCGCGGTCAATTCGTGATCCGCCAGCAGTTGCTCCTGTTTGCGCGCCTGGCGGCGCTCGGCCTTCGTCTTGCGTTCGACTGCATCCTTCCGGTACAGGAATTCGCCTGCGCCGCTTGCGAGTTCGCGGCCCTTGCCGGTGATCTTGATGCCGCCGTAGCCCGCGATGTCGATTTGTAGAAATCCGGCTGCCACCATCTGCCGGATCAGCGAGCGCCACTCGTTGGCGTTGCGTTCGGCTCCGGCGCCATGGCAATTCAGGCGGTCATGACGAAAGCGCGCGATTTTCTCCGTGTTGGCGCCGCGCACGACATCGATCAGATGCGATGCGCCGAAGAGTTCGCCGGTCTGTTTCGCGGCGCTCAGGATCAGTTTCGCCTCGACGGTTCCGTCCTCGCGTTCCGCGGGCGAAAGGCAGGCGTCGCAATTGCCGCAGGCCTCGGTCCGTTCGCCGAAATATTCGAGCAGCGCCGCGCGGCGGCAGAGCGGCGCTTCGCAATAGCCGAGCAGCGCGTCCAGGCGTTTGTGTTCGCGCCGCTTTCGCTCGTCGCCGGATTCCTCGTTTTCGATGAACTGCCGCCGCATCCGGATGTCGTCCAGGCCATAGAGCATATGTGCTTCCGCGGGCGCGCCGTCGCGCCCGGCCCGGCCGATTTCCTGGTAGTAGGCTTCGACACTGGCGGGCAGGTCGGCATGAAAGACATAGCGCACATCGGCCTTGTCGATGCCCATGCCGAAGGCGATGGTGGCGACGATGACCACGCCGGGTTCGGTCATGAACACGTTCTGATTGGCTTCGCGCTCTTCGGCGCTCATGCCCGCGTGGTAGGGCAGCGCGCGAATTCCCTTGCCTGCGAGCATCGCCGCGCATTCCTCGGTCTTCCTGCGCGACAGGCAATAGACGATGCCGCTCAAGCCTTCGAAGCGCGCGACGAAATCCGCAAGTTGCCGCTTCCATTCGCGTTTCATCGTCACCGTCAGGCGGATGTTGGGACGGTCGAAGCCAAGCACGAATTGTTCGACGCGCCCGCCGAACAGGCGCTCGGCGATATCGCCGCGGGTGATCTCGTCCGCGGTCGCCGTCAGCGCGACGATGGGGATGCCGGGAAACAACTCGCGCAATCGGCTGAGATCCGCGTATTCGGGCCGAAAGGCCGGGCCCCATTGCGAGATGCAATGGGCTTCGTCTATGGCGAACAATCCGATCGGCAGTCGCTTTAACGCGGCCAGCATCCGATCCGTCATCAGCCGTTCGGGCGACATGTACAACAGCCGCGTATCGCCTGCCGCGGCCCGCTTCCAGGCTTCGACGTTTTCGCCGCGCTCGTTGCCGGAATGAATGCCGTCGGCGGCGACGCCAGCGAGCTTGAGCGCGGCCACCTGGTCCTGCATCAGGGCCACCAGGGGCGAGACCACGATGGTGAGCCCGCCCCGCAACAGGGCCGGAATCTGGAAGCAAAGCGATTTGCCCGAGCCCGTGGGCATGACGGCGAGCGCGTCCCGGCCGGCCAGCAAGGTCTCGATCACGGCTTCCTGGCCGGGTCTGAATTCACTGAAGCCGAAGGATTCCCGCAGCGTTTGCCGCGCATCGTCTAGTTGCGGCCGGACGCCGGGAGAATACCGTGCTGGACTGGAAGCGGAAGTCATGATTCAAGTTCCTTTTGACCGGCTCTTGTACTTATTCAGTAGCGTCGGGTTTCTCCCGCAGGGGGATTCCGCAATGCACGCATTTGCGCGTCATCAGGTTCATCAGGATATTGCGGACGAAGAATTGCCGGCCGCAGCCGGGGCAGGCGCGGCGCGCCATGTCGAGAGCGAAGCCGGACCAGATGGCGATGTAGACGAGCATGAAGAGGTCGATCTCGCGCCGTTCCTCGAGCAGCAGCCAGACTCCGGTCATGTAGACGGGCAGGGTCCAGAAGCAGACGATGAGCCTGGTGCGCGCACGCTCGATCCGCTTGAGCGCGCGCACACGGGCAAGACCGCTTTTGCGCGCGGCTTTTGCGCGAAGGGATTCTCCGGATCTGTCTGGACCGGACGGGGCTGCCATGGAATTCTCCTCAAGCCGGGGTTCCGGGGCCAGCCCCGTTACGGGACAGGCTGCGGGCAGCGTATCCAACTTGCCACCCGTTGGCAATGAATCGAACCAACCGGCGCTCACGCATCATTCACTGGTAACCCTTGGCCTGCAATTTGAACAGCTTGGCGTATTGGCCGTCGTCGCGCAGCAGTTGCTCGTGGCTGCCTTCCTCCCGGATGCTGCCCGCTTCGAGCACGATGATGTGGTCGGCCATGCGCACCGTCGAGAAGCGATGCGAGATGATGATCGAGATGCGGTTCTCGCTCAGCTTGCCGAAATGGGCGAAGATTTCCGCTTCGGCGCGGGCGTCGATGGCGGCCGTCGGTTCGTCGAGGATCAGGATATCGGCCTTGATGCGCATGAAGGCGCGGGACAGCGCGATTTTCTGCCATTGGCCGCCGGACAGTTCCTTGCCGTCCTTGAACCAGGTGCCGAGCTGGGTGCGATAGTCGTTCGGCAGGTCGCGGATGAAGACATCGGCCATGCCCTTGCGGGAGGCCTCATGGACCTGGGGTTCGTTGCCGAGTTCCTCCACGTCGCCGATGCCGATATTCTCGCCTACGAGCAACTGGTAACGCGCGAAGTCCTGAAAGATCACGCCGATCTTGCGCCGCAGCGCTTCGATATCCCATTGGGAAAGTTCCAGTCCTTCGAGCGTGATTCGGCCCGCGGACGGCGCATACAGCCGGCCCAGCAACTTGATCAGCGTGGTCTTGCCGCTGCCGTTCTCGCCGACGATGGCGAGGCGCTCGCCGGGCCGGATATGCAGGCTGACGTTGTCGAGCGCCGGCCTGTCGCTGCCCGGATAGGTGAAGCTGACGTTCTCGAAGCGCACGCCGTCGTCTGGGTCAGGACCCTGCAACCGGTCTCCGGTAGGTTCGGGCACTTCGTGTTCGAGATACTCGGTCAGGGTCGAGAGGTAGAGATTGTCCTCGTACATGCCGTTCACCGCCGTCAGGCTACTGCTGACCGAATTCTGGCCGAGCCGGAACTGGGCGATGTAGGCCGTCATCTGCCCGATCGTGATCGCGCCGGCGATGGCCGAGAAGCCGACCCAGCCATAGGCGAAATAAAACGCCGCGCTTGAAAGCAGGCCAAGCAGGTAGCCCCAGAAATTGCGCCGCAGCACCAGGTTGCGGTCTTCCCGGTAGATGTTGCGGAAAATGTCGACATAGCGCTGCAGGAACAACTTGCCGAGCTGCAGCAGCTTGACCTCTTTCACGCCGTCCTCCCGGGTCAGCACCATCTCCAGGTAGAACTGCATGCGCCGCTCGGGCGAGCGGCGGCGCATGATGCGGAAGGCCTCGCCGGAGAATCCGGCTTCGGCGACGAAGGCCGGCAGGCCGGTGAACACCAGCAATACCACGACCCAGGGAGAGAACTGGAACAGCCATGCCCCGATGGCGAGCAGGGCGATCATGTCGCGCATCAGATCGAAGGTCTTGACGACCAGGCCGAGCGGGCGGCTCGATGCCTCGCGCCGGGCGCGCAGCAACTTGTCGTAATACTCGGCGTCCTCGAAATGGCTCAATTCGAGCGTCAGCGCCTTTTCGATGATCATCACGTTGATCTTGTTGCCGAGCAGCACTTGCAGGATCGACCGGCTGACCGTGGTCAGCCGCTGCGCTCCGGCCATGACGACCACGAGCCCGGCCTCGACCAGAACGTAAAACAGCGCTTCGGAGCGCGCCTGGGCGATCGCGGCGTCGTCCGCGGCCGTCAGGGCGCCGGCCACGGCGTCGACGAACAGCCCGCCGACGAAGGCGATGGTAGCGGGAAGCACGCCGTTGACGATCGTCGCGGCGGCCATTACGACCGTCAGCGAAGCGCTCGTGTCCCAGACGATGCGCATCGCCAGCGCGCTGTAGCGGAAAACCGACAGGAATCTGCTTACGGGATTGGAAGGTGGTTCAGCCAAGGGCAGGATGCCTCAGGCGCCGATGGCGCGGCGGGCGAGGAAATTCTTCAGCGGAGCGGCGCGGTCGACGAGGTTCAGGCCGGTATTGCGCAGCCAGCGCAGCGGCAGCGGCTGGGCGCCGAACAGGCGGTGCAGGCCTTCCATTGTCCACATCATCCCCAGGTTGTCTCCCTTGCGCCGGCGTTCGTAGCGGCCCAGCACGACCGGATCGTTCAGGCGCCTTCCGGCGGCAAGGCCGGCGCGCAATTCTTCCGCGAGCACCGCCACGTCCCGGATGCCGAGGTTCACGCCCTGGCCGGCCAGGGGATGGATCGTATGCGCGGCGTCGCCGGCGAGGACGATGTTGTCCTCTACGTAGCTGTCCGCGTGACGCTGCCGCAGCGGAAAACAGAGGCGCCGGTCACTCCATTCGACTTCGCCGAGACGACCTTCGATAGCGGCGGCAAGGCGCGTCCGGAACCGCTCGTCCGGCATCTGCACAAGCTCTTCCGCCTCGTCCGGCTGCGTCGACCAGACAATGGAACTGTGCCTGAACTCACTATCGCCGGCGGCTGCCAGCGGCAGAAAGGCCAGGGGACCCGTTTCGAGGAATCGCTGCCAGGCCGTGTGCTCATGAGATCGGGCTGTTCTTACGGTCGTCACCAGCGCCGCCTGGCCGTAATCCCATTCCCGGCTCGAAATGCCCGCCAGCCGCCGGACGGCGGAATTCCCGCCATCGGCCCCGACCAGCAAATCCGTCCGAAATTGCTCGCCGGATTCGCCGGTCAATACCAGCTCGCCGCCGTTTCCCGGCTCCAGCGCGGCACAAGTGAAAGGCGATACGAGACGCAGATTCCCCTGCCCGCGAAGTCGCTCGTAAAGCCCCGCCAGCACGATGGAATTCTCGACGATCGTGCCCAGGCTCTCCACCCCCAGCGCCGCCGCCGAAAAATGAATCGATCCCGTCCCCTCAGCATCCCAGACCCGCATCTCCCGATAGTCACAACAACGAACCGCCCGAACCCCGCTCCAGACGCCAACATCATCCAGCACCCGGCGCGAAGACTCATTTAACGCACTCACCCGCGGATCAAACCGCAATTCCGCCCCCCGAAAAGCCGACTCCCCCTCATCCGGCAACCGCCGCTCCACCAACCCGACCCGCAACTCAACCCCATCCAGCAAACAGGCAAGCGTCGCACCGACGATCCCCCCTCCGGCGATCACCAGATCAAACTTTTCCACTCCGCCATTCATGGCCGCATTGTAACTTGCGAGCGACAGCCTTTCCGATTCCGCAATATTCCCATTGCTGATAGACTGCCGGGCTTTGCACAGGCGGAGAGGGCGACATGAACAAAGTGATACCGGCGGATGCCTTGCAGGACCACGTCGGACAGGAAGTCGGCGTGACCGACTGGCTGACCATCGAACAGGATCGCATCGACCAGTTCGCCGATGCCACCGACGATCACCAGTATATCCATGTCGACGCCGAAAGAGCCGCGCAAACCCCCTTCGGCGGCACCATCGCCCACGGCTTCCTGACCCTGTCCCTGCTCAGCGCGCTGAGTTCACGCGGCGGCGGCCTCAAACTCGAAAACACCGTCATGGGCATCAATTACGGCCTCGACCGCGTGCGTTTCGTAAATCCCGTCAGATCCGGCCAGCGCATCAGGGCGCGATTCAATCTCAGTTCGGCCGAAGAGAAAACCCCCGGCCGCTACCTGACGCGATATGCGGTTACCGTCGAAATCGAAGGCGAGGAGAAGCCGGCCCTCGTCGCCGACTGGCTCGGCATGACCGTGGTCGACAAGAACGCCTGAGCTAGAACGATCCCAGCCCCATCGCATTGCTGACGAAGCGGCGGCGTACCGGCGGCAGCAAGTCCAGAGTCAGCAATCCCAGCCGCCGGAAAGCGGACTTGGCGGCACTTTTTCCTGAAAACAGGCCGACCAGCAGGTCGGTGAACAGGATCGTTTTTTCCTGATCGAACTCCTGCTCGTCGATGTAGGCTTGCAGCACCGCCATGTCTCCCGGCCATTGCCCGCGGACTGCGGCTTCGCGCACGACCCCGGCCAGCGCCTGGCAATCGCGCAAGGCGAGATTGAATCCCTGGCCCGCAACCGGATGCAAGGTATGGGCGGCATTGCCGAGCAGCGCCAGGCCCGGCCGCGCCTGCTCGCCGGCCCGGCTCAATTGCAGCGGAAAGCAGGCCCTCCTGCCGATTCCGGCAACGCTGCCCATGCCCGGCCCGAAGTTTCCCTGCAACAACGGCAGCAACTCGTCTTCCGGCAGTTCGAGATATTCCCGCGCCAGCGCCTCGGGCAAGGTCCAGACCAGCGAAGCGCGATGAACCCCTTCCGCGGCCGGCAAGGGCAGCACCGCCAGCGGCCCGTGTTCCGTGAAGCGTTCGTAGGCGATGTTCCGATGGGCGCGCTCCAGGGCGATATTGGCGACCAGGGCATGTTGCCCGTAGGACTTCATTTGCCGGCCGATACCGAGTTGCGCGGCGATGGGAGACCTGCCGCCGTCGGCTAGCACGGTCAGCACCGCGGTCAACTCGTGTTCGTTCCCGTCCTGGCGTATGCGCAATTCCATGCCTTCGGGAACGGGCCTGGCCGAAGCCACGTTGGCCGGCGCCAGCACGTCGATATGTTCGGAGGCCGCAAGCCTTTCCTGCAATGCCTTGCCGAGGGCGTGGTTCTCGACCACGTAACCGAGCGCTTCCTGCCGCTGTTCGCGGTGGTCGAAACTGACCCCGCCGAGATGGCCTTGGTCCGTTACCTCGATGCGGTGAATCGGACATGGCGCGGCGCCGAGTTCGTCCCATACCCCGAGCGATTCGAATATGCGCCGCGTGCCCCAGGACAGGGCCGTGGAGCGGGCGTCGAATCCATCGTCTCCGGCCCCCGGGACGACGGCTTCAACGACCAGCACCGGACATTCCGGACTCGCCGCCGCCAGCGCGAAACTCGCGCCGGCGAAACCGCCGCCGACCACGACGATGGGGCGCGTGTCCTGATATCCGGCCAGGGGCATGGCGGTCTTCAGGCGGCCGCCATTAACGCTTCGATTTCTTCCATGCCGCGGGGAACGCCTTCGCTGAGAATGCGATTGCCGCTCGAAGTGACGAGCACATCGTCCTCGATGCGCACGCCGATTCCGCGCCAGCGCGGCGCGACGTCCTCGCAGTCCGGCGCGATGTAGATGCCGGGTTCGATGGTCGTCACCATGCCCGGCTCAAAGGGCCGCCAGTCGTCACCGTCCTTGTAACTGCCCACGTCGTGCACGTCGATGCCGAGCCAGTGACCGACGCGATGCATGTAGAAGGGTTTGTAGGCTTCGGTTTCGATGATTTCGTCCGCCGTGCCGGTGAGCAGCCCGAGTTGCAGCAATCCATCGACGATCGATGCCACCGCGGCCTGTTGCGGCGCGTCACAGGACGCGCCGGGCTGCACGGCTTCGATGGCCGCGGCCTGGGCCTGCAACACGATCTGGTAGATCTCGCGCTGTTCGGCGCTGAAGCGGCCGTTGGCGGGAAAGGTGCGGGTGATGTCCGCGGCGTAATACCGGTATTCGCAGCCGGCGTCGACCAGTACCAGGTCGCCGTCCTCGACCCGGGCGTCATTGCTGACGTAATGTAAAACGCAGGCGTTCGCGCCCGCGCCGACGATAGAGCCGTAGGCCGCGGCGCGGCTGCCGTGGTGCAGGAAGGTGTGCAGCAGTTCGGCTTCGAGTTCGTATTCGTAAATTCCCGGCCGGCAAGATTGCATGATGCGCCGGTGCCCTTCGGCGGATATCCGCGCCGCTTCCTCCATCAGCCGGATTTCCTCCTCGCTCTTGAACAGGCGCATCTCGTGCAGCAGATCGTCGAGCAGCAGGAACTGTCCCGGCGCGGGGCCGCCGTGGCGCGCCTGCTCGCGGGCGCCGCGAACCCAGCCCATGACTTTCTCGTCGAAATCTGCATCGAGTCCGATGCGGTAGTGAATCCGTTCCCGGCCGGCCATCAGCTCGGGCACGATCTTGTCGATCTCGCCGACGGGATACGCCTGGTCGACGCCAAGGCTTTCCACCGCCGCTTCCGGGCCGAGCAGCTTCCCTTCCCACAATTCCTTCTGCGGGTCCTTCGGCTGGCAGAACAGCACGACTTCGCCTTCCTCGCGCCCCGGTACAAGCGCCAGCAGGGCCCGAGATTCGGCAAAGCCGGTCAGATAGAAGAAATCGCTGTCCTGACGATAGGCATGATGCACATCACGGCTGCGCACCCGCTCGGGCGCGGCCGCCAGCAAGGCGATGCCGCCGGGCTGCAGGCCTTCGATCAGCGCCGCCCGGCGGCGGCTATATTCCCGTGGATCGATATGCATGATTGTCTTACTAATGATTTCCTGACGATGCGCCCGCAAGCATAGCGGGAACACGCGGCAAACCCAAGTTGACGGCAGCCCCGTTATTGACCCGTCCCGCGGGCGGTTCTATAGTCGCTGCATGGTTCAGCCCGGACGCTTGCCTTATGGACGACAACAGAATCGACGCACTGCATGGAAAGGTGGATGACTTGATCGACCTTTGCGGAAAATTGCGCCAGGAAAATCAGCGGCTCAAGGTTAACGAGCAGGACCTGCGCTCCGAGCGCCGTCAATTGCTCGAGAAGAATCGCGAAGCCAAGCAGCGCCTGCAATCCATCCTGATGCGGCTGAAGGCAATGGAAAATCCCTGAATCCCGTACCAGAGCGAAACGAAATGACCGACGACGGCAATACTGTCCTGCTTACCATCCTGAACAAGAGCTACCGGGTGAACTGCCCGCCCGAGGAAAGAAGCGCGCTGCTGGAATCCGCCCGCTATCTCGACGAGCGGATGTACCGGATCCAGCGCCGCGGCCCCAGCCTCGACCGGGAACATATCGCCGTCATGGTGGCTTTGAACATCGCCAACGAACTGTTGAAGAAGCCGTCCGGGGACGGCAGCGAATCGCCGCTTGACGAAGCCCGGCTGGTTGAACTTGAAAACAAGCTGGACCGTGTCCTGGCAGACGAGACGCCACAAGACTGATTCCCGGGGCGCTCTTCGCGAAGGCGCTTCCCCACCGCCGCCGGGCCAATATATACTGTGGTTTCGGTTCCCTGGGGCATTTGCCAATCAAAAGTGTTCTTGACCCGATAATTTTGCAACCGGAGGCTATCTCGAAAGAAGTTGTTGTGCATGTCCGGCTGACGGAAAGCCTTATGCTTCGCGAGGGCCACCACCTGAACCCCAGGGTTCAGGGCAACTTTGGTAGCGGTGTCTTGGGGGACTGCCTTAATGGCGCAAGATCTGGACGACTTGCGTAATCATCTGCGCCGCCTCAGGCGCGATCTCTCGCCCGAACGGCAAAGCAGCGCCGCCGCAGGCCTGCTTGAACGAATTCGCGATGAAGAATTTTTCCGCGCCGCCCGGCGAGTCGCGTTCTATATGGCCGTCGCCGGAGAAGTTTCTCCGAGCCCGCTGTTGCGGTACGCGCTCGACGAAAAGAAATCCTGCTTCCTGCCCGTGGTAGCCGGAGAGCATGATCTCGATTTCGTGAGTTACGAGGCTGCCTCAAGCCTGGTGGAAAACCGTTGGGGAATCCCCGAGCCGGAAGAAGGAACGCATATCGAGCCGCGTTCGCTCGATCTCGTGTTCGTGCCCCTCGTCGGCTTTACTCGCGATTGCGTCCGGCTCGGCAACGGCAAGGCCTATTACGACCGCGCGTTCGCTTTCCGTCTGACGAGTCCCGAACCTCGGCCCCTGCTCGTGGGCCTGGGCCATGAATGCCAGTTGGTGGAATCGCTGCCGGTCAGGGAATGGGACGTGCCGCTCGACGCGGTGGCTACGCCCGAGCGCATTTTCTATCGCGGAAACAGGGATTGAAGTTACGGCTGGCGGGTCAGCGGTCGCGCGAGTTTTACATCAATGCCTGAGCGACGCTGGTAGCCAGCGATCCAACGATGAACACAACCGTCAGTACCCAGATAATATCGGGTCCACTACGCATAAGAAGTTTCCTTGAGCTGCTAACTCCTTGATTTGCTTAGCGGCATTTCAACCCGTCGCTTTAGTCCGGCAAGGCATTTTTTATGGAAATTTCATGTTTCGGGGCTTGCTTGCGGCAAATTCCAGGTCATATACTGTATGCACATACAGTATTTCGGCGAGTGAGACCGCGAAATGTCCGTTACAAACAGCCGGGCCGGCTGCAAGCAGGATGTCATCGACGCGTTGCTGCGGGATATTCCCGACCTGTGGCGAGGCCATTACACGGCCGCCCAGGGCGAGCAGGGTTTCAGCACGGGGTTTCCCGGCCTGGATGGAATTCTTCCGAATGGCGGCTGGCCGCCCAGGGGCCTGGTGGAGGTCGTCTGCCCGCGCCGCGGCATGGGGGAATTGCAATTGCTGGTTCCCCTGATGCGCGCCTTGACCGCCCGGGGGCAATGGGTGCTCTGGGTATGCCCGCCTGTACCGCCTTATGCGCCGGCCCTGGTCCAGGCCGGAGTCGATATCGGAAAGTTGCTCGTCGTAGCGCCGGGCGCCCCCTTGCGCAATGCGCTATGGAGCATGGAAAAGGCCTTGCGTTCCTGCCGCCTGGTGCTTGCCTGGCAGAACGGGCTTTCGCATCAGGTGCTGCGCCGGCTGCAACTGGCGGCCAATACCGGCAACAGCCTGGCCGTGCTGTTCCAGCGCGGCAATAGCGGTTGCCCCTATTCTGCCTTGCGCCTGCAATTGAGCCGCGCCGGCGGCGACCCCGGCGAAAAAGCACCGCGCGTCAGCATTCTGCGGGCCAGGGGCAATGTCCGCTGCAGCGGCGTGCGGCTGGAGCCCCGGGCGCTCGCCGGGGAATGATCAGAAGCGGTAACGCAGGCCGAGGAAGCCGGCTCTCGGCGGCGCCGCGCCGAGGAAGATCGGTATCTCGAAATCCTCGACCAGGGGCACTTCGACCTCGCCGGGTTCTTCGCCGAGCAGGCCGAAAGTCTCGAACTTCGAATCGAACAGGTTGTGGATCTGGGCGTAGACCAGCAACCGGTCGTTGACCCGATAACGCGCGCCGAGATTCACCAGGGTATAGCCGTCGATTTCGTCGAGTTCGTTCGATTCGTCTCCGCGCAGGTATTGGCCGCTGTTGGCGATCAGGTCGAGCGACAGGATCAGGTCTTCGTCGAAAGCGTAGTCGGCGCCGAACTTGAACTGATGCGCGGGAATTCCCGGAATGCTGTCGCCGGCGAGCACGGTGATTTCGCCTTCTTCGTCGGCGAAGTCGTGGTTGGGGCTCAGCACCTGGAAATCGTCCTCGAAAGTGGCGCTGATATAACTGTAGGCCGTGAACCAGTTCAACTCGCCCAGGTTGCCGGCGAGGCGGCCTTCGATGCCTTCGCGGCGGGTGCGGTCGACATTGGCGAACAGGCCGGTGGCGCGGCCGGTGGTCTGGAACAGGATGTCGTTTTCGTTGTCGGTGCGGAACAGACTCAGGCCATAGCTCGTGTTCTCGTCAAGCATGCCGCGGGCGCCCAGTTCCATGTTGCGTGCGACGACGTCCTCGAGCGGCGGGTCGGCGAGAAAGGCGTTGGGCAGCCGGCATTCGAATTCGACGTCGTCCGCCTCCTCGCCGTCGGCGATGGCGTATTCCACCGCCAGGTCGTAAACGTATTCGTTACAGGCGAGTTCGATCGGCGTCGGCGCACGATTCGACTCGCCCAGGGAGGCGTAGAAATTATGGTTCTCGCTAGCCTGCCAGGTGAGGCCGACGGCGGGATTGACGCGCGAGAAACTGTGATTGCCGTTCAATTCGGGCCGCTCGCCGGAGAGGTCGCGCAGATTGACGTCGGTATTGTTCGAGCGCGCCGAGATCGTCAGCGCCAGCGTCTCGCTGAGATCGGTCGTGGTAGTGAAATAGATACTGGTCGATTCGGTTTCGGTATGGATGAGCGTGGCTTCCTCGTCGACGAACGTGCCGGTGCCGAGCCCCGTGGTCAGCCTGCTGTGAGGGTCGATACCCGCCAGCTCCACCACCGAGTCGAAATCGGACTCGCCGCGATGCCAGGCCGCGCCGAGAACGACGCGGCTGTCATAGCCGAAGAGGTTCGTGTTCGCGGTCCACTGGAAGTCGGCGCCGCGGGTCTCCTGGCTGCGGTCGCTGAGATTGTTGATCGCCGCGTCGGACAGGATGCCGGTGCCCGAAAGCTCTTCTTCCTCGAGATCTTCGATTTCGAACTCCGAAGCGTCGCCGTTGAAGGAGTGCGTATCGTTGCGGCGCAGGAAAACGGCGCCGCTGATGCTGCTGTTGTCGCTGATTTCAGTGCTGAAATCGAGGCTGAGCATATCCATGTCATGGGCGGTGATGTCGGGCCCGGTGAAAATCGCCGCGCGATTTATGGCCAGCAGTTCCACCGGCGAGGAGCCGTTGCCGATCAACTCGGACTCGCCACGCTGGTAATTCAGATTCACCTGGCCGAGGTCGCCGCGCCAGCCGAGCGTGCCGTACACGTTGAAGGCGTCGGATTCGGAGGAGTCGCGCCAGCCGTCCTCGCGGAAATCTTCCACGTCCAGGTAATAGCCGAAGGAGCCGTCGTTGCCGCCGAATTCGAAACTGGCGCGGCTGCGGCCGAAGGAGCCGGCGCTGAGGTCGGTGCGGAAGCCTTCGTGGCCGAAGCCGTCCTTCATGTTCACGACCATGGAGCCGCCGAGGCTGTTCAGGCCGAACAGCGGCGTGGCGCCGCCGGTCAGCGCGATATTGTCGATGGCGGACTGCGGCAGCAGATCCCAGTTGACCGTGTCGCCGAGCGGTTCGTTGATGCGGACGCCGTTCTGGTAAACGGCGATCCCCTGGGCCAGGCCGAGCAGGGGCGAAACGGTAAATCCGCGATATTGCAGATCAGGCTGCAAGGGGTTGTTCTGGGCGTCGTTCAGGGAAACGCTGCCGAAGGCGGCGCGCATGAAATCCGCGAGGCTGACCGCGGCGGCATTGGCGAGATCTTCGGCATCGGCGGTCTGCACCGGATAGGGAATCTTGCGCAGTTCCGTTCCGGTATCCGCGGGCGCCACGCCGACTACGACAATTTCCTGGGCGTCCTGTGCGAAGGCGGAAGAGGCAAGCAGCAAGCCGGGCGCCAGCAGGAGGAAAGTACGCATGCGGGGATGTTACCACGATGGGACACCCACTCATTCATCCCGAAGATAAGTGGCCTCGATCCGTCGCCGTCTGGTGCGCGGTGTGCAGCGGACGCCGTAAATACATCCATGTAGGCTTCGGCCTCGACATCCATGTCGAGGACGCCCGCTGCACACCGCGCACCAGACGGCGACTCACGCCGTGCGGTTTCGTCTTTGACTGCCTTCGCGCTTGCTTGTAGATTTGCGGACTTCGATTGGCGGGTGGAGTAATCATGGCTACTTTTCTGGTGACCGGCGCGAGCCGCGGGTTGGGTCTGGAATTTGTCAGGCAACTGCTTGACCGGGGCGAGAATGTGATTGCCACCTGCCGCGGCGACCGCTCGATGAGCGAACTCGACGGCTTGTACGACACCCACGAGAATCTCCAGGTGATGGAACTCGAGGTCGCGGACGACAAGTCCATCGCCACTCTCGGCCGGCAACTGGAAGGGCAGGCGATCGACGTGCTGATCAACAACGCCGGCATATACGGGCCACGCAGCCTCTCCATCGGAGATCTTGAGGGAGATGGCTGGGCCGAAGTCATGCGGGTGAACTGCATCGCGCCGATCCTGATCGCCCAGACGCTATTGCCGAACCTGCGCGAGGGCGCCGGGAAAAAGCTCGTTTTCATCACTTCCAAGATGGGTTCCATCGCCGATAACCGCGGCGGCGGCTCCTATGTCTACCGCAGTTCCAAGAGCGCCCTGAACGCGGCGGTGAAAAGCCTTTCCGTCGATCTCGCCGGTGAAGATTTCGTCTCGGTTGTACTGCATCCCGGATGGGTGCAGACTGACATGGGCGGCCCGAACGCGCTGATCGACGCCGAGACCAGCGTCAGCGGCATGTTGCGCGTGATCGACCGCGTCGGCCGGCCGGATTCAGGCGGTTTTTTCGCGTACGACGGCGCCGTCATTCCCTGGTAAGGGGATTTCCCGCGGCCGGTCGATGCGACGACTGCTGATCGTTCCGATTCTCGCCGGCCTGCTCGCCGCGGGCCAGGCAGGGCCGGTGCGAGCCCATGGCAGCGTCGCCCTCGAAGACGACCTTTGCGTCATCGATATCGACTTCCTGACCGCGCATTTCACGATCTTCCAGCCCGAAACCCGGGGCGCCGACGAATTCTGCGAGGACATTCCCGGAGTCGCGCGTTCGGTCTTCATCATGGAATACCTGCACGATCTGCTGCAGGAAATGGAGGTCGATTTCCGCATCATCCGCGACGAGACCGGCATCGGCCGTTTCGCCGACTGGGACGACATCCTCGCAATGGGAGACCTGGAACCGCTGACCGTGTACTACCAGGAGCCGTCGGTCGAGCCCAGCGGCTACTACCGCGCCGGCCACGAATTCACCGAGCAGGGCAGCTATATCGGCATCGTCACCGCGAGCCATCCGACCGAAGCGCGCGACTACCAGGCGGTTTTCTACTTCCAGGTCGGCCGCGACTGGGGCAGTTTCCCGCTCTTCGTAGCGCTCATCGTCCTCGCCCAGTTGGGCTACTGGGCCGCCAATGGCGGCTGGCGCAAGTTTCGCAAGAGAGCCTAGTCCCCCGGCATATCAAGTTCCACCGGCGCCAGACGGGGCAGGGCGCAGCGTTGGGGGGCGAGGTCCATGCTGACCATGGCCGGGTCGCTACCGCCGTTCAGATTCATGAACGATTGGGCGGCGTCCTCGCCGAGGCAGATCAGGTTTTCGACCGACGCGCCTTCCTTCATCAGGCCGCCCCAGACGATGTCGGGCGAATTCTCGCCGGTCTGCTCGTGCCAGGCGGCAAGCAGGGCGTGTGCGGGAACCGTACCGCCGCCCTCGAAGACATTGCCGTGAATGTGGATCTGTTCGGGATACGGATCGTAGTTCGGATCGTCGACGGTCCGGCCGCCGAGTACGAAGCTGTAGATCATGATATTGACGTTGTTATTGCCGGCGAAGTTGTTCCCGAAAACTTCGATGTTGTCGTTGGCGAGTACGAGCAGTCCGGTGCCGGCGGGCACATTGCCGACGATGGCGCCGGGAGGCGCGAAATTGGCCGTGTTGTTCCCCTCGATCCGGTTGTTGAACACGCGGGTTGCCTGGCCGCCCTGGACTTCCAGATTGGGCAGGTCGAACACGAGGACGCCGCCGGTGTTGTTGGTGGCGACATTGTCGTAGACGTCGGCATAGGTCGAATTCTCGATCTCGATGCCGGCGACGTTATATTCGGCGCGCGAATTGCGAACGATGATTTGACTCGACTGGCCGACGTAGATGCCCGCGTCGGCGGCGCCGATGGCGACCGAGCCGTCGATCAGGATATTGCGCGACTGCACGGGATAAATGCCATAGGCGCCGTTTTCCGAATCGGGCCCGTTGGTCCATTCGGTACGCACACGCCGGATGACAACGTTATTGCTGTTGTTGATCTTGAGCGCGTCCCCCACGGTGTCCTCGATGGCGAGATCCTCGATCACGAAATCGTCCGCCGTCACGAGCAGCCCTTCCGCACCCTGAATCTGGCCGCGGAAGGAGAGGATCGACTGGTCCATGCCCGCGCCGCGAATGGTCACGCCGGGCGCCGTCAGCGACAGGCTGCGGGTAATTTCGTGAACTCCCGCCGGAATCTCGATGACGTCACCGGGACTCGCCTGGATCAGTTTCGTCTGCAAGGCCTCCTCGAAGCTCGCGGAGGATTCGCCCGGCGTCTCGCCGCAGCCGGCGAGCAACAGCACCGTCGCGGGCAGCAGCACTCGGAAATCGAAAATGGTATTGATATTCATCGTATTTTCGCGCCCCTCTCTAATGTCTGATGTTCTTTTCCCTGGCTTCGATCGAGTCCGACTTGGCCGGCCACCAGGTGGCCGGCGGGGTCAGGGTCCAGGCGCAATCTTCGGGATCCATCCAGGCGATGGGCTTGGCGCTTCCGTCGAAAATCGGAATGGTGCCGTCGGTGAATTTCCAGTCGCGGTTCGCCGCGTCTTCGATCGCTTCCATCAAGGTCTCGCCGTTGAGAGGGACGAGACCGTCAACGGGATTGCTTGCATAATACTTCGCCATGTCTTTCTCCTGATCCGGACTGCTCGCGATTATCTTGCGACCGCTTCGTACATCCAAACCGAACCCGAAGTGACGGCGTCGTCGTTGGTTACCGCGCCCGGTTCTGCGCCGCCGTATTTTCGGGCGAACTCGGAAAGCACCGGCGCCACGTCGGGACCTTCCATCACGCGCTCGAGTTGCAGGTCGTAGAGGCTGTCATCGACGCGCAGCACAATGCGCGTGTCGTCGCCCATGTAATGCGGCCATTGTTTCCAGATGCCGCCGTACCAGGTCGTCATGTAACCGCTGACCAGGAACAGCCGGCTGTCGTGGACGCCGACCCAGACGGTGCGGGAGGTCGCCGGGTCCATGGTCTGGAACTCCACCTCCATTCGGTCGCGCAGAAAGCCCCAGTCCGCGGGAATCGGCGTGGGTTCGCCACTGCGGAATGGGCCGCCGGGGATGACCGCCACGGCCCCGTCGCTCAGACGCATGGCAAGCAGGAACAGCCAGACGGCGAGTGCCGTGCCGACGATTGCGATTACCAGCCACTTCAAGAATCTCAACATGTCTTATCTCCTGTATCGCGCCCGCCCGATTCTGTTCCGGGCCGGCAAAAATAGCAATGGCCCGGGACTACGAAACGAATTTTCAGGTCGCGGGCTGCTCCTTGTTGATGCGTTCCGTGATTTCAGCCAGGCGCGTCAGGTTCTGCAAGGCCATGGGCAGAATCACCGACATCTGGATGAATTCGTAGGAATAGGTGACGATGGAAAAAATCTCGCCGGGAGTGGCGCCGGTCTGCGTTGCGGCGAACCAGAGATTGAAGCCGAGCATCGTCAGCAGCGCGGTAAAAATCAGCGCGTAGACTACCGATTCGGTGTCCGAAAGCCGCACTTCGTGCCGGCGCAGGCCAATCAGATGCGCCGTGACCCGGCTCAGGTCCCGGCTTTCCAGCGCCGAGACCTGGGCTTCGGACTGCTCGTTGAGATCGGAATTCAGCGTGAAGAAGCGGCGCGCCGACAAGCCGTAGATTCCGAGCATCGCGGCGGCCGCGGCGCCGGCGGCCAGCGCCAGCAGGCCGTGAAAGGAAAACAGCACCACCAGGGCAACGATTACCTGAATCACTCCGGTGATCGACAGTGGAGCTTCCTTTTCCAGAAAGTCGACGAGTTCGCGGCCCATCAGCAAGCGCGCATTGGTCACCGAAACGGCTTCCTCCCCGGCGCGATTGGCCTGGGCCTGGCCCAGCGCGACGCGCATCGAACCATAGGCGCGCGTGTCGTAGACGCGCCGCAAGGTCGCCACGACGGTCAACACGACCATGGCCCCGACGAACTGCGTGAAGGCCGTGTAATCGTCGCCCAGCAGCCCGTCGATCGAGCGCCCGATCAGCAGCGGAAACAAGGCGAGCATCGCGGTTTCTAGCGTGGTCAACGTCCAGGTAACCACGATCCTGAAGCGGAATACCCTGAACAAGGTCCCCATGGAAAGGCGGTCTCCTGTCAGGATTCGGGATTTGTAACTATTTTCCGGCAGGGAAGTCATGAAAATGGGTACTCCTCATTTTTCCGGCAAGAGGTTGAGACCCTTGAAATAGTGGCAAGATGGATCCATTGCAAGTCTGGGGGGACAATGTAATGAAATTGAACTTTTCTTCTTTTCTCTTGGGGACGCCGGCAATCCTGCCGGCATTGATTCTGGGCGCGGCGAGCGCCGCTTTCGCACAGCCCGGAATTGATTCCGTGGCCACCCGTCCGGGTGAAACCATACTCTTCAATCGCGACTGCGCGAACGAGGAATACTATCAGGTGCGCGCCTACGCGATCCTCGAATCCGGGAACGGCGCGGCCAGGGCCCTGATGCAGGTATCGACGGGCTATTTCAGGGCAAGGAATCCAGCCGTGCAAATCGGCTTCGAGCCCCTGGAACTCGATTTCGACCTCGGTCCGGAATGGGCCGATTCCGAGTTGTCCATGCAGGTCGTGGCATCGACAAGCGAGCGGGAATTTTCGACTTTCGAGTTTGCATCCTATTTCGATTCCGATTTCGGCGGTCGGGAGCCGATCCGGCGATCCTTCGCCACAGACGCCGCCGGCCGCCTGCAATGGCGGGACTTCGTCGAACCCGATCTGAGACAATCCGAATCCGATGAAGGCTTCAATATCATCGACTATCCGTATTTCGACGCCAGTGAACTGGCGATCGGCGATGCGAGCGAGGCGATCCGGTTCAGTCTGCGCCTGAACCGCGACGACAGCGATGCGGAAATCCTGTTGACCGGGCCGGCATTCCTGATACCCGACAGAATCTGGGAGATGGACCTGCCCGAACCCCGCGCCCTGGGTCTGCTGGAGTCCTTTAATCCGTTCCAGGAAGGCGGAGTGATCGACTGGCTCGGCAGAGGCATCAGGTATCGCAATTGTATAGACGATCGCATGGAAGCCAGGCTGCTTTTCCACAATTGACGCCGCGGAATTTTTCGCGTCAGACCTCGACAAACCGCCGGGGAGGGTTACAATCCACCGCGTTCAAGCCGATATACAAGATCGAGCCTTGCGCTCGGCCGGCTTTGCAGTTGCAACAAGGATTTTTGCATGAACGCGAAAATATTGAGGTTGAACAAGGCCGGCGCACCAGTCGCCTGGCTGACGCGGGAAGAGACCGCCACACTCATCGTCAAGGAAATGGTTATCTGGTCGATGGGCGAGCCCGTGCTCGAAATTCGCGGCGGCTACAACCGGCTCGGCGAGCGCTCGGTGCTCGTGTTGCCGAGCATAGTCGCCTGCGAAGGCAAGGTGCATCGGGACCAGTACCAGCCGCCGCTGGAAAACGGCATCCTGTTTCGCCGCGACCAGAATCTGTGCATGTATTGCGGCAATGAGTTCGCCGTCGCCGATCTGTCCCGCGATCACGTGCTGCCCCTGTCCCGGGGCGGCAGGGACCGTTGGACCAATGTCGTGAGTTCCTGCCGCCGCTGCAACAACCGCAAGGCCGACCGCACGCCGGAAGAGGCGGGCATGCAATTGCTCGCCGTGCCGTTCGTGCCCAATCAGTACGAGTTTCTCTATCTGACCAATCACAACGTGCTTGCCGACCAGATGGAATTCCTCAAGGCCCGGTTCTCGCGCTACATGAGCTGAAACTTGCAAGGCGATTGCACAGGCATTTTCCCAAACATTTGCCCAGGCATTTGCTTTGAAGCCGCATTAGCAGTAACTTGATCCGCCCTTCCGAATCGATACTGAGAATGGTGCTCAGGGAATGAACGAACCCAGCGTTTTCAGAACCTGCTTCCGGGTCGGTTGCACAGTCGCCGCGTTATGCATGGCCGCGGGAATCGCGGCCCAGGATTTGCCCGGATTCGATCGGCAGGTGCTGGATGAAGAGTTCCAGGGCGGCTATGGCGTCGATTTCGCCGATATCGACGGCGACGGCCGGACCGACCTCGTCGCCTGGGCCACGAATCCGGGGCAACTGGCCTGGTTCCGCAATCCCGACTGGGACAAATACGCCGTCACTTCGACCATGCAGGGCAATATCGACAGCGCCCCGCTCGACATCGACGGCGACGGCGACATGGATCTGGTCCTGGCGCACGATTTCAGCCTCGGCAATTCCACCGGCGGCGGCGTGATTCACTGGATGGAGAATCCGGGCGATCCCATGGCAAACCAGGAATGGCGGGCGCACTACATCGACGAAATTCCGACTTCCCATCGCGTCCATTGGGCCGACGTGAACGGCGACGGACGGCAGGAACTGGTGAACCTGCCAATCATCGGCATCGGTGCGGGCGGGCCGCTTTACGATGTCGGCCTGCAATTGAAGTCCTACCTCGTGCCGGAAGATTTGACCGTGGAGAGCTGGAATGGCGTCGTGCTCGACGACAGCCTGGAGATGTCGCACGGCATGAGCAGCCTGGACTGGGACGGAGACGGCCGCGAAGACCTGATTACCGCGAGTTTCGGCGGCGTGCATCTGTTCCAGCTCGCGACCAACGGGCAGGCGGTGTCGAAAACCCGGGTCGGCGAGGGCTTGCAAGGTCCGGAGCGGCCCGGCATCGGCTCGAGTGAAGTCGGCGTCGGAAGTTTCCCCGGCGGCCGCTATGTCGCCACGGTCGAGCCCTGGCACGGCAACCAGGTGGTGGTCTACCAGGGTGACGAGTTCCCCTGGAACCGGATTGAAATCGATGACCGCCTCGCCGGCGGTCACGGCCTGATTACCGCTGATCTCGACAATGACGGGGTCGACGAGATTATCGCCGGGGGTCGCGCGGAGCCGCATCAACTGGCAATTTATCAGTATGATGACCGCGCGGAGCGATGGCGCCGACAGAATCTGGATACCGGGGTGGCGGTATCCGGCCTTGCGGCGGCCGATGTGGACGGCGATGGCGATACCGACCTTGCCGCTGTCGGCTCGGCCACCCGCAATGTCGTCGTCTATCTGAATCTGGGGCGCTAGTTTCGCCCCGGCCTGAACGAGGGGATTCCGGGAATCCGCAAGATCGCATGCAAAATCAAGCAAGAAATCCTGTCGCCGGGTTCTTTCTGGCGCTGGTGGCGGCCGCCATGTGGGGGATGCTGCCGGTAACGCTGAAAGAGCTACTGCTCGGCATGGACGCCCAGACCATCGTCTGGTACCGCTTCCTGGTTGCGACGGCAATTCTCCTGCCCTGGATGGTATGGCTGGGGCGATTGCCCGCGTACCGGCAATTCGCCGGCGGCGCCGGCTGGTGGCTGGCGCTGGCCGCCGTGGGTCTTTGCAGCAATTATTACCTGTTCAGCATCTCGCTCAATTTCGTCAATGGCGAAACCGCTGAAGCCGTTATCCAGTTGACCACGCTGTTCCTGATTTTCGGCGGCGTGGTGTTCTATAACGAGCCGTTTACCAACGCCCAGAAACTGGGAACCGCGCTGATCGTGATCGGCCTTGCGCTGTTCTTTCACGACCGTCTGGCGGAACTTGTCGATCCGGAGAACGCGCAGGCCATCGGGGTGGTGATCGTGATCGGCTCCGCGATCGGCTGGACGACCTACGCGCTGATACAGAAGAAACTGAACTCCGTCTTCAGTTCGGCGCAGATTCTCCTGGCAATCTACGTGTTTTCTACGCTCGTGCTGTTGCCCGTCATCAACCCCGGCTCGCTTTTCGGCCTGAGCAACCTGCAATTCGGCCTGCTCGCGTTCGCCAGTCTGAATACCGTGGTCGCCTACGGCTGTTTCGCCGAAGCGCTGAAATTGTGGGACGCCTCGAAGGTCAGCGCCGTGCTTGCCCTCGCCCCGCTTTTCACCATCGGTTCATTGAGACTCGTGGTTTTCGTGAATCCCGACTACGCCTTTTCGGACCGGCTCGGCTGGATCTCCATCGGCGGCGCGGTCTTGCTGGTGATCGGTTCCGCGATGACCGCCATCGTGCCCAGGGCCAGGGGCGACGAGGTTCCCGTGCGTATCGCCACCCCCCATGCGGACTAGACGGCGAATCCGTTATTGCCTTAAGTTTGCAATGCAGCTTCGCACCGACATAAAAGGAGGCGCCGCCAGGTGAACCAATCGACAAATCGAAGAAGCAGGCTCGCATCGTTCGCATTGTGGGCAGGAGTGCTCGCGATCGTATTGCCGGTGCTCGGTGGGCTCGGCACTCGCCTGGGCATTTGGTTTTATGGCGTCGGAGTGCTGCTCGTGCCCCTGGGTCTGCTGTTGGGAATCACGGGTCTGGTGCTGGGGCCCATTGCCTTGCTGCGGCAGCGGAAGGCGGGAGAGTCACTGGTATTTGCAGCCTCCGGAACCGGCTTTTCGGCGCTGGGTACTCTCTATCTCGGCGGCGTGATGCTGTCGGGATTCATGGTGCCCGCGATTCACAACGTCAGCACGGATATCGAGGATCCCCCCGAATTCACCATGGCCGCCTCGCTGCGCGGCGAAGGCGCCAATCCGCTTTTCTACGACAGCGAAACGATCGGACCCGTGCAGCGCGAAGGATATCCCGATCTCGGACCGCTGGACATTGACATGCCGCGGGACGAGGCATACGAACTCGTGCGGGGCGTTCTCGTCGACATGGGCCTGGAACTTGCGCGCGAGGCGCCCGAACAGGGAGAAATCGAGGCCGTGGCGACCACTTTCTGGTTCGGTTTCAAGGACGATCTCGTGGTCAGGCTGCGCGAAACCGATGCCGGCACGCGCATGGATGTCCGCTCGGTCTCGCGAGTCGGCATCGGCGATCTCGGCGCCAACGCCGAACGCATTTTCGAGATCATCGGCCGGGTCCGGGATGCGCGCTGAAGCCGCGTGCTGACTTGACCGCCACATCCGGCTCTGAAAAGATCAGGCCGTTCCAACGATTCTTACCCGAACATTGTGGAGTGACCGCCATGAGGAATCTGCCGCGCCAGTTCGTTTTCCTTTTCCTGCTGCTTCCGGCGACATTGTTCGCCGGCGTCGACCGCATCGAGATCACCAGCCGCGAAACGCTGGACAGCGACCGGCACGATTTCACTTACGAGGTGATCGAGGGCGTGCTGTATCTGAGCCTCGATCCCGGGCACCCGGGCAACGCCCTGATCACCGACATCGCCCACGCGCCGCGCAATGGCGACGGGATGGTCGAATATTCGGCGGATTTCAGGGTGCTGGCGCCCTCCGCCGACATCGCCAACGGCGGCCTGCTGTACAACGTCAACAACAGGGGCGGTTCGCGGGTGGCGCCTGAGATTTCCTTCGATCATCCGTTGACCGAACTCGGCTTTACTTACCTGGTCACCGGCTGGATCAACGAGATCACGCCCGGTCCGGGCCGCCTGCGCCTGCACGTGCCGGTCGTCGGTTCGGCGGACGACCCCATCACCGGCGAAGTGCGCTACGAAGTCATCGTCAACAGCCCGGCGGACGAGGTAAATATCGCCGGCGGCGGACATTTGTCCTATACGCCGACCGAGCGCGGCCTGGGTGAGGCGAGCCTGACCCGGCGGCAATACCAGATCGATGCGCGCGTTCCGATCGAGCGTTCGAGTTTCGAACTGACCGTCGTCGACGAGCCCGACAGCAGCCAGCCCATCGTAAATCTCGCGCTCGATGGCGGCTTCGAGCCCGGCATGATTTACGAACTGATCTACGAGGCCCGCGATCCCGTGCTGGCTGGCGCCGGCATGGCGGCGATCCGCGACCTCGTTTCGCTCATGCGCTATGGCGGTGAAGGCGAGGAGCAACTCGCGCAGCTCGGCCTGTCCGACATCGAGCATACCGTCGCCTGGGGCAATTCCCAGAGCGGGCGACTGCTGCGGCAATTCATGTACGACGGCTTCAACGCCGATCTCGAATCGCGCAGAGTCTTCGACGGCGTCATTCCGGTGATCGCCGGCGGCGGTTACGGCATGTTCAACAATCGCTTCGCCATGCCGACCCGCACCAACGGCCAGCATTCCAACCACCTGTATCCGAACGACCTGTTCCCCTTCACCTACGGAGAAAGCACCGACCCCTGGACCGGCCGCAACGACGGCATTCTGCGCCGGGCCCGGGCGAGCGGCGCGGTGCCGATGGTCTTCCACGTTCAGACTTCAAACGAATACTGGGTGCGCGCGGGCTCCCTGCCGCATACCACCCCCGATGGCAGCGAAGACGCCTATATCCCGCCGAACGTGCGCTTCTATACCATCGGCGGATCCCAGCACGGCTCGGGCAATGGCATTCCACGCGAGGCGACGAGCGGGCAACTGCCGCCCAACCCGAACATGTGGGCGCCTATCGCCGACTCGCTGCTCGCCGCGATGTATCGCTGGGTGGCGGAGGGAGTGGAGCCGCCCGAGTCGCGCTATCCGCGCATCGCCGACGGCACGCTGGCGCCTTCCCACGTCGACGGCCGCATCAATCGCGCGGTCTGGACGCCGTTGCGCGGCGTGAACCACCCCGCGGCGCTCTACCGCCCGGCCCATACCGACTACGGCTCGCGCTGGGACAGCGAACGTATCGTCGACCGGCATCCCGAGTCTTCCGACCATTTGTACGGCGCCCTGGCGCCGGCGGTGAACGCCGACAACAACGACTTCGCCGAGAGCACCGTGCTGCCGCCGCTGACGGCAGTTCCCCTGGCAACCTTCACGCCATGGAACCTCCGCGCCCCCGCGACTGGCGCCGAACTTTCCCTGGCCCGGCTGGCGGGCGGCTACATCCCGTTCCCGGCGAACACCGCCGTGGCGGTGCAATCCGGCGACCCGCGCAACTCGGTCGCGGGCCTCTACCAGTCCTTCGAGGACTACCTGCAAAAATACGAAGCAGCCACCGACAAACTGATCAGCGAAGGCTACCTCCTCCCCGGCTTCAAACAAGCCTACATGGACATAGCCCGCGCCAACGAGGAGGTATTTCAGTAAGTGCAATCGATATTCCAATGGCACAATTAAGCAATTGACTTACACGATGTTGGGGGCAATGAGGCGACTTTCAGTTCGTAGTATGGAAGTGAGAGATCCATAATGCGAAGAGTACGGCCCCAGAGTGGTGAAGGACTTAGGCTAGTCAGGCTGCTGATGGTGTTGAGCAGCCTCTGTCCGCTGTTTGTGCTGATGGCCATTCGGGGCAACAGCCTATTCCCGGAACTCTACTTCGTCATGATGTGCTTGGCACTTGCGATCGTGCCATCGATTTTTCTATGGCTTCGAGTCCGAACTGTACAACTACAAGACGATGTTCGAAAATTAGTGGTGGGCCAAGCGGAGGACCATCGAAGTCACGTTCTGGTATACCTTTTTGCAACCCTATTGCCTTTCTACCGAGAGGAACTGGGGAGTATTCGCGATTTACTTGCCATGTGCATTGCACTAGGATTGATCATCTTTCTGTTCTGGCGACTAAATCTACATTATCTGAACGTGTTTTTTGCGTTTCGAGGCTACTTTGTATTCACTGTATCTCCACCAGAGAGTGAAAAGACTCAAAATGGGCTAGACAATTTCGTGTTGATCACAAAACGAAAGAAAGTTCGAGAAGGCCAGCATATAATTGCGTTTCGATTGAGCAACACGGTCTATTTGGAAAAATCTATATGACAATCGACTTCAACTTCTCTGCCATCGCGGCTACGGAATTCGGTGTGGGTAGGGATTTAGGTAGTAATTCTGTGTTCGGCATAGTGCCAGTGGACTCGGATGTACAATATGTATTGCTCTCGATGTTACGAACGACCAGAGAGAATTTGGCTGAGGGCGGCCGGAAAAACTACGAACCATCCGAGAAGCAAGGCAGTACTGAATATCTCATTGTCCCAACCGGCGGGACACTGGACGCAGCAATTCGTGAACTCCACGATGCGGAGGATTTGCCCTTTGATAGTGAATACTTATCTAATCCACAGACTATTTTCTGTTATTTCGCGCGATTTACGGACAATGAACACAGACAGTTGACCGCTATCAAGCGCGCGACCCAGTTTAAGGGTGTGTTGAAAAGTAAACTGATTCGGGTACTTGATGATACGCTTCAGATTGTGGAAGACAACGTATTTAAGCTTGACAACGACTTTGACATACTCTTAGACGAGAACCACACGCACATTTGGAGACCGAGTGCATTCGAGTTTATCGGCAGGCTAAAACAGGCAATTCTCGATGTTGTACCTGACAACGTAAACGCGATTGCGTCTGAGCTACCGTTCATTGAGTTATCGGGAATTGAGGACTATGCTAAATCGCGACCGCGAGCAGCACGCTATTTAGCATCGATTTGTTCGCAGGAATTGGAGGGTATGGACCCAAATGCACTGAAGACTCTCTGTAATGCCGCTGGCGTAAAGATTCAAGAATCAGACGGAAGGATCGAAGTGATGGCAGGGGAAGAGATGGGATTTCTGGAAGTGCTAGATCGGCGCCGATATCGACTTGAACTTATTCCCGGCCAACCAGAGCGATATAGAGCAGCAAGCCGCGTCAGTGTAGATGGTGCTTGAAAAGTGTGTTCGGAAAACAAGTGGGGCAGCTTAAGCCGAACCGCGTTGACATAGGTGTTTGCGAGTTCACGCTACGGTCGGCATGCTCGGCCTTAACGATCATGTTTTACGATTGCGGGGTGTGTAGCGGAAACACACTCTGCAATCAAATCACCGATCAGCAATGCCTGGTCGGAGTCTCCCGGTGGCAGGCCGGTAAATTCGGCATGCGACGGATCGGCCTCGTGACCGGCCGTTGCCTCAAGCGGGTCATGAACGATACGTAGTGTCTCCAACTCTTGCACCACCTCAGACCTAACTTTGCCGACATTCATTTCGGCGAAAAGCCCGTTCGCTCTCAATTGAAGGCGACTAAGACGACGCACCTCGGCCAATTGGTGGACATGATCCGACCCAAATACTTCAAGCCAGCTAACCGATAGTCCGGAATCGTCCGGTCGATGGGGACGCAGGCGAAAATCCGCTCCGTTCGCGGCGCCGTCTTCTTCCACCATACTCGGCTTGACGTAGCGGACAACATGATCGTGGTCTGGCAGATCGTCTCCCTTCATTTGCCAAGTAAGGACTCCAGATCGAAGGCGTTGATTTGTCGAATTAATCCGACAAACGTATCCCGGCCCGTCACCTGCGAAATGCGAGAGTTCGCCGAACGACGCTTAAAGACTACATATTGCAACATTCCTCCCCCAAGGAACTGCAAACCCAAGTGATCGCCTTCATCGTTTTTCCAGACAGCACGAAGGTTGCCGTTGTCAATCAACACAAGATTCCCTTTGCGAAAGTCTGGCGCGGTTTGGACAAAGCGCCAGAAGTCAGCTTCGGATTCTGGATTCAGGCTGAATCCGTCCTGCAAGGCAAAGTCGCGCAACGAATCGATTCTAGCGGAATAAGCCTGAAACGGTGTGCGTCTCAGCCCGTCGAGGTCGAACACCGCAACGGAATCGCCGAAGTCAAGTGTCTTGGCGGGCTGGGTCAGCGACAATGTGGCGCGAACCAAGTTCCCCGGCACTTGACTGAGCCCGGAGCGTTGTGACCTGAACGTTGGCAAAGAATCTTGAATTCCAGCAGCGCCAACAATAGCCGACTGCAACGCCTTGCCGGATTCAGTAACTAGCGAAAGAAGGCCGGTATTGTTTGAGTGACTACCCCATTCTTCAGTTATCGCAGTCATTCGCTGGACTCCTCCAACAGCCAGAAATCACGTTGCACATCCTTGTCAGTCAGATTCAGAAAATGACTCACTATGGCATCGTGTGCTTCATCATACCATTTGTTCAAGTGTGAAGTTGTTGCGCCGCTTGGTTGCCCAAGCGCCTTGAACTCAAGAATCAAGCGTCGAGAATCGGACGCATCGCGCGGTTCGGCAATTCTCATTGAGGTAAGCAAGTGTAAGTTAGAGTTAATCTCCCAATCGTACATGCACGCAAAATCATGTGCGATGCTATTCTTTACTCCGCATTCCGGTATTTTGAAGGAAGGAATCAGTTTGGAAGTATCCTGTGGTCCCCGCCAGTATTCGCACGATTCGATTACATCTACATAGGTCAATTCACAGAGTCCGATTCCAACTTCTGGAATCTTGATTTCCTCACGCAGAAACTGCTTGAACATCTCCAAATTCCTATCAAAACTAGGTTTTAATTGCTCATGGAAGTGGGGATACTCATTTTCCCGTTTGCGCCAATTTAAAAAGTAGGCATTATTCTGAACCTGAACCAAGTTAACTTCGTCATCCGAGACAAACCAAAATCGAGGCATATGGGGATACCCATCTCCCCCGAATGCCGGAGGTACGTGGCCGTGAACACCTATCGAAAGCGGGTCTCTCTGCTCCACCTTTGGGAACTCGCGGCGCAGCCGCGACCAAAGCAAACCGATGTGCTCACTTCTGAACGGTATCAGCGGAGGATCAAAATACACGCCGATGGCCAGTTCATTGATCGGCGGATTCTTAAATCGTACCTTCATGATTGACTCCTATAACTAAACAATCGAGTGTCATCAAGATTTGGTCCCTAAAAGCGCAGTGTGAAAATCCCAATGTGTTACGCCGCTTTCTGAAACGTGAGTATTACCTCACGGCGTAACCGTTTACCAAGCGCTGCCGCGTGTTGTTGTTTTGATGGTGGGGGCAGATATCTGCGATTTGCCGGTAGCTCTCGGGAGCTACGGTCAATGCATCGAAGTCCCGCAGTGCTGGCAACTGCTTCCACTATCTTAGAATTGCGGATAAAAGTACCTCGCACAGTGTTCTCGCCAACCACGTATACTGCCCTACCGTCGCTAGCGAGAACCCGAGAGATTTCGCAAACAGCACCCCGCATGTCGTAGATGTACCGAGCGAGCATCGCTTCTTGTCTTGCCTGTAGCGCGGGTTGCGGCTTCAGATCAGACAAAATTCCCTGGATTCCTTTGTCATCGCGCGCGTCCATTCCTACTTCAGTGCCAACCGTCATGGATCTGAGACGGCGAATCTCGCCGATGGAGTATCCCATCCAAATCAGAGAAAACTTACTACACCTTAAGTAGTCGATTGCGTTTAGATACGGAGGAGACGTGATAACCAAGTCGATTGAACTGTCAAGGAGGTCAAGATGCCGTGCATCCCCTTCATGGACTTTTGTTGCGGGACCGTGACCTTGACTGCTAGCGTCAATGCAGTTCTTGGTGACGCGACTTACAGCGGACAAAAACTTGCGGAAAGGCTTCGTTGGCGCACGTTTGAATTTTCGATGTGGGCGGCTATGTGACAGATCCATTGCCAAAGATGCTCCAGACTGCTTACTGATAATAAGACGGGAGAAGGCGCACCATAGCGCTTCACGGATCGTTCTGTCTGTAGTCCGCTCAATGGCCACTGCGAGCGAAGCAAGTTGTCTCCGCGCGTAGTCATCAAACCAGTACCTCGTAAACTGGCGAGTTTCGGAGTCTGCGTTCCTGGGATATGCATCCCGCGTCGGTAACGAGTTAAAAACACTGCGGGCGTGTTCTAGAGCAGCGACGGCCGCATGATTAACGGCTTCTACGTCGATTGCGGTCGTCCAAACTCTTGCAATAAGCACTGCAAGCGGATCCAGATCGACTCCGACAGCTTTGTGCCCCTTGGAGTGCGCGACTGCCAATACGGTGCCGGACCCCGACATTGGATCGAGAATGCGAAGCGGTTTGCGGCATTCCGCGATCACGTCAAGCGCTAGTCCTGGCGCCATTCGAGCGGGGAACGGGTGAACCGAGTCGCGCCCTAAAATTTCATAGACACTCTTTTCGCGCAATTTCGTCATCGTGTGTTGACCTTTCTTCATTGCTCATCCAGCGGATAGTCCTGCATGGCGGCCTCTATGGCGGCGATTACGTTATCCGCACTCTGATCAAGTTCGACCGTACTGGAACTCGCGAACATGGCGCCAGGAGCCATTTGCGCCATTCCTCTACACAACTCGAAGAGTTCCTCATCCGTCTCGTACTCTACAGGAGGCACCAAGTGTGAGAGAGCAACCCGAAGCGCGGAATATTGCACAGGCGCTTTTTTGTACTTCTTCTGTTGCTCCTCGATGGCCTCGACGATCTTTAGGTACGGTGGTTTTTCCACGGCGGCCTCACGAATCGATTCGACCCATGCAGCGCTTTCTTCGGGAAGGCTGCACTCCAGAAACAAATTCCGAAGCTTTTGAAGTCCGACCTGCTTAACAGGACGAAGCCGTACGAGTTTGGCAAGATCGTCCACGGTGATGAGGGTAATGGTCTTGGCCTCTCCGGATGCGCTCGACTTTTTGCGGTCGGCATCAATCTGCTCTCCCAAAGTCGAAGTATCCCCTTGGGACGTGGGAAACGCTGGTCCAATGACGATCGCATGCTCACACTCACGTTTATCCCGATGCTGCGCGACACTGGCGATTCCGACAGTCTTCGCAGCAACTTTTGCGTCAGATGCCTCCTTGCTCTTTGCCTCAAGGCTCACCTTGTAGTGCCGAGACTTTCCACTTTCGTCTGCGGACAGGTGCGCAGCGGCCACTCCATCCGGCTCACCTTTCTTGCCAAGAGGAGTTACGTCAAAACCAAGGCTGCGGAATGCGTCGCAGACTGCCGCCTCAAGACGGTCCGGGCTGTTACGCGCATTCCGGAGCGTGTTGGCCACAGACAAGGCACTCTGTCGCCCTGATTCGTTGGTGAGGTTTCGCAAGAGTTGATCGCGCGCCGATAGAAAATCCTCGATGTTCGACGCTTTGACATCAATTGCATGCAGGTGAGCCTCAATGAGAACTTCGGCCATCGCCAGTAGCTCCAATGGCTGCCTTAGTTTCTTATTCGTAAACTCATCGTGGAAGGTTGCGACAAAAGGATGCCATCCATTCAGACGTAAAGTGCCCGACTGCGTGTCGAATCTGGCTATACCGTCGCGTGATGAACCCGTGAAGTCGATGTTGACGCCAGATATGAACGTTTCGACCTCGTCGGCTGCCCTTTTTTCGAGATCAACAAAGAACGCTTCCCAATCCTCGTCGGATTCGAAATCGGGAACGATCAGATAGCGCGATTTGGCCTTGCCTTTTGCAACCGCTCGCGACAAATCCACGATCGGTCGGCGAGACAAGCTCGCAGGGCTGGCGGCGAGCACACGCGCCAACTTCGCCCCCGGAGCTTCCTCACTATCGTGAGCCTCGATTTCGGGACGGACGGCATTGAAAATTGCTCGTAGCACATCATGGGCCGTATCGAGCAATGGACCTTCACCGATTGACTCTCGATTCGACCGGAGTCCTGCATCCAATCCGTCCATGTGGACTACTAGCCGGAAGCGACCAAACGTTCCGTGTCTCAATTCATTTGGCGAGATGCCGAAGTGGCCGTCGTCAACGTTGAGGAGCCTTCCAAAGACATAAACGAAGAAGCCGTGGCTCCGACCGATCTCGTCCGATTTTCCCGTCAGCAGATCCTTGTACACTTCTGCGTACCCCGTGATACGCCCGAGCCCCGGGACATCGAGTCCGAAGCGATGCTCGCTGGACTCGGTGATGTTGACATCTTCTAAGGCAGTTACGGACTTGGGACTTGGCCTGGGGAGGTCCACAAGATCCTTACCGAGAACCCAACGCCTGAGCAGCCCCTTACCTTCCTTGCTCGATTTCAACTCTTGCCCGTTCAGCCAGATACCAAAGTCGGGCCGGAGGGGCAAAGCGGTGCTGAGCACCCATCCGAGAGTTCCCGGCTTGATTTCATGCACCTTGGGCTTGAGAGACGACATAATGCTGAGTGTCCAAGATTCCGGACTTCCCGTCCCGAACAGCACAGTCCCCGCTGCATTGAACGCTGCGGTCCCTGTCCACGGCTCAACGGCTTCCTTCGCTTGCTGTTCGGTCAGCTCTCGAAGCACGAGCCTGATAGGCGTTTTTGGTTCGACCTCCTGATCCACCCGCTTGTCGATCGTGCGGTAGTCCATGGAAGTGGAGTAGTACTTGCTGCCGCACTTGCTAATGTGCGTCAGACGATCGGCCAGCACATAGGTAGCAAGCTTTCCGATGCCGAACTTCCCTATCTGCTGCCTGCCCCCAGGTAGTTTCGAAAGCTCGCGCTTGTTGCTGATGCCGATGAGCCAGTGGCGTTTGAGACCCTCTTGATCCATCCCCTCGCCATCGTCAAACACCGCAATAGTTGCATTCTGATCGTGCAGATTCGACGACAGAAGCACATGGACACTCTGAGCCCCCGCGTCGAAGGAATTAGCCACGAGTTCCTCAACAGCCTTGTTCGGACTGGTGTATAGGCCCTCGGAGAACAGTTCGACGATTCTATAGCTGAGGCGGACTTCGATGTTATCGGTCTCATCCCCAATAGCCGCGAACATCGGTTCACTAGTCATGGCTGTACTACCGTATGTTGAGTGTGGCTGCCGGCACTTGTAGACCTGATTTGTTTGCCAAGGGTGGGAGACTCCAATAGGCGAGAAAAAAGAGAGGAGCTAAGTGTCGCGATCCTACCTGCCGCAGCTTCCGAGACTGAGGCGATTTCGTGAGCAGTCGCTACAATCTTGGCGTACAGCACTTGTAACTCCATGGGTGGCACTGGAACTGGGAAGCCACCCAGTTGAGTTTTGTTGATGCTTGCGATTCCTGTCGTTTGCTTGGCAACCGACAGAAAATACGCTTTACCGTATACACTGCCCGCCACGTCTCTTAAATAGTCAGTCAGCACCACTTCGGTATCAGGTCGAACACGAAATACATGGTTTTGGTGAGCGCAGTAGCCAAGTTCACCGTTCCAAACGGCAGCCCGCCCCAGCTTGTCAGGATCGCCGCCTTCGGTCATAACAAGATCGCCCGGAGCGAGTGAATACTTTCGCTCTTCACCACGTCGAATCGTGATGGTCTTTATTTCGTCGAGATTCAAGAATCCGTCTTGTACGTTCGCAACACGGAGATAAGGCACTTCAATAGCATCGGTCGCCTCTATCCTTCGGCCTTTAGTAGCTCCAGATCCTATTTCGGCAACTTCTCGGAGCGGTACACAAGGATACCTGACGCCAACTTGGTCTTGCTCACCAAACATCCTGGCGAACAGAGCCGGAATAAATTCCCGGAAATGCTCCTGTGCCTGCAACCGCAGCCGCTGGATCTTTGCCGCTTGGTTCAAGATGCCGACGATTCGCTGCTGCTCTTTGAGCGGCGGAAGCGGGATCGTCAAGTCCAATAAAGATCGTGGTTTGATACGCTCCCGACTCTTTGTAGCTGCCGCTGTTGCGACTGGGAGTTCTTGAACGATGTCTGGGGCACGTAGCCGCCAGCCGAGATACTCCAAGTCCAATTTATCTTCGTCGGGGACGAGGCAAACAAACTCAGTAGAAGCGATTCGCCTTGCTGGGCTAGTCCCTCCAAACGTCCATACTCGATTGATTCGGGGATTCAGTTTCGAAAACAACACTCCCTTCTCTGGTAGCACAGATTTAGTGCTTCCGATGCCAGCTCCCACTAGGCGCTCCGGTGTCCGGTTATCGTCAAAACCGGGAATGCTATATAGCTCAAAGTGCGTATCGGGGTACTTTCGTGGATCAATTGAACCGCGCTGAATGTCGGCTACGTCGCCGATCAATACTGTAGACCTCATTTCGCCGACTCCTGTACGGCTTCGGCCAGCGCATCGATCTCCCCTAGAATCTGAGTCTCAATGATTCGTAGCTCCTTAAGAATCCCCAACGGATCGCGATGCTCCACCTTGGCTTGGCCCCGCGGTCGGTGGCGGTTGGCGCTCAAGTTGTAATCGGCGTCGCGAATGGCGTCCGCCTCCGCGAACCACCATTTCTCAGTCCATTCCGCAACCGCGTCGTGCCTGCACCAGTCGTCGAACTTGGCGTCCCGCTTCCGGAACACCCCAATTAATGCGGGCAGATCGTCTTCGTCCACCGGCTGATCGTGGTTAGCATCCAGCTTGAAGCCATCGTTGTCAGCGTGCAGAAACATCACTTGCCTTGTTTTACCTCCCTTGCGAAAAACGAGCACCGAGGTCTTGACCCCGGAATAAGGGTTGAACACGCCGCCCGGCAACGAAAGCACCGCTTCCACGGTGTTGTTCTCCACCAGCCTGCGCCGAAGCTCCCTGTGAGCGCCGGTGGAACCGAACAGCACACCTTCCGGTACCACCACGCCGCAACGCCCCCCTTCCTTCAATTGGTTGATCATGTATTGCAAAAATAGTAGTTCGGTTTGCGCCGTTCGCCCAATTTTTACCTCTTCGACGATGCGGTCCTTGTCCAATCGGCCGGAAAACGGCGGATTGGCGAGGACAACATCGAATCCTTTGGTTGGGAGACCGAGTTCTGCTTTCGCGGCGCGGTCTAGCGACCGGGTCAGCGCGTCGCGCCGCAGGATGCGCACATGGTCCAGGCCGCGTAGCGTTAGATTCATCGTGGCGAGACGCACCATCTGCGGGTCCACATCGGCGCCGTAGAAGGTCGCTTCCTGCAACTGTCTTACTGCGTCGCGGCTCAGCGAATCGCCGAGTCCGCGCCGGATCGTTTTGCCGTCTGTTTCAACCTCCTCAGTGCCCTCGGGCGAGGAATTGGCGAGACGGATATGGTCCCATGCGCCGACCAGGAAGCCAGCCGTGCCTGCCGCTGGGTCGTATATCGTCTCGCCGATACGGGGGTCGATCAATCGAACCAGGGCGCGAATGACATGGCGCGGCGTGCGGAACTGGCCCAACTCGCCCGCCTGCCGGATTTGACGGAGCACATGTTCGAAGAGATCGCCCTTGGTATCCGCGTCCACGCGGTCAAGATGCAGGTCGTTCAATTGACTGACGACCTGTGTGAGCACGGTCGGCTCGTCGATCACCAGTCTCGCGCCGTCCATGAAGTCCGTCACGCCATTCGCCGCGAGTTCAGCGTGAAACGGGAAGACTTCCTCGCGCACCCAGTTAACCAGGCGTTCGCCGTTCAGCGCATCCGCCCATGAGGACCAGCGAAGGAACGAGCGCGGCACCGTTTCCTTGCCCGGTTGGCGAGCGTTGCGCGGGTCGCGCAGAGTCCATTCTCCGTCGAAAACGCTACGATAGACTTCCGCGCCCGGCCTTTGGGCGGCCCGCACCCTGGCCGCGTCCGCCGACTCGTACATATAGAAGTAGATCAGGAAACTGAGTTGTTCGGCGTTTTGGGCAGGGTTTGGGTAACCGCCGCCGAAAAGATAGTCACGGATGCGGTCGATGCCGCGCCGAAGCTCGGGCGTCATGGGCATATCGTTATCCTTCCTCCATGCGGAAGCGTCTCGACTCGTTATCGATTACGGCCGGTCGAATACCGCGGCGTTGAATCCGGCAATCAGCCGGTCGAGGCTCTCCTCGCCTCCGAATACGCGCCGCGCCTGATTGTAACCCCCCAGCGCGGCGAAAGGATGCTCGTCGAAAGCCCACTCGCCAAACGCTTCCATGTCCATCGCATCCGCCTTCACGCGGCTACCGATCAGACTGGCCCAGCGCGCCTGTTCCGCGGTGAACTCTTCCTGTTCGACTCGCCACGCCTCGAAGCGCACTCCCACTTCCGCGGCACGGGATTCGTGCTCGGGCGAGCGGACGATTCGACCGTTCTCGTCGAGAGTCAGCCAGTCGCGGCTCGCCGGATCGATGTGGTCGTTCACGTCGAGGGTCAGCAGCGCGCGTGGCTCGCTGGGCCCGCCCTTCGGCGGGCGCTCTTGTATGAACCCGCCCGAGATTTCTTCGTCATCGTCGCCGTGGAAATCGGTTACTCCCACGAAGTCAAAGATTGTAAACCCGTCCTTGCCGATATGCGAAGCTTTCCGGGTTCCTCGCCCGCGCATCTGTCGATACAGGATGGCGCTACGGGTAAACCGCGCCATGACCAGATTCACCACTTCCGGGCAATCGAAACCAGTATCCAGCATGTTTACGCTGACGAGGATTTTCGGGAATTCCTCTTCCTTGAAGCGCTTGATAATGGCGCTTGCGTCGGGAGCGGGACCGCCGCCGACGTCGCTCACTACGAAATCCGCATAGCGAGTGGATGGATGAGGCTTCTTGTCCGCGAAGTGATGGTCGAACATCTCCGCCAGCGTCTCGGCATGACGCCGGGTGACCGCGAACACGATGGTCTTGCCCCGGGCGGGCCAGCACTGAATGCCGTCGCGACCCATGAATCCTTTCTCGTGAGCGTCGCGAAACTCCCGCACCATGGCCCGATTGCGTTCCGGGATGGTGAATTTGCGTTCCAGGGCTCTCGGATCGACCATGATCTTGTCCGAATTTGCGAACAATTCCTCGAACTCTGTCCGGGTCTGCTTGTCCATCGCGCTCCAGTCTAGTTCTTCCCGTCCGACCTCGAATCCGCCTTCGGCGGCGGTCTTCACCGTCGTCGCCCGATAGATGCGGTAGGGAACGAGATGGCCCTCCTTGATGGCTTGGCGCAGGGTGTAGCGATACGTGGGCTCGGTAAGTTCGAAGAATCGCAGCGTATCTCGTACGAACAATCCATCTTCAGGGTCAGGCAGCTCATTGGTGTCGATCGTGCAGGGGGTGGCTGTCAGGCCAAGCTGGATGGCGTCAAAGTGCCGGAGAACACCACTCCACTTGCCGTAGATCGAACGGTGGCATTCATCGGTTATGACGAGATCGAAATAGCCGGGCGAGAGATCACCGTACTCGGCGATCATAGTTTGTAGGGTCGCGATAGTGATGCGCTTGGCGCGGTCGAAACCGCGGCCAGGCCGCAAGACGTGGCAGGGGTAATCCCGCAAATGGTCGGTAAAGGCGTCCTCGGACTGCC
The DNA here is from genome assembly GCA_009844085.1 of Gammaproteobacteria bacterium. GTDB lineage: Bacteria > Pseudomonadota > Gammaproteobacteria > Pseudomonadales > Pseudohongiellaceae > UBA9145. The sequence goes on along the minus strand of VYCF01000068.1, from coordinate 436 downwards.
GCGCCAAAGCGATTCGGTCGACCAGGAATAGTACGCGGGTAACAGTGCCTGCCTCGAACAGCCGCTTGATGAATGCCGCCGCCATCCGAGTCTTGCCGGTTCCGGTCGCCATCTCGACCAGCAGCTTGCGTCGTCCGAGGGAGACTTCGGCGGAAAGTTCCTTGATGCATTCGATTTGATAATCGCGGTCGACGATCTTCCGGTCGATGGCGACGGTCGAAAGGTCTCGGCTGACCCGACGAGCCGCAATCCGCCGCTCAAGGTCGTCTTGGGCGTAAAAACCCGCGATCTTGCGCGAATGGGCATCCTTCTCCCGGTCCAGGAACCGCACTTCCTCGCCGTTCGACAGAAAGACGAACGGCACGTCGAGTTGTTCGGCGTAGCAGCGATTCCCGCTGAAAATCGTATTCCAATAGAATCAATGGGTTGCGACAAC
>VYCF01000019.1 GCA_009844085.1 Gammaproteobacteria bacterium | reverse complement strand
CGGCCCGGTCCGGCTTCAGGCAATCGCCAGCCGAGTTACCGGGAGAAGCTGCCGGCGCGTTGCGCTACGAGGACTACGGCGAAGGTGTCGGCGATACGCTCGACCCGAAAGTCACCTTGTTCTATCGCGCCACCGACGCCGTCGCGATTCGCGGGTCCTACAGCACGTCGTTTCGCGCGCCGTCGCCCTTCCAGACTCTCGGCGTGCAGACCAACTTCACCAATATCGTCGATCACGACGGCTCGCGAACATTCGCCGGCCGGCGCACGCTGGGCGATCCGAACCTGAAACCCGAGACATCCGGCGCGTTCAACGGCGGAATCTCCTGGCGCGGCGCCGGGAACTGGGAGTTCAACGCCGATTACTGGCGCTATTCGTTCGAGGACGTGCTGCGCAAGGAGAACGCCCAGGCCATCGTCAACGCAGACCCGTTCGATCCACGCATCGAACGCACTTCCGCGGGCACGATTTCCATCGTCAATGTCGCCTTCATCAATGCCGACCGCATTGAAACCTCCGGTGTAGACGTGTCGGTGAACGCAACCGCGGACATCCACGGCGGATCGATCGACGCCTGGGCCGAGGCAACGTGAATGCTCGAATACGACGTGATCAACGCGGGCGTGGCCGTCGACGCCCTGGGCAAACTCAACCGCGCCAACGTCGGCGCCCCGAATCAGCGCCTGCGGGCGGCCGCCGGCGCAAGCTGGTCCTTAGGCGGCGTGCAGGTCACGGGCCTGCTGCGGCACGTCGGCGGCTATGAGGACGACGCCGGCGGATCGATCGACGGCTTCACCACCCTGGACCTGAACGCCCGCTGGCCGCTCGGCGGACTTGTGGGCGACCGCTTCGACGCTCACGTCACCTTGGGCGCCGCCAACCTGCTGGACGAAGACCCTCCCTTTGTGAACATCGCGGGCAGCTACGATCCACGCTCCTCCGACCCGCGAGGGCGGCGGCTGTTCCTGTCGCTCGAACTCAGGCGGTGACACGCTGCAACTAACTGGAATCTGGTCGCCGGCTGGCATATGCTCCCGCCATGACTACGCTGATCTACCCCACCACCAATTTCACCCGCACCGAACAGGTCAACATCGTCCGGGGTGACGGCATCTATGTGTACGACACCTCCGGCAAGCGCTACCTCGAAGGGCTCGCCGGCCTGTGGTGTTCCGCTCTCGGTTACGGCAACCGCGAATTGATCGAGGCCATCACCGCGCAACTCGAGAATCTCTCCTACAGCCACATGTTCGGCGGCCGCACTCACCAGGTCGGCATCGACCTTGCCGAGAAACTGGCGGCCATGTTGCCGATTCCCGAGGCGAAGATCTTCCTGGCGAACTCGGGCAGCGAAGCCAACGATTCGATGATCAAGATGCTGCGCTACTGGGCCAATGTCACCGGCCAGCCGCAAAAGAAGAAAATCATCGCTTTCGAGCGCGCCTATCACGGCGTTACCCTTGCATCCGCGGCGCTGACCGGACTGCCGGTCAATCACATGCATTTTGACATCCCGGTCGACGAACTCGGCATTTTGCGCGTGGAAACGCCGCACTACTACCACGGTCACCGGGACGGTGAGACCGAAACCGAATTCGCCGAGCGGCTGGTGGCGGATGTCGAGCGGCTGATATTGCGGGAAGGCCCGGAAACCATCGCCGCCTTCATCGCCGAACCCGTCGGCGGCGCCGCCGGCGTCGTCGTGGCCCCCGATGCCTATTATCCAGCTCTCGGCCGCATGCTCGAACGCCATGGCGTGCTGTTCTGGGCCGACGAGGTGATTTGCGGATTCGGCCGCACGGGCAATGTCTTCGGCAGCGCCACGGTCGGCGTACAGCCGCAATTGATGAGCCTGGCCAAGCAGATGTCCTCGGCCTATATTCCCATCAGCGCGGCAGTGATGCCGGGCTCGATGTACGAGGCCATGGTGGAGCCGAGCAACAAGGCCGGCGTCTTCGGCCACGGTTTCACCTATAGCGGCCATCCCGTCGCCTGCGCCGCGGCGCTCAAGGCGATCGAGATCTACGAGCGTGACGGCCTGTTCGCCCATGCCGCCGAAGTCGGCGCCTACATGCAGGAGCGGCTCGGCGCTTTCCGCGACCACCCCCTGGTCGGCGAAGTGCGCGGCAAGGGGCTGATCGGAGCCGTCGAACTCGTCGCAGACAAGTCCGCGCGCGTACCGTTCCCGGACGGCCGGCCGGGCGCGATCGCCATGCAATGCTGCAAGGAGCAAGGCCTGCTGATCCGCGCCGTAGCCGGCAATTCCGTCGCCTTCTGCCCGCCGCTGATCATCACGCGCGAGCAGGTGGACGAAATGATCGAACTTTTTGACCGCGCCCTGGCCATGGCCGCCGACGCCATACGCCGGGAGATGCCGGAAATAGTGAAGTGAGGAATCCAATGAAAAATTTGGCCCCTGAACTGACCAGCAAGAAAGCCATCCTCTCGCTCGGCCTGCTGTGCGGCCTCGTCCTGGCCGGATGCGGCCCGGCCGAGCAAGGCCCGCCCGCCGAGGTGGACCTGATCCTGACCAACGGCAAGGTGCTCACGGTCGATGAGAATTTTTCCATCCACGACACCGTGGTGGTCGACGAAGGACTGATCGTCGCCACAGGCGGCGCCGCGTTGCTGCAAAGCTACGACGCCGGGGAAGTCGTCGACCTGCAAGGCAAGGTCCTGATGCCGGGATTCATCGATTCCCATACCCATATCCGCGGACGGCCGAACCATTACATCGACCTGACCGAGGCGGGCTCGGTCGTCGAAATCCAGCGACTGGTGCAGGCCAAGGCCGAAGAAGTCGGGGCCGGCAACTGGGTGACCGGCTATGGCTGGTCCGAAGACCAGTTGACCGAAGGCCGCCGGCCCCTGCGCGACGATCTCGACGCCGCAGCGCCGGACAACCCGGTCATCCTGACCCGCGCGGGCGGCCATAGCGCCGTATCCAACGGCATGGCGCTCGAACTGGCTGGCGTCACCGCGGATACGCCCGACCCCGAAGGCGGCGTAATCGAGCGCAATCCCGACGGCAGCCTGAACGGAGTCATTCGCGAACGGCAGGGAATCGTCAGCCGGCTGGTGCCTCCCGCGACTCCGGACGAGTTGGTCGAAAGCCTTGAAGTCAATCTGAATGACCTGCTCGCCGACGGCATAACGAGCATCATCGACGCTTCCAAGCCGCCCTCGGAATACGCCATGTGGGAAGAGCTCTACGCAAGTTCGGATATGGCCTTGCCGCGGGCGGCGCTGCAATTCCAATGGTTCGATACGGAGGGCATCGCCGCGGTCAAGGAGCGGGTCGGCGACGGCAACGAGTTTCTCAAGATCGGCCCGATCAAGGTCTTCGCCGACGGCGGCTTCACCGGCCCCGCGGCCTATACCAAGGAGCCCTATCTCAACCAGGGCGACTATCACGGGCACCTCGACATGCCCGAGGACGACCTCATCGCCCATCTCAATGAAATCCACGACGCCGGCTGGCAAATGGGCATTCACGCCATCGGCGACGCCGCCATCGAGCTCGTGGTCGACATCCTGGCGGGCGCGCTGGAACGCAACCCGCGCGAGGACCACCGCCATTATCTGAATCACTTTTCCATGCGGCCTTCGGACGCCACCATGGAAACCATGGCGCAACACGGGATCGCGATCACCCAGCAGCCGAATTTCACGTACACGCTCGAAGGCCGTTACGTGGCGAATCTCGACGGCTGGCGGCTGCAGCACAACAATCCCCTGCGCTCGCCGATGGACCACGGCGTGACGGTGGCGATTTCGAGCGACATCCTGCCGATCGGCCCCATGGTTGGGCTGTACGCGGCGGTGACGCGCAAGGGCATGACCGGCGCGGTCTATGCGGAGGAAGAAGCAATAACGATGGAGGAGGCGATTCGAGGCTATACCCGGACCGGCGCCTGGCTGCTGTTCGAGGAGGACGTGAAAGGCTCGCTGGAGCCCGGCAAGTACGCCGACATGATCGTGCTCTCGGACGACTTGCTGACCATCGATCCCGAACGGATCATGGACGTGGAAGTCGAGCAGACCTGGCTGGCGGGGCGCCTCGTATACACGCGGCAATGAGCATCGCAACCGATACCCAGATTGAATTCATCAACATAAGCAAGTCTTACGACGGCAAGACGATGGTCTTGCCGAACCTCAACATGAGCGTTCGGCGGGGCGAATTTCTGACCTTGCTGGGGCCGTCGGGTTCAGGCAAGACGACCTGCCTGATGATGCTGGCGGGATTCGAGACGCCGACATCCGGCGAAATCCGCGTCAACGGCGAGTCGGTGCACAATCTGCCGCCGCAAAAACGCGACATGGGCATGGTGTTCCAGAACTACGCCCTGTTCCCGCATATGACCGTCGGCCAGAACCTTTCCTTCCCGCTTGAAGTCCGTGGCACGGCGCCCGATGAGCGTGCCCGCCGCGTACAACGGGCACTGGAAATCGTGCGCCTGGAAGACTATGGGGACCGCCGTCCCGGCCAGTTGTCCGGCGGCCAGCAGCAGCGGGTGGCGATCGCCCGGGCGCTGGTGTTCGAACCCGGCGTGGTGCTGATGGACGAACCGCTCGGCGCGCTCGACCGGCGCCTGCGTGAGCAGTTGCAACTCGAGATTCGCTCGATCCAGCGCGAACTCGGCGTCACCATGGTCTATGTCACCCACGACCAGCAGGAAGCGATGACGCTGTCGGACCGCATCGCGGTCTTCAATCACGGCGAGATCCAGCAGGTGGCGGCGCCGGAAACGCTCTACGAAGAGCCGGCGCGGGAATTCGTCGCGCGCTTCGTCGGCGACAACAATCTGCTGCGGGGAACGGTGCGTTCCGTCGATGGCGAAGTCTGCAAGGTCCAGGTGGGAGAAGGCCTGGTCGAGGCCTTCATGGTCGAGCCGCTCGAAGTCGGCGACCAGACGGTGCTGGCGATCCGCCCCGAGCGCGTCGTGCTGTCACCGTCGATGGAATACAGCAATACCGTCACCGCGAGCGTCGACGACATGGTGTTCCAGGGCGATCATTGGCGAGTCAGCGTCACGACTTTCAATCAACCCGAATTCGTCGTCAAGATTCCCAATTTCATCGGCCAGGGCGGCATACTGCCGGGCGATCGCGTACGCGTCGGCTGGACGGTCATCGATTGCCGGGCCCTGCCCGACGAAAGCCGATAAGGGCGACGCATGAGAAATCTCTGTCTGTTGTCATCGCTGCTGTTCGCCGGGTTCACCGCCGCGGCGGGCGCCCAGACGCTAACGCTGGTTTCCTGGGGCGGTTCCTACGGCCGTTCGGTAGAACGCGCCTGGGTAGAGCCCTTCATCGAAGAAACCGGAATCGAAGTGCGAGTCGAAGACTACAACGGCGGACTGGCCCAGATCCGCGCCCAGGTCGAAACCGGCAACGTGTTCTGGGATGTCGTCGATACCACGACTCCCGATTCCGTGCGGGCCTGCGACGAGGGGCTGCTGGAACTCGTGCCCTTGGAAGACCTTCCGGCCGCTCCCGATGGCACACCCGCCAGCGAGGATCTTTTTCCCAACTCCCGCTCGGAATGCGCGAGCGCCGGCATCGTCTCGGCAACCATCGTCGCCTATAACGACGAACTGTTCCCCGGCGAAAAACCGGCGGCGCTGGAAGACTATTTCGACCTGGAAAAATTTCCCGGTCGCCGCGGCATGCGGCGCGTGCCCGTGGTCAATCTGGAATTCGCACTGATAGCCGATGGCGTGCCGCTCGATGAGGTCTACGCCACGCTCGACACGGAAGCGGGTATCGCGCGGGCGTTCGCCAAGCTCGATACGATCAAGGACCAGATCGTTTTCTGGGAAGCCGGCGCCCAGCCGCCGCAGATGCTGGCGGACCAGGAAGTCGTCATGACCACGGCCTACAACGGCCGCATTTTCAACGCCCAGGTGCTTGAGGACCAGCCGTTCACGATTATCTGGAACGGCCATGTGCAGGAGACTGGCGGTATGGGCATAGTGCTCGGAACGCCGCGTCTGGAACTTGCCAAACGATTTATCGAGTTCCTCTCAAGGCCGGAAAACCTCGCACAGATCAGCAGGTACATCTCGTACAGTCCCGCCCGTTATTCCGCCAACGCGCTGGTCTCGACGCATCTGGACACCGGCATCGAGATGGCGCCCCACATGCCCGCCTCCGAACGGAACACGCGCCGCGCGCTGAACAGCGACTGGCTGTGGTGGGCCGATAACCGCGACGAAATGAACGAACGCTTTTCCGTATGGCTCTCTCGCTGACCGACAAGCGCCTGCGCGCCGCCCTGCTGGCGGCGCCGCTGGTCGTTTTCGTGGCCGTGACTTTCCTCGCGCCGCTGGCGTTGATGCTCGTGCGCAGCGTCTACGAACCGGCGGTCGCCGATTCGATACCGGCAACCCTGAACGCATTGGCCGAATGGGATGGCCGCGAACTGCCCGACGAGGAAGCATTCCGCATCGCCGGCATGGAATTCGTCGCCTTGAACGCAGAGCGCAGGCTCGGCTCGGTGGCAACGAGGGTAAACCGCCTGCAAAGCGGCATGCGCAGCACCATGCTCGGCACAGCCCGCGCACTGGGGAACGACCCGCCCGCCGGTTCCTGGCGCGACGCCATGATCGCGGCCGACGAGGACTGGGCCGAGGTTTCCACCTGGCTGGCGATCGGCCGGGCGGGCGAGCGCATCACGCCGAGACATTATCTGAACGCCCTCGACCTCGACCGCGGCGCGGTCGGGGAAATCGTCGCCCAGCCCGAAGACCGGCGTATCTATGTGAGCCTGCTGGTGCGGACTTTCGGCATCAGCGCCGCCATCACCCTGATCTCCCTGATGCTGGCCTATCCGGTCGCCTGGCTGCTCGCCCACGCGCCGCCTTCCCGGGCCGGAGTATTGCTGTTGCTCGTGCTCGTGCCGTTCTGGACTTCGCTGCTCGTGCGCACGACTTCCTGGATCGTGCTCCTGCAGAACCAGGGTGTGATCAACGACCTGCTCGTGGTTATCGGTATTCTTGCCGAGGAACAGCGCCTGGCGATGATTTACAACATGACCGGCACCATCATCGCCATGGTGCACGTGCTGCTGCCGTTCATGATCCTGCCGCTGTATTCGATCATGCGCACGATCCCGCCGCGGCACATGCAGGCGGCGGCCTCGCTCGGCGCATCGTTCTGGCAGTCCTTTCGCCGGGTCTACTGGCCGCAGTCGCTGCCCGGAGTGGCGGCGGGCTCGCTGCTCGTGTTCATCATGTCCATCGGTTTCTACATCACGCCGGCGCTTGTCGGCGGCCGTACCGGCCAACTGATTTCGAGCATGATCGCCTACCACATGGAACAATCGCTGAACTGGGGCCTGGCGGCGGCTCTCGGCGCCATCCTGCTCCTGCTCGTGGTGCTGCTTTACCTGATCTACAACCGGCTGGTGGGAATCGACAGGATGAGGTTGGGCTGATGAGTGCAGTGCATAATCCGGGCGATTCCAGGCTGCGCCGTTGGCTGCACGTCGGCTTCTGCGCCGCGGTGCTGTTTTTCCTCGTCGCGCCCGTGCTGGTGGTGATTCCGCTCAGTTTCAACGCCGAGCCTTATTTCACTTTCACCGAAGGCATGTTGCGGCTCGAACCGGACGCCTGGTCGCTGCGCTGGTACGAAAATGTGCTCGGAGAAGGCCGCTGGCTGCCGGCCCTGGGCAAGAGCCTGGTGATCGGCATCGCCGCGACGATCGTCTCCACCACCCTCGGCACGCTGGCCGCTCTCGGGCTGAGCAGTCCGGCGATGCCGGGGCGCGGGCTCATCATGGCGGTGCTGATTTCGCCGATGGTGACGCCGATCATCATCACCGCGGCGGGCATGAGTTTCTTCTATTCGGACCTGGGACTCGGACAGACTTATACCGCGCTGATCCTGGCTCACGCGGTGCTGGGCGCGCCTTTCGTGCTGATCGCGGTGAGCGCCAGCCTGAGCGGCTACAACCACGATCTCAATCGCGCCGCGGCCAATCTCGGCGCCGACGGCTGGACGACCTTGCGCCGGGTGCAATTGCCGCTGATCGCTCCCGGCGTATTCACCGGCGCGCTGTTCGCCTTCTCGGCATCATTCGACGAAGTCGTCGTGGTGCTGTTCATCGGCGGGCCGGAGCAACGCACGATTCCCCGCGAGATGTGGGCAGGCATCCGCGAACAGATCAGCCCCGAAATCCTGGCCGTCGCCACCTTCCTCATCGTCTTCGCCATCCTGCTGCTCGCCGCCGTCAACTGGCTCCGCCAACGCGACTACGTGAGGGCCTCGTAACTAAACTGGCTAGCCGCGATTGAATGTCGGATTCCGGCCACGACTACCGTCCGTCATCGCCATAAATTTCCTCCCTGCGCCATGATGTCGATCCTTTGGTCTTGATGGTTATGAGTTCAAGCGAGCCGGCACTATCGCCGGTGGGCGCCATTTCGGCGGCCCGGTCCAGAATCACGCGCACTTCCTCTTCCAGTGACCTGTGGTGGCTACGGGCTAGGCGCTTGAGAGCACGCAAGGTGGCCGGCGAGACGTTTCGAATCATTATAGAGTGCATGACGCTATCATATGGCGAATAATCTGGTTACACCAAGAATCAGAGAAATACACAAAGCAAATAAATGGACAACAAGACCGAAGCTTTCGCGCGCGTCAAGATCGATGCGCTGCTCAAGGACGCGGGCTGGAATCTGACGGATGGTTCAAGTGTGCTGTTCGAGTACGCGCTTCCCGATGGTACGTTGGCCGATTATGTGCTTTGTGACCGGCAGGGCCGTCCCATGGCGGCGCTGGAAGCCAAACGGGCGAGTATCGATCCTATAACGGCGCAAGATCAAGGGCGGCACTACGCCGACAGCTTCTCCCGGTAACTCGGCTGGCGATTGCCTGAAGCCGGACCGGGCCGCT
>VYCF01000013.1 GCA_009844085.1 Gammaproteobacteria bacterium | reverse complement strand
TTGTCGCAACCCATTGATTCTATTGGAATACGATTTTCAGCGGGAATCGCTGGTCGACTGGCCAGGGTCGCGGGCGAGGCGTGCCTCGCCCCTACAGGCGGACTGTGTAAAAAGCGCAGGGGCTGGGCATGCCCAGCCCGCGGTCGGGTCAATCGCGTTCGCGCAATTCATCCTCAAGCATCTCTGCTATTCTTTCGCCCCGGAGGAGTTCATGCAATACGATCAGGCAACATTCGCGTTGAGCGCGGTTTCCCTGGATGGGTGTCCGGGGGACAGCGTGGCGGAGGTGGCGTTCGCGGGGCGCTCGAACGCGGGGAAGTCGAGCGCGATCAATGCGATTTGCCGGCAGTCGCGGCTGGCGCGCGCGAGCAAGACGCCGGGGCGCACGCAGATGCTCAATTTCTTCGTGGCGCCGGGCGGTGCCGGGCGCTATCTGGTGGACCTGCCGGGTTATGGTTACGCGAAGGCGCCGCTGGAAGTCAGGGAGCGATGGCAGCGGGAAATGCAGCGCTATCTGAACGGGCGCGGGCAACTGCGGGGAATCGTGCTGCTCAGCGACATCCGGCATCCGCTGAAGGAGTTCGACCGGCGGATGATCGACTGGGCCCAGGGCGCCGGCCTGCCGCTGCACCTGTTGCTGACCAAGGCGGACAAGATGAAGCGGAACCCGGCCCACAACGTCATGGCCGAGGTGCGCAAGGAATTGTCGGGACGCGGCGCGCTTGAGGCGCAATTGTTTTCGGCGACCGCCGGCGTCGGTCTGGAACAGGTGCGCGAACGCCTCGATTCCTGGCTAGCGGCCTGAACAAGACGTTCGAGAGGCTAAACCAGGCCGGAAAGGCCCTGTTGCGGTGCATGTATGTATCCGAGTTGCCCGAGTGTGAGATTTCGCCCGACCCCGCCGACAATCCAATACTTGCGGCCGCAATAGCCGGAAAAGCGAACCCGATCGTTTCCGGAGACAAAACCGACATGCTCGCCTTGGGGCGCGTGGACGATATCCGGATTGTCTTTCCTGCCTCGGCGTTGGCGGAGCAAACCGCAAAGGTGGATTCCGCGGCTTCGCGCAGAACGACGGCCGTTCATTGCAGGCCCACGAAATTCCCGCGCATGTATACTGTGGCGCCTGCACCCTCTGAAGGGTGCTCGCGGGGGGCAATGGGCGATAAGCGTGAGCGCCAATTGGCGAGTGATTTTTGAGTTTGAAGACGGTCATGCTTACGCCGTGAATTACGAGGATTACCACTAATGAGTATTGCACAGCACAGCCCCATGCATCCGGGGGCGTTTATCAGGCGAGTTTACCTGGAACCCAACGACATTAGCTCCAATGCGCTGGCTAGGCGGCTTAAAGTCAGTGCTGGCCTTATGAGCCGACTGATCAATGAGAAAGCCGGCCTTTCTCCCGAAATGGCCCTCAAGTTGTCCAAGGTGCTGGGCCGCTCGCCGGAAAGCTGGTTGCAGATGCAGGACAATCACAATCTGTGGCGGGCCAGGCAGGCCATCGACCTGAATGAATACCGGCCGCTGGAGTTCGCGGTCAATCGTCAAGCTTAGGCTCAGGCGGGCAGACCCCGAGAGTGCGCTCGAATCGGGTCATTCAGCTAACGCCGTTTCATCGCTCCCCCATCAGGTACAAGTACCGGTAGTCCATCATCCGGTACTGGAGCACCACGGCCCAGGTTCGCGCCACGGCCTGCGGGTCGGACCAGTTGACCGTTTCGTGAAACTTGTCCACACGTTCCCGGTCCCAGCCCGGCTCGTTGCCGTATTCGTCGAGCTCTTCCCGCCACAAGTCGTCGTCTATGCCGCCGAAAAAGTATGCATCGGAGCGCCAACGAACATAGATATTTTCTTCGTTCGATAAAAAATAATCCCTGAAAGCGCCCCTCTTGTTTTCCCACACCTCTACGAACAACGCATAGGCGTCCAACACTTCGGGAGAGTCGGCCGCGACCCGGATGCCGCGCAGTTTGCCGAACAACTCGACCAGCTTGGCCTTGATGCGCAGTGCTCCGGCTGAACTCTCCGTGTCGGAGTGGACCGCGATCTCAACCATCGGCGGGGACATCGAACCGCACGTTCAGCGTTCCGGAGCAATGCAAGGCGAAGTGATGCCCTACCGGATAATTGCAGCCGTCGATCAGCTCCAAAGCCTCAAGTTCATGCGTCTCAAGCGTTGCGCCGCCTTCGTTGCGAAGAACCAGCCGATCCAATCGAACGTTTCGGTCCTGCCGCGGTTGCTCCTGATAGCCGAATAGAGACTTCGCTTCGCGGTCTAGATCAGTGGGCTTCGTCCCAGTTGTCGCCGATGCCGACGTCGACTACAAGGGGCACGTCGAGGGCTGCGGCGCTGATCATGCGGAATCGGACTCCGTCGCATAGCAGTTGCAGGTCGTTCTCGTTGACTTCGAACACGAGTTCGTCGTGGACCTGCAACAGCATGCGCGCGTCGATGGGCTCGCTTTCGAGCCACATGTCGATATCGATCATGGCCTGCTTGATGATGTCGGCGGCGGTGCCTTGCATCGGCGCGTTGATCGCGGTGCGCAGGGCGGCCCGGCGCAAGACGCCGCGTCCGGCGTGCAGGTCGGGGAGATAGAGCCGGCGGCCGAAAACGGTTTCGACATAGCCGAGGTCGGTAGCCTGACCTTGGGTGCGGTCCATGAAGGCGCGCACGCCGGGATAACGTTCGAAATAGCGGTCGACGTATTGCTGGGCTTCCGCGCGGCCGATGTTCAACTGCCGGCCGAGACCGAAGGCCGACATGCCGTAGATCAGGCCGAAGTTGATCGCCTTGGCGCTGCGCCGCTGTTCCGGGTCCACTTCTTCCAGCGGCACGCCGAATACCTCGGCGGCGGTGGCGCGGTGGATGTCTTCCGCGCGGGAGAAGGCTTCGAGCAGTCCTTTATCGCCCGACAGGTGGGCCATGATGCGCAATTCGACCTGGGAATAGTCGGCCGCGACGAGCTTGTAGCCGGGTTCGCAGACGAAAGCCTGGCGCACGCGGCGGCCTTCGGCGGTGCGCACCGGGATGTTCTGCAGGTTCGGGTCGGTCGATGAAAGCCTTCCGGTCGCCGCGACAGCCTGCTGGAAGTTGCTGTGGATGCGGCCCGTCTCCGGGTGCAGTTCCTCGGGCAGCTTGTCGGTATAGGTCGACTTGAGCTTGGTCAGCGAGCGATGCCGCAACAGCAGTTGGGGCAATTCGTAATTTTCCGCGAGTTCGTGCAACACGTCTTCGGCGGTGGACGGCTGGCCGGTGGGCGTCTTGCGCAGGACTGGCAGTTTCAGCTTGTCGTACAGCAGCGCCTGCAATTGCTTGGGAGACGACAGGTTGAAACTTTCGCCCGCGAGCGCGAAAGCCGATTGCTCGATTTCTTCGAGTCGTTCCGCGAGTTCCGCGCTTTGCCGCCCCAGCGCTCCGGAATCGAGCTTGATGCCCTTGCGCTCCATGCGTTGCAGCACGGAAACCAGCGGCATTTCGAAATAGCGGTAGAGTCCTTCGAGATGGCCGTTGTCGCGCAAATGTCGTTCGAGTACGCCCGTCAACCGCAGGATCGAGTCGGCGCGTTCCGCGGCCCAGGCGCCGAACTCTTCGATGCCGAGTTGGTGCATTTCGAGCCGGCCGCGGCCCTTGCCGGTGAGGCTTTCCAGATCCTTGGGCGCGGATTCGAGATAGCGGCGGCCGATGGCGTCGAGCTGATGCCGCACGGCGACCGAGTTGACCACGTAGGAAGCCAGCAGCACGTCGGATTTGACCGGCCGCAGTTCTATGTCGAGATTCTGCAGGAAGTGCATCTGGTGTTTGAGATCGTAGCCGCATTTTGGCTTGAGCGCGTCTTCGAGCAGGGGCTTCACGGCGGCGAAAACCTGTTCCGCCGAAAGCAGTTCCGGACAGGCCTCGTAGTCGTGGTTGAGCGGAATATAGGCCGCCTTGCCGGCCCTGGCGCAAAAGGCGATGCCGACGACGCGGGCATCGAGGAAATGGCCGGGTTCGACCTCGAGGTTGAAACTGAAACGGGGAGCGGCGCGCAATTCGGCGAGCAGGTCCCGCAGTTGGGCTTCGCTGGTGACGACGGTGCTTTCAGTTCCCGGCGGCGGCTCGTCGTCCCCGGGCGAGGCATGCCTCGCCCCTACGGTGGTTGCGGGGGGCGGTTCGTCGTCGGCGGGCGAGGCGCGCGTCGCCCCTGCGGCGGTTGCGGGCGTAGGGGCGACGCATGCGTCGCCCGCTGGGGGCACCGTGACGCCCTCGGCTTCGAGTTCGCGCAGCCAGGTGCGGAATTCGAGTTCGCTGAAAATCCGATGCAGTTCCTGCTTGTCTTCGTCCTTGCGCTCGAGTTGCCCGTAGCCGAGTTCCAGCGGCACGTCGGTGCGGATCGTGGCAAGAAGATAGGACAGTTCGAGCTGCTCGATATTGTCGCGCAGTTTTTCGCCGATTTTCCCCTTGATGGCGTCGGCGTTTTCGATGATCGCGCGCATCGAACCGTATTCCTTCAGCCATTTTTCGGCGGTCTTGGCGCCGACGCCGGGTACGCCCGGGATGTTGTCGGACTTGTCGCCCATGAGCGCGAGCAAGTCGATGATCCGCTCCGGGGGAACGCCGAACTTGGCCTCGACGCCGGGCGGGTCGAGCAGTTCGTCGTTCATGGTGTTGATCAGGGTGACCTGGCCGGTGACGAGTTGGGCCAGGTCCTTGTCGCCGGTGGAAATCAGGGTCGATACGTTTGCAGCGTCGGCCTGGCGGGCCAGCGTACCGATGACGTCGTCGGCTTCGACGTTTTCGACGATAAGCAGGGGCAGGCCCATGGCGCGGATGATCCGGTGGATCGGTTCGATCTGGGAGCGCAACTCGTCGGGCATCGGCGGGCGGTGCGCCTTGTATTCGACGTAGATATCGTTGCGGAAAGTCTTGCCCTTTGCATCGAAGACAATGCCGGCGCGGCTGCCGGGATACTTGTTCAGCAGATTGCGGATCATGCTGATCACGCCCCGCACGGCGCCGGTGGGCTGGCCGCGGCCCGTCGTCATCGGCGGCAATGCGTGGAAGGCGCGGAACAGGTAGGAAGATCCGTCTACCAGTATCAGTGCGGGGCTGTCTGCGGATTCGGCCATGTCGGATACGCTTCGCTTCAGGCTCGCCGGAAGATCGTTTCGAGCGCTCTGGCAATGTCGTCGGCGCGATGGGGCGGGCGCAGCAGCCCGACGAGTTCCCCCGACGGATTGATCAGGCCCATGTGGATGCTATGGCTGATGAATCCTTCCGGACTGCCGGCGGGAGGCGCATGGCCGCCGTGGACGGAACTTTCGGCCGCGCCGGTGTTGACGAACAATTGGCCCGCAAACGCGTTGACGTTCCCGGTGGTCCCGCTCAGGCCGATGAAGTCGGGATGAAAGCCCAGCAGATACTCGCCGATGATCTCCGGCGTGTCGGCGGGGTCCACCGATACGAAGAGCACATTGAGCGGCGGCTGCCCGGATTCGGTCCGGGCGCGATAGAAATCCCCGAGTTCCGACAGGGTCAGCGGGCACATGTCCGGGCAATTGCTGAAGCCGAAGAACACCAGGCTCCAGGCGCCGCGCATGCGGTCGAGGCCGAACGGCTGCCCCGCCTGATCGGTCAGGGAAATTTCTTCAAGCGGCAGGGGTTCCGGATAGACCGCCGCGCCGAAATCGTTCAATTGCGCAAGTTCAGTGCGCTCGGCGCGGATTTGCAGCAGGAAGAAGATGAGCGCCAGCAGCAGCGCATTGAGCAAGGCGAACGCGATCCAGGCGGTTCTGTTCAGGCGGATGGCAGCCATGCGCCGCTCAAGCCAGGTAGTGGTCCACCAGCAGGGCGACGAACAGCAGCGCCAGGTAGACGATGGAATAACCGAATGTGCGCATCGGAATGTCGGGGCGCGGACGGAACATCAGCCTTCCCGACCAGTACAGGAATCCGGCGCCGAGCAGCAATGCGGAAGTGAGATAGATCCAGCCCCCCATGCCGGTGAACCAGGGGACGACGCTTGCCGCCGCCAGGATCACGGTATAGACAATGATATGCACCCGGGTCGCATACTCGCCATGGGTGACCGGCAGCATCGGCACGCCGGAGCGCGCGTATTCTTCCTTGCGATGGATCGCCAGCGCCCAGAAATGCGGCGGCGTCCAGGCGAAGATGATGAGCACGAGCACGAGGGCGTCGGCCTCGATTGTGCCGGTTACGGCCGACCAGCCGAGCAACGGCGGCATGGCGCCGGCGAGGCCGCCGATGACGATGTTCTGGGGCGTGGCGTGTTTCAGCCAGCCGGTATAGACGAAGGCATAGCCGACGAAGGAAGCCAGCGTAAGCCAGGCGCATAGCGGATTGACCCAGACGAGCAGGATCGTCATGCCGCTCGCGCAAAGCACCAAGGCGAAAATCGCCGCCTGGATCGGGTCGACGCGGCCCTGGGGCAGCGGCCGGCCGGAAGTGCGGCTCATGATGCGGTCTATGCGCCGGTCGATGAGATGGTTTACCGCGGCGCCGGAGCAGGCGACGAGCGCGATGCCGAGGTTGCCGAGCAGCAGAATGCGCCAGGGGGCCATGCCGGGCACGGCGAGAAACATGCCCACGAGCGAAGTCAGGATCATCAGCATGACCACGCGGGGCTTGCACATCTCGTAGTAGTCGCGCCAGGAGGCGGATACTTGCCGGGCTGCGGTTTCAGTCATCGATTGGCGGACCAGTCGCGGGGCGGCGCCGGGGGTGGATTCGGGCGCCGCCGAATGCGTGCGCATTCAAGCATTTTTCCGCCCGAATCTCAAGCCGGATTCCCGCGGCGATTAAGTACAATGACGGGCGGCCCAACACCGCGCCAACAAGGGGAATCGGGATGAACGATCGGGAAATGGACTATCGGGAAGTGCTTGCGTACTGGTTCGGACGCTTGCCGCTGAAGCCGGACGACATGGATGACCGGCTCAAGCTCTGGTACGGCTTCGATTCGGCTACCGACACCGTGATTCGGGAGCGATTCGGGGCGCTCGTGGAGGCGGCGCTTGCCGGATCATGCGCGAGTTGGGAGCGGGAAGCCCTGTCACGCCTCGCACTGATCATCGTGCTCGACCAGTTCACGCGCAATATCTACCGGGGGCGCGCCGGAGCGTTCGCCGGCGACGACCGGGCGCTCGCCCTGGCGCTGGACGCCATCGACCGGGGCATGGACCGCGAAGTCGGTTTGCTGGAGCGGGCCTTCTACTACATGCCGCTGCAACATGCCGAAGATCTCGCGGCGCAGGAACTCTCGGTTCGCGTGACGGAACAGCTCGATGCGGAATGCCTCGCGGCCTTCGAGGATTTTTCCGGAGAACAGGCGTCGTACGCCCGCGACCACCGGGACGTCATTGCCCGCTTCGGCCGCTTCCCGCATCGCAACACGGCGTTGGGAAGAGAGTCCACCGAGGAGGAACTGGCTTATCTGGCCGGCGACGCGCCCACCTACGGCCAATCCCCCGCAGAAGATTCATAATCGCATTGCAGGGGCGACGCATGCGTCGCCCGGGTTGTGCGAATGCGGGCGGCGGGCGAGGCATGCCTCGCCCCTACGGGGTTTGCCCGACCCGCGGCAGCCGGCGCGGCGTAGGGGCGACGCATGCGTCGCCCGGTTCGTGCGGTTGGGCGCCGGCGCCGGATTTCGATCAGTCGACCGGCTCCAGGCGGACGATGGAGGTTTCCTCGTCGCCGCTGCGGTCGGAGATGGCCAGGTAGATGTAGCCGTCCGGGCCTTGGCGCACGTCGCGGATGCGGCCCATGTCGTAGGCCAGCGTTTCCTCGACGATGACTTCGCGATAGTCCTCGCTCATGTGCAGGCGCGCGAGTTGCTCGCCGGCCAGGCCGCCCGCGAAGATGCTGCCGTACCAGCCCGGGAACTGGTCGCCCGAGTAGATCATCAGGCCCGAAGCGGCGATCGACGGCACCCAGATATGATCCGGCGCCTGCATGCCGTCCTGGCCGATGCCGACATGGATCGGGCTGCCGATGGCGCCGTAGTTCACGCCGTAGCCGATGACCGGCCAGCCGTAATTCATTCCCGGCTCGATGCGGTTGAGCTCATCGCCGCCCTGGGGCCCGTGTTCGGTTTCCCACAGATCGCCGGTTGCCGGATGGATCGCCAGGCCCTGGGGGCTGCGATGGCCGAAGCTCCAGATTTCCGGGAGCACGTCGTCGCGGCCGACGAAGGGGTTGTCGTCGGGCGCGCTGCCGTCGTCGCGCAGGCGCATGACGGTGCCGTTGTGGTTGGACGTATCCTGCGCAGCATGGATCGTCAGGTCGCCGACGGGTTGCGCCATTCGGTCTCCGACAACAAGAAACATGTAACCTTCGTCATCGAACACGAGCTTGCCGCCGTAGTGACCGAAGCCGACCGATTGGGCGGCAAAGATTTCGACGACGTTGGTGAGCTCGTCGTTCTCGAAGCGGCCGCGCACGATCGCCGTGGTTGACGTGTCGCCGACCGGCTTGGAGAAGGTGAGATAGACCCAGCGATTCTCGGCGAAGTCGGGATGCGGCACGACTTCGAACAGGCCGCCCTGGCCGCGATAGAAGACTTCGGGCACGCCGGGAACGGCTTCGGGGAGCAATTCGCCGTTACGAACCACCCGCAGACGGCCGGGCTTTTCGGTGACGAGCATGTCGCCGTCCGGCAGCCAGGCCATCGACCAGGGCTGAATCAAACCGTCCGTGACCGTTACCACCCGATAGTCGTGGTGGGCGGAGTAATACATGTCGGACTGTGCGCTTGCCGAGACCGCAACAGTTGCGAGCAGACCGGCAGCGGTAATTTCCAGCAGATAACGACGCATGATCTTTCCTCTATGAGTTGAAGTTTATGTCAGCGGAATCCCGTCGAACGAACCGCGGATTATCCAACGTATTGCCCGCCATGACCAGACCGGCGGCGGTAATGC
>VYCF01000021.1 GCA_009844085.1 Gammaproteobacteria bacterium | reverse complement strand
ATCCCCCGAACTTCACACTTGCAAACGCGGGGCGGACCATACATGTAGGCTTCGGCCCCGACATCCATGTCGGGGACGCCCGCTGAACCTTACGCCACCCACCGGCGACTCACATTGTGCGGAACCGAAAATTCGTCATTCTGCGCAGAGCGAAGCGTAGTCGCGGAATCTCGCTGATGTAAGTCAATTGCCGTGCCATTCTATGCGGTAGCCTGGTTTTGTGGTGGCGGTTTCGGTTATGCCGATTCCGGGGATCGCCGCGAGGTCTTCGCCATCGAATAGTAGGGGGAGACGGTTGCGTAGCCAGGGTTCGATGCTGGATTCGTTGAGGATTTTTTTGAGCGACTTTGTTGGACGTCTCGCGAGGCGGCAGGTTTCGCCGCCCCTTCGGTAACGGATTTCGTAGGGCATGCCCGCGAGCCCCCTATCCGCTGTTGGAACGGCGCGCAAGCTGCCGTTGCCGGGCAAATCGAATTGCGGCTGGCTTGACGGATCCCAACTGAAGCGGGTCTCTGGGTCGATAGATGGCAGGTCGGGTACGAGATAGAGTTCGTTGTTGAAGCGGCGGACTTGATGGTTGCGGAAATCGATGGCGGC
Source organism: Gammaproteobacteria bacterium (assembly GCA_009844085.1). GTDB lineage: Bacteria > Pseudomonadota > Gammaproteobacteria > Pseudomonadales > Pseudohongiellaceae > UBA9145. The sequence goes on along the minus strand of VYCF01000021.1, from coordinate 191,036 downwards.
ATTTGTGGCGTGGTCGGAGGCGATTAGCTGGTGGGGCAGGCTTCGCAACTTTCTCGGGTCCGCCGGGCTGTTAATTCCTTTTTCGATCCAGTGACGCAAGGTGTTGTGGAGTCGGGGGGCGCTTAGCTGCCGCAGGGCGTCTACTCGTAATTGATGTCTTGCTGTGCCGGCGCATTGTTTGAGGTCGAGTTCGGCTAGTTCTGTAAGCATTTCGTGCGAGTCGGCGAGCAACTGGCGTGATCTTTCCCATTCGCGGCGGAAATCGGGCCAGCGGCGTTCGATTACCGGGAGGATTTCATGGCGGCAGAAGTTGCGGTCGAAATCGGTATTGCGGTTGGAGGCGTCTTCGATCCAGCGTAGATTCTGGGCTTTGGCGTAGTCCGCCAGCGTTTCTCTCGGGCAACGCAGGAATGGCCGCACTACGATGCCCTCCCCCAATTTTCGCGTGGCCGGGATTCCGCTCAGACCTCGCGTCCCGGCGCCGCGCGAGAGTCTGAGCAGCATGGTTTCCATCTGGTCGTCCAGATGGTGCGCAAGCAACAGGCATTCTCCCGGCGCCAGGGCTTCGGAAAAAGCTTCGTAGCGAGCGATTCGGGCGCGATTTTCCAGGCTGGCGCCGGATTCCGGTACGGCCACCGCACGCACGCTGAGCGGAACATCCCACTGCCGGCAAAGATCACGGCAAAATGTCTCCCATTCATCCGAATCCGCCTGCAACCCATGATTCACATGCAGCGCCCGCAACGCTCCACCCCCCGCCAAACACTTCTTCACCACATGCAACAAAACCACAGAATCCATTCCACCGCTCAACCCCACCACAACGCCAGCCCCAAGCGGTAACTCGGCTGCGACAAGATTTTGAAGGTTCGAATTTAGCACTGAGGGAGCGCGGCGGTGGCTGAAAGGGGTGAGGCCCGGTCGGCGAAGCCGGCAAAAAGCAACGCTTTTTGAGGGCCGAACGGCTTGCCATGGATGGCAAGACTGGGGCCAATCGAAGCCGCCAATCTCGCGCCAGGGATGGCATGCACTCGATTCATAGTTTCCGTTACGCGACGGAAAGCGACCGCTGCCTGATCATCGCACCAAACTTAACACAACTACCCGCTACTGATACCGTAACTCATCAACCGCCGGTAACGGCGTTCGACCAGATCATCCGGATCCATAGCAGTCAATTGCTCGATCTGGTCGAGCAAGGCCGCCTTGATGCCGGCTGCAACCTCGGCCACGTCGCGATGGGCGCCGCCGAGCGGTTCGGGGATGATGTGATCGACGATGCCGAGTTGCTTGAGCCGGTCCGCCGTCACGCCCATGGCTTCCGCGGCGTTTGACGCGAACTCGGCCGATTTCCACAAGATCGTCGCGCAGCCTTCGGGCGTGATTACGGTGTAAGTGGAGTATTGCAGCATGTTGAGCTGATCGGTGACGCCGATGGCGATCGCGCCGCCGGAATTCGCCTCACCGGTCACCGTTGCGATCAGCGGCGTGCGCACGCGCGACATCATCGCCATGTTTTCGGCGATTGCCTCGTTGATGCCGCGTTCTTCCGAATCCATGCCCGGATAGGCGCCCGGCGTGTCGATGAAACAGACCACCGGCAGCCGATAGCGTTCGGCCAGTTCCACGAGACGTCGCGCCTTGCGATAACCTTCCGGCCGCGGCATGCCGAAGTTGTGCTTGACCTTGGCGCGCGTGCCGCGGCCTTTCTGATGGCCGATGACCATTACCGGGCGGCCGCCGATCTTCGCGAGCCCGCCGACGATCGCCTGGTCGTCGGCGTAAAGGCGGTCGCCGTGCAACTCGTCGAAATCGGTCATGATGTGATCGACGTAGTCGAGCGTATAGGGACGCAGGGGATGGCGCGCAACCTGGCAGATTTGCCAGGGCGTCAGGTTGGAATAAATCTTTTCTGTCAGGCGCAGGCTTTTCTGCCGCAGCGTCTGGATTTCCTCGTTGATATTGAGTTCGTTGTCGCTGCCGACAAGGCGCAACTCACTGATCTTGTCTTCAAGTTCAGCGATAGGCTGTTCAAATTCCAGAAAATCGGGATTCACTCGAGATAGATTCCGTTACCGGCCCGGGGGCCGGGCGCAGCCCGCGGGCTTAATTGTCATATCGCAGCATTACCTGGTCGCGGCCGAATTCCATGCGCAGGCTGCGGACCAGATCGTCCGCCGGCGCTACCGCCCAGTCGGGGCCGAGCATTATACACCCCTGCATATCGCCGCGATGATAGTTCACGATTACCTCGCAATAGCCGCCTTGGCCATTGCCCTTACCTTTACCATTGCGGCGATAAGGTTCGAGAATTGAGGCCAATTGATTGCAAAAGTTTCCGGAAAGCTCGGTTTCGTTCAGATCCAGCGCAAGCTTGCACTTGTGCCGGGTTCGCGCTTCGTCGAGCGTCATTACATCTTTTGCCCGGATTCGCAAGCCGCCGGTGAATTCGTCGTCGACCACGCGGCCTTCGATCACGACGATGGCGTACTTTTGCAGGCGATCCTGTACTTGCCTGAATTCCGGGTCGTACATGACCGCTTCGAGCCGGGCCGAGCCGTCGTCGATCGTCAGAATGCCCATGTTGCCGCTTTCGCGTCTGCGCACGCGAATGTCGGCCAGCATGCCGGCCAGCAATTGATTCTTGCGCGAAGCTCGTGCTTCCTGCAGCCTCGTCGGCGCGAATTGCGCCAGTTCGGGCAGAAACTCTTCCACCGGATGACCGCTCAGATAGTAGCCGAGGCACTCCCGTTCCGCCTCGAGCATTGCGTGATCGTCCCATTCCGGCTTTTCGGGCATTGGCGGCATCATGTCTTCCACATCCGCCTCCTCTTCCATGCCGCCGAAAAGATTGGCGATGCCGAAAGCCCGATCCTGCTGAAATTGTTCCGCCGCCTGCAAGGCCGCGGGCAGGCAATGCCGCAGCCGCGCCCGCACCGCGGTGGCGCCGCCTTCGGCCAGTTCGTCGCAGGCTCCGGAATCGATCAGGATTTCCAGCGCGCGCTGATTGAGCAACTGGCCGCTGGTGCGCCGGCAGAGATCCGACAGCGACTTGAACGGAGCCTGTTCGCGGGCCGCGGCGATGCGCTCGATTTGTCCCTGCCCAAGATTGCGGATGGCGCCAAGACCGTACACGATACGGCCCGAGTCATCCACGCTGAAGCGGAAGCGGCCGCTGTTGATGCTCGGCGGCAGCACATCGAGCCCCATTTCGCGGCATTCGGCGACGAGTTCCATGATCTTGTCCGTGAGCTTCATTTCCGAGGACAGCACCGCGGCCATGAAATGCGCAGGATAATGCGTTTTCAGCCACGCGGTCTGATAGGCGAGCAAGGCATAGGCCACGGAGTGGGACTTGTTGAAACCGTAGCCGGCGAACTTTTCCATCAGGTCGAACAATTCCTTGGCGACCCTTACCGGCACACCCGTCTCTTGGGCGCCTTTCATGAAATTCTCGCGCTGGGCGGCCATTTCCTCGGGATCCTTCTTGCCCATGGCCTTGCGCAGAATGTCGGCGCCGCCCAGCGTGTATTTGCCGAGAACCTGGGCGATCTTCATCACCTGTTCCTGGTAGAGAATCACGCCATAAGTGCTGTTAAGCATGGGTTCGAGTTCGGGCAGGAGATAGCTGACCGCGGTGCGGCCGTGTTTCCGGTCGATGAAATCATCGACCATTCCCGATTGCAGGGGGCCCGGACGATACAGTGCGACGAGGGCGACCATGTCGTCGAAGCGATTCGGATTGAGTTTGCGGATCAGTTGCCTGATGCCGCGGGATTCCAGTTGGAACACCGCCGTGGTGCCGCCCTTGCCGAGCATGCGGTAGACCTTTTCGTCGTCGAGCGGCAGCCCGGCGATGTCGATGTTCGCGCCTTCCTGCTCATTAATCGATTTCACCGCCCAGTCGATGATCGTCAAGGTGCGCAGGCCGAGAAAGTCGAACTTGACCAGGCCGGCGGTTTCCACATCGTCCTTGTCGTATTGCGTGAGCAGGCCTGAACCGGTGCGTTCGTGGTCGCGATACAGCGGCGTGAAGTCGGTGAGCCGGCCCGGCGCGATCACGAGCCCGCCGGCGTGCTTGCCGACGTTGCGCGTGATGCCCTCAAGCTTGTAGGCCATCTCGAGGATTTCCTGGGCATCCTCATCGCCGTCCACATATTCTTTGAGGTCCGGCTGCTCTTTCATCGCCCGCGCAAGCGTCATTCCCGGTGTCGGAGGGATCAGCCGCGACAGCCTGTCGCCGACCGAATAGGGTTTGCCTTGCACCCGGGCTACGTCCCGCACTACCGCCTTCGCCGCCATGGTGCCGAAAGTGATGATCTGGGAGACCGCATCCTCGCCATAGATGTCCGCCACGTGAGCGATGACGCGGTCGCGGCCTTCCATGCAGAAATCGATATCGAAGTCGGGCATGGAGACGCGTTCCGGATTGAGGAAGCGCTCGAACAGCAGGTCGTATTCGATTGGGTCGAGATCGGTGATGCCGAGCGCCCAGGCGACGACCGAGCCCGCGCCCGAACCGCGGCCGGGGCCGACCGGGATGCCGTTGTTCTTCGCCCATTGCACGAATTCCATGACGATCAGGAAGTAGCCGGCGAAATCCATTTGATTGATGGTGTAGAGTTCTTCCTGCAGGCGCTTGTAGTAGCGATCCTGTTCTTCGGCCGCGAGTTCGCCGCCGGGCAAACCGCCCAGACGCTGGCGCAGCCCTTCTCCCGAGACCTTTGCCAGATATTCTTCCAGGCTCGCGGTTTCGCCTTCCGGCAGCGGAAACTCGGGCAGGCGCTGTTCGAGTTCGAGATCGAGATTGCAACGGCAGGCGATATCGAGCGTGGCCTGAATCGCCTCGGGAATATCCGCGAACAGTTCGACCATCTCGTCCGCGCCGCGCAGATACTGCCGTTCGCTGTAGTCGCGCGGCCTGCCGGAATCGTCGAGCACGCGGCGCTGGCTGATGCAGACCCGCGCCTCGTGGGCTTCGAAATCATCCGCGCCGAGAAAGCGGACATCATTGGTCGCCACTACCGGACAGGCGCATTCGCGCGCCAGCTCAAGCGCGGCTTCGATGTAGTCTTCCTCGCCGGGCTTCCCGAGGCGCTGTAGTTCGAGATAAAACGCCTGCGGGAACAGCGCCTGCCAGGATTCGAGCAATTGCCGGGCCAGATCCCGCTTGCCGGCAAGCAGGGCTGCCGCTATATCGGACCGTTGCGCCCCGGACAAGGCGATCAGGCCATCGCTGTAGTCCGCCAGATGCCGCTTGCCGGTCTGGATTTCTGCGCCGGGATCGTTGTCGACGTAAAGATCGGATATCAGGTTGATCAGATTGCGGTAGCCGGTCTCGTCCCGAACCAGCAGCGCGAGCTGGCTCGCATGACCGCTTTCCTCGTCGACCACTCGCAGGTCGCAGCCGCAGATCGGCTTGATCCCGGCCCGCCGCGCCGCCTGGTAGAACTTGATCAGTGAAAACAGATTCACCAGATCGGTCACCGCCACCGCCGGCATGCGCGACTCGCGCAGGCTTGCAATCAGCGGATCGATGGCCACCAGCCCGTCGCTGACGGAAAACTCGGTATGCAGGCGAAGATGGATGAAGGTCTGCGCTGGATCCTGGTCAGGCATGGGTAACTCGAACGGGCTGCTCCGGCTAGTTTACACCAACTCCGCGACCGGTCCGAAGGTTCGGCGGTGGATGGGGGTGGGGCCGAATCGGGCGAGGGCTTCGAGGTGGTCGCGGGTGGGGTAGCCCTTGTGGCGGGCGAAACCGTAGCCGGGGTATTCGCGGTCGAGGGCAGCCATTTCGCGGTCCCTGGTGACCTTGGCGAGGATCGACGCGGCGGCGATTGCCGGGATGCAGCCGTCGCCGCCGATAACGGCCCTGGAAGGGTATTTCCAGTCGGGGCAGAAGTTGCCGTCGACGTATACGAATCGGGGCTGCAACGTAAGTTGTTGCACCGACCGGCGCATGGCGAGCAGGCTGGCCTGGAGGATGTTCAGGCGATCGATTTCCGCGGCGCTCGCCCGTCCTATCGCGAAGCTGAGACAGCCGTTTACGATTTGTTCGAAACAGGCTTCGCGTTGCGCCGGCGTGAGTTTTTTCGAATCGTTCAGGCCGTCGGGGGGCGCATCCGGATCGAGAATCACCGCGGCGGCGACCACGTCTCCCGCCAGACAGCCGCGTCCGGCTTCGTCCGCTCCGGCTCGCGGCGCCGGCAGGCCCGTCGGTTCGCGCCAGACCGGCTCAACTCGCATGCGCCTGCCCCGTGAGCAGTTCATGAATGGCGCCGGCGGCCTGGGCGGAGGCGTTCCGGCGCAGGAAACGATGCTGTTGCTCGAATTTTTTCAGCAATTCCTCGCACGGTGCGCGATTCTCCATGAAGCGTTCGATTTCCCGCAAGAGGTTTTCCCTGTTGACGTCATTTTGCACGTATTCGGGCACGAGGCGCTCTCCGGCGAGCAGATTGGGAATCGCCATGTGATCGACCTTGACGATGCGCGAGGCGAGCGCGTAGCTCAGTGGCGCAAGCTTGTAGCAGGCGACCATCGGGCGGCGCAGCAACATGGCTTCCAGGCTCGCCGTGCCCGAGGCGAGGATCACGAAATCGGCGGCAGCGATAGCCTGGTGCGAACTATCGAGCAAGCGGAATTCGGCGCCGGCGAATCCGCCTTGCGCGATGATTTCTTCGAGCAGGCGCCGGTTTTCGGCTCCCGAACAGGGAACCAGGAACCGCAAGTCGGGGAATTTGTCTTGCGCCGCCGAAGCCGCTGCCATGAATTCCGGCGCCATTCTCCTGATTTCACTCTTGCGGCTTCCCGGCATCAGGGCGATGACGGGCGCCGCGGGGTCGAGCGAAAGTTCGCGCCGTGCCCGTTCTCCGCCGTCCTCGAGGCCGATTTCGTCGGCCAGCGGATGGCCGACGCATTGCACGCGAACGCCATGCTCGCGATAAATGTCGGTTTCGAAGGGAAACAACGTCAGCATCAGGTCGATCGATCTTGCAATGCCATGGATTCTGCCCTTGCGCCAGGCCCAGACGCTGGGGCTTACATAATGAATCGTCCGGATGCCGCGCTTGTGAAGGCTACCCGACAGGCGCAGGTTGAAATCGGGCGAGTCGATGCCGATGAATGCCGCCGGGCGGGTCTTGAGGAAAAATCGTTCGAGGCGGCGCTTGATGCGCAGCAATTCCGGCAACCTGCCGAGCGGTTCGACGAGCCCCATTACCGAAAGCCGCTCCATCGGCGCCAGCGAATCGCAGCCGAGTCGCTCCATTTCCGGGCCGCCGACGCCACTGAAATGCGCCGCCGGATAAAGATCGCGCAAGGCCCGCATGAGGCCGGCGCCGAGGATATCGCCCGATTTTTCGCCGGCGACAATTCCTAGATGGATAGGTCCGGTCATGCCGCGGAATGGCCGGCCGCTAGCGATGAACGCCCTTGCAGGAAGACTCGACGGACTCGATCAGCGTTTTCAGCACCGCGCTGTCCTCGCTGAGCGCCCTGATCTGGGGCACCGCTTCCTGCACGGTGAGATTGCGCAAGTGCAGGATCTTGAACGCCTTCTTAACCAGTTCGATATCTTCGCGCTCGAAGCCGCGCCGTTTCATGCCGATCGAGTTGATGCTGCGCGCGAGCGCGGGCTGGCCGCTGACGATGACGAAGGCGGGCACGTCGTTTACCACATGGGTCATGCCGCCGACCATGGAATGTGCGCCGATGCGGAGAAATTGCTGCACTCCCGCATAGCCGCCGAGTATAGCGAAATCGTCGATGGTCACATGACCGCAAAGGCCGACATTGTTGGCGCAGACGATATCGTCGCCGAGCTTGCAGTCATGAGCGACATGGGCATAGGCCATCAGCAGGTTGCGGCTGCCGATGCTGGTCAGGCCGCCGCCGGCGCCGGTGCCCCGATGCACGGTCACGCCTTCGCGGAATATGTTGTCTTCGCCGATTTCGAGCCAGGTTTCCTCGCCCTGGTACTTCTTGTCCTGGGGATCTTCGCCGATCGAGGCGAACTGGAAGAACAGGTTGCCAGAGCCGATACGGGTATTGGACTGGATCACGACATGGGAACGCAATATGGTTCCCGCGCCGATGGATACATTGGGTCCGATTGTGCTCCAGGGGCCGACGATCACATCGGCGCCGATCTCGACATCCTCTTCTATCCGCGCCGTCGGATCGATGCTGGCGCTGCTGTCAATCGACATCCACTTTCCTCTCGGCGCAAATGATCTTCATCGAACCCACCAGATGACCGTCGACGGTCGCCTCGGCATAGAACTTGTAGATGCCGCGGCGATTGCTGATCACGTCGACCTTTAACATCAACTGGTCGCCGGGCACTACCGGGCGGCGCAGGCGCACCTCGTCCGCGCCCACAAAATAATAGAGATAACCGTCGGCGGGCTTTTTTTCCTGGCTCTTGAAGCCGAGCACGCCTGCCGCCTGGGCCAGCGCTTCGATGATGAGCACGCCGGGCATGATGGGCTGGTGCGGGAAATGGCCGGTGAAGAAGGGCTCGTTCACGGTCACGTTCTTGCAGGCGAGAATGGACTTGCCGAGTTCCATTTCGAGAACCCGGTCCACCAGCAGAAAAGGATAGCGCTGGGGCAGATATTCCTTGATTTCCTGGATGTCCAATTTCATGCCTCGATCTCTGCGGGACGCCCGTCGCCGGCCGCAGGGTAGCCAATGCTAGTCTTTCTTGGCCTGTTTTTCCAAATGTCTCAGCCGGTTAGCCATTTCGTCCAGATCCTGGAAGCGGGTGATGACCCTTTTCCAGCGGCTGGTTTTCATATGACCGGTGCCTGAAGAATATCTTCCCGGCTCGTCGATGCTGCGGCTGACGAGCGACATCGCGCTCACTTCGACGCGGTCCGCGATGCTGATATGTCCTACCGCTCCCGAGGCGCCGCCCATGATGCAATACTTGCCGATCACGACGCTGCCCGCGATCGCGGTGCAGCCGCAGATTATCGTATGTTCGCCGATGACGCAGTTATGTCCGATCTGCACCTGGTTGTCGATCTTGACTCCGCGCCCGATGACCGTGTCTTCCATGGCGCCGCGGTCGATGGTGGTGCCGGCGCCGATCTCCACGTCGTCGCCGATCACCACCGAACCGCCATGGTGGATCTTGATCGATTTTTCGCCGTCGAACGCATAGCCGAAACCGTCGGCGCCGATCACGCTGTTGGCGTCGATCTCCACGTTGCTGCCGAGGCGAACGCCGGGGTACAGAACCACCGCGCGCCGCAGATGGCAGGACTCCCCGAGCACGCATCCTTCCCCGACGATGCAGCCCGGCCCGATGACCGTATTCGCGCCGATATCGGCGCCGGCTTCAATGACGCTGTGGGGGCCCACGCTGACCGACGGATCGACCCGGGCTTCCGGGTCGACGACGGCAGACGGGTGAATGCCGGCGGGAGTTTTTTCCGTGACGTGGAAAATCGCCGATGCGCGGGCGAAACTGACATAGGGATGGGGACTGATCAGCTTGTTTACCGGACAGTCTCCGCGGGATTTTTCTTCGACGATGACCGCGGATGCGCGAGTCGTCGCCAATTGCGCGGCGTAAGCGGGATTTGACAGGAAGCTTACCTGGCCCGGACCTGCGTCAGCCAGGGAGCCGAGCCCGGTGATTTCGCACTCACCGTCGCCGTCCAGCTCGACTTCCAGCAATTGCGCCAGCCGCGACAGATTCATGCCCGGGAACTCTCCCGTTATTCGTTCTGGGCAAGTTCGTTCAGTTTCGCCGTGACCCGGGCCGTTATGTCGAGCACGGGGGCGAAATACGGCGCGTTGTCGGCATTGAGAATGAGATCGAAGCCGCCTTCGGCAACGACGTCGGACACCGCCGTGGCCAGTTGCTCCTGCATGCTTTCGAGGAATGCCTGGTTTCTTTCGTTAAGCGCGGTTTGCACGCGCTCCTGGATCAATTGCAATTGCACTTGCAGGTCCTGCGCGTTGGAGTTCATGCGCCGTATTTCGTCTTCGGTCATGATCGCTTCGTTTTGCTGGAACTCCTCGGCAAGCGCATTGAGTTCCTCCGACAACTCGGTCGCCCTTTCCTGGTCAGGCGCCAGTTCGGCTTCGAGTTCCTGCTGGATGACCGCGGCCGCGTCCGAGGCGAACAGGGCTCGCAGGGGATTGAGAATCCCTATCTTGGTGTCCTGCGCCAGGGCTCCTTGCGAAATCGCCGCCATGGCCAGGCAGGCAATCAGATACTTGATGTGTTTCACAGTTTTTCTCCAACCAGCGTCCGAGCTAGAACCCGGTTCCCACGGTAAAGTCGAAACTCTTGGTATGGTCCCCTTCCTTCCCGAACGGCTGGGCCAGGTAGAAAGTCAGCGGACCGAAGGGCGACAAATAGGTAACCGCCAGTCCGGCGGAATAGCGAAACTCCTTGAAGTCGAAATTCGAACAGTTCTGCAACAGCCGCTGCCGTTCCGTGCAATGGGATGAAAACACATTGCCGGCATCGATAAAGAACGAAGTCCGCAACTGGTTCGAAACCTCATCGACAAAGGGCACCGGAAACAGCAGTTCCAATGTCGCCACGCTCAATATGTTACCACCAAAGCTGTCGTAATCCTCATGCAGGAAGAAATTCTCCACCGCCAGCGCCGGCACGGGATTGCCCATGCCGTCGAGCACCGGGTTGCCCATGGAGTCGAGCAGCGGATCGGTCTGATAAGCGATATCTCTCTCGAATCCCTGCGCCGAGCCGTCTTCGTTCAGCAGGATATTGCCGTCTTCGTCTTTCAGCAGGGACACGCCGCCCGCGGTCAGATAGCGTGCGCCGGCTGTGCTCTCGGGGCCCAGACTGTTTTCCTCGAAGCCCCGCAACACACCGGCCGAATTGATTCCGCCGGCAAAATAGTGATTGAAAAAGGGCATCTGTTCGGTATCGCCATAGCCGATGCCGTAACCGAGATTTGTCCGCAGGCCGACTACCCAGGTGCGATTCTGGTTCAGCGGCCAGTAGAGCTGGTTGGAATAGGAAAATCTCGCGTATTGCAGATCGCTGCCGGGTAGCGTCACTTCGACGCCCAGGTTGTGCAGCATGCCGTCGTTGGCGAGTTGGCCGCGATTGAGGGTATTTCGGAACCAGTTGCCGGACAGCGTGAAGTTGTCGAAATTGTCGCCGTAGAGATCGACAAATCCCGGATCGGGATTCATACGCAATTGCGCCGCGCTCAACATGCTCACGTCTCCGAGCACCGCGTCCATGACCGGACCGACCGCCGGATTGGGGTTCGCCGGCGAGATCAGGTACTTGTCGACGCCTGTAAACAGCGTCGGCGAGGCGGAGATTTCCTGCACCGAGCCGAAGCCGGAACTGAGTTCGGTATGGGTATAGCCGACGTCGAAACCGAGCACCGAGATTTCGCTGAGCGGGTAACTGAAACTGACCGAGGCGCCGTAGGAGGAAGTGTTGAAGTTCGCGACGTTGAACGGCGAGTCGATTTCCTGCACGTACAGGCTCATTCCCCGGCTTACGCCGTCCGGGGTGAAATAGGGGTCGATGTACTGGAAATTCAGCGACTTGATGAAACGGCTGCGATTGACGCCGACCGCCACCGTGCGCCCGGTGCCGAGAAAGTTCTGCGCCTGCAGGTTGGAACTGATGAAGAAGTCGCCGCTGCCGCCGGTGCCCACCTGGAAACTGATGGCGCCGAAATTCTGCTCCACCACGTCGAAATTGACGTCGACCTGGTCGGTCGTGCCGGGCACTTCCTCGGTAGCCACTTCCACGGTTTCGAAATAGCCGAGCCGTTCCAGCCGCACCTTCGACTGTTCGATCTGCAGGCTTGAGGCCGGCGCCGCTTCGAGCTGGCGCATTTCGCGCCGCAGCACGTCGTCGGCGGTCGAGGCGTTGCCGTTGAAATTGATTCGATTCACATAAGTCCGGTTACCGGGTTCGATGACGAAGGTCACGTCGACGGTGCCGTCCTCGTTGACGTCCGGCACGCCGGTGGCTTCGGCGAAGGCGTAACCGAGATTGCCGAGGAATTGGACCATGATCTCTTCGGTGCCGGTCACAAGGGCCTGGGAATAGATTTGCCCCGGCCGCACGAAGATCGCCGCGCGCAGGATCGCCTCGGCGTCGACCAGGTCGCCGGCAAGATCGACTTCGTTGATCACGTACTGGTTGCCTTCCAGCACGTTGATGGTGATATACACCTCGCGCCGGTCGGGCGTGATCGAGATCGGCGTCGACTCGATATTGAATTCGACGTAGCCGTTGTCGAGATAGAAGGACTCGAGCCGCTCGAGGTCGCCGGAAAACTGTTCCCGCGAATAACGGTCCCTGCGGCTGAGAAACATGTACCAGGGCTTGGGGCCGAGTTCGAACAGGTCGAGCAGGGTGTCGTCTTCGAAGGATTCGTTGCCGACGACATTGATCTGGCGGATGCGCGATTCCTCGCCTTCGTTGATGTCGAGGCTGATCGACACCCGGTTGCGGGGCAACTCCTCCACTTCGATTTCAACCGCCGCGCCATAACGCCCGCGCGACGAATACACTTCCTGGATGCCCTGGCGGATGGCTTCGAGGGCGGCGCGGGTAAAGATCTCGCCTTCGGCGATTTCCGCCGTCGCCATGTTTTCGATGATGTCCTCGGTTTCAAGTACGCTGTTGCCCTCGATATTGATTTCCGCTACCGAAGGCCTCTCCTGCACGGTGATGACGAGGATGTTGCCTTCCCGGGAAACTTCGACCGAGTCGAAATATTCCGAAGTGGCGAGATCGCGAATGATCTGGGCGGGAGTCTGCGGCGTGACTTCGTCGCCGATCCCCACCGGCAACAGGTTGTAGATGATGCCGGGCGTAATGCGCTGATAGCCATCGACGATTATGTCGGCGATGGTGAAATTCTGGGCAAGCGCGACAGGGACGAAAAACATCGCCGCGATACAGGAAAAAAGGGCTTTCTTCATTGCCATGGCCGATTCGGATTCATTCGACGGTAAATTGCGACTTCCGCCCGCTCAAAGCAAGCGATTGAAATCATTATAGAAAGCCAGCACCATGATCCCCAGCACCATGGCCATGCCGAAACGCAGGCTCCAGGCTTGCACGACATCCGGCAAGGGTCTCCTGATCACTGCCTCCACCAGGAAAAACATCAGGTGACCGCCATCGAGCATCGGTATCGGCAACAGGTTGAGTATCGCGATGGATACGCTCAACAGGGCCAGGAATCCCAGATAGGTTTCCAGACCGATGGTGGCGGTCTCCCCCGCTACCTGGGCGATCGTGATCGGGCCGCTGATATGTTCCACCGAAATCAGCCCCACGATCATTTTCTGGATCGAGCCGAGCACGAACAGCGACATATCCCAGGTTTCGCGCAAGGCCGGACCGATGGCTTCCAGCGGGCCGTAACGGAATTCCAAAATGGAATCCGGCGGCAGAAGATCCAGCGGCTGTGCGGTCGCCACACCGGCGCCGATTCTGCCGAAAGCGGAACCGTCCCCGGCGGCGACGGCCGCGGGCCGAAGCGGCAATTCCACCGTCCCGCCTGCTCTTTCGACCGCCACGCGCAGATCAAGTTCCGGACTCGCGCGGATAATCCGCACCCAGTGAGACCAGTCGCGCACCGGTTCGCCGCCCACCGACAGCACCAGATCGCCTTCCCGAAGACCGCCGATATCGGCTGGTGCTCCCGTTTCGACCAGGCCGATACGCGCGGGCACCAGCAGTTCGACGATGCCGAGGTCGGCAACCGGCCGCGGTTCGGTTTCGGCGCCGAGCCAGTCTTCCACGGGTATGCGAATATCCAGCGGCTGCGATCCGGAGGCCGGCGTCACGTTCAGGGTCAATTCGCCGGTCTCGCCGAGCCGGGCGAGAAATTGCATGTTCACTTCCCGCCAGGTCGCGGTCTCGCGGCCGTCCACCGCCAGAATGCGGTCCCCGGCCCGCAGGCCGGCGAATTGCGCGGGTGAATTTTCGACCACGTCCTGCACTACCGGAGCGATGCCGGTGTTGCCGAAACCGATATTGATCAGCCAGAAGATGACGAAGGCCAGCAGCAGATTGGCGCCCGGCCCTGCGGCGACGATGGCGGAGCGCTGCCAGAGCGGTTTGCAGGCAAAGGACGTATTGCGTTCGGAATCCGGCACGGTGGCCGGGTCCACCAGAGAAGTGTCTTCCATGCCCTGCATCTTGACGTAACCGCCAAGCGGGATGGGAGCGATGGCGTATTCGGTGCCGTCCTTGCCGATCCAGCTTTTCAGCGGATTGCCGAAACCGACCGAAAATCGCAGCACCTTGACGCCGCAGCGCCGCGCGACCCAGAAATGGCCGTATTCGTGGAAGGTCACCAGAATGCCCAGGGTGACCAGTAATGCCAATATCGCTATCAGGAAATCCATCATGCTAAATCCGTTTGTGAATCAATTCCTTAGCGTAGGTTCGCGCAAGCCCGTCAACTTCGAGAATAATAGCCAGAGAGTCCGCGTCCCCACAAGGTATTTTAGCTGAAACCAGCTCGATTAGCCTCGCAATGCGGGGAAACGGCAATTCCCCCGCGAGAAACGCGCCTACGGCCACTTCGTTGGCCGCGTTCACCACCGCCGGCCGCAGACCCCGCTCCCGCGCGGCCTGAAGTCCCAGCCCGAGACAGGGAAATCGTTCGAGGTCGGGCTGCATGAACTCGAGCGGCTCTTCAGCGGCGAGATCGATCGCGTCGGCCCCCGACGGCATGCGTTCCGGCCAGGCCAGGGCGCAGGCGATCGGAATCCGCATGTCCGGCGTGCCGAGCTGGGCCAGCACCGAGCCGTCTTCGAAATGCACCATGGAATGCACGATGGACTGGGGATGGATCAGCACTTCCACCCGCTCGGGCGCCATGTCGAACAGATAACAGGCCTCGATGACTTCCAGGCCCTTGTTCATCAGGGTGGCGGAGTCGACCGAGATTTTCGCGCCCATGTCCCATTTCGGGTGCTTGCAGGCCTGTTCGGGAGAAATCGACTCGAACCGGTCCGCGGGAGTATGCAGAAACGGCCCGCCGGAACAGGTCAGCACCAGTTTTTTCACATGTCTGGTCTGTTCGGACCCCAGTGCGGTGTCGCAATACGGAAGGCACTGGAAGATGGCGTTATGTTCGCTGTCGACCGGTATCAGCAAGGCGCCGGCCGAGCGCGCCGTTTCCATGCACAGGTCGCCGGCCATGACCAGGGATTCCTTGTTGGCGAGCAGGACCTTCTTGCCGGCGCGGATAGCGCTCAGGGTCGATTCCAGTCCCGCCGCGCCGACGATCGCGGCCATGACGGTGTCGATTTCAGGCAGGCCGGCGATGCGGGCAAGTTCCTCCCCGCCCGCCAGCACCTCGGTTTTCAGTTGTGAGCCTCGCAATCGTTCGCGCAATTCCCCGGCGCGTTCCGCATCCGCCATCACCGCGTAACGCGGTTCGAATTCGCGGCATTGCTCTGCCAGCATGGCCGTGTTGTTGTTCGCGCTCAGCGCGGCTACCTGCAAGTCCGGATCGCCGCGCATCACGTCCAGCGTGTTGCGGCCGATCGAGCCGGTCGAGCCGAGAATCGCCACCGCCTTGTTCTTGCTCATGGGCCGGCGCTCTCATCGAACAGGAACATCATGCCGAGCACGAAAGCCGGCGTCGCCGCGAGCAGGCTGTCTACCCGGTCGAGCAGACCGCCGTGGCCTGGCAGCAGGCTGCCGCTGTCCTTGGCCTGGCGGTTGCGCTTGAGCATGCTTTCGAGCAGATCGCCGATGACGCAGAGCGCGACGAGCGCGGGGGCGAGCGCGGCAAGAAGCAGTATTTCAAGACCGGCAAGCGGCCGCAGCCAGCGGTGCATCATCCAGACGAACGCGACGGCGACGGCGATGCTGAGCGCGCTGCCGCCCCAGACGCCTTCCCAGGTTTTCTTCGGACTGATTTTCGGCGCGAGCTGCCGCCTGCCGAAGTGTCGTCCTGTGAAGTAGGCGCCGATATCGACCGCTGCCACCAGAATCACCAGGGCCAGCACGAGATGCCCCGTTGGGTCCAGGTATTTCAGGTAGACGATGCCGATCAGGCTTGGCAGCAGCGCGAAAAGCCCCATCACGGCGATTATCCTGGCGCTGTCCCAGCGCTTGCGGTTGTCCGGATAGCCGAGCAGCAGGAAAAACACCGACAGCCAGAACGCGAGTCCAAGTCCGAGCACGATTGCCGTGCCGGTCGGTTCCGGAAAGTCCCTCAACGTAGAGATTCCCAACCAGCGGAACAACGTGAAGCCCACCACGAAGATCACCATCAGGTAGACGGGTCTTGCTGAGGAATCCCCACCGAGCAGCCCGCTCCATTCGCGGCCCGCGGCGAGTATGACGGCGCTGATCAGCAGCGCGAACCAGAACGGCGGCAGCGTAACTGTGGCCGCGCCGAAGGCTGCGATCAGCACCACCGCCGTGATGACTCGCTGCTTCAGCATGGGGCGGACCTCGCGAATCGCGGCGCGTTCATGAAACGTGTCCGCCGAAACGCCGCTGCCGGCTGGCGAAATCGTCGATCGCCTGCTGCAATTCGGTTTCGTCGAAATCGGGCCAGAGACATTCGGTGAAATAGAACTCGGTGTAGGCGAACTGCCAGAGCAGAAAATTGCTGATTCGACGTTCGCCGCCGGTGCGGATGCAGAGGTCGGGTTCGGGCAACTCGCTCAACTGGGTGAAGGAATGTACCAGGTCGATATCGATCGAATCGGTGCTCAGGCCGCTGTCGCGGACCTCTGCGGCAATCAGGCGCATGGCGTTGGCGATGTCCCAGCGGCCGCCGTAATCGGCGGCCACGGTAACTCTGGTGCCGGAATTGTCCCGGGTCAGTTTCTCGACTTCCACCATGCTGTTCTGAATCCGGGCGGAAAAGGACTCGCGGTTGCCGATGAAGGACAGCCGCACATTGGCCTTGTGCAACTGGTTGATTTCCTCGCGCCGCAGCACCGACAGGAAGAGCGCCATGAGGCCTTGCACCTCGTGGGAGGGCCGCATCCAGTTCTCGCTGCTGAAAGCGAACAGCGTCAGGCAGGGAATCTTGCGGCGCACGCAGGAGAACACGATTTCCCTCGCAGTTGCGGCTCCATGCCGGTGACCGGTCTTGACCGGCAACCCCCTGCCCTTGGCCCAGCGATTGTTGCCGTCCATGATGATGGCGATGTGTTCGGGCAGGTATCTGGCTTGGCCGGATGTCATTACTCGGACCCAATATGGCGGGCAAGCGGCCGGTCAGTTCATGGACAGCAGGTCGGATTCTTTCGACTTGTATGCGGCATCGACGATGTCGACGTACTTGTCGGTCAACTTCTGCATCCGGTCTTCGGCCCGGCGGGCTTCGTCTTCGCTGATGTCCTTCTCCCTGGCGAGTTCCTTGAAGTCGGAATTGGCGTCGCGGCGGATATTGCGGATCGCCACCCGGGCGGATTCGGCTTCGTGCCTGGCCTGCTTGCCGTATTCGCGGCGGGTTTCTTCGGTCAGCGGCGGCATCGGCACGCGGATGGAGTCGCCGTTGTTCGAAGGATTCAGGCCGAGGTCGGACTTGAGAATCGCCTTCTCGATATCGCCGATAATGGATTTTTCCCAGGGCGCGATCAGCAGCGATCGACCCTCTTCCACATGAATGGCCGCGAGCTGGTTGAGCGGGGTTTCGGCGCCGTAATAGGAAACCATGACACTGTCGAGAATTGCGGGATGCGCCCGCCCGGTGCGGATTCGCTTGAATGCGTTATCGAGCGCATGGACGCTTTTGCCCATCCGCTCTTCCGCGTCCTGCATGATTTCCTCGATCATCTCCCGCCTCCGGTTGGACCGATGAGAGTGCCGTTGGGTTCGCCCGCGATATTCTCGCGCAATGCGCCGCGCCGGGTCATATCGAACACCCTGATCGGCATGCCGTTGTCCCGGGCCAGGCAGATCGCGGTCAGGTCCATGACGCCGAGTTGGTCCCGGATGACCGCATCATAACCCAATGCATCGAATTTGGCCGCTTCCGGATCCCGCTCCGGATCAGCCGAGTATACGCCGTCCACCCGGGTCGCCTTGAAGATGATTTCCGCGCCGATTTCGATTCCCCGCAGACAGGCGGCGGAATCGGTGGTAAACAGGGGATTGCCCGTGCCTCCGGAAAAGATGACGGCCCTGCCCTCTTCCAGGTGGCGAATCGCGGCATGCCGCTCGAATTGCTCGACGACGCCTTCGATGCCTCTGGCCGCCAGGATGCGGGTCGGCGTTCCGGCGCTTTCCAGGGCGTCGCGCAAGGCAAGGGAATTCATGATCGTGGCGAGCATCCCCATGTGGTCGCCGGTGATCCGGTCCACGCCGCTGGCCTGGCCGCTGACGCCGCGGAATAGATTGCCGCCGCCGATGACTATGCCGGTCTGCACGCCGAGGCCGATGATTTCTCCGACCTGTTCGGCCATGCCGCGCAACACTTCCGCGTCAATGCCGAAACCGGCGCCGCCGCTGAGGGCTTCACCGCTCAATTTCAGCAGAATGCGGCGATATCTTGCGCCTGATCCGGCCTGGTCCCGGTTTACGGGCATGCACGGTTCTCCGTTCAGCCAGTCTCGAGTTGCGCGGCTACCTCGGCGGCGAAATCTTCCTGTTTCCTTTCCATGCCTTCGCCCGCTTCGTAGCGAAGGATTCGTGTCACGTCTGCGTCGGCGCCACGCACCAGATCGCCGACGCTTTCATCGGGATTCTTGACGAAAGGCTGCTGCAGGAGACTGACCTCGGCGACGAACTTGCGCAGACGCCCGGAAATCATCTTTTCGATGATGGCTTCGGGCTTGCCGGATTCCCGGGCCTGGGCGGCATAGATTTCGGATTCCTTGGCAAGAACTTCCTGCGGCACGTCGTCGCCGCGCACGACCAGCGGATTCATCGCCGCCACATGCATTGCGACATCTCGGGCGAGCGATTCATCGCCGCCGCTCAGGGAAACCAGCACCCCGATCCTGCGATTGCCGTGCACATAGTCGCCTACCCTGCCGCCGGCGTCGGCGGTCACATGGGCGACGCGGCGCAGGTTGACGTTCTCGCCGATCTTCTGAATCAGTTTCTGACGCCGGTCGTCGAGCCCGCCGGCCAACAGCGCTGCCGCGTCGAGTTCCGGGTCCGCGAAGGCCGCCGCCAGGCATTGTTCAGCAAAAGCCAGGAAATTCTCGTCCTTGGCGACGAAATCGGTCTCGCAGTTCACTTCGACCAGCACGCCACGACTGCCGTCCTCCGCCAGCCGGGCAAGCACCACGCCCTGGGCGGCGACGCGTTCGGCTTTCTTCGCCGCTTTCAGGCCGCTTGACTTGCGCAGGTGTTCGATTGCCTGGTCCATGTCGCCGGCGACTTCCACCAGCGCCTTCTTGCAATCCATCATGCCCAGGCCGGTGCGCTCCCGCAGTTCCCGGACCATGCTCGCTGTTATCTGTGCCATTTGGCTGGTTTCCTCGGATTTACGCTGATTACTCGCTTTTCTTCGCGGTGGTTTTCGCTTTGGCCGCCTTGGGCTTTGCTGCTGCCTTGGGCTTTGCCGCTGCCTTGGGCTTTGCCGCTGCCTTGGGCTTTGCCGCTGCCTTGGGCTTTGCCGCTGCCTTGGGCTTGGCTGCGGCTTTTGGCTTGGCCGTTGCCTTTGACTTGGCTGTCTTCGGCTTTGCCGTCTTGGGCTTGTCTTCTTCGGCTGCAGCGGCTTCCGGTTCCGATTTTCCGGCTTCCTCGGCTTCGGCTGATTCGGGCTCGGCAGCCGCGGCTTCTTCGGTCGCGGGTTCCGCTGCTTCCGAGTCCGGGGCTGCGGTTTCCTCAGCCTCGGGCTCCGCGGTTTCAGCTTGCCCGGCTTCAGGCTCCGCGGTTTCGGACTCCGCCGCTTCGGCTGCTTCAGCCTCGGGCTCCGCGGATTGTTCGGCAGCCTCGGTTTGCCCGGGATCGCCTTCGGCCGCGTCAGCCTCGATTGCTTCCGGTTCGGGTTCAGGCTCGGGCGCCTTTTCCGCTACCGGCTTCTTGCGCCTGACCTTGGCCGGGGATTTTTCGACTTCACGCTCCGGGTCTTCATCGATTTCGATGAACTCGCCGCCGGGTTCGAGCGATGCCGCGCGCTTGCGGCCTTCGAGACAGGCGTCGGCCACCGCGGTGGCATACAACTCGATGGCGCGGATCGCGTCGTCGTTGCCGGGAATGACATACTGGACGCCGTCCGGGTCCGCATTCGTGTCGACCACGCCGATGACGGGAATCTTCACGCTGTTCGCTTCGGTGACGGCGATGCGCTCGTGATCGACGTCGATCACGAACAGGGCGTCCGGCAGTCCGCCCATTTCCTTGATCCCGCCGATGCTGCGCTCAAGCTTCTTTCGCGCCCGCATCAGCATCAGCGCTTCCTTCTTGGTCATGCGCTCGAAGGTGCCGTCCTGTTCCTGCTCCTCGAGTTCCTTGAGCCGGCGGATCGAACCCCGGATGGTCTTGTAGTTGGTGAGCATGCCGCCAAGCCAGCGATGGTTGACATAGGGCATCTCGCAACGCTCCGCTTCCCGCTGAACGATCCTCGCGGCGGCGCGCTTGGTGCCGACGAACAGGATCTTCTTGCCCCTGGAAGCGAACTCGGTAACCTGCTGCAGCGCGTCGTTGAGCGCCGGCAACGTGGTTTCGAGATTGATGATGTGGATCTTGTTGCGGGAGCCGAAGATGTACGGCTCCATCTTGGGATTCCAGTAACGGCACTGGTGGCCGAAATGCACGCCCGCGCGCAGCATTTCTTTCATACTTACGGACATATCTGTTTCCTTCGGGTTAGGCCTCCACACACCCCATGGCTCAACTCTTGTCCGGCCGGCGTCCGGCCTGACGAAAGCACCCGGAACACATGTGACGGTGCGTGTGCGACATTAATTTCGGTACTGCCTGCGCCGGCGCGGGTCTGCCCCGCTCCGGGCGCGTCGCTTTATATCACAACAGGTCTCGCAGATAAACCGGCGGTTGATTTACAATCGCCGTCTGGCTGGTAACCCGGGCGCGCCCTGATTCATGGAAATACATCTGAAATCCCCTGACGAGATCGACAAGATGCGGGTGGCCGGGCGGCTCGCCGCTGAAGTGCTGGAAATGATCGGGGAGCATGTGCAGCCGGGCGTATCCACCGGCGAACTCGACCGCATCTGCCACCGGCACATCGTCGACAAGCAGGACGCGATTCCGGCGCCGCTGAATTACAAGGGATTTCCCAAGTCGATCTGCACCTCGGTCAATCACGTCGTCTGCCATGGCATTCCCAGCGACGGCAAGATCCTGAAGAGCGGCGACATCATCAATATCGACATCACCGTGATCAAGGACGGCTATCACGGCGACACCAGCAAGATGTTCCTGGTCGGCAAGGCGAAGGAGCACGCCCGGCGCCTGGTGCGGGTAACCCGGGAGTGCCTGTTCAAGGGCATCGAAGCCGCCCGGCCCGGCAATCGCCTCGGCGACATCGGCCATGTCATCCAGCAGCACGGCGAAGCGAATCATTACGGCATCGTGCGCGAATATTGCGGTCACGGCATAGGCCGCGGCTTTCACGAAGATCCCCAGGTGCTGCACTACGGCGCGCCGGGCACCGGCGTCGAACTGCGGCCGGGCATGACCTTTACCATCGAGCCCATGCTCAACGCGGGATCCCGCCATACCCGCCTTTCCAGCAAGGACGGCTGGACCGTAACCACGCGTGACCGCCGCCTGTCCGCGCAATGGGAGCACACCATCGCCATTCTGGACAATGGCTGCGAAGTGCTTACCTTGCGCGACGAAGAAAGATGACGGCCGCGGCCGGGTCGCGCCCGGCGCCGGCGCCGACGAAGGACAGATCGGTTTCCCGGCGCGCCTTGCTCGACGTCGCGGCCCTGAAAGCCGCCCTCGACGAGGGCGGCAACGAGGTTGCGCTGATCCGCGACGCGCTGGCGGCCGCGGGGAAAAAACTCGACGAATACTATCTGGCGAACCGGCGTATCGGCGAAATCGTCTCGGCCAGGGCCTGGCTGATCGACCAGGTGCTGATCGCGATCTGGGAACGGCAGCCCTGGCCCGACACGAAAAACATCAGCCTGCTCGCGGTGGGCGGATACGGCCGCGGAGAACTGTTGCCGCATTCCGACGTCGACCTGCTGATCCTGACGCGCGGGTCGCGGCAGACCGCCTTTCGCGCCGCCTTTCGCGAAAGTATCGCCCGCTTCACCGCCCTGCTCTGGGACATCGGCCTCGACATCGGCCAGAGCGTGCGCTCGATTCGCCAATGCAAGGCCAGCGCGCGGGACGATATCACGATCGCCACCACCTTGATGGAATCGCGCACCCTGGCCGGTCCGGAAGACCTGCACGAGAAGATGCTGGGCGCCACGGGTCCCCGCTCCATCTGGCCGACCAAGAAATTCCTGCGCGCCAAATGGGACGAGCAGATAGACCGGCACGAGAAGTATCACGACATCGATTACGCGCTCGAACCCAATATCAAGACTTCTCCCGGCGGCCTGCGCGACATCCAGACCATCGCCTGGGTGGCGAAACGGCACTACGGCGCCGATTCGTTCCGCGACATGATGGATCTCGGCTTCCTGACGCGGGGAGAGCACATCATGCTGATGCGCGGCCAGCATTTCCTCTGGAAGCTGCGTTATGGCATGCACATGCTCGAAGGCCGCCGGGAGGACCGCCTGCGCTTCGACAAACAACGCGCCCTGGCGGCGATGTTCGACTACAGGGACGACAAGGAAAGTCTCGGCGTGGAAAAACTGATGCAGCAGTATTACCGCGCGGTGGGCAACTTGCGCGGTCTCAACGACATGCTGCTGCAACATCTGGACGAGGCCATTCTGCGCGGCGGCAGACGCGACGCCATCGTCGATCTGAACCGCCGCTTTCGCGTGCGCAACGGCTACCTCGAAGCGCGTTCGGAGAAGGTCTTCCGCAATACGCCTTCGGCCCTGCTCGAGGTATTCGTGCTGCTGGCCAACAACCCGCGGATCCAGGGCATTCGCGCCTCGACCATACGGCTGCTGCGCGAACATCGCAAACTGATCGACCGCAAGTTCCGCAACGACATCCGCAATGTCAGCATGTTCATGGAATTGCTGCATTCGCCGCATCAACTCGTCACGCAACTGCGGCGCATGGCGCGTTACGGCATCCTCGGCCGCTATCTGCCCGAATTCGGCAAGATCATGGGCCAGATGCAACACGACCTTTTCCACATTTACACCGTGGACGCCCATAGCCTGCAGGTGGTGCAGAACATGCGCCGGCTGGCCCTGCCCGAGGCCGAAAGGGAATTTCCCATCGCCGCCCAGATCTTCAAGAGCCTGCCGAAAGTCGCCCTGCTCTATATCGCCGGGCTTTATCACGATATCGCCAAGGGCCGCGGCGGCGACCATTCGATCCTGGGCAAGACCGACGCGGAGAATTTCTGCCGCCGGCACCGGCTCAGCGCCTGGGACGCCAAGCTCGTGTCCTGGCTGGTCGAGAATCACTTGCTCATGTCGATGACCGCCCAGCGCAGGGACATCGACGATCCGGAAGTGATTCACGATTTCGCCAGCGCGGTAGGCGACAAGTTGCATCTCGACTACCTCTATGCGCTGACCGTTTGCGACATTCGCGCCACCAACCCCGAATTGTGGAATTCCTGGCGCGCCACCTTGCTGCGCAACCTGTATCAGGATACGCGGCGCGCCTTGCGCCTCGGCCTCGAAAACCCGCGCGACCGCGGCGAACGCATCGCCGACAAGAAGGAATCGGCCAGGGAGCGGCTGCGCGCCGGCGGGTTGAACAAGGCGGGAATCGACGCCGTCTGGGCGCAGATGAACGACGAATATTTCGTGCGCGAATCAGTCGACAATATCTGCTGGCATACCAGGGCGATCATCGATCACGCCAGTGACAATCCCCTCGTATCCTTGCGCGAAATGTCCGAGGACGCCCCCGAAGAAGGCGCCACGCTGGTTTTCACGTATACGCGCGACGCGGATTACCTGTTCGCCAACAGCACGGTGGCTTTCGAGCGCCTGAAACTGAACGTGCAAAGCGCGCGGATATTCACTTCGAGCAGCGGCCAATGCGCGAACACCTATACCGTGCTCGAGGCCCACGGCAATCCGGTCGGCAGCGATCCGAAACGAGTGGCGGAGATTCGCTCCATGCTGCTCAGGCATCTCGACAATCCCGGCAGCCTGATGCCGAGCCCGGAATATCACCGCAGCCGCCGGAAAACGAGCTTCGGCCGCCACGTGCGCGCGACCTTGTTCAATTCTCCCGGCAAGGACTATTCCACGCTGGAAATCAATTGCCCGGACCAGCCCGGAATACTTGCCTGCGTGGGCCAGGTGTTCGCCGAATTCGGCATCAGCCTGAAGGACGCGCGGATCACCACGCTCGGCGAACGCGTCGAAGACCTGTTCTTCATCGCCGGCGGCGACGGCAGGCCCTTGCATGACGCGGCCATGGCGCAATCCCTGCAGGACCGGATCGAAGCCGGAATCGCCGAAAAGCTCGCCGCCCGCTAACGGGTCCAATCGTATACAATCGCTCTCCCGAACAGTTCCCGGTTATCGGAGCGAAGCAGTGATCGCCTTTGGCCTCGGCATTGCCAGCCGGAATTCCGCCCTCGACATCATCGAGACCTTTTTTCCGCTGCCCGCGGTGAATCCGGGCGAAGACTTCGCGCGGGAACTTTCCGCCCTGTGCGGTCTCGAGCCCGGCAACAGCGGCTACCGGACGCTCGACGCCGAAGGTCTGGAATCTTTCCACGCCGCGGCGAGCCAGGCGTTCGAGCACGAGCAGGAACGCACGGCGGCGCGGCTGCGGGACAGCGACGGGCCCGTATTGTTATGCATTTCCCGGTCGCAATCGCCGCCGACTTCGGTGCCCGAGGCCTTTCTCAAGTTGCACCTGCTGTCCCATCGCCTGGCCAGGCCCCATGAGCAGAATCTGGACGGGATCTTTTCCGTCTTGCACAACCTGGCCTGGACCAGCCGCGGTCCGGTCAGCCTGCAGGACCTGCCGGGCATGCAACTTCAAGCGCGCAAGAAAGGCGAAACCCTCAGCGTCCATTCCGTGGACAAGTTTCCGAAGATGTCGGATTACGTCGTTCCTTCCGGAGTGCGCCTGGCCGACAGCGCCAGGATCCGGCTCGGCGCCTATATCGGCGAAGGCACCACGGTGATGCACGAAGGCTTCATCAATTTCAATGCCGGCACCGAAGGCCAGGCGATGATTGAAGGACGCATCTCGGCCGGCGTCATGGTCGGGGAAAACAGCGACCTCGGCGGCAGCAGCAGCACCATGGGCACCCTGTCCGGCGGCGGCACGGAAATCGTTTCCGTGGGCCGGAACTGCCTGATCGGCGCCAACGCGGGCATAGGCATGCCCCTGGCGGACGGCTGTATCGTCGAGGCGGGACTGTATCTGACCGCCGGCGCCGTGGTGCGCGAACTCGACGCCGAAGGCAATCTCGTCAGAACGTGCAAGGCGCTGGAACTTTCCGGCCTGGCGCATCGGCTGTTCCGGCGCAATTCGCTTACCGGGGCCATCGAATGCCTGCCGCGCAAGGCGCACGTTGCGCTGAACGAGGAATTGCATGCGCACAACTGACGTTTTCGGGGAATTCGATTCGTGAGCGCGACATTCGAGCTTGCCGCCGACCTGATTCGGCTGCCTTCTGTCACGCCGGAAGACGCCGGCTGCCAGGAATTGCTGCGCGCCAGGCTCGAAGCGCTCGGTTTCACGTGCGAAACCATGCAATTCGGAGAAGTGACCAATCTCTGGGCGACGCTGGGGGATTCGGGACCTCTACTCGTATTCGCCGGTCATACCGACGTGGTGCCGCCGGGGCCGCGGCGGCAATGGCATAGCGACCCCTTCGAACCGGAAGTGCGCGACGGGAAGTTGTACGGCCGCGGCGCGGCGGACATGAAAGGCGCCGTCGCCGCCATGGTCACCGCCGCCGAGGATTTTCTGGCCGACAACATACTAAAGCATCGACTTGGTTATCTCATTACCAGCGACGAGGAAGGCCCCGCCGTCGACGGCACCGCCAGGGTCATGGACGAACTGCAGCGGCGCGGGGAGAAAATCGACTATTGCCTGGTCGGCGAGCCTTCCTGCGTGGAACGGCTCGGCGATACGGTCAAGATCGGCCGGCGCGGCTCCATCAACGGCTTGCTGACGGTGAAGGGACTGCAGGGGCATGTGGCTTATCCGCAACAGTCGGTCAATCCGATTCACGAGGCATTGCCGGCCCTGACCCGGCTCATTGAAGAGGAATGGGACCGGGGCAATGCTTCCTTTCCGCCGACCTGCTTGCAGATTTCCAACATCAATGCCGGCACCGGCGCGGATAACGTGATCCCCGGCACGCTCGAAGTGCAATTCAACTTGCGTTATTCGCCCGAAATCGACGCCGACCGGATTCGCGAACGGGTAGCGCAACTGCTCGACGCGGCCGGATTCGAATACGAGATCGACTGGCACGAGTCCGGCCAGCCTTTTCTCACCGAAAGCAGGGAATTCGCCGACCAGGTCGCCGCGTGCATCGAGCAGGAACTTGGCGTCGTCCCTGAACGCAGCACGAGCGGCGGGACATCGGACGGAAGATTCATCGCGCCGACGGGGACGCAGGTGGTCGAATTCGGGCCCTGCAACGAGAGCATTCACCGGGTGAACGAAAATGTCGCTCTCGATGAACTCGACGCGCTCGCAGGCGTCTACCGGCGGATCATGGAAAGCTTCAACACTGATAGACATCGTAGCGGCTGACGCGGCCGCGATAGCTGAAAGACGGCTCCGCCGCATCCATCCAGGCCTCCCTTGGCGGTCTCTTTACCACGACCCTGCCGCGGGCGCAGCCCAGGGCCTTCGCCAGGAGGCCGCTTTCCTCCCCTTCTCCTGCAAGCCGCTGCAAGAACACCATTTCCTTCTTGCCGCGAGCGCGTTTTTCCGGCCGCGGGAACATCGGGTCGAGATAGACGACGTCGTAACGGCGTGCTTTGCTCCAGTCGCGGAAATCCGCGCAATGCGGGCGCATTCGTTCGACGACAGGGGCCAGGTCCGGGTCGGCCGCGGCGCGGCGCAGCCCGTCCGCGAGCAAGGCGTATATCGCGGGCTCGCGTTCGAGCAGATGCAGGCTATTCCCCGCGCTGGCAAGCAGGAATGCGTCGCGGCCCAGTCCTGCGGTGGCGTCAAGCACTTCGAGGCCGGTTCCGACCGCCCGCACAAGGTGCTGGCCGCGCAAGTCGTCCCTGGCGCGTTGCTGGATCGCATCGGCGCTGAAATCCACCCGCACGGGACCCGTTCTCGGCTCGCGTAACGAATGCAAGGCCAGTCCCGCGGCCGATTCTGTGAAATTGACCCGCAACAGGAAATCCGCCGCATCGGGCGGATCGCCGTCAGGCAACTCGGGAATGCCGTGCTCCCGCGCCAGCGCGCGGACGAAGTCGACCGCCGGCGCTTCAGCTACTTCCCGGGCGCCTTCGATTGCCAGCAGAACCTTTGCCTTTTTCATTCGCTGACTCTTTTGAGTACTTTTTTTGAGTACTGGGCGTTCAGGCCAGAAACAGCAACAGAAACGCTCCCAGCGTGACCCGATAGACTACGAAGGGCTGAAAGCTGATGCGGCCGATCCAGCGCAGGAACCAGTGAATGCTGAGCCAGGCGACGAGCGCCGAAAGCGCCGTGCCGAAACCGAGCAGCAGCAATTGCCGCGCCGGAGGCGGCTCGGCGATCAGATCGAGCGCCTCCAGGGCGCCGCTGGCAAGCATTACCGGAATGGCGAGCAAAAAGGAGAAGCGCGCCGCGGACTCGCGGTCGAGCCGGCACAGCAATGCGGCGGTCATGGTGACGCCCGAACGCGAAGTGCCCGGAATCAGGGCCAGCATTTGCGCCAGGCCGATCAGCAAGGCGGTTTTCCAGCCGATCGTTGCTATCTTGCGACCTGGGCCGCGATCGCGCCGGCCGCTGAAATCGGCGTAGCCGAGCAGGAGACCGAAGACAATGGAAGTCGTCGCGACCACGGCAACCGAACGCGCATGGATTTCGACCATGTCGCGCACGAGCAGTCCGGCCAGCCCCACCGGTACGGTTGCAAGCAGCAACAGCCAGAGCAGCCTGCCTTCCTCGCTCATGGATCCAAAGCTCAGTCCGCCGGCGATCATCCGCGCGAGTTCGCGCCGGAAATACCAGATTACGGCCAGCAAGGTGCCGCTGTGAAAGGCGACGTCGAAGGCGAGTCCCTGATCGGGCCAGCTTAGCAACATGGAAGGCAACAGCAAATGGCCGGACGAGGAAATCGGCAGAAATTCGGTCAGGCCCTGGATCAGGGCCAGCACGGCGGTTTGCAGGTAGTCGAGTTCAGCCACTGCCGGGTTGTTCGCGATATTGCGGCGCCTCGTTTACGTAATTCGGCCGCAACAGATCGGCGCCGACTGAATTTCCGCGCTCCCACAGGGCCCGGGCCATGGTCACGAGGTCGATATCTTCCACCGCCGCCGTGACGGGTTCCGATTCGAGCCGGATGCCGAAATGGTTTTCGATCGAGCCGGCGTCAGGCCAGCCGTCTCCCACCGCGAGCAGATCTTGCGCTTCGACCGAGTCCATCCGCAGGTCAGCGAGGGCGCCGGCCTGCTCCGCGCCGTGCAATTCCATGCCATTTCCGGCCCGAAGATAACAGCCGAAATAAAGTTCGTCCGCTCTAGACTTCAGGCCAACCAGGTAAGCGTCCGCATCATGTCGCCGTTGCGCAGCCGCTGCCGTCAGCGCCAGGGTCGAGAGAGGCACGGCCGGCGCATTCCAGGCGGCGCACAGACCCTGGGCGGCCGCGACCCCGATACGGGTGCCTGTGAAGGATCCCGGCCCTGCAACCACGGCAACCGCATCCGCCCTTTTCAGTCCGGCCTCGTCGAGAGTTTCCCTCGCAAGTTGCAGGATGGTCTGGGCGGACTGCCGCGCCTCGGGCGCATGTCTGGCAACATGGCCCGTATCGCGCCAGACCAGGGCGCAGGCACGCTCAAGGGCGGTATTCAGGATCAGGATCGACGCCATCAATCGAGCAGGCGGAAGATCGCATCGCGAATCTCGGTCACCGGCGCCGTGCCGTCCATGTTGAGTACGCGAAGGGGCCAGCCTTCCGCCGCCAGTCCGCGATAAAAGGCGAACAGGGGTTCGGTCTGGTGATGATATACCCTGAGACGCTCGCGCACCGTGTCTTCCCTGTCGTCGTCGCGCTGGATCAGTTCCTCTCCGGTCTCGTCATCGCGGTTTTCGACCTTGGGCGGATTGAATTCCACGTGGTACACCCTCCCCGAAGCCGGATGGGTGCGCCGGCCGGTGAGCCTCCGCACGATCTCGTCGTCATCGACGGCGATATTGAGCACGACGTCGACTTCCACGCCGGCCTCGGTGGTGGAACGGGCCTGGGGAATGGTGCGGGGAAAGCCGTCGAAGAGGAAGCCGCCGGCGCAATCTTCTTGCGCGATGCGTTCAAGCACCAGGGCGACGATGATTTCGTCGCTGACCAGGGCGCCCCTGGCCATGATTTCCTCGACTTGCAGGCCGAGTTCCGTACGCTCGCGCACCGCCGTGCGCAACATGTCGCCGGTGGAAATCTGCGGGATGCCGAATTTCTCGGTGATGAAACGGGCCTGTGTGCCCTTTCCGGCGCCTGGCGCGCCCAGCAGGATGATATTCAATGTGAGTCACCGCTTGTTCTGTCGCGGACGCGGGCTTTTGCCAGCGTCCACAATTGATCGAGTTCGCGCAAGTCGCTTTCAGGCAGAGCCCAGCCGCGCTCTTCCGCGAGTTCCTCCAGGTCCCGGAAGCGCGCTTCGAAACGCCGGTTCGACTCGCGCAGCGCCGACTCGCAGTCCAGTTTGCAATGCCGCGAGAGATTGACGATTGCGAACAGCATGTCCCCTAGTTCCTCGCGCATCCCGGCCGGGTCCTCTTCCGCCAGCGCCTGTTCGAATTCGCCGATCTCCTCTTTCAGCTTGTCGATCACGGGCCGCGTTTCCTGCCAGTCGAAACCCACGCCTGCGGCGCGCTGTTGCAACTTGCGCGCCTTCTCCAGCGCCGGCAACGACTTCGGCATTCCGTCGAGAACGCTTTGCCGCCCGCCGGGACCGATGCCCTTGTTCGCCCGTTCGGCGTGCTTGATCGCCTCCCAATTGCTGACGACTTCTCCGGCGCTGAGTTCCTGCTTGCGGCCGAAACTTTCCAGCCGGCCGTCGGGAAACACGTGCGGATGGCGGCGCAGCAACTTGCCGGTCACTTCCGCGGCCACGTCCTGGAAGTCGAAACCGCCTTCCTCCCGGGATAATTGCGCGTAGAAGACCACCTGGAACAGCAGATCGCCCAATTCGTCCCGCAACTCGTCCCGGTCGCCGCTTTCGATGGCGTGGACCACCTCGTGGACTTCCTCGACGGTATAGGGAATCAGCGATTCGAAGGTTTGCTTCAGATCCCAGGGGCAGCCGAACTCCCGGTCTCGCAACATCGACATCAGGGCGAGCAGCCTGTCCATGGGCGAAAGTTGATCCTGGCCTTCCCGGTTCGTGTTCATGACTGGCCCGATGACCGCATTCAAGCGCGCTCGAACAGAGCCACCGCTTCAATATGCAAGGTATGCGGGAACATATCCATAACCCCGGCAGATTTCAAATGGAAACCGCGTCTGGTCAACTCC
This sequence comes from Gammaproteobacteria bacterium, assembly GCA_009844085.1. GTDB lineage: Bacteria > Pseudomonadota > Gammaproteobacteria > Pseudomonadales > Pseudohongiellaceae > UBA9145. The sequence continues at coordinate 160,350 of VYCF01000021.1, read as the reverse complement.
CGCGCGTCCCGTGCGAGGGATTCGGGATTACAGGATACATAGACCAGCTTCCGGGCGCCGCCGGCGGCAATCAGCGGAACGGTTTCGAGCGCGCCGCTGCGCGGCGGATCGAGCAGAACCCTGGTATACGCCTGGGCCGCCCAGGGCGTTTCGGTGTTCCAGCGGTACAGGTCGGCAGTGAAGAAACGGGTGTTTTCGAGCCCATTGGCGCGGGCGTTCTCTTCGGCCCGCGCCACCATATCGGCGCTGCCCTCGATTCCGGTGACCCCGGCGCAAAGACCGGCGATCGGCAGGCTGAAATTGCCGAGGCCGCAAAACAGGTCGAGCACATGGTCTTCCGGTCCGAGTGCGAGCAAATCCGTTACCAGGCGCACCGCCCGCCGGTTGACTGCGGCGTTGACCTGCAGGAAGTCCATCGGATGGAAGGCCAGACGCAGGCCGAATTCCGGCAGATGGTAGTACAGCCTTTCCGGGCCATGCCGCGGATAAATCCGATGCACGCCGTCGACTCCCCCCGGCTGCAGGTACATCTGCAAATTCCATCGCACGGCGAATTCGGTCAGCCGATGCAGGTCTCCGGGGTCCAGCGGCCGCAGATGGCGCAGCACCAGGGCCGCTTCCGGGCGAAAGCGATGCTCCGCGGCCTCGCCCGCCGCGACTTCGATCTGCGGAATCGTCTCGCGCGCCGCCAGCCCGTCGAGCAATACGCGCAACGGCCTGATGAGTTCCGCAAGGCCGGGCGCGAGCACCTCGCAGTCTTCCATGACCGTGACATAGTTGCCGCGCTTTTCCCTGAATCCCACCAGGACGCGGCCCTTGCGGCGCACCATCCGCACGGCCAGCCGCGCCTTGCGGCGATAGTTCCATTGAGGGCCGGTCACCGGCGGCAGCAGCTCATAAGTATCCGGTTCGATCCCCGCGGACTCGCGCAGATGCCGCTGCAACGTCGATTGCTTTTCCCGCGATTGCGCGCCGCTTTCGATGTCTTGCCGGCTGCAGCCGCCGCAGACTTCGAAAACCGCGCAGCGCGGCGTAACCGGATCGGGAGCCGGAGTCACGTTCAAGTATCTTGGTCGAAGACGCCTGTCGACAGGTAGCGGTCGCCGCGATCGCAGACGATGGCGACGATGGTCGCATTCTCGACTTCGCGAGACAGTTGCAGAGCGGCGTAAGCGGCGCCGCCGGAAGAAACCCCGCAGAAGATGCCTTCCTCGGCCGCGAGGCGGCGCATTGTGGTCTCGGCGTCGTGCTGGCTGACATCGACGATGTGGTCCACGCGGCTGCGATCGAAGATTTTCGGCAGGTATTCCTCGGGCCAACGCCGGATTCCGGGAATGCGCGAACAATCGCTCGGCTGCAAACCAATGATCTCGATGGACGGATTCATCTTCTTGAGATAGCGGGACACTCCCATGATGGTGCCGGTGGTGCCCATGGAACTGATGAAATGAGTGACCGTGCCCTTCGTGTCGCGCCAGATCTCTTCTCCGGTTTTCTCGAAATGCGCGAGCGGATTGTCGGGATTGGCGAACTGGTCGAGCAACTTGCCTTCGCCGCGCCGGTTCATTTCGATAGCCAGGTCCCGGGCGCCCTCCATGCCTTCCTCTTCCGTCACGAGGATCAGTTCGGCGCCATAGGCGGACATCGAAGCCTTGCGCTCCTCGCTCATGTTGGCGGGCATGATGAGTTTCATGCGATATCCCTTGATCGCAGCAGCCATGGCAAGGGCGATCCCGGTATTGCCGCTGGTCGCCTCGACGAGCACGTCGCCCGGCGAGATATCGCCGCGTTCCTCGGCGTGCTGGATCATGCTCATGGCCGGGCGGTCCTTGACCGAACCGGCGGGATTGTCGCCTTCGAGCTTCATCAGCACGTGATTGCTCGTCTCGCCCGGCATGCGTTGCAGGCGTACGAGCGGCGTATTGCCGACCAGGCTTTCTATCGTCGGATATTGCATGATCCGGGTGTTAAGACTTGGCATCAGCGATTCGGGGCCGAGCAGTCTAGCGAGTTTGCGATTCAGATTAAAGACTGGTGATGTTCGGTCAACCGCTCCAGCGGCACGAAATCGCAGTCGAATCCGAAGCAGCGGGGGGCGACGACTTCGAGCGCCCTGGCGGATCGATAGTAATCGGGACAGCCGACGCCGACGACGCTGACGCGCTGCCCGTAACGCAGGCGTTCGGCATTGATCGGCGTCGAAGTCTCGTAGTCGAGCACGGTGATCAGATCGGGCACCGAAGCCACGACCCGATCTTCGATTTTTGCAAGCAGGAACTCGTTCTTGACTTCTATCGTGAGCGCCGGGCCGGAGCCGTCGAAAGACTCGATCACGGCGCGGCCGATATCGTAGCCGCCGATGATGGCGCTCGAATAATCGACCACCTTTCCGGTGTAGATATGGCACAACTCGCCGTAAAGCGAGTCCGCGAACGCTTTCCGCAACGGCCCGAGAATGCGATGCGCGTTGCCGCGATGTTCGCGCAATATGCGGCCGATCTCGATCGAGAAGGAAATCGTTCCGGGCACGATGGACGACTTGAGCTGTTTGCCGCTCATCGGATGTTCGACGGTCGTGATCATGCCGCCCATGGCCTGGGCCAGATTGCGGATATGGCGTTCGTAGGTCGCCGTCGTGTCGGTGGTAAAAGTCGCCATGTTGCCCGCGTAATCGAGAGCGACCGCGGGCGTCGACGGGATGCCGGCAATCGGATACGTCATCATCTGGGCTTCCGGCAACGCCCGGCCCATGCCGTCGCCGTCGACCACGGGGATGCCGCGGCCCGCCGCCGCGATCAATGGAATCAGCGAATTGCCGCCGCCGATTTCGAAGGAGACGATGGCGTCGAGCTTGCGGCCGACATGACTTTCGAAGGCTTCGAGCACAATTCCCGGGTCGTCGATGGAATGCAGCAATTCCAGGCTGACGGTCGGCGCCCCTACTCCGCCGACGGCGGCGACGAAAGCGTCGTCATCGAGATCGTCAACGGCGATCAGTTCGGCCGGGCCGTGTTCGGCGAGCACTTTCTGAGTCGCGAGGTAGGCCACATAAGGATCGCCGCCGCCGCCCGTGGCGAGAAAAACCGCGCCGGACGACAGATCCGGCAATGATTCAACGGCCAGTTTCATACCTTCGCCTCCAGGCCCGACGTTTGCCCGATGCCGGCGATGTCGCCGACGACCTTGACCCGCACGCGGACTGTGTTACCGGGCATGTAGGAAATGCTGGTTTCCTCGATGTCGGCGACACGGATGCTTGCTGCTTCGGCGCCTGCGGTCAGGGCGACGTTCGTGGCCTCGCCGGTAACTTGGCTGATTGCGTCCTGCCTCGTGATCTTGTCGTAGGAGATCATTCTTTCGGCTTCGCCGCCGATCTGGGCGATCGCGGCGCCGATGGCGTTGGCGACGCCGGAATGTTCGGGCAGCAACATGCTCGATGCCGCTGCGAGCTTTTCCGTAACGAGCACCGCGCCGCCGCCTACGAGCACCACCGGCAGCGGATCGCTGCTTGGTTTCATTTTCTCGATGCCGGCGTTGAACATGCTGGAGATTTCGCCTTGGGCGGCGGCAACTACTTCGGGTTTCAGATTTCTTACTTTCTCCGGGTCGCCGATCTCGGCATGTCCGGCGGCAACGACGATATCGGTCGCGGTCAATGTCTCGCCGCCGAAAACCAGGCCCTTGCTGACTAGTTCGTGGCCGACCGAACGCGGTCCCACGCTGGCGCCGTCCGCGGCGACAAGGCTGCCGCCGCCGAGGCCGATCGACAGGATATCGGGCATGCGGAAGTTGGTGCGTACGCCGCCCACGTCGATCACGATGTTCGATTCGCGCGGGAAGCCGTCCTGCAGGATGCCGAAATCGGAAGTCGTGCCGCCGATATCGACCACGATGGCGTCGTTCAGGCCGGTCAACTTGCTGGCGCCGCGCAGCGAGTTGGTCGGTCCGGAAGCGAAGGTCAGCGCCGGATAGCGCCGCGCGAATTCGGCGTCCATCAAGGTGCCGTCGTTCTGGCTGATGAAAAACCGGCAGTTCAGGCCGCGCTCGCGGATCGCCGCGACGAAAGAGTCGACCACGCGGCCGGCGAAGCCGAGCAGGCTCGCATTGAGCATGGCGGCGTTTTCGCGTTCGAGAATACCGAGCCGGCCGATGCTGTGGGATTCGGTGATATGGATTTCCGGCAGCACGGCGCGAATGCGTTCGGCAAGCAGTCTTTCGGGTTCGGGATTCATCGGCGAGAACGCGGAGGAAATCGCCACCGCCTCGACGCGTTTTGCCTTGAGATCGCCGATAACCGTGTCGATCTCCCTGTCGTCGAGTTGCGCCAGCAGCCAGCCGTCGTAAAGATAGCCGCCCCGCAACATGTATACGTTGCCGCCGAGGCAGCGGGCGATGTCCCCGGGCCAGCCGGTCTTCGGCGGAATGCCCCGGCCCGAAGGCAGGCCGATGCGGATGGCGGCGACTTCGGCGAGTTCACGCCGCTCGATGACGGCGTTGGTGAACTGGGTCGTGCCCAGCATCACGGCTTCCACCTTTTTCTCGACGCCGCTGTCCCCGGAAAGGATGGTTTCCAGGGCTTCCAGAATCCCCGAGCTTACGTCGCGGGAGGTCAGCGATTTCGTGGAAGCGACGACTTCGTCGCCGTCGAGTAACACCGCGTCCGTATGCGTTCCGCCGACGTCGATCCCGATCCTGAGCATTGGTCCTTATCCGCTCTCCGTCTCGCCGCGCTCGGCGACGCCTTTGGTGTCAAAGCGGCTCAGCACGGCGTAGGCGAACGCCGAGATGAGCATCGCGTCAAGCGCGGCTATGCCGCTGATCCGCAGCAGGCCCGCTGAACCGAGCAGCGCCACGGCCGCTCCGCCTGCCCAGGCGGCAAGCGCCAGCGGCGAAAAATCCCGCTGCGCCGATTCGAGTTCCTCGTGAAAGGCCGACCGCCGCGCGAACAGGTAATCGACGGCAATGACCCCAGCGACGGGTACGAAAACGATCGCAAGATAGAACAGGAATGTCAGGAAAAAGTCGAGGATGTTGAGGAAGGCGGCGCCAGTGCCGATCACGCCCAGGATGACGATCGACAGCCGGTTCTCCAGCCGCGGTATCGTCGCCTCTACGCTGAGCGTGGTGCTGTACAGGTTGAGCGTATTGAGCACCCAGCTTCCGGCGATGATGATCGCGAAAGCGCCCCAGCCCAGGCCCATGAGGATCATGACATCGAGAAAGTCGTCGTTCGCCAGCACGTCCGCGGCGATGCCGCCGGAGATCATCACTACCGAATTGACGATCAGATAGGACAGCAGGACGGTAAAGATCGCGCCCTGCCAGCGCGCGATGAAGCGGGTGATGTCCGGGAGGATCACGGCGCCGACAATCACTCCACCGACCACGGAGGACGTCGCATCGCCGAAGGACAACTCGCCGGCGTCGGCCCCCGACAGGATTTCCCCCAAAGGCTCGATGCCCAGCGCCGTATTGATCAGCAATACGGTCACCACCATCATCACCGGTACGAGCAGCATCGACAGCCGGTTGATCGCCTGGAAGCCGTAAATCGTCGTGACCGTCATCACCACGCCGGCAAACAGCTCAACCAGCCAGGGCACACCCGACATTCCCAGTACGTCGTTCATCAGGCGCAGCAGCGCCGCGCTGAACAGGTCGATATTGACGCCGAACCAGCCCAGCAGCGAAACGGCGAAGGCGAGATTGACGAGGGCCGCGCCTTTCACGCCGAAAGCGATGCGCGCGAGCATGTAGGAACTCAGATGGGTGCGCGCGCCGATCGAGCCTGTCAGCGCCCCGATAAAGGTCAACATCGCGCAGCCCATCAGCACCGCCACGGCCGCCCGGTCGTTCGGCGTGGCCTGGAACACTTCGACGCCGGCCACGAAGGTCGGCAGCGAAAAGCCCACCATGGCGCTGATCAACCCGACCCTGATCCAGCCGACCTGGTGCCCGGCCGGCACCGGCTCGGTGGCGAATTCCTGGGAATCATCGCTCATTGTTCACTCCGGGGAATCGGATGACTATTCGAATATACCCGTCGACTTGCCGTCAATGCTGATCCGGTTCTTGTCGGACCAGTATTGTTCGATGCCCTCGTCGCCCTTGTTGGCCGCCCATTTTGCAAGCGTTACTCTTGGCCTGTCGAGTTCCAGATGCGGGACGCCATAGCCGCAGGAGGTCTGCACGAGTTCGACGTCGAGTTCGAAAAATTGCCGCGTGCCGGGCTGATGTCCGAACAAGGCCGAGTATTGACCGAACTTTGCTTCGTCACGCGGGTAAACCATCGTTGCCTGCCCGTAGACGCGCAGGATCAGCGGCTGCTTGTCGAAGGAACAGAACATCAGCGTCATCCGCCCGTTCTCCAGCACATGCGCCGCGGTCTCGTTGCCGCTGCCGGTGAGATTCAGCCAGACGACTCTTGAAGAATCGAGCACGCGCAAGGTGTCGAGGCCCTTCGGCGAGACGTTGATTCGGCCGTCCGCGCCCGCGGTGCCGACGAAAAACAGATGCTGCCGGCCGATGAACTCGACGTGATCCGGGGAAAGCGAAGCAGATTGATCGCCCATATGAGCCTCCGATGTCTCAAGGGCGATTCTAACCCTAATCGGCGACTTGATTGCTTTCCTTTCCACCGCTCGCCGAAGTGAACAGCGCCCGGCTATGCAGGGGCCGGCCTCCTAGGTGGACTTCGAGAGCCTGGCGCAGCAGGCGTTTGGCGGAAGCGGCGATCTCGGGATCTTCGAGTGCGAGGCGGCCCAGGGCGAGCAGATGCGCGCCGGCGAAGATTCGTTTCCTGTCGTTTTCGTCCTCGCGCGCTACCTCGAAGCCTACATCGGGCAGATAGCGGTAAAACTTGTCATCCGCTATCGGTTCATGTTCGCGGCAGTCGCTTTCCAGATTTACGGCATAGCCGAGTTCGGCGAGCAATTCGAGTTCGAAACGGCGCAGGACTCTTTCGAGCAAGGCCGTGTTCGCCAACGCATCCAGCGTTTCCCGATAGACTTCGTACAGGCGCGGATGCTCGACATGATCGTGCAACATGCGGCTCAGCAACTCATTGACGTAAAAGCCGCTGAACAGGCGCTCACCTGTCAGCGGGACAGCGGCGCCGGCGCTTTCGGCATTGGTAAGAGTCTTGACGTCGCCGCGGCCGCTAAAGGAAATGCGCAAGGGCTGGAAGGCCTGCAACAGGCCGTGCATGCGCGACTTGCCGCGGCGCGCTCCGCGGGCCACCGCGGCGATGCGGCCGTGTTCGGGGCAGAAGAAATCCACCAGCAGGCTGGTGTTGCGGAACGGCCGACGGTGAATTACATACGCCGGCTGCAACAGGACGCGCGTGTTCACCGCGGCCTCAGGATGCGCCGCGCAGGCTCTTCAGGGCCCGCGCTTCGTTCATGTGGCCGCCGCGAACTTTCACCCATAATTCCAGCATGACCTTGCACTCGAAAGCCTGTTCCATGTCCTTGCGCGCGGCGCTGCCGATCTGTTTCAGGCGCGCGCCGCCGCTGCCGATGAGTATGCGTTTCTGGCCCTGCTTGTCGACGACGATCAGACCGTTGATATGCAATACGCCGTCTTCACGGGTGAACTTCTCGATTTCGACCATGACCTCGTAAGGCAGTTCGTCGCCGAGTTGCCGCGTGATCTTCTCGCGAATCAGTTCGGCTGCAAGAAAACGCGAAGTGGCGTCGGTGACCTGGTCGGCGGGGAACAGGAAAGGGCCTTCCGGCAGCAGTTCGCGGACTTTCCGCTCAAGCAGGTCGAGGTTGTGCCCGCCGAGGGCCGATACCGGAATGATCTCGGCGAAGTCGTACAGCGACGACATCCGCTCGATATGCGGCAGCAGCCTGGTCTTGTCTTCGATCTGATCGACCTTGTTGATCGCGAGCAGCACCGGTACGCGGGCGTTGCGCAAGGCCTCCAGCACGGCCTCGTCCTCTTCCCGCCAGAGCAGCCGCTCGCTGACGAGCACAATGACGTCGACTTCGCCGACGACCGCCACAACGGTCTCGTTCATCACGCGATTGATCGCCTTGCCGTGGCGGCGGTCGAGTCCGGGAGTGTCGACATACAGGCATTGGGCCGAGCCTTCGGTGCTGATGCCGAGAATACGATTGCGCGTGGTCTGCGGCTTGCGCGAAGTAATGCTGATCTTCTGCCGCACCAGGTGATTGAGCAAGGTGGACTTGCCGACATTGGGCCTGCCGATGATTGCGACGTGCCCGCAACGCAGCGCCTGTTCGTTCACTCTTCCGGCTCCAGCGCTGCCAGCGCCCTGCCTGCGGCCATCTGCTCCGCAGCGCGCCGCGAGGCGCCGCTGCCTTCGGTCGCGATCTTGAGTTCCGCCAGCATGCATTTCACCCTGAATTGCTGTTCGTGGCCGCTGCCGCCGATCTCGAGCACTTCGTAGCCGGGCAAGGCGCGCCGCTGCGACTGCATGAGTTCCTGCAAGCGGGATTTGTTGTCCTTGTGCACGCCTCCCTCGCCGAAGTTCTCGCCGGGCGCCGGAAACCAGGTCTTGACGAATTCGCGGCATGCATCGAGACCGCCGTCGAGGTATATCGCCGCGATGAGCGCCTCCATGGCTGTTGAAAGAACCGATTCCCGCTGCCGCCCCCCGCTTTTCGCCTCACCGGCGCCGAGTTCGAGCAGGCTGCCGAGATCGAGAGCGACCGCCACCTCGGAGAGCACGGTGCGATTGATCACCGCCGCGCGCATGATCGTCAGATCGCCTTCGCTCGCGTCGGGCCAGGCATTCCAGGCCTCCTCGGCCATCAGAAAGCCGAGCAGGGCATCGCCCAGAAATTCCAGTCTTTCGTTGTGCTCCGCACGCGCGCTGCGATGCGTCAGCGCCTGCCGCGCCAGTGAAGCATCCTTGAACTGGTAGCCGATCCGCTGTTGCAGGCTGCTGAGGTCGATTACTGAATCCAGTGGGCGCGCGCGAAAGTGGGCAGGTTCCAGCCCGGCTCCTTGTGCATCCATACGGCCACCGCCTTGCCGACGATGTTTTCGTCGGGCACCACGCCCCAGATGCGGCTGTCGCTGCTTTCGTCACGATTGTCGCCCATCATGAAATAACTGTCGGCGGGCACGACCCATATGCTGCGAGCCCGGTTGCGGCGAGCCAGGTCGCTGCGAGAGCTGTTCTTGGTCTGAATCGTGTGTTCGATCCCGCCGATCACCTCGGTGTAGAGGGTGCCGGGCACGGGGCCGAAAGCGGAATTGATCGTCGTCGTCCCGCTCGGTTCGCTGTAGACGAGTTCCCGATTGATGTACAACTCGCCGTCTTCGTATCGCACCGTATCGCCCGGCAGGCCAATCACCCGCTTGATGTAATACTGGTCCTCATGGGGCGGAACGAAGACCATGACTTCGCCGCGCTGCGGCTCGTCGACATCCATGATCTTGGTCCCGACCACCGGCAGGCGCAAGCCGTAGGCGTACTTGTTGACGAGGATGAAATCGCCGATTTCCAGCGTCGGAATCATCGAACCCGTGGGAATCTGGAATGGCTCGAACAGGAATGAACGCAGCACCAGCACGAGCACGAGCACCGGGAAGAAGGCCCTGGCGTACTCCACCACCACCGGCTCGCGGGCAATGGCGCTGATTTCCTGCTCGACATCCTCCTGGCTGCGTGCGCCCGACCGGCTCTTGCGGACTTCCTCGCCGATAGCGGTGCGGCCGGGCTTGAGCAGGATGACGTCGAGCAGCCAGATCAGCCCGGAGAGAGCCACGAGAATCACCAGCACCAGGGAAAAATCGATATTCATAGATTACTCATCATGAATCGGTCTTGAGCACCGCCAGGAACGCTTCCTGGGGCACTTCCACGTTACCCAGCTTTTTCATCCGTTTCTTGCCGGCCTTCTGTTTCTCGAGCAGCTTTTTCTTCCGGGTTATGTCGCCGCCATAGCATTTGGCGGTAACGTTCTTGCGCATGGCCTTGACCGTCGATCGGGCGATGACCTGCCCGCCGACGGCGGCCTGGATCGCGACATCATACATTTGCCTGGGGATGAGTTCGCGCATTTTCTCGACGAGTTCGCGCCCCCGGGAGCGGGCGTGGTCGCGGAAAACGATCAGGGCCAGGGCGTCGATCCGCTCGCCGTTGATAAGAATATCCAATCGGGCCAGTTTTGACGACTCGAAGCGGGCGAAATGGTAATCCATCGAGGCGTAGCCCCGGCTGACGGACTTGAGGCGGTCGAAAAAGTCCATCACGACTTCGTTCATGGGCAAGTCGTAACGCAGGGAGACCTGCCGGCCGACGAATTGCATGTCTTTCTGCACGCCGCGCTTTTCCTCGCATAGCCCGATTACCGCGCCGAGATGCTGCTGTGGCGTGAGAATGCCGACTTCGACGATGGGTTCGCGCATCTCCTCGATATCGTTTACCGGCGGCAATTGCGCGGGGCTGTCCACGAGGACGGTGTCGCCGTCCTTTCGCACAACCTCGTAGGCAACCGTGGGCGCCGTGGTGATCAGGTCCAGATCGTATTCCCGCTCGAGCCGCTCCTGGATGATTTCCATGTGCAACATGCCGAGAAAACCGCAGCGGAAGCCGAAGCCGAGCGCGGGCGAGTTTTCCGGCTGATATTGCAGCGAGGCGTCGTTGAGGGACAGTTTCGACAAGGCCTCGCGGAAACTTTCCAGATCGTCGGAATCGACCGGATACAGCCCCGCGTAAACCTGGGGCGATATGCGGCGAAATCCCGCCAGCGCCGGCACATCGGGCGTTTTCGCGCGAACGATGGTGTCGCCGACAGGCGCGCCATGGATGTCCTTGATGCTCGCGCAGACGAAACCCACTTCCCCGGCGCGCAGTTCTTCCGTCGTCGTGCGCTTGGGCGTGAAGACGCCGACCTGGTCGACTTCCAGGGGCTTGCCCTGGGTCTTGACGACGATCCGCTCGCCGGGGCGAATGCTGCCGTTCATCACGCGCACGAGCGAGACCACGCCGAGATAGTTGTCGAACCAGGAATCGATGATCAGCGCCTGCAAGTCCGCCTCGGGCGACCCTTCCGGCGGCGGTACGAGATTGACGATCTGTTCGAGAATCCCGGCCACTCCCTCGCCGGTCTTGGCGCTGGCGCCGATGGCGTCGGCGGCGTCGATGCCGATGATTTCCTCGATTTCCTCGCGCACACGCTCGGGCTCGGCATGAACCAGATCCATCTTGTTCAGCACCGGAATGACTTCCACGTCCTGCTCGAAAGCCGTGTAACAGGTGGCGACCGATTGCGCTTCGACGCCCTGGGAGGCGTCGACCACGAGCAACGCGCCTTCGCAGGCCGCCAGCGAGCGTGAAACTTCGTAACTGAAGTCGACATGGCCCGGAGTGTCGATGAAATTCAACTGGTAGCGATTGCCGTCGGCCGCATCGTAGAACAGCGTCACGCTTTGCGCCTTGATTGTGATCCCGCGTTCGCGTTCGATATCGAGCGTATCGAGTACCTGGGCGGCCATTTCGCGTTCGCTGAGTCCGCCGCAGAGCTGGATGAAACGGTCGGCCAGCGTCGACTTGCCATGATCGATATGCGCGATGATGGAAAAATTGCGAATGAAAGCCTGGTCGGTCACGATGGCTGCGGGGGGCGAAAAATCAGCCGGCAAGTCTACTCTATCAGCCCCCGACTGTCAGCGAGCCAAGAGATTCTGCGACTACGCTATGCTCCGCGCAGAATGACATGGGGGGAGGAACCAGCACTATGTGAGTCGCCGTCTGGTGAGCAGGGTTTAGCGGGCGTGCGAGGCAGGACGCCGAGCCCGAAGCCTACAGGGATGTATTTACGGCGTCCGCTAAACCCTGCTCACCAGATAGCGACGGATCGAAGCCACTCAGGGCAACTCCAATGACAGGCTGCGGCTTTCGCCTTGGCGCAGGATTTCCAGCGGAATCGAGCCCGATTCGGGCAAGGCTTCGGCGATACGCGCGAAATCTCCCGCCGACTCGACCGGCTCGCCGTTGAGAGCGGTGATTACGTCGTTCAATTGCAGGCCCGAATCGCTGCCCGGGCCCGGCGCCATTTGTGCGACGCGCACACCGCTGATGCCGGCGACCTGGCGGGTTTCGCCGCTCAGGTCGGCAACGCGGAATCCGAGCGGATTTTCCGGTCGCGGCCGCGGGGCCGGCTCGGCCGCGGCGATGGCGGCATTGGTCGGCGAACTGCCGAGAGTCACTTCGAAACTGTATTCCTCGCCTTCCCTGCGCACGACGACTTCGGCGCGTGTGCCGGGATGGTATTGTCCGACGAAATACGGCAATTCGGTGAAGAACCCGATTTCGTGCCCGTTGAAGCCGGTGATGATGTCGCCGTCGCGCAGGCCGGCGCGTTCCGCCGGACTTGCGGGTTGCACGCGATCGACGTATGCGCCGAGCGGGCGCGGCAAACCGACGTTACGGGCCATTTCATAGTCGACTTCGCCCATCTGCACGCCAAGCAGGCCGCGCTGCACTGCTCCGGTTTCCCGCAACTGGTCGAGCACGTTTACCGCGACATTGCTCGGAATGGCAAAGGACACGCCGTTGGAGCCGCCGGTGCTGCTCAGAATCCGCGAATTGATGCCTACCACCTCGCCTTCGAGGTTGAAGAGCGGGCCGCCGGAATTGCCCTGGTTGATCGCCACGTCGGTCTGCAGGAAAGCCATGTAGTTATATGACGAGCGGCGCGGTACCGTGCGGCCTTTCGCGCTGACGATGCCGGCCGAGGCCGAGAATTCAAGACCGAAAGGCGAGCCGATCGCGAGCACCCAGTCACCGATCCGCAAGGCGTCGGAATCGCCGAATCCGACGAAGGGCAAGTCAGCGGCCTCGAGCTTGAGCAGCGCCAGATCGGAAGGTTCGTCCAGGCCGACGACATCCGCCACCAATACGCGGCGGTCGTTCAGATGTACGCGGATTTCGTCGGCGCCGTAGACGACATGGTTATTCGTGATTACATAGCCGTCATCGGAAACGATGAATCCGGAGCCGACGGTGCGCGGCTGGAACGGTTCCTCGGGTTGCCGCCCGTCCGGAATTTGCCGGCGGAACAGGTCGTCGAATTCGTCGAACAGATTCCCCTGCTGGTTGGCGCGGCTGGTAGAAATTTCCACGATGGCGGGCGCGCTGCGCTCCACCAGGTCGGCGAAGTTCGGCAATTCCGCCGCTGCCGCCGGAATAAACCAGGCGACTGCGAGCGTAAACGCCATTGCGGTACGGAAGGACTTGTGCACGCGGCTTTACCTTTGACCGAACACGTAACAGTCAAATGTACCATAGCGCAACGCGCCGAAATAGTTGAATGAACCCCGGCGGGCTAGTCCTGCAGGTCGTTGACCAGGTGAAAGAGGGGGGAATCCTGGATGTGTTCCATCCGTGGCGGTTCTTCCGGGTCGAAACGCATGCTCTCGATATATTCGAGCAGCCGCTGCCGCGCTTCCGGGTCCACGGGAACGACAGGAGCGTTGTCGACTTCGACAATCTGCGCCGCCGGCGCGGTCGCGGGGGCCGACGCTTCGTTCGCGATTTGCGGCGCCGCCGGTTCGTTGTCGAGACCGGCTTGCAATGCCACGAAAACGGCAAGCGCGACTGTTGCCGCGATCGCGAACCTGCCCGCGAATTGCCGGCCCGTCGCCGATACGCCGGAGCCGCGTTTCGGCGCGGGTTCCGCTTGCAGGCGGCGGGCGACTTCCAGATGAAAATCGTCGCTCAATCGGCCGACGCGGGATTCGTGCAGCAGGGACTGCGCCAGACTGTAGCGCTCCCAGACGCGCTTGAGTTCCGCATCGTCGTCGGCGGTCTTGAGCAGCCTCCGCAACTCAAGTTCGTCGGTTTCGTTGTCGAGCATCGCGGAAAGCGTTTCCCGCCGTGTTTCACTCATGCTCCGCCTCTTGCCCAAATCCAAATTAGCTTTGCTGTGTCACAATATCTCGCGGATCTTCCTGTCTATCGCCTCCCTGGCGCGGAATATCCTCGATCTTACCGTACCCACCGGACAATCCATAACCTCGGTGATCTGTTCGTAACTCATGCCGGAAAATTCGCGCAAGGTGAAGGCCGTACGCAATTCTTCGGGCAGTTCCTCGATGGCGGCATCAATCACCGCCTTCAGATGCTCCATCTCCAACTCGCTTTCCGGGTCGGCTATGTCCCGCAGCGCCGGTGCGAGTTCGCCATGTTCCGCCTCTTCGATGTCGAGACTTCCCGCCATCAGCCGCCGATTCCGCGATACCAGATAGTTCTTGGCGGTGTTCACCGCGATCTGGTAGAGCCACGTATAGAACGAACTGTCACCCCTGAATAACGACAGGGCGCGGTAAGCCTTTACGAACGCCTCCTGGCTGATGTCCTCTATTTCCTGTGGGCTCTGCACGAACCGGCTGATCAAACCCGCAACCCGATGCTGATATCGCAACACCAGAAAGTTGAACGCATTCGTCTCGCCGGCCAGTACCCTCTCCACGAGTTGCCGGTCAGTATCCCGGGACATTCGTACCTCTCAGTCTTTCCCGGAGGCCTTCGATTGTTGCCCGCGGCACTGACGCCCTGTTTCTGAGACAGCGAAGCCGGAAAAAAGTTCGCATGGACATGAGGTTGACCCGCGGGAAACGACCCAATCGGTTTGCACGTGTGGTAATGTACGCCCGCATTGTATTCCGTCCATGTCTCCGCGCACCAACCTTGCGCCCCGCCGCATGATCCCTGGTTCGACACGCAAATTCGACATCCTCGTCATCGGCAGCGGCGCAGCCGGGTTGACGCTGGCGTTGCGCGCCGCCCCGTTCGCCAGCGTGGGCCTGCTCAGCAAGTCGAGCCTGGAACAGGGTGCGACGTTCTACGCCCAGGGCGGCATTGCGGCGGTGCTCGACGACAGCGACAGTCTCGAATCGCATGTCGAGGATACGATTACGGTCGGCGGCGGGCTTTGCCATCGGGAAATGGTCGAACATGTGGTTGGCAACAGCGCGGCCGCGGTCAGATGGCTGGTGGAACAAGGCGTTCCTTTCAGCACCCTCCCCGGCGCGACCGTCCGGCGGGGCGGCAGCAATGACGCCGATATCGATCTCAGCTCCCTGCATCTTGCCCAGGAAGGCGCTCACAGCCACCGGCGCATCATTCATGCCACCGACGCCACGGGCAAGGCGGTGTTTCAGACCTTGCACCGGCGCGCGAACGAAAATCCGACCATCCATTTCATGGAAGGCTGCACCGCGCTCGATCTCGTCGTGCATGAGCCCGGCGGCGGCGCTTCGCGCCGTTGCAGCGGAGTATACGTGCTCGACGACGCCACGCGCCGGGTTTCGGCGATCGAGGCCAGGTTCGTGGTGCTTGCCACCGGTGGCGCGAGCAAGGCTTATCTGTATACGACGAATCCCGACAGCGCCAGCGGCGACGGCATCGCCATGGCCTGGCGCGCCGGCTGCCGGGTCGCCAACATGGAGTTCAACCAGTTCCATCCGACCTGCCTGTTCCACCCCCATGCCCGCAGTTTCCTGATCACCGAGGCCATGCGCGGCGAAGGCGCGAGGCTCGAATTGCCCGACGGCGCCCGATTCATGGAACAGTTCGACAGCCGCGGCGAACTGGCCTCGCGCGACGTCGTCGCCCGGGCGATCGATCACGAAACCAAGCGGCTCGGCGAGGACTGCGTGTATCTGAACATCGCTCATCGGCCCGCGGAACTGGTGCGCGAACGTTTTCCGAATATCCATCGGCGCTGCCTGGAACTCGGCATCGACATCACCCGCGAGCGGATTCCGGTCGTTCCGGCGGCGCATTACACCTGCGGCGGCGTGATGGTCAATCGCGACGGGGAAACCGACATCGAGAATCTATACGCGGTGGGCGAAACAACCTTCTCCGGCCTGCATGGCGCCAACCGTATCGCCAGCAACTCGCTGTCGGAATGTTTCGTCATCGCCTTCAGCGCGGCCGATTCGATCGGCCGCAAGATCGGCGACACGGATTTCGCGGGCCCCGCCCCGGGCTGGCCCGACAGCCGCGCCGAATCGGGCGACGACATCCTGATTTCGCACAACTGGGACGAATTGCGCCGCTGCATGTGGGACTACGTCGGAATCGTGCGCAGCGACGGCCGTCTGCGGCGGGCCGAACGGCGCCTGGAAATGCTGCGCGAGGAAATTCATGAACATTTCCAAAGCTATCGCATCAGCCGCGACATGCTGGAATTGCGCAACCTGGCGCTGGTAGCGGGCCTGATCGTGCGCAGCGCCGGCCTGCGCAAGGAAAGCCGCGGGCTGCATTTCAATCTGGATCACCCGAACCTGTTGCCGGAGGCTGCGGATACCGTGCTCGCGCCGCCCGAACATGCGGATCTGCTGGAATTTTGAGGGAAAGTGGCTTCGATCCGTCGCCGCCGGGTGGCGCGGGGTTTAGCGGACGCTGTGAATACGTCCCTGTACGCTTCGGCCCCGACATCCATGTCGGGGACGCCCGCTAAACCCCGCGCCACCCGCCAGCGACTCAGGCAGTGCTGGTTCGCCAGCCCGTCATTCTGCGCGTAGCGAAGCGGAGTTGCAGAATCTCCTCGGGCTTCTTATCTCCCAAGGTAAAAGTATATCCAGCGGCGCAATCTGCGCCGTTCGTCTGTGAGTAGTGAATCCGGAAACAGTACGAGATGAAATCTTCGGTGTCCGGATTCGGCGCCTCGCACCGGAAATTCGACGATAACCAGCCATTCCGAGCAATGGCGCACCTGTGGCGGTCCGGTTTCCATGCTTTCTCCGTCGATCCGCAGTTTCACGGACCGCGCGCCTATCTGCATTGCCACGACTTGCCTGCGGCCGAGGGCGATTTGCGCTTCAAGCCATAGCCCGCAGAACACCAGGGGCGCCAGTGCCGACTTGAGCCAGAATGGCGCGCCGGAATGAAACAGCGCCGTCAGCGCCAGTCCGTGCAGGAACAGCGCCAGCAGGAAGCGAAGCCGGGAAGGGGCGGGATGGATTCGAAGCACGCAAAAAGCTTAGTCCGCTTTCTCCGAACGCGCCGAATTGTGCGCCAGGATGCGATCGATGAGCGGTTGCCGGTCCGCTGCCGCTTCGCGCCGCATCAGCCAGGCAAACAGGTCCTGGTCTTCGCATTCCAGCAATTGACGGTACCGGAGTTGATCCGCGGGCGACAGGCCGGCATAGGCTTCGAGAGTGAACGGCACGAGCAGCAAGTCGAGTTCGAGCATGCCCCGGCGGCTGCGCCAATAGATTTTCTGTAAATCACCGGGAATCCGGCTGTCTTGCGCCATGCCCGAAGGTCTCCTGGACCGGTGTGCGCAAGCTAGCATTTTGCCGAAACCTTTTCGATATCCCGGGAAAAAGACGGCATGAATCAAGTGCTGCTAAACTGCGCCTTTTCGATCAGCCGCGAGTACCCTTCATGCCAGTTTACGCATTGCCGGAACACGAATTCGTCCAGGTCGAAGGCCCGGATGCGCGCAAGTTCCTGCAAGGCCAGGTGAGTTGCAATGTCGATCTGCTGTCGGAAACCCGTTCCCTGCCGGGCGCCATCTGCAACCTGAAAGGCCGCGTCGTTGCCGATTTCCGGCTGGCGCAAACCGGTGACTCCTGCCTGCTGCAGACAGCGGGCGGCATGGCCGGGAAAATCATCGACACCTTGTCGCGCTACGCGGTCTTTTCCAGGGTCGAATTGCGCCGCGTCGAGCCACCGCTGGTCCTCGGCATCCTGGGCGATGATTTCGAGGCCGCGTTGACCAGACTCTTTCCCACGCCGCCGGGCGCGGTCAACGAAAGCACGGTCTCGGCCCAGATGTGCCTGTTGCGGCTGCCGGGCGGGAGGCAGGAATTGTGGTGCCTCGACGAGGCCGTGATTCCACCCTTGCGTGAATTGTTCGGTGAATGGCAGTCAAATCCCGGCCGTGACTGGTTGGCCGCGGAAATCAAGTCCGGAACGGCTCACGTCGGCCCGGCCAGCAGCGAGCAATTTACGCCGCAATTGCTCAACTACGATATTTCCGGCGTGATCAATTTCAGCAAGGGCTGTTACACCGGCCAGGAAGTCGTCGCCCGCATGCATTTCCGGGGCAAGCCGAAAAAACGCCTGTTTCTGCTCAGCGGCGAGGCGGAGTTCACCGCGGACAGCCGCGTATGCGCCCGATCGGGAGTCAGTCCGGAAAAGGGAGAGCCGGTGCTCGCCCATGTAAACCGAAGCCGGGGCGGTAATCTGGCCCTGGCCGTGGCCAATATCGAGGCGGTCGCCGAAGGACGCCCATGGTATCTGGACGGCCGCGCGGAAGCGCTCTTGCAGGCGGCGCCGCTCGCCTACGAATGCATTGCCGATCCCACATGACCGGGGTGTGGAAACTCCGCGCCGCAAGCGGTAGGCTTGATTCGCACATAGTCAAGGAGGAGTGGAAACCATGGCGATTCCGATCAACAGAATTGTAACCACCGCGTATTTTCCCGGACGCGAAATCGGCGAGTCGCTTGGCATCGTCGGTGCGGAATGCGTGCTCGGGATCAATATTTTCAAAGACATCATGGGCGGCATCCGCGACATCGTCGGCGGCCGCAGCGGCACGCACCAGGAAGCCTTGCGCAAGGCTCGTGAAACCTGCCTTGCCGAGCTTGCCGCGGAAGCCGCCGAAGCGGGCGCCGACGCGGTGGTCTCGGTCGAGTTCGACTATAGCGAGTTCAGCGGCAACAAGGGCGGCATGATCATCCTCGCCGGCTACGGCACCGCGGTCAGGTTCAGGTGAACTGATTAACTATCCGGGAGTATCCAACATGCAAATGCCACAAGATCCCTTGTTCAAGCAACGCCGCAATGTGTCCCCGCTGACGCTTCTCGCGAACTTGAAACCACGTATTGCCCTGGTATTGCTGTTGGCGGCCCCGGGTCTTTACGCCGCCCAGCCGGTTTTCGCACCCGAAGATGTATTCTCGCTTTCCTGGGCCAGCGATCCGCAGGTCAGCCCCGACGGCTCGTTTGTGATCTATACGCATAACTTCATGGACATCATGGAGGATCGCCGCCGCTCCAACCTGTGGCGCGTCGATATCGATGGCGAGAACGCCCGCCCGCTGACCACCGGGGCGGTTAACGACAGTGGCGCTCAAATTGCCCCGGACAACGAGCGTGTTGCGTATCTGTCCAGTGATGACGGGGGCGCGCAGATTTTCGTACGCTGGATCGACAGCGGCGAAACCCTGCAGGTCACCCATCTGGATCGCGCTCCCGGCAACCTCTCCTGGTCTCCGGACGGCGAGTGGCTTGCCTATACGATGCTGGTACCCTACCAGCCACCGGCCATGGGCGAGTTGCCCGCCAGGCCCGAGGGCGCCAACTGGGCGGAGCCCCCCGTGGTGGTTGAGCGCGCCGTGTACCGCATGGACGGCGCCGGGCCGCTGCCCTACGGTTTCAATCATGTTTTCGTGGTGTCGGCGCAGGGCGGCGCGCCGCGGCAACTTACGTCCGGCGACTACAACCACGACGGCCCGATCAGTTGGTCGCCGGACAGCCAAAGCCTATATTTCTCCGGCAACCGCCATGAGGATGCCGAACTCATTCCGTCCAATACCGAGATTTATCGGGTCGGGCTGGGCGGTGGCGAAATCGAGGCGGTCACAGACCGCGAGGGGCCGGACAATTCGGTCGACGTTTCGCCTGACGGGGCGATGCTGGCCTGGACCGGCTATGACGACCGCGCGCGCAGCTACCAGATCACCCGCCTGTACGTGATGAACGTGGATGGCAGCGGCTACCGGGAACTGCTGCCGGACCTGGACCGCGACGTCACGCTCCCCAGTTGGTCGGCGGACGGCAATGGGCTGTATTTCGCCTATGAAGACGAGGGTCTGACGAAACTGGCTTACGCGCATCTGGATGGTGGCCTCACGGAAATCAGCGGCGAATTGGGCGGTCTGGCGCTAACGCGGCCATACACGGGCGCACAGTTCGCGGTTGGCGGCGGCGACATGTACGCGATAACCCGGGGAGACGCCCTGGCGCCATCCGACATTGCCGTCGGCCGTGGCATGGATGCGCCGCGGCGGCTGACGCAGCTTAACGCAAATCTCCTCGACTACCGCGATCTCGGCCGGGTCGAGGAGTTCCGGTTCCCGTCCAGCTACGACGGGGAGGAAATCCACGCCTGGGTGGTATGGCCGCCCGGCTTCGACGCCTCGCAGCAGTACCCGCTGCTGCTGGAAATCCACGGCGGTCCGCACGCCGCGTACGGACCGCACTTTTCCTTAGAGGCGCAGCTCTACGCTGCCGCCGGCTACGTGGTTGTATATGCCAACCCCCGGGGAAGCAGCAGTTACGGCGAAGCATTCGGCAGCTATATTCATCACAACTACCCCAGTGAGGACTACGACGACCTGATGTCGGTAGTGGACGCGGTGATCGATCTCGGCGTTATCGATCCCGATCAGCTTTACGTGACGGGCGGCAGCGGCGGCGGTGTGCTCACAGCCTGGATCGTCGGCAAGACCGACCGTTTCCGGGCGGCGGTGGTGGCCAAGCCGGTCATCAACTGGATCAGCTTCGCCTTGAGCGCCGATATGGCGCCGGTCTTTACCAGGAACTGGTTCCCTGCCCTGCCCTGGGAGGATCCCATGGGCTACTGGGAGCGCTCTCCGCTCTCGCTGGCGGGCGAGGTCACGACACCGACCATGCTGCTGACCGGGGAGCAGGACTGGCGCACGCCGATGTGGGAATCGGAGCAGTATTACCAGGCGCTGAAGTTGCGCGGCGTAGAGACCGCGCTGGTGCGGATTCCGGACGCTTCGCACAGCATCGCCGCGCGTCCCAGCCAGTTGCTGGCCAAGGTCAGCGCCGTGCTGGAATGGTTCAATCGGCACAGCGGCAAGCCGGAAAACTAGGCTGGAAAGCTTCAGGCGGCATGCTGCGCCGGAACTGGTGTCCCCGGCAGGGGTCGAACCTGCAACCTACGCCTTAGGAGGGCGTCGCGCTATCCAGTTGTGCCACGGGGACGGGCAGGCGCAAGAGTATAAGCCAAGGCGGCCGATTGGGAAACGCGGGCCGCGGGCCATATCATTCGCCTGCATACCCGAGACCCGGAGATTTCGGCTTGCCGGCGCCTGACTGGATTTTCTCCTCTTTCGAGGAACTCGACAGCAAACTGCTTTACGCGATGCTCGGTTTGCGCGCCGAGGTCTTCGTCGTCGAACAGGAATGCGCCTACCAGGACCTCGACGGCCACGACCAGGACGCCTTGCATCTCTGCGGGCTGTACGACGGCGAACTGGCCTGTTACGCCCGCATCAACGCGCCTGGCACGAAAACGCCTTACACGGCGATCAGCCGCGTGCTCGTGAGAAAAGAATACCGCGGCGAAGGTCTGGGCCGCCTGCTCATGCGTGAGACCCTCGCGCGTTGCGAACGACTCTGGCCCGGTGCGACGACTGGCCTGTCCGCACAACAGTACCTGGTCGAGTTTTATGCCTCTCTCGGCTTTCGCGCCGTTTCGAATCCTTACGACGAAGAAGGCATTCCCCATGTTGACATGTTGCGCTAGGCGGGTTCGGGACCCCCGAGACTGCGCCAGGCCCGGTCGAATCCGTCGAGCACGAAGACTTCCCGTTCGGGCTGCCATGCTCCGATCGCCAGAATCGCCAGCGAACCGAAGACGAATCCCGGCAGAATTTCATACAGATCGAAAATTCCCCCACTCAGATTGGACCAGACCACTACCGTTGCCGCACCGGTCACCATGCCCGCCAGTGCAGCCGGGGCCGTGGTCTTGCGCCAGAACAGAGAGAACAATATGACCGGCCCGAAAGCCGCGCCGAACCCGGCCCAGGCATAACTGACCAGCTCCAGCACAAGGCTGTTGCGGTCGGAAGCGATGGCCATGGCGGCCAGCGCGATCGCCACCACCGCCAGGCGGCTGACCAGCACCAGTTCGCGGTCTTGCGCGTCGCGGCGATAGAAGGTGCGATACAGATCCTTGCTGACCACGCTCGAGGACACGAGCAATTGCGAATCGATCGTCGACATGATCGCCGACAGGATCGCGGCGGTAATGACGCCGGCCAGCCAGGGATTGAACAGGGCCTGGCTGAGCGCGATGAAGACGGTTTCGGGATTTTCCAGCGGACTGTCCGCGAACCAGGCGATGCCCGCCAGCCCGGTCGATACCGAGCCGACCAGGACGACGATCATCCAGCTCATCGCCGTGCGGCGCGCCGCGAACAGGCGCTCCGGGTCTTTCGCCGCCATGAATCGCGCCAGAATATGCGGCTGCCCTACGTAACCGAACCCCCAGGCCAGCAGGGAAATCAGTCCCAATGCGCCGAGGCCGCCGAAAAGGCTGGTGCTTTGCGGGTTTACGGCCAGCATCCGGTCGGCTACCTCGCCGACGCCACCCATGGCATTGATCACCATCAACGGCGCAAGCAAGAGCGCCGCCAGCATCAACAAGGCCTGGATGGCGTCGGTCCAGGCGACGGCGAGAAAGCCGCCGGCCAGGGTATACGCGACGATGATACAGCCGCCGACGATCAGCGCCACGTAATAATCGAGGCCGAAACTGCTTTCGAAGAGGATGGCGCCGCCTACGAGCCCGGCGGCGACATAGAAAGTGAAAAACAGCAGAATCACCAGCGCCGAAGTGACTCGCAGCAGATTGCCGTGATCGCGGAAGCGGTTGGCGAAGAAGTCCGGCAAGGTCAGCGAATTGTTCGCCTGGTGGCTGTAGACCCGCAGCGGGCGCGCCACGAACAGCCAGTTGAGCCAGGCGCCGATGACCAGCCCGACTCCGATCCAGACTTCACGGATGCCGGACAGATAGATCGCTCCGGGCAAGCCCAGCAGCAGCCAGCCGCTCATGTCCGAGGCGCCGACGCTGAGCGCTGTTACCAACGTTCCCAGGCTGCGCCCGCCCAGGATGTAGTCGCCGAGATTGTGCGTGCGGCGGTACGCGATGAAACCCAGCACGAAAATCAGCAGCAGATAGGCGATGAAAACCGTCATCAACGGCCAGTTGATCGTCATGATCCCGGCGCCCCCGCGCGATTAACAAAGTTCCAGCTTGTTTTTGTCATCGACTCCCCCCGCATGCCGCCGCGCAAGTAAACCTTTTGCCTTTGATACCGATATACCGGGTAAATGCAGGAAGGAGCAAGCCATGCAACTCCCGCGCAGCCAGGGGCATATTCTACACAGCCTGAAAACCCGCGGCCCCCAGTCGGTGCGCATTCTATCGCGGCAACTGGAAATGACGACCATGGGCGTGCGTCATCACCTGGCCGATCTGAACGAGATCGGATTCGTGCAACAGTTGCCTGCCGAGAGGCAACATCGCGGCCGGCCCGTTTCGCTCTGGAAACTGACCGAAAAAGGCCATGCCTGGTTCCCGAACTCCGGCGCGGATCTGGCGCGGGAATTGATTCAGGTCGCCGATCTTTGCTGGGGCGGCGACGGCGTCGAGCGCATGGTCGAGGAGCGCACCGGCCGGGTGGAACAGCGTTACCGGGCGGCGATGCGCGGGCCGGACGACGACCTGCAACAAAAGGTCGAACATCTGGTCAATCTGCGCAGCGCCGACGGCTACATGGCTGAAGTGCGACTGTTGCCCGACGGCTGGCTGCTGGTGCAGAACCATTGCCCGATACAGGCCTGCGCAGAGAACTGCCCGCATTTCTGCAAGTCCGAACAGCGCATGTTCCAGGATCTGCTTGGCGCCGGGGCGATGGTGGAACAGACCGATCACCTGCTCGCCGGCGACCGCCGCTGCGCCTGGAGAATCAGACGCGTCAGCGCAGAAGTGGAAAAGGCTGCCTGAGTAGACCTAGCGGTCGCGACCCTTCAGATTTTTTTCGATATGCGTGAGCATCCCGCGCAGGATGTTCATTTCCATGACGTCGATACGGATGCGGCCGAACAGGCGCCGGATGCGATGCATGAGGTGGCGCGGATTTTTCGGGTCGTGGAAATCGACCGCGACCAGCACTCGCTCCAGGTGTTCGTAGAATCTCTCGACGTCTTCGCCGGTGGCCATTTCCTGATCCCATTCACGCTCGAGGGCTGCGGCTTCGTCACCTTCTTCGGTCAATGCGGCCTTGTGCAGTTCGTAACAGACCACCAGCACCGCCGCGGCCAGATTCAGCGAACTGTAGCCGGGATTGGCGGGAATGCGCACGTGATAGTGGCATAACTGCAATTCCTCGTTGCTGAGCCCGGTATCCTCTCGGCCGAATACCAGCGCGACCCGGTTTCCGGCGACCTCGGCCAGCGCCTGCCGCGCGCACTGCTCGGGGGTCAGCAATGGCCAGGGAATGCGGCGGGAACGGGCGCTGGCGCCGATGACCAGACCGCAGTCGGCGATGGCTTCGTCGAGCGAGTCTACGACCCGCGCCTGTTCCAGCAGATCCACCGCCGACGCGGCCCGGCCCGTGGCGACACCGCTCGGAAACTCCTTCGGCCGCACCAGCACGAGCTTCGACAGGCCCATGTTCTTCATCGCCCTGGCGCTGGCGCCGATATTGCCGGGATGGGAAGTGTTGACCAGCACGACGGATATGTTGCCGAAATCGAGGTCTGTCATGTTCGGGAATCGCTTTTGTCCTGGCGCGGCATTATCTCACCAATCGGCGGGCCGGGGCTGCGGTTCTGCTATCATCCGCACCCCGGCGTCAGCGCCCGTCCGATTTTCCGCAAATCATGGAATCCCTGCTCAACGTGGCACTCATCGCGGCCCGCGCCGCCGCGCGCAATCTCGCTCATGGCGTAGACCGGCTCGACCGGGTGAAGCTGCTCGACGATTCCGAGGACGGTTTCAGCACCAGCATGGATCGGGATTCGGAACGCACGCTGACATACCAGATCGGGAAACTCTATCCCGAGCATCGAATCGAATCGCGCCTCTCGGGAGTCTGTGGAGGTACGGACGAGAGCGTCGTCTGGCTGCTTGAGCCGCTGGCGGGCAGCCGCAATTTCTTTTCCGGCCTGCCCTCTTTCGGAGTTGCCGTCGGCTGCCGCGTAAAAGGCATATTGAGCCATGCCGCCGTTGTTCTGCCGCAGACCAACGAGGAATTCAGCGCCAGCCGCGGCCAGGGCGCGCAATTGAATGGCCGCCGTATCCGCGTGGGCGGTGAAACACGCCCGGACGGCACGCTGTTGAGCCTGCACACGGCCTCGAGCAAACGGCAGTTGCTGCATCGACTGCAACAGCGGCTGCACGCGGAAAACGCGCTGATCCGGCAAAGCGGCTGCGCCGTATTCGATATCGTGCAGACGGCCGCGAACCGCTTGCAAGGGGGCTGGTCCGGCGAAAGCACCGGCTTCGGCCAACTCGCAGCAGGACTCGTGCTTACGGAAGCCGGCGGCCTGCTCGTCGGCGAGTCGGGCCACCCCGATATCGCCGCCGCAGGCGAAATCCTGTTCGGCAATCCGCGCATGGTGCGCAAACTGTTGCAATTACGCGGCGGAATCTAGGATATATTTCCGGGCGGCTTTCCAGGAGGATCACGTGGCCCAAAGCAACCACCACAAGCTGGCGGAAGGTTCAGTCCGAGAATCTCTCATCCGCATGACCACGCCGATGATCATCGGCATGCTGATGATGTTCACCTTCAACATAGTGGACACGCTGTTCATCAGTTTCCTCGGCACCGATCCGCTGACCGCCATCAGTTTCACCTTTCCCGTCGGTTTCACCATCTTGAGCCTGGCCATCGGCCTCGGTATCGGCGCTTCCGCCGTAGTGGCGAAATACCTGGGCCGCGGCGAAATCGAGCGCGCCAAGGAAGCGGCGACGGTGATCAATTACATTTCGGCGACCATGGCGAGCCTGATGATCGTCCTGTGCTGGATATTCCTGGACGAGATTTTCCGCCTGCTCGGAGCGGGCGACGACATGCTCGTGCTGATACGCGAATTCATGGTGGTCTGGCTGCCGGGCAGCCTGCTGATCGTATGCATGATGACCGGCAACGCCATCCTGCGCGCGGGCGGCAACACGAAGACGCCAAGCATGTTGATGGCCTTCGCGGGCTTTTCCAATGCTGTGCTGGACCCACTGCTGATATTCGGCCTCGGTCCTTTTCCCGCCCTCGGCATCCAGGGCGCGGCCTGGGCCACGGTGATCTCCTGGGCGATGGCCTTCGCCTATCTGTACCGCCTGCTGATTTTCAAACAGGAAATGATAAGCAGAAAGTTTCCATCGCCCGAAGTCATGGCGACTTCGGGCCGGGAAATGTTACGCATCGGCATTCCGGCGGCGGGGGCGAACATGATGACCCCGATCGCGGCAGGCGTCATGACCGCCATCGCGGCCGGTTTCGGCAACAGCGCTGTGGCGGCGTTTGGCGTCGGGGGGCGCATCGAACCCATCGCCACCCTGCTCGTACTCGCCATATCCACTTCGCTGCCGCCGCTGATCAGCCAGAATTACGGCGCCGGGCACGTCAGCCGGGTCGCCGAAGCTTACCGGATCGCGATCCGCTTCGTACTCGTCTGGCAATTGCTGATCTATGGCGTATTGGCGCTGCTGGCCCCGGTCATCGCCGAGGTCTTCTCCGACGATCCGGAAGTCATTTCGACGATCAGGCTGTTTCTGTGGATTCTGCCACTGGGCTATGGCATGCAAGGCGTCATCATCCTGACCAACTCCTCGCTTAACGCCTTGCACCAGCCCATGAGCGCGCTGTGGCTGAGCATCGCCCGTTTCTTCGTGTTCTATGTGCCGCTGGCCTGGCTCGGCAGCGTATATTTCGGGCTATGGGGATTTTTCGGCGGGGCGGTTGCCGGCAATCTGCTGATGGGACTGATCTCGCTGGCAGCTTTTAACCGCGCGGTCAACGCGGAATTGCGCCTGCAGGAAAAGGCGGCCTAGCGGCTGAAGAAGCCGCGGACTTCGGAGAAAAGCGATTTCTTTTGTTCGGCCTCGGGCGTTGGCTCCACGGGGGGCGGCGCGTCTTCCACGAGCTGGAAGCTCTTGTCCTGCACCTCGGCCGGCTCTTCCATGGCGTTGCCTTCGGTATAACTCAGGCGATTGTTGGCTTCCTGGAAGGCGAGCATTTCCGTGCAGATCTCGTTGTACTCGTCCTGCGTGAGCAGTTCCGGGCGCTCCTTCATGTTCAGGGTGAACTTGCGGTCGTTTACCGCCGACAGGTAGTGCAGGTTCTTCTTGTGCTTGATCAGCAGGCCTTCCTGTTCGGCGATCTTGTATAGCGGCGTTCCGCGCAGCGGGATGTAGGGGAAGAAAAAGAAGAATTCCGGCGCGATGCGCTTGTTGAGTTCGAGCGTCTTGCGCATGCCATCGGCGGTCTCGAGCGGAGCGCCGACGATGTTGAAGGTTAGGCGGAAGATTCCCGCCTTCCTGCAATTGTCGGCGGCGTCAATGACCTGCTGATTGGCCATCTTGCGGCCGAGCATGCGCGAGCGAAACTCCTCGTCTCCGCTTTCGATGCCGAACCAGATCGTGTGGCAACCCGCTTCCGCCGCCGTGCGGCAGAAATCCTCGTTCATCACTTCGACTCGCGAATTGATCGAGAACGGCAGGCGTATGCGCTCCTTGTAGATCTCGAAGAAGGCGCGCACGAATTTCAGATTGGACAGGAACAACTCGTCCCAGAATTCGAAATAGCCGACGTTGTACGTATCGCGCAGGCGTTCGAGTTCGGCCACCATGGCCTCGGGCTCGTACTTGCGCAGAAAGGTCTTCTTGCTCTTCCAGCTTTCGAGGAGCGGCGTATTGCAGCAATAGGTGCAACGATACGGACAGCCGCGGCCGGTCATGACCGGCAGCACGAGCTTGCCTTTCGGTCCGAAAATCGAGGAATTTACGCCTTCGAAGCTGCCGTCGCGAGAGAAGATTTCGTAATCCGGGAAAGGCAGCGCGGCAAGATCGCCGTTCTGGTGCGGTTCGGTGCGGAAAATCTCGCCGTCGATCAGTTTTTCCCACATGCCGTCGGCGGGGCCGAGTTCTCCGCGCAGATGCCGCACCATGTTGCCGATGGCGTATTCGCCATCGCCGACACAGATGTAATCGATGTTCGGATTGGCGATGGTCTCTTCCTGGGACAGCATGGCCTGGTAGCCGCCGATCAGGATCGGCAGCGAAGGCATCAGGCGCTTGAGTTCCGCGAAGTAAGGCTCCATCGGATACCAGTGCGGGCTCATGACGGAGAATGCGATCAGATCGGCATCGAGCGACTCGATCATGCGGGCGTAACTCGCCGGCGAATAGCGTTCGGCGTCGCGCAGGATCAGGATCGGTTCGAGCAGGACTTCGACATCGGGGAATTCGCGCTTGAGATAGGCCGACATGCTCGCGATGGGCATGGCGATCTCGTTGCCGTCCGGGGAATAGAAAGAGAAGGCCAGCCGCAGTTTCTTGCGTGTGACCGTGCCGAAATAACGGGATTTTTCCTCGCGATAGATCGACTCGCCACTACTGACGGCGATCATTTGTGCCTGGGAATTCATGTTCTGTCCCAATCGCGCCCAATCGCAAGATGGCGCGAATTATAGCATTAAAGCCGTAATTGTGGCTTCGAACCGTCGCCGGCGGGCGGAATGGGGTACAGCGGACGCCGTAAATACTTCCCTGTAGGCTTCGGCCCCGACATCCATGTCGGGGACGCCCGCTGTACCCCATTCCGCCCGCCGACGACTCACGCTGTGCAGGCTCGGTTTCGCGGTTCCTGTCAATGCTTTATGCTTCCGTTGCAATGAATGCCCTGGAAGCTCTTTTGACTCGTAATTCGGTTCCCCGCCTGGGGGAGCCGGAACCTGCGGCGGAGCAACTTGAGAACATCTGTCGCGCCGCCTTGCGGGCCGCCGATCATGCGATGTTGCGGCCGTGGCGGTTTCTGATTGTTCGCGGCGAGGCGCGCGAAAGACTCGGCGGGTTGTTTGTCGAGGCCGCGCTCGCTTCCGACCCGGATATGGCGCCCGCGGAGCAAGATCGGCTGCGGGCCAAGACTTTGCGGGCGCCGATGATCATCGTCGTGATCGCCAGTCATGTGGAGCATCCCAAGGTGCCGGCGATAGAGCAGGATCTGTCCGCTGGCGCCGCCGCGCAGAACATGTTGAATGCGGCGCATGCCCAGGGCGTCGGGGCGATGTGGCGGACGGGCTCCATGGCTTACGACCGGCGCGTGATGGACGGCCTGGGACTTGCCGGAAACGAGAAGATTATCGGATTTCTCTATCTGGGCACGGCCGCCGGCAATCTCAAGAACTTGCGGCCGGAAAATCCGGCCGATTACTTCCGGGAATGGTAGGTAGTTCCGGCCAGGGACAGTCCATGCGAAAGACGGTTTTCTCCACTCCGCTTGTCACGCCGCTGCTGCGCTGGATTTCGATCCTGGTGCTGGCGTTGACGGGCTGGAAAGTCCGCGGCCGCGAACTCGACCGCCAGCGCTGCGTGCTGATTGGCGCGCCGCATACGAGCAACTGGGACTTTCCGCTGATGATCATGGCGGTGCTGATATTGAGATTGCGCGTCTACTGGATGGGCAAGCACACCCTGTTCCCCTTCCCTTTCGCCGGATTGATGAAATGGCTCGGAGGCCTGCCCATCGACCGCAGCCGGCCTCACAACGTGGTGCGGGAGACCGTGCGGCAATACGAACGGAACGACGAACTGATCGTACTCGTGCCGCCGGAAGGCACGCGCAGCAAGGTCCAGCACTGGAAAACCGGTTTCTACCACATCGCCAGCAACGCGGGCGTGCCGATTCTGCTCGGTTACGTGGATGCGGGGAAAAAGGAAGCGGGTTTCGCGGATTTCTATCAGCCCAGCGGGAACCTGGAGCATGACATGGCGGAAATCCGCAAATTCTATGCGGACAAGCGCGGCCTGAAAGCGGCCAACGCATGATCCGGCGAAGCGAAACTTCGCCGGATCATCGTTCGAACTGTTAGCGGAAGCGGCTGCTTACAGTAATGCCTGCACAGACGCCTTGGCTTCGTCGCTGGCGCCGTGGTTCAGATCCATTACAACTTGCGCCAGGGACTTGGCGCGGGCATCCGCATTCTCGGCTTCCAACACTTGCGCCATCGCGGCCTTGCCGTCTTCGCTTGCCGAATGCTCAATCCCCATGACCGCGTTCGCTACCGCCTTGAAGGCGAGCCCGACGCTGTCATCGTCGATAAGCGCCTGCAATGCGGCCTTGTCATCGTCTGACGGGAAGTGATTGAGGGTCATCAGCACACCGGCTATGACCTCGGTCGCTTCGTCGTTGTCGGCGTACACGAAAGGCGCGAAAGCGCAAATCAGAATCGCTGCGATCAGTTTTTTCACCTGGACTTCCTCTGAATCAAAACAGGGCAGTCAGTCTAACATCCGGGGGCGGGGTGTAAAGATATCCAGCCACGATTTCGCGAGTTCACATCCAGTAGGAGATCACCGCGGCAAGTCCGGCGACGGCGCACAGGCTCAAGGATCCCAGCCGCAACATGCGGGAAGTGATCAGATGCACCGAACGCATGGCCAGCCAGTATCCCAGCAGACTCGCCGGCATGAAGGGAAGCGACAGGAGGATATGCTGCTCGCCGAAACGCCCGACGAAACTCAGCATCGCCAGGCTCATGATGCAACTGACGACGAAGAACGCCGCCATATTGGCGCGGATGAAATCAGCGGTCTGGTGCTGCAGCACGAGCGCCATGGGCGGTCCGCCGATGGACGAACTTGTGCCCATGAACCCGGACAGGAATCCGGCGGAGAACATGGCGCCGTGAGTGGGCCGAAACGCGACCTTGCCGAAACTGAGCCAGACCGCCGCCAGTACCGAAATCCCCAGCCATAATCCCAGGGTGCGCTGGTCGATCCAGAATATGAGCAGTCCGCCGGCCACTGTGCCCGGCACTCTTCCCAGAATGGCGAACTTCAATCCGGCCAGGGAAATCGAATGGCGGAAGCGCCAGGCATTGGCCAGGGACAGCGTCAACGCGGCCACCGTTATCGGCGCGGGGACATAGGCCGGATCGATGAAGAAAAGCAGCGGCGCGGCGATTACCGCAAGGCCGAATCCGATCGCCGTTTGCACGAAGGAGCCGGCGACGACGATCAACACCGGGATTATCACTTCCATCGATGATGGCCTCTGCGTTCGCGCTTGAGCGAGTCATGGCGCTTGTTTATCATTGCCGACCTTTCGCCGGCCGGGGCCTCCGGTCGAAACGGGTCCGGCAGTTTCTTGCGATCGCTGAAGTATTCATGGGGTTTGGGGCCGTGCAGATATTAGACGGAAAAACCTGTTCCGAACAAATTCGCCGGGAAATCAGCGAACAGGTAGGCGAGTTGCTCGCGTCCGGCCGCCGCGCGCCGCATCTGGCGGCGGTGCTCGTCGGCGACGACGGCGCCAGCGAAACCTATGTCGCCAACAAGGTCAGGGATTGCGACGAGATCGGTTTCGACTCCACCGTGGTGCGGATGGAGGCGGACACGAGCGAGGAAGAATTGCTCGGCCGGGTCGCCGAATTGAATGCGGACGAAAACATCGACGGTTTCATCGTGCAACTGCCGCTGCCGGCGCATATCGACGAACACAGGATCACCCTGGCGATCGATGCGGCTAAGGATGTCGACGGCTTCGGGCCGCAAAGCGTCGGACTCATGTGCCTCGGGCTGCCCGCTTTCGTGTCGGCGACCCCCAACGGCGTCATGGAATTGCTGACGAGAAACGGGATCGAGACCGAAGGAAGAAACTGCGTCGTGCTTGGCCGCAGCAATATCGTCGGCACGCCTATGTCGATCCTGCTATCACGCAACGCCAGACCCGGCAATTGCACCGTGACCATCGCCCACAGCCGAACCCGGGGACTGAAGGAATTGTGCGCCCGCGCCGATATCCTGATCGCAGCCATCGGCAAGCCCGGTTTCGTCACCGCCGACATGGTCAGGTCCGGCGCCGTGGTGATCGATGTCGGCACTACCCGCGTGCCCGATGCGAGCCGAAAGTCCGGCTTTCGCCTCGCCGGCGACGTCGATTTCGACCAGGTCGCACCGAAATGTTCGTGGATCACGCCGGTGCCGGGGGGAGTCGGGCCGATGACCCGGGCCTCCCTGCTGCAAAACACGCTCAAGGCTTATCACAATCGAATGCGAGAATCCGATGTTTGACTCATTGCAAGCGCTCCCGCCCGACCCCATCCTGGCCCTGACGCCGGCGTACCGGGCCGACCCGAATCCGGACAAGATCGATCTCGGCGCCGGCGTCTACAAGGACGAAAACGGCAACACGCCGGTCATGCGCGCCGTGAAGAAGGCCGAACAGACGCTGCTAGCCGAACAGGACAGCAAGGCCTATGTCGGCGCCGGCGGCGCGGCGGGATTCAACGAGGCGATCGCCTCGCTGGCTTTCGGCGAGACGCTGAAGCAAAGCCTTGGCGAGCGCAGGGTGAGTCTGCAGACGCCCGGCGGCTGCGGCGGCCTGCGCCTGGCGGCGGAATTCGTCGCCCAGGCGAATCCCGACGCTACGGTGTGGGTGAGCGACCCCACCTGGCCGAATCATCGCCCGCTGCTTGGCGCGGCCGGGCTTGAAATCGCCGCATACCCCTATTACGACTTCGACTCCCACTCGGTGCGCTTCGACGCCATGTTTGAAAGCCTGTCCGCGGCGGCCGCCGGCGACGTCGTGCTGCTGCACGGCTGCTGCCACAATCCTTGCGGGGCAGATCTCGGCCGCGAACAATGGCGGGAAATGCGCGACCTGGCCCTGGACAAGGGGTTCAACGTCCTGATCGACATGGCCTACCAGGGTCTCGGCGACGGCCTCAAGGAAGACGTTTACGGCGTGCGCCTGCTCGCGGAATCATTGCCCGAATTGTTGCTGGTCAGTTCCTGTTCGAAGAATTTCGGCCTCTACCGCGAGCGTACCGGCGCCCTGTCGGTGATCTGCCGCACCGGTCCGGTGGCGAAAGCGGCCATGAGCCGGCTCGCCGCCACCGCCAGGGCGAATTGGTCGATGCCGCCGGACCATGGCGCCGCCATCGTGCAAACGATCATGGAAGACGACGGATTGCGCGCGGACTGGGAACTCGAACTGGCGGAGGTGCGCGACCGCATCAACGGCCTGCGCGCCGCCTTCGTGCGCGAACTGGCCACTGCCGGCGTCGAGCGGGATTTCGGTTTCATCGAGCGCGAGAAAGGCATGTTCTCCTTTCTCGGCGTCACGACGGAGCAGGCCGAATCGCTGGTCAGGGACTACAGCATCTACCTGGTAAAGTCAGGCCGTATCAATATCGCCGGCATCAACCGGGCGAATATCGGTTATCTCGTGCGCAGTCTTGCCGAACTGCTAGGAAGCTGAACCCGGGTCCGAGCCGGAATCTGAAAGAGGATCGGTGCGGGCCGGGGTCTGGCAGTTCCAGCAGACCGCGAAAGCCGCGTCGTTTCTTTCCCGGCATTTCGAGCAGCGCCAGTCGGGCCGGTCGTCGTCTTCGCCGTACAGATATTCGTCCACGATATCAAGCGCTTCTTCGTAATCCGCGGGGCTCGTCACCCAGACTTCCGGCATTACCTCGACGAAAGGCACTTCGCCGAAAGCCGAGGACATGTCGGCGTTTTTCACTACGCAGTCGATGCCGGCCACTTCCAACAGGTTTTTGACTTGCCAGGCATCAATGGCGATTTCAGAACTGAAAACTCTTTTCATAAATAATTAGTTATCATTCATTCTTGCAGTGAAATCTACCCTTCAGCGCAACAGGTGACGCGGACGCAGACCGCAAACATATAGCGAAAGCAGATAGGCCAGCAAGCCGCCCAGGACGAGTACGGCAAGCTGGCCGACCTTGGCGGCGATCGTCCATTCCATCCATTCCTCCCATTGCCCCGCCAGGCTCAGCAACACCAGGACCATGACCGCGTTGGCCGCCAGCATCTGCAGCAGCAGACGCCCCCAACCCAGTTGAAACCGGAACACACCGTCGCGCCGCAGTCCGCGCAGCAGCAGGCTCGCGTTCAGCACCGCCGCCAGGCTCGTCGCCAGCGCCAGACCTACATGGGCGAAGCCGGAAAGGTAGAAACTCACGTTGAGTACCATGTTGACGGTCATGGCGATGACGCCGATCCGCACCGGCGTACTCGTATTCTGCCGTGCATAAAATCCCGGCGCGAAGATCTTCACCGCCATGAACGCCGCCAGACCGATCGCGTAGGCTCTCAGGCTGGCGGCCGAGCGCTCGACGTCGAATGCGGTGAAATTCTCGTTCTGGAACAAGGTTACGAGCAAGGGTTCGGCGATCAGGATCAACGCCAGCGTAGCGGGCAAGGCGATCAGGCAGACGAGTCGGAAAGCCCAGTCGAGCGTGGCCGAAAACTCGTCCATGGATTGACTGGCGTGCTTGCGCGACAGGCTCGGCAGCACCACGATCGCGATGGCGATGCCGAAGGTGCCCAGGGGCAATTCCATCAGGCGGTCGGAATAATACAGCCAGGAAACGCTGCCGGTGACGAGCAGCGAGGCGATGACGGTATCGAGCAGCAGATTGATCTGGCTCACCGAAACGCCGAACAGCGCGGGCAGCATCAACCGCTTGATGCGCCTCACGCCTTCATGTCCGCGCCGCGGCCTGGGCATGGGCAGGAGTCGGATATGCATGAGAAAGGGCAACTGGAACAGCAATTGCGCGACGCCGGCGATCAATACGCCCCAGGCCAGGGCCAGCGCCGGCTCGCCCAGATAAGGAGCGAGCAGGAAGGAGCAGCCGATCAGCGACAGGTTGAGCATGGCCGGGGTGATCGCGGGTCCGGCGAAGTATCCGTAACTGTTCAGCACCGCCCCGCACATTGCCGTCATCGAGATCAGCAGCAGGTAGGGAAAGGTGATGCGGAACATCTGTACGAAAGTGTCGAACTTGTAAGGTTCGTCGATGAATCCGTAAGCGACGACCATCGCCAGCAATGGCGCGGCGACCACGACCAGCACGGTCACGATCGCAAGCAGGCCTCCCAGCGAGGCGGTTACCGAGTTCACCAGATCCTGCACTTCGGCATGACTGCGCCGGGTGCGATATTCCGAAAGCACCGGCACGAAAGCCTGGTTGAAAGCGCCTTCGGCAAACAGGCGGCGCATGAAATTGGGAATCTTGTTGGCGAGAAAGAATGCGTCCACGCCTTCGCCCGCGCCGAACAGGCGGGCGATCACGACATCGCGCACCAGGCCGAGCACCCGGGAAACCATCGTCATCGAGCCGGTAACGCCGCTGGATTTCAGCAGACCTTCGTCGCTGGCGGGCGTTTCCCCGGCGCTGGCCGGGCTGGCTTCAATCTGGCTCACGGGTCGGCGGGATTATTGACACAAGCGGGCTAAAGCGGCATAGTGTCGCACTTTTTTCAGGACTGTTCGAATACAGGCCGAGACGGAGGAGACCTCCTTGGCAAATTCCCCCCAGGCGCGCAAGCGCGCCCGACAAAACGAGAAGCGGCGCCGTCATAACGCGTCCTTTCGTTCCATGGTCCGCACCTATATCAAGAAAGTGAGAGCGGCGATCGACGACAAGGACCACAAGGCCGCCTCAGAGGCTTACCAGGCCGCCGTTCCGATCATCGATCGCATGGCGGAAAAGGGCATTATCCACAAGAACAAGGCCGCCAGGCACAAGAGCCGCCTGAATTCTGCGATAAAGGCTTTGCAGTAACCCCGACTATTTCGTCAGCACCAGATTATCCCGGTGGATGATCTCCTCTTCGCCGGCGTAGCCCAGCAATTCGGCGATGCGGCCGCTGTCCTGGCCGAGCAGCCGCGCTACTTCACCGCTATTGTAATTGACCATGCCCCGGGCGATTTCCCGGCCTGATTCGTCAAGGCAGGCGACGACTTCCCCACGCTGATACTCGCCGCTCGTCGCGGTAACGCCCACCGCCAGCAAGCTTCTGCCATGCCTGCGCAGAACCGAAACCGCACCCTGGTCGAGCGTTAGAGTGCCTTTAAAGGTCAATTGACCCGCCAGCCATTGTTTCTTCGCGGTGACGGGTTCGCGGTCTGCGCGCAGCCAGGTGCCGAGTTCTTCGCCGGCTTGCAATTTCAGCAACAGGTCCGGTTCGCGTCCGTTGGCGATGATCGTATGCGTACCGGAACGCGCCGCCAGCCGCGCCGCCGACAACTTGGTGATCATGCCGCCGCGGCCGAGACTGCTGCCGGTTCCGGCAAGGCGCTCGAGATCCGCATCGCCGGCGTTCCCGGTCCGAACCAGGGTAGCTTCGGCGTTCTTGCGCGGGTCGGCGCTGAACAGCCCGTCCTGGTCGGTCAGGATCACCATCACGTCTGCATTTATCAGATTGGAAACCAGCGCCGCCAGATTGTCGTTGTCGCCGAGGCAAAGCTCGTCGGTCGCCACGCTGTCGTTCTCGTTGACGACGGGAACGGCGGCCAGGTCGAGCAAGGAGGATAGTGTCGAACGGGCGTTAAGATAGCGGGTGCGATCCGACAGGTCTTCGTGGCTGAGGAGAATCTGGGCGGCGTGTGCGCCATGCCCGGAAAAACAGCTTTCCCAGGCTTGGATCACTCCCATCTGGCCCACCGCCGCTGCCGCCGCCTGCAGCCGTACTTCCCTGGGCATGGCATTCAATCCGAGCCGGGTGGCGCCTTCCGCCACCGCGCCTGAAGAGACCACTACCAGCCGCAAGCCCTGCCCGCGCATTTTCACGATCTGTGCGGCCCAGCCGGCGATGGCGTCGCGGTCGAGCCCCATGCCCTCGTTGGTCAATAGCGAACTGCCGATCTTGACCACCCAGGTCCGGCAGGTGGCGATGCCCTCACGCATGATTCGAATTCCTTGTTTTGGTCCGGGTCTTGCCGCGCCCGAATTCGAGCGCCAGTTCCCGTTCCATTCCCTGTTGTTCGCGGGCGTAGTCCGTATCCTCGCGCAGTCGTTCACGATGCGACTCGATGGCCTGCATGAGCGCTTCGCAAAGCTGCTGGCAGCCCGCGCCGGTGATGGCCGAAATATGGTGTATCCCGCCCTGCCAGTCCAGTTCCCGCCGCAACCGCGT
The DNA here is from genome assembly GCA_009844085.1 of Gammaproteobacteria bacterium. Taxonomy (GTDB): domain Bacteria; phylum Pseudomonadota; class Gammaproteobacteria; order Pseudomonadales; family Pseudohongiellaceae; genus UBA9145. The sequence continues at coordinate 123,412 of VYCF01000021.1, read as the reverse complement.
CTCAAGTTCGGCAAGCGCGTCGTCGGGCAACAGGTCCACCTTGGAAAGTACGAGCCAGCGCTCCCGGGCGGCGAGCGTTCTACTGAATTTTTTAAGTTCCGCCACGATGGACAATGCGTTGGCCGCCGGATCGCTTCCGTCCGCGGGCATTACATCGACCAGGTGCAACAGCAGCCGCGTGCGGGACAAGTGCTTCAGAAACCGGAAACCGAGTCCCGCGCCGTCCGCCGCGCCCTCGATCAGACCCGGCATATCGGCCATGACGAAACTGCGTTCGGGGCCCAGCCGGACGACGCCCAGATTGGGAATCAGGGTGGTAAAGGGATAATCGGCCACTTTCGGCCGCGCCGCGGACACGGCCCGGATCAGGGTGCTCTTGCCCGCGTTCGGCAGTCCGAGCAAGCCGACGTCGGCGACAAGACTCAATTGCAATTGCAGGCCTCGCGCCTCGCCTGCCTCGCCGTTGGTGGTCTTGCGCGGCGCGCGGTTGGTGCTCGATTTGAATCGGGTATTGCCGAGGCCGGGACTGCCGCCCTTCGCCACCATCACCGGATATCCAGGCTCGCGGAGGTCGGCGATCAGTTCGCCGGTTTCCGCGTCGATGACGCTGGTGCCGGGCGGCACGTCGATCGTCAGATCCTCGCCGCTCGCCCCGGTGCGATTGCGGCCGGCGCCGGGCCGGCCGGATTCGGCCCGATAGCGAGGCTGGAAGCGAAAATCGACCAGGGTATTGAGCGCGGAATCGGCGCGCATGAACACGCTGCCGCCGGCGCCGCCGTCACCGCCGTCAGGTCCTCCGAATTCGACGTATTTTTCCCGGCGGAAACTGAGACAGCCATTGCCGCCCTTGCCGGCTTCCACACTGATTTCCGCCTCGTCTACAAATTTCACCGTGCTGACTCCGGTTCAAGACGCAGGAACGGCGCATGCCTCGCCCGGTGCATGCCGCATCTGTTGAGAATTGAATTCGCGGCGCGCCGCGGAAAGATGTTACGGCCGACTAGGCAGGGTTTACCACGTTGACGTACTTGCGCTTGTTCGGGCCTTTCACGGTGAACTCGACGACGCCGTCCGCTTTCGCGTAAAGCGTATAGTCTCTGCCGCAGCCGACCTGGTAACCGGGATGGAAGCTGGTGCCGCGCTGGCGCACGATGATGTTGCCGGCTTTCACGGCCTGGCCGCCGAAGAGTTTGACTCCGAGCCGCTTGGATATCGAATCGCGGCCGTTATTGCTGCTGCCGCCTGCTTTCTTGTGTGCCATATCCGTACCTCAAGCCTTGATGCCGGTGATCTTCACCTCGGTGAACCACTGGCGATGTCCCATCTGCTTGCGATGATGCTTGCGCCGATTGAACTTGACGATGCGGATTTTCTCGCCGCGGCCCTGGTTCAGCACTTCGGCTTCCACGGAACTGCCTTCGACGTAAGGCTGGCCGACCTTCACCTCGGCGCCCTCGCCTATCATCAGCACCTTGTCGAAGGTGACGGTGGCGCCGACTTCGAGTTCGAGCTTTTCAAGCCGCAGCACTTCACCTTCGCTGACCCGGTGCTGTTTGCCGCCGCTTTCAATTACCGCATACATCGTTCTGACCCGGCTTCCGGAGCGGATCCGCCCCGTCCAATCGAAGCCGCGAATTTTACGGGATCAATTCCTGCAAGACAAGTAGGGGCAACGCATGCGTCGCCCGCGCGAACACGTACTTGCGCAAGTGCGTAACTTACGTGCAACCGCATAACGATTTTGATTGCGTTTGACCGAATTTCGGTCTAAATTCAGTCCGATATCGAGGTGGGAACATGACACTCGCGAGCAACATCAAACCGATCAGCTATCTGAAATCACACGCCGCTGAAATTGTCCGCACGCTGGGAGAATCAACTGAGCCCTATATCATCACTCAAAACGGTCAGGCCAAGGTCGTGGTGCAAGACATAGACAGTTACGAGCGAATGCTGGAAACCATCGCTCTGTTAAAGATACTCGTGCAAGGAAAAGAACAGATCGATGCAGGCAAAGTGCAGGACGCGGCGGACGTATTGGCGAATCTCCGCTCGCGGCGCTAACCGGCTCCACCCATGCCGCACCCGGTCAAACTGACCGACGCCGCTGCCGGCGATGTCGGAGACATCTGGGAATACATCGGGAAGCATGACTCTCAAGGCGCCGCCGACCATGTGTTGACTCGCTTTGAAGAGGCTTTCTCCAGTCTTTCCGAGCAGCCTTCGCGCGGAACATTTCCGAAGGAATTACTGGAATTGGGGTTGCGGGAGTATCGCGAAATTTTCTTCAAACCCTACCGAATCATTTTCCGGTTGCAGGACGACATTGTCTATGTGCTGGCCATCGCCGACGGTCGCCGCGATATGCGCGCCTTGCTCGAACGACGCTTGCTTCGAGTTTGAACGCCGACAATAACCTGCTGAGCGGATACCCTGCGCGGGGCCAATCCCGACACACGTCGAGTATTGGGCGGAAGCCTAGTCTTCTTCGGTGCTGAATTCTGCGAGGACTTCCTGGGTGCGCCAGCCGGCCATGATGGCTGCCATGCTGTAGTTCCCTTCGTGGCAGGCGTATTCATAGATCGGTTCCGTCGCCCTGCGCATGGGAAACATGGCCGTCCAGGAATCGGTCCATGTGGTCGGGTCGCTGATGGTGAATTCGTAGCCGAGGGTGTCGGCGTCGATCAGCCAGAACTTTTCCGTCAGCTCCATGTTTTCGCTGGAATTGCCGAAAGACGTGGCCCGTGCGAAGTATCGTGTTTCGACTATCAGCGTATCGCCGTCCCAGTAGCCGATGGAATCGCCTTCCCAGTCGCGCGGCGCCTGGCGGTATTCAGCCGCGTTCATCTTGACGATGCGCGCGTTGTGCACCATTTCGTTATGGATCAGGAAGTAGTCTCCGGTCTGGACCAGTTGCACATTGTTGTTGTATGCGCTCGGCAACATCGGCGGGCCGGAATTGAAACCCATGATGCAGCGTTCCGACAGAGGCCTGACCTCGATGCCGTGATTCAATGTCGCCGCTTCGCGCCGGGCTGCGTTCCGCTCCTGGGCCCGCTCGGTCAACTCGGGAATGCGGCCGTCGGGAGGATAAGTGATCAACGACGTGCGATTCGAGCCGAGAATCTCGCTGCCCCGGTCGTACCAGAACTGGTTATAGTCGCCGGTGGTCGTGGTGTCGGTGAAATTGTCACGGTCAAGCTGCTCCTGCCTTGCGATCTCAAACTCCGCCGCCTGTTCGGCCGTCAACACTTCCTGATCGGCAAACCCCTGCGGCCTTTGCAACGGCGTAATCGTGCGAAAGTCCCAGGTACCCTGCAAGTCAGGAAGCCCATTAGCCAGCCGCGGAAAATCGCCACCTTCCTGCGCCAGCGTAGCCGGCGTCGCCAGAACGAAAAACAGGGAAGCCGGTAGAAAAAAGCGGTTCAAGGCATTCGCGTCAATCATAATGGCGCCTCCGCAAGTGATACCAATCAACACTACACCCAAGCCAACATGTTGACAAGATCGTGTCCACAGTGCGTGAGTCGCCGGCGGCTGGTGGGGTGTTCAGCGGGCGTGCGAGGCATGGATGCCGAGCCCGAAGCCTACAGGGACGTATTTACGGCGTCCGCTGAACACCCCACCAGCCGCCGGCGACGGATCGAAGCCAAGACACGCCGGGCCAGACTAAAGTAACATTGTTGCGTTGCTTGGAACCGGCGGGAAGTATCACTTATGAAGCAAGTTGTGGCCTACATCCCGTTGCTGGCCTTCTTCACCGTCTGGGCGATCGACGAAAGACCCGTGAACATTGCCGGCTTCGAGCATAGCGTCGGCGGCATCTACAGCGCCGCCGAAGTGCTGCTCGTCACTTCCGTGATCGTCTACGGTGCGCTTTACATCGCCTACAAGCGCCTCGACAAGTTCGAATGGATCACCTTGTGCGCCGTGGTAGTGTTCTGCATCCCCACCTTTCTCCTGCGCGACGTCAATTTTCTCAAATTGAAGGCACCCCTGGTGAACTGGATATTCGCCGCGATATTCCTCGGCTCGCGCTACATCGGCAGCAAGCCCGCGCTGCAACACATGCTGGGCCATGCCGTGGAAATGCCCAGGGAAGTCTGGCTGCGGCTGAACAATGTCTGGATCGTGTATTTCGTCCTGCTCGGCGCCGTCAACCTGGCCGTGGCCTATATGTTGAGCGAAGCCGCCTGGATCCAGTTCAAGGTGTTCGGCAACCTCATCATCACCGTGGTGTTCGTATTCGGCCAGATGCCTTACCTGGCGCGTTACATGGAAATGCCAGAGCAGCCCGCCAAAGAGAGCGAGACCGATACGACGGGCGCCGTCAGAAAACGGGCCTAGAACTCCGGCGCGGGTCCGAGATCGGGGAATTCCCGGTCGAGGACTGCGTTCCATTCCTCGAGTTGCGCGCGGCGGCGGCTGAAAATCGGCGCCGGATCGCCTTCGATGACGATCGAATTGATCAGGTCGCGCCGTTCGATCTGCCGTACGATCTGCACGCCTTCGACAACCCGCCCGAAAACCGAGTGAAGTCCGTCGAGATGCGGCGTGGCGAGATGCGTCAGGAAAAACTGGCTGCCGTCGGTGCCCGGCCCGGAATTCGCCATTGAAATGATGCCCTGCTGGTTGTGCTTGAGGATCAGCTCGCCGGCGAAGCGATAACCCGGGCCGCCCATGCCCGTTCCGAGCGGGTCGCCGCCCTGGGCCATGAAGTTACGCTCGACGCGATGGAAAGTCAGGCCGTCATAGAATCCGCGCATCGCGAGATTGGCGAAATTTGCCACCGTCGTGGGCGCGGCGCGGTGGTTCAGTTCCACGCGCATCACTCCCTTGCTGGTGTAGATTGCCGCTAACAGGCCCTGGGCCTGGACCGGCATGGCGATCCAGGCGAGAGGCAGAATCAGCCCGAGAGCGATCGGTTTCAGTTTTTCCCACATTGCGGTCACCATCAGTCGATTTGCAGATCATACTCCAGGGTCAGCGGCGCGTGGTCGGAAAAGTTTTCGTTCGGGTTGGCGATGCCGTCGACGATCTCGGCCGATTTTACCGTTTCCGCAAGACCCGGCGTAATGACGTGCAGGTCCAGCCGCCAGCCGACGTTTTTCGCCCGGGCCGCTCCCCGCTGGGACCACCAGGTATATTGCTCCGCTTCCTGGTTGACCAGCCGAAACGCATCCACGTAGCCAACCTCGTCGTACAAGGTGTCGAGCCAGGCTCGTTCTTCGGGCAGAAAACCCGAATTCTTCTGATTTGACCGCCAGTTCTTCAGATCGATCTGCTTGTGACAGATGTTCCAGTCGCCGCAAATGATGTATTCGCGGTCGTGGCCGCGCAGTTCGCGCATGTGCGCCATGAAGGCGTCCATGAATGCGAACTTGCGCTGCTGGCGCTCCTCGCCCGCCGAACCCGAAGGCAGATATAGCGAAATGACGCTCAGGCCGTCAAAGTCGAGTTGAAGATAACGGCCCTCGCAGTCTGACATCTCGTAACCGAATCCGCGTTGCACGACTTGCGGCTGTTTGCGGGAATAAACCGCGGTGCCGGAGTAGCCTTTCTTTTCGGCATCGAAGTAATAGCAATGGAAGCCTTCCGGGTGAAAAACAGGCTTGCCGGCCTTGCGTTCGAGGTCAATCAGTTGCTCTTCCTGCGCCTTGGTTTCCTGCAGGCAAACCAAGTCCACGTCCCGGCGCGCCAGCCAGGAGAAAAAGCCCTTTCTTTCCGCGGCGCGTACGCCGTTGCAATTTAACGTCATGATTCGCATCGGATTTCCCTGATTTTTTCACGATTCACTATTGAAAAATCAAAAAATGTTACCAAATAGAGCAGTAGATGTTACTTATTCGCGATATTGTGTTACTATTCGCAACGTTTCAAGTAACACGAAACTTGAATGTTCGGGGGTTCGATAAAGGAGGTTTGAGATGCGCAACGTAGTGATCAAGTACTTACCGGTTTTGGAGGCTACCGTTGTCAGTTTGGCGCTGGTCGCGGCCGCCCTGGCCCTTCCCGCGCTGATCGTAATTGCGACGGTTTGATTCTCCTCTTGAAGGGCTTTCCCCAAGCCCTTCTTTTTGTCCGTTTGCCGGGCCAATCGCGGCCCGGCTTTTTTTCCCTAAATTCGTTCCGCAAAATTGCAGGGTTTGTGCCCGCTGTCCAGTTGTTCACGGATGATGTGGTCCCAGCCCGTGCGGCAGGCGCCGGTCGAACCGGGCAGGCAGAAGACGACGGTGCTGTTGGCGAGCCCTCCGAAGGCCCGCGACTGCACCGTGGAACTGCCGATCTCGGTAAAGGAAATCTGCCTGAACAATTCGCCGAAGCCTTCGATTTCGACATCGAACAGCGGCGTGATCGCCTTGCGGGTATTGTCCCTGGCGGTAAAGCCGGTGCCCCCAGTGGTCAGAATGCCCTGCACTTCCGGGTCGGCGATCAGTTTCGAGACCAGCGCGCGCAATAGATAGACATCGTCCTTGACGATGTTCATTGAATGCAGCTTGTGGCCTTCGGCCTGCAACTTTTCCGCGAGCAGCGCGCCGGAAGTATCGGTTTCCGCGGTGCGGGTATCGGAAACGGTGACGACGGCCAGATTGAGAGGGGTTTCCGCTGCCATGCGGCCTATCCGCCGGTCATGTTCATCAATCGGACCGGCTGGGCATGTTCCTTGTCGTAGAAGTAATGCCGCTCCGGTTTGAGGTCCATGGCCGCGACAATGGCGGCTTTCAGATCGTCGAAGTCCTTCTCGCCGTCGCGCAAGATCGCGCGCAGATCCATCGAATGCTCATTGCCGAGGCAGAGCAGCAGACGTCCCTCAACGGTAATGCGGACCCGGTTGCAATCGGCGCAGAAGTTATGCGTAACCGGCGAGATGAAACCGATCCGCGACTTGCTGCCGACCACCTGGACGTAACGCGAAGGCCCAGCGGTCTTCACCGCGCTGTCGAGCAGCGTGTACCGGCTTTCGATCTGTTCGCGGACCCAGTCGTTGCTGCAAGTCGTCTCCTCGCGATCGTGGTCGGAAGCTTCGCCGAGCGGCATTTCCTCGATGAAAGCGATATCGAGGCCGCGGTCGAGGGCGTACTCCACGAGCGGCAGCACTTCATCGTCGTTGTAGCCGCGCATGATCACCGAGTTGATGCGCAGGCGGTCGAATCCCGCGGCGATGGCGGCGTCGATTCCGGCCAGCACGCGTTCGAGCTTGCCCACCCGGGAAATTCTGCGGAATTTCTCCGTGTTGAGGCTGTCGAGGCTGATATTGATGCGATTCACGCCGGCGGCTTTCAGCGGCCCGGAGTACTTGTCGAGTTGATTGCCGTTGGTCGTTAGCAGCAACTCATCCAGACCGGGCAATTGGCCGAGGCGTCCAATCAGGTGCATGACGTTCGAACGCACCATGGGCTCGCCGCCGGTGAGACGGATGCGGCTGACGCCGAGTTCGGTGAAGGCCCGTGCGACGGTGTACAACTCTTCCAGCGTCAGTACCTGCCTGCGCGGCACGAACTGCATCTCTTCGGTCATGCAATAGACGCAGCGGAAATCGCAACGGTCCGTCACCGACAGGCGAATGTAGTCCACCCGCCGGCCGAACTTGTCGATCAGGCCTTTTGCCGGTTGCACAGCCGCGTTCATGAGGCCTCCAACGCAGACACCTTTTTCTTCCGAAACCTATTCTTCAGAACTTGGGCCCAGCTCCGCCTCGACTTCCTGGATGCGGGCCCCCGCCAGAATGCCGGCCATGGAATAGTTGCCTTCGTGGCAGGCGTACTCGTACAGGTTTCCGTCCATTTCGTGATAGCTCAGCTCGGCGGTCCAGGGCTGGCTGTAGAGATTGTCGTCCTCGACGGTGAAGGTGTAGACAATCTCGGTATCGGAGTAACGCGTGAAGCGTTCGATGATGCGGCCATCGCTCGAGATCGGCACCGAACTTTCGGAAATCTGCAAGGCGTTGATGTTGACCGTCTCGACGACGAGAGCGTCGTCCTCGTACCAGCCGCGGGAGTCGCCGAACCAGGGCTGATGCGACTCCGGCCGCAGATTTACCCTGGCGTCTTCGGCGGAGTCGAAAATCGGGATGATGCGGGCATCGTGCGCCATTTCGACCGAGATGACGACATAGTCGTCGGTTTGCACGAACTGGTAGCTGCTGTTGTAAAGGGTGCCCATCATGCCGGGGCCGGCGGTATTGCCGAAACCGATCAGGCAGCGTTCGGAAATGGGAATCGCTTCCGGTCCGCTGGCGTCGCCGATGCCGGTCAGATAGCGATAACCGTAGTTGTTCCGGCCCAGATCGACCAGGGGAACTTCGAGCCTTGGAACGCGCCCGCTGGGAGGATCGACGATCAGGGAAGTGCGGAACTCGCCCTTGACATAGGCCAGGGTCGAGCCGGGATCCACCCAGAACAGGTTGTAGCCGCGCAGACCGAAATCCTGGGCGCCTGCCGGCGGCGCTCCGGTTTCCGGATCGATGGCCGGGCCGGCCTCGATGTTCTCTGCGGAAATGCCGGCGATGGCCATTTCGGCAACGATCCGACTCGCTTCCTCGCCGGTGACGACGAGCCGGTCGATTCCCTGCGGCCGCGAGAGCGGAGTGCGCGAGGCATTGGTCCAGACGCCTTCGAGGTCGGGTCTGCCCGCGTCCTGGGCCAGCGCCACCACGGCGGCAAGCGAAAGTCCGAGCAAAGCCGGAACAGCCGTAAGCTGCTTGATGTTTGTCATTTCAAATCCCCTGCAAAATTTTGCCATGCGATCCGGCCAGGAACCGCAAGCGAATACTTTGTACAACCGGATCATTGTACAGGCGACTCCCGCAGGTGTCAGCAGGGATCGGGATTCACCCGGGAATCGGGGAGAAGTTCAGTTTTCGTTCAGACTGTTTGCATTTCAATGACAGGCAGGGTCAGACCGCACAACGATTTGAAATGGGGGAACCGAAATGCGAAATGTATCCATTGCGATGTTGATTGCACTTACGGCCGCGGCCTGCGGTTCGGTCGAGGAATTCATCGGCGCCGAGCCTGTCGTGGACATGCAAGGCGTCAATTACGCCATGTATCACGCCGATCTGATGCAATGCCGTGACTATGCCGACCAGGTTAACGTCGGCCGGCAGGTGGCCGTTGCTGCAACGACCGGAGCGGCTGCCGCCGCTGTGGCGGGCGCCTCGGTCGGCAATTCCGATACGGCGAAACGCCTGGCGGGGTTCGGCGCTGTAGCGGGCTCGGTCAAGGGCGTCGGCAGGGCGTTGGACGAGCGCCAGCGAGTAGTCTCCAATTGCCTGTCCGGCCGCGGTTACCGCGTGCTCAACTGATTCAGGCGGTAACGGCGATCTGGACGGCGAGAAACAGCAATACGACGCCCATGCTGGCTTCGAACCACTTGCCCGAGCTTAGCAGCAGGCCGCGCACCCGCTGCTGGCCCAGCAGCCGCGACAACATGGCGAACCAGGCAAAAGTGGCCAGTGCCAGATACAGGCCGTAGAGCGCCTGGATTGTCACCGGCGTCTGCGGACTGATTACCACGGTCCACAACGCGAGAAAGAACAAGGTCGCCTTGGGATTGAGGCCATTGGTGAGGAAGCCGGTCGAAAATGCCCTCATCGGAGCGAGTTCGGCTCCGGCGCCCGCCCGCACGACTTCGGCGGAACGCCAGGCATGCCAGAGCGCCTGCAAACCGAGCCAGCCGAGATACGCCGCCGCGATCAGCTTCACGACGACAAACAGCCAGTCCACCCGGGACAGCAGCAAGGCGACCCCCAGCACACAATACGCGACATGCAGAAAAATCCCCGTGCCCACCCCGGCGCTGGTCCACATTCCCGCGCGCACTCCGCCGTTCACGCTTTGCTTGAGCACGACGGCGAAATCCGGCCCCGGCGATGCGACCGCGAGCAAATGGGCTATGGCTATGGTGATGAATTCCTGCATTACCGATGGGAAATCCTTGTCTCAGGGGACGATATCGGAAATCACCAGTTCCACCGGCGCGGGTGGATTTTCGAGTGAGAATGCTTCGGTTTCGGCGAAATAGTCGCCGGATGCGCGGTTGGCCGTGCCGGCCCGGGACACGAGGGCGCTGACGAATACCGATTCGGCCGAAGAGAGATTGAACGGACCCACGGCCAGGCTGTCGTCGAGGCGAATCCGGGCCGGCAGGTCGGCCACTGTGAGGTCGGCGACCGCCAGCGGCGGCATGCCGTCCGCCTGGGCGTTGCGGGCCGAGACGAAGACGCGCAATTCCGGGTCGAGCGGCAAGTCCGAGGCGATGGCGACCTCGACTTCGATGGCCGGTCCGCCGGCGGCGTCTCCGGCGCGCAGGCGCTGCAGGTTGGCGATATTCTCCCGCGCGGTCTGCGAATTGGGATTCAATTGCGAAAGCCGTCGCCAATAGCCGATGGCGGCATCGTAGTCTTCGCGTTCCTGGGCGTCTGAAGCGAGCAATTGCAGCACGTTGGGTTCGTCGGGGTTGAGTTCGAGCGTACTGTCTATCAGATCCTGAACCTCCGGCGTGATCCGGAGTTGTTCCATGATGTAGGCGGTGAGTACGACGCGTCCGAGCGCCAGGGCTTTTTCGTCGTCCTCGCTCAAGCGTTCGGCGGCCTGCCGGTAGGCGGAATTGGCAACGTCGAACATGCCGAGAGTGGACAAATTCTCGCCGAGAAAATACCAGGCCCAGGGGCGCTCGGGATTTTCCTGCACTTCCTCTCCGAGGCTGAGCACGAGATCGCGAGCGGTGTCCGGGTCGTTCTCGTTCTGCACCGTGCGTTGAAACTGATCCATCAATTCCACGTCTCCCAGGTGCCCCCATTGCCCGTACATCAGCCAGGCGGCCAGGGGCAACAGGATTGTCAGCGCCAGCGGTGCGAGCAATGCCGGCGAGCGCCAGGAAATCGACTCGCGGTCGCCGGCCTTGCGATCCTGCGGCCGCTCTGCCGATTCCACATCGGTCAGCAGGCTTTTCTGCAGTTCGATCAGCAGTGCATCGAGTTCTTCCCGGTCGAGCTCACCTGCGGCGTAATCGGCTTCGAGTTCCTGTTTGCGCTCGCGAAACAACGCGATATTGGCCTCGGCACGGCCGGTTTCTCCGGCGTCCGCCGCGCCGCGCCGCGCGCGCCAGACGGGCACGGCGACAAAGGCCGCGCAAAGCAGCGCCAGCAAGGCGCAAAGGACCCAGAACAGGCCGGTAAATTCATTCATCGTCCAGCAGCCGCCGCAATCGTTCCTTTTCCGCCTGGTCGAGCGCCACGCCCGACGCGGCTTGCTGATTACCGCTCGCCTGCCGGAAGATGCGCCAGCCGATGTAGCCGCCGAGCAGCAGGAACAGCAACGGACCGAACCAGAGCAGCACGGTGTCGGCCCGCAGGCGCGGAAGGTAGAAGATGAAGTCTCCGTAGCGCTCGAACATGAATTGCTCGATTTCGGCATCCGTATTGCCCGCCAGGATCATGCGATGAATCTCGCGGCGCAGATCCTCTGCGACGCCGCCGGGCGAGCCGGTCAGATTGGCGTTCTGGCACATGGGGCAGCGGAGTTCGTTCGACAGTTGCCGGAAGCGCTGCTGTTGCTCGTCGTTCTCGAAGACGAAAGTGTCGACCTGGGAGAACCCCGGAGTGGCCGCGAGCAACAAGGCGGTCAATAGCAGCAAGCGCGGCGAGTACATGAACTTCGGCCGATTGAAGGCGCAGCGCCGGCTAAGGCGAGGGCGCCAGCGCGCCGCGCAATTCGGCGATGGCGGGCATGAAGACTTCGCGCCAGACGTTTTCCTCCAGCACGCCCACGTGGCGGTAACGGATCACGCCTTCGCCGTCGACCAGAAAGGTCTCGGGAGCGCCGTACACGCCGAGGTCGATGCCGAAACGGCCATCTTCGTCGAGGATGCTGTATTCGAACGGGTCGCCGTTGACGTCAAGCCAGTCGAGCGCCAGCAGCCGGCGATCGCGGTAATTGACGCCGACCACGGGGAACTCGCCTTCTTCCGAAAGCCGCATCAGGGTGGGATGCTCGACCAGGCATGGCAGACAATAACTGCCCCAGACGTTGAGCAGGAAAACCCTCCCGGGCAAATCGGCATTGCTGACCGGTTCCCCTTCCACCGTCGTCATCACGAAGCTGGGCATGGGCTTGTCGATCAGGACCGATGGCAATTCGGTCGGGTCGAGATAGAGCCCCCGCCAGAGCACGAACGCCAGGGCGAGGAAAGCCGCAATGGGCGCATAGAAGATGAATTTTTTCATGTGCCGTCTCCCGAAGCGGGTTGCAAACCGCCTGGTTTCATATCGCCGACGGCTGGTTCATGCGCATGATCGCGCACACGTGCGAGCTTGCGATAGCGTCGGTCGGCGGCGGCGATGGTTGCGCCGAGGGCCATGAAGATTGCGCCGAGCCAGATCCAGCGCACGAAGGGTTTGACGTAAACCGTCATGGTCCAGGCGCCGTTGGCGCGAATCTCGCCGGGCGTGACGAACAGGTCGCGCAGCAGGCTCGGGTCGATGGCCATTTCCGTCGAAGGGGCGCCGTTGGCGAGATACACCCGCAATTCAGGATACAGATCCGCCACGGCCTCATCATCGCGCGTGACGAGCACCGTCGCGCGGTCGGCATTGTAATTCGGCCCGGCGATTCTTTCGCTGCCCGCAAACTGAAATTCGTAGCCACCGAGTTGCACCGAATCGCCGGCTTGCAGCAATACGCTTCGCTCGCTGCTGAAATAGCTTGTCAGTGCTACGCCGATGAGCATGACGGCGACGCCGAAATGTGCGCCCTGCATGCCGTAATAGCCGTACGTGAGCGACCGCAGTCCCTGCCACCGGCTGGGCTTGTTGGCTGTCTTGGCGGCCAGATCCCGGCCGATGCCGAGCACGATCCAGATCGCCAGCGCCACGGCGATGGTGGCCGGGATGGAGATGTTCAGCAGGACGATCAATGGCAGCGCCACGCCAAGCAACACGCTGGCGGCCGCCACTTTTCCGAGTTGCCGCTGCAGATACGCACCCGAAGTCTTCTTCCAGCGGCTGATCGGCCCGATACCGAGCAGGATGACGAGCAGGATCATCAGGGGCACGAAAATGATGTTGAAATAAGGCGGCCCGATCGAGATGAGGTCTCCGGTCAGCGCCTGGTAGAGCATCGGAAAAAGCGTGCCGAGAAAAACCGACGCCGCGGCCACCACAAGAATCACGTTATTGGCAAGCAGGAAAATCTCCCGGGAAAGCGAGCCGAAACCGAATTCGCTCTTGATCAGGGGAGCGCGGATTGCGTATAGCAACAAGGCGCCGCCGACGAAAACGCCGAGAATGGCGAGAATGAAGATTCCCCGGGAAGGGTCGCTGGCGAAAGCGTGCACTGAAGTCAGCAGGCCCGAACGCGTGATGAAAGTGCCGAGCAGACTGCCGGCGAAAGCGAGAATCGCGAGTAATACCGTCCAGCTCTTGAAGACACGGCGCTTCTCGGTCACCGCCAGCGAATGGATCAGCGCCGCGCCGCACAGCCAGGTGATCAGCGGCGGATTTTCCACCGGATCCCAGGCCCACCAGCCGCCCCAACCCAATTCGTAGTAAGCCCACCAGCTTCCGAGGGCGATGCCGATGGTCAATATCGCCCAGGAGACATTGGCCCAGGGCCGCGACCAGCGCGCCCAGGCGGCGTCGAGACGGCCGCTGAGCAAGGCGGCAATGGCAAAGGCGAACACCACGGAAAAACCGACATAGCCCATGTACAGGGTCGGCGGATGCAAGATGAAGCCGATGTCCTGCAAGGCGGAGTTCAGATCAGCGCCGTCGGCCGGCGGTACCGGAACCATACGGTCGAAGGGATTTGAGGTGGCGAGCATGAACAGGATATAGCTCGCGCAAAGCAGGCCGAGTACGCCGAGCACCCGGGCGACGAATTCCCTGGGCATGCTCTTGCTGAATATGCCGACGGCGAGAATCCAGCCGGCAAGCATGAAGGTCCACAACAGGAAGCTGCCTTCGTGACCGCCCCAGAGCGCGGTCACCTTGTATTGCATGGGAAGCAGCGAATTCGACTGGGCGGCGACGATGCGGACGGAAAAGTCGTCGGTGACGAAGGCATGGGCCAGGATGACCAGGCAGATTCCAAGGAAAACGAAGAGTCCGGCGCTCAGGGGCCGGCCCATGTTCATCCACAGTCGGTTGCCCGTGGCGGCGCCCGCCAGCGGCATGACGCCCAGCAGGATGCTGAGGCAGAATGCCAGAATCAGTGAAAACTGACCCAGTTCGGGGATCATTCAGTCCTCCGGGGTCGCCCTGAACTGGTGATTCTCCGGGTTTGCGCCGGCCTGCTCCAGGGCTGCCCGGACTTCCGGCGACATGTAGTTCTCATCGTGCTTGGCAAGCACCCGGCTTGCCTGGAACACGCCCAGGGCGTCGAGCCTGCCTTCTGCGACGATTCCCTGACCCTCGCGGAACAGATCCGGCAGGATGCCCTCGTATTCGATAGCCACGTCGTGGACAAAGTCCGTGGTCACGAAATTCACCGCCAGACTGTCCTGCTGCTGCTCCACCGAGCCGTCCTTGACCATGCCGCCGATCCGGAACAGCGTGCCCGATTCAACTTCGCCGTTCGCCACCTGCGTGGGTGAATAGAACATGTTGATGTTCTGGCTCAGGGCGAACAGGGTCAGGGTTACCGCCACGCTCAAGCCGAAAGCGACGAACAGAATCGCGCCGAGCCTCTTGCGGCGATGCGGCTTCATCATTTTTCGTCTCCTGCCATGCTGACTTCCCAGCCGGCGCTGTCGGCCGGGTCACGGGCGCTTTCTTCTCGCGCATCGAGTGCGGCGAGCCTGCGCTTCTGGTCACGCAGGATCAGCCTGCGCTTGCGCAGGGGCAATGCCAGGTTGGCGGTCAGGAATATGGCGAAAAGCGCATATACCGACCATACGTTGAATGCATAGCCGCCCATCGCGAGAAACTCGCCTAAACTGTTGAATTGTATACCATCAATCATCCGTTTTTAACCTCCGCCGAGCGCTGCTAGCGCGCCTGCGCCACGAGTTCCCGCACCCACTGCGCATTGTTCTCGCGCTCGAGAATCTCGTTGCGCGTCGCCAGGATCAGGCTGACCGCGAGGAACAGATACACGGCGACGATCATGACCAGCGTGGCGACCCAGAATTCCGGTCCGTTCGGGTTGCCCACCTCCATCGAAATCGGACTCGAAGGTTGATGCAGGGTATTCCACCAATCCACCGAGTACTTGATGATGACGACATTGATGCAGCCGACGATCGACAGCAGCGCACAGGCTCTGGCCGCGGTTTCGGCATTCTCGATGGCGGTGCGCAGGGAGATCACGCCGAGCAGCAGAAAGAGTTGAAACAGCATCGACACCAGCCGGCTGTCAGTCCATTCCCACCAGGTGCCCCACATCACGCTGCCCCAGATCGAACCGGACGCCAGCGTCAGAAACGTGAACCAGGCGCCCAGCGGCGCCGCGTGTTTCGCCACCATGTCAGCCAGCTTGATGCGCCAGACCAGGGTTACCGTGCCCGCCGCGGCCATCAGCGGAAAAAAGGACAGCGAAGTGCCCGCCACGGCGACGTGCACGACGAGAATGCGCGAAGTATGGCCCTGCTGGTAATCCGGCGGCAGGAACAGCAGCGCCCAGGCAACGCCCACGGTGAGAAACAGCGCCATGGCTCCGACCAGCCAGGGCAGCCAGCGCGTGGTCTTCTCATAGAACCATTTCGGCGAACCGAGCCTATGGAACCATTGCCATCTACCGGACACTTCTTCAACCTCTACTTCGACCAGTCGCCATTGTAACCGAAGCGGCCGCAATGCTAAGGCCGCGGCTACAATCTGTTACCGTTCCGCCCGCCTGGCGCGTCTGTCAATTCAGGGAAATGCGCAAGGCAGCCGCAGTCGCGACCGGCGCCAGGCTGGCCGCCGCCGCCAGCATTGCCCCGAGCAGCGCCAGATAACCTAGCGGCGAACCTCCCGCCAGGGAATTCTGTACCGCCAGCGTGCCAAAGATGAGCACGGGCACGCTCATGGGCACGGTGATGACCGCCAGGATCAGGCCGCGGCTGCCGAGCCCCACGGTCAGGGCCACGGCGATCGCACCGATCATGCCGACTACCGGCGTGCCGAGCAGCAGCGAAAGCACCAGCGTGAGATAACCCTCGGCGGGCAGCGCCAGCATATAGGCGAGCAAGGGCGAAACGAGGATCACCGGCAGTCCGCTCACCAGCCAGTGGGCGATATTCTTCGCGAATACGAGCAGGTACAGCGGCTGGGAGCTGAGCAGCAATTGTTCGAGCGAGCCGTCCTCGTAGTCCGAGCGATAGAGACTGTCCATCGACAGCATCGAGGCGAGCAATACCGCGATCCAGATGACGCCCGCGGCGATCTGCCGCAGCATCGCGCTTTCCGGGCTGATGCCGATGGGAAACAGCGAGACGACGATGATGAAGAACATGAAGGGATTGAGGATGTCGTTGCGCCGCTTCACGCTGATCAGCAGATCGCGTTTCAGCGTCGCCCGGAACGCGGCGCCCGCGTTTGCGCGATTCATCGCGCTATTTCCAGTACGATTCATCGCGCCACTCCAAGCGTCAAGGTGCGCAGACGCGGCAGGACCAGCTTATGGTGGGTCGTGATCAGTACGGCCCCTCCCTCGCGGGCGTGACGCGCCACGAGATTTTCCAGCAAGGCGACGCCGTCCACGTCGAGCGTGGTGAACGGCTCGTCGAGAATCCATAGTGCCGCGCTGCTGAGCAATAATCTGGCGAGCGACACACGTTGCTGCTGTCCCGCGGAAAGCGAATAACAGGGCGAATCCTCGTAACCGGCCAGATCCATTTCCGCGAGCGCTTCGCGAATGCCGCTGTCGTCCGCCGGATCGTGCAGGCGGCAACTCCAGCGCAGGTTCTCCAGCGGCGTCAGCACGTGATTCACCGCCAACCGGTGGCCGATGTACAACAGGTTCGCGTGAAAGGCGTCCCAGCGCTCGCCGAGCGCATCGCCGCGCCAGTACAACTCGCCCTCGAAGCTGTCGTTGAGGCCGCAGACGATGCGCATCAGCGTGGTCTTGCCCGAGCCGTTGCCGCCCTTGACTTGCAGCACCTGGCCGGAATCGAGAGAGAATTCGAGATCGCGGAACAGCAACCGCTCCCCCCGTTCGCAGGTCAGCGCGCGGACCTCGAGCAGGGGGCTTGCGTCCTGGGAAATCTCGGTCACTGTTTGCCGTTCCGGTGGAGGAGTCCGGACGGAATTATAGCGGACCCGGTTCGGCCTGGTCCGGTGTCAACTCCATTCGGACATTCTTGAGCGCAGCCGCAAGGCCGCGAGGCTGTGAATCTGGCTTACCCGCGATTCGCTGACGCCGATGATCTCGCCGATTTCCTTCAGATTGAGTTCTTCGTCGTAATACAGCGACAGCACGAGTTTCTCGCGATCGGGCAAGGCGTCGATGGCCTTCGTCAAATCCTGCTGGAAACGGCTGTGTTGCAAGTTGTCCAGGGGATCCGGCAAATCGCTGTCGAGCGTCTCGAGGACCGGATCGGCGCCTTCGCTGATTTCGTCGAAACTGAACAGTCGCGTACCGGTGGCGTCCTGCAGGATGTGATAGTAGGAATCCAGATCGGTTTCCAGTTCTTCGGCAATTTCCTTGTCGGTGGCATGGCGGCCGGTGCGCGCCTCAATCTTCTGAATCGCCTTCGACACGTCGCGGGACTTGCGATGCACCGAACGCGGGGTCCAGTCGCCCTTGCGGACTTCGTCCAGCATTGCGCCCTGGATGCGGATGCCGGCATAAGTCTCGAAACTGGCGCCCTTGGTCTTGTCGTACTTGCTGGCCGCGTCAAGCAGTCCGATCATGCCGGATTGCACCAGATCGTCGAGTTGCACATTGGCCGGCATTCTCGCCAGCAAATGGCGCGCGATGCGGTTTACCAGCGGCGCGTGTTTCTCCACTGTTTCCCGAGCCCATTCCCTGCTCTCCACTTTTTCCGCTGCGTTACTTTTTATCAAACCCATGTTGCCGAACTCATGATTCCCTGTCGTCCTTTTCCGCTTTTTTAACGTTCCCGCTTCGCAACGCTAAACTTCTTCGGCTACCTGTCGATGTATGAATTAGCCGCCGGTTGTTGCCTGCCGGATCGGGCGCACTGCAATGCGAGCAAACCCGATAGATAGGTATGAGCAAGAACCGTTCCAACTCGGCGCTTTATGCGTAAACGCAAGAAAAAGACAATAAATTCAGTTGCTTAGGGAAGAAACGGGGCGCTGGACAGCGGCATTCGTTAAGTCGGTTTATTGACGCTCCGGCCAGCGGCGTCAATTTTTCGCCTGTTCGCCATTTGCATGACGCCACTCAGGCCTTGGGCAGGGTGACTCCCTTTTGACCCATGTATTTGCCGCCGCGATCGCGATACGTGATTTCGCAACGCTCGTCGCTTTCGAAAAACAGCATCTGGGCGGCGCCTTCGCCGGCGTAGATCTTGGCCGGCAGCGGCGTGGTGTTCGAAAACTCGAGCGTGACGTGTCCCTCCCATTCCGGCTCAAGCGGCGTGACGTTGACGATGATGCCGCAGCGGGCATAAGTCGACTTGCCGAGACAGACGGTCAGCACATTGGCGGGAATGCGGAAATATTCGACGGTGCGCGCAAGGGCGAAGGAGTTTGGCGGAATGATACAGGACGGCTCTTCGATGCTGACGAAACTGGTTTCGTCGAAATTTTTCGGGTCCACCACGGCGGTCGTATGCACATTGGTGAAGATCTTGAATTCGTTCGCGCAACGGACGTCATAGCCATAACTGGAAGTGCCGTAGGAAATGACCCTGCGGTCGGCGTTCCTGCGCACCTGGCCCGGCTCGAACGGCTCGATCATCCGCTGCTCCTCGGCCATCGTCCTGATCCATCGGTCCGACTTGATTGTCATGTGATCCTCTCCGGGCCGCCGCCCCGGGCGGCGCAAGCGCATGATAGAACCATTCCGATTTCAGTTCATCCCGCCATCCGGGTGATTTTACGGGTTCGTTAAAGTATGATCCGCGCGCGAGGAATTTCAGGTGAAACAACGCAAGATACTCGTTACGGGCGCCCTGCCCTATGCGAACGGCGATATCCATCTCGGTCACGTCATGGAAGCGATCCAGACCGATATCTGGGTGCGCCTGCAGAAAATGCGCGGCCACCAGTGCATTTACGTCTGTGCAGACGATGCGCATGGCACCGCCATCATGCTCAGCGCCGAGAGCCAGGGCATTACGCCCGAGGAACTGATCGACCGGGTCAACCGCGAGCACCGGCGCGACTACGTCGGTTTCCTGATCGGCTTCGACAACTTTTACACGACGCATTCGGAAGAAAACCGGGAATTGTCGGAATCGATCTACCTGGCGCTCGAACGCAACGGCCATATCGCCCGGCGCAACATCCGCCAGTTGTTCGATCCGGAAAAGAATCTGTTCCTCGCCGACCGCTATATCACCGGCGCCTGCCCGCGCTGCAACGCCGAAGGCCAATATGGCGACAACTGTGAAGTCTGCGGCTCGACCCATAGCCCATCGGAATTGATCGATCCGAAATCCGCCCTCTCCGGCGCCACGCCTGTGGAGAAGGAATCCGAGCACTTCTTTTTCACCGTATCGGCGTTCACGGAAATGCTGCGGAACTGGATTCGGGGCGGCGCCGTACACGAGGCCGTCGCCAACAAGCTCGACGAATGGCTCGAGGAAGGCCTGCAGGACTGGGACATCAGCCGCGACGCACCCTATTTCGGTTTCGAGATACCGGGCCACCCGGGCAAGTACTTCTACGTCTGGCTCGACGCTCCCATCGGTTACATGGCGAGCTTTCTCAACTATTGCAAGCGCAAGGGACTCGATTTCGACGCCTGGTGGCAGTCGGGGCGCGACCATGAACTCTATCATTTCATCGGAAAGGACATCGTCAATTTCCATACACTGTTCTGGCCGGCGATGCTGGAGAGCGCGGGCTATCGCACGCCCGACGCGGTATTCGTTCACGGCTTCCTCACCGTGGACGGCACCAAGATGTCCAAGTCCCGGGGCACTTTCATCAATGCCGAAACCTATCTGAAACACCTGAGCCCGGAATATCTGCGGTACTACCTGGCAGCGAAACTCGGCCCGGGCGTCGACGATCTCGACCTGAACCTGGAAGACTTCGTGCAGCGGGTAAATTCGGACCTGGTCGGCAAGCTGGTCAACATCGCCAGCCGCTGCGCCGGCTTCATCGGCAAGAACTTTGACGGCATGCTCGCCGATGCCGTCGACAACGAGGCCCTGATCGAGGAAGTCCGCGATGCTTCCGCCGAAATCGCCGACCTGTTCGAACAACGCGAATACGGCAAGGCCGTGCGCCGGATCATGGCGCTGGCGGACAAGGCCAACCAATACCTCAACGAACGCAAGCCCTGGGAAATCGCCAAATCGGACCAGAGATCGCCCGAGTTGCAGCAGATCTGCACCACCGGCATCAACGCCTTCCGCCTCCTCGCCGGCTACCTCAAACCCGTACTGCCGGCGATGGCGGCCGACGCCGAAGAATTCCTGGCGATCGATCCCCTGGCCTGGAGCGATTTCGATTCGCTCCTGCTCGATCATCGCATCAACCGCTTCAAGCCCCTGATGACACGAGTCGAACCCGCCGCGGTGCAAGCCATGATCGAAGAATCAAGGCAAAGCTGGGATAGCGGCCAGAACGCTGCCGAAGCTGCGCCCGCCGAGGAAGCCATCGAAGAAATCGCCGCCGAAATCGACATCGACGCATTCGCGAAAGTAGACCTGCGCGTCGCACAAGTAATCGAGGCATCACTGGTCGAAGGCGCCGACAAACTCCTGCGCCTCCGCCTTGACCTGGGCGTAGACGCAGCCGGAGACCCCGTCGAACGCACCGTATTCGCCGGCATCCGCACCGCGTACAAACCGGAACAACTGACAGACAAACTGCTGGTGGTAGTCGCCAACCTCAAACCCCGAAAAATGAAATTCGGCACCTCCGAAGGTATGATCCTTGCCGCCGGCCCCGGCGGAAAGGAAATCTGGGTATTGCATCCCGACACCGGCGCCAAACCAGGCATGAGAATCAACTGACCGTCGGTCTCGCACAACGTGAGTCGCCGTCGGGCTGGGGGTGTGTTTGGCGGGCGTCCGAGGCAGGAAGCCGAGGCCGCAGCGTACATGGATGTATTTACAGCGTCCGCCAAACACACCCCCAGCCCGGCGGCGACGGATCCAAGCCACAGAACTCGAATTGACAGCAAGCGGCGGCAAGGCTGATACTCGACGTTTGATTTCGTAGCGGCCACCTGGGTGGACAGCGTGCGTACTCCATCGAGCAAGACACTGTCAGGCACCGTCGCCGGCCTCCTGTTGCTGGCCTGCGGCGCCGTGACCGCGCAAGACGCCGACATCCGGGAAATCGAAGACTCCGTCATCAAGATTCATACCACCCAGGCCGCCCCCGACTACTTCGTTCCCTGGCGCCTGCTCAACCCCCGGCAGACATCCGGCTCCGGCGTACTCATCGACGCCAACCGCATCCTCACCAATGCCCACGTCATTGCCAATGCGAGTTACGTACAGGCCCAAAGGCACAACGATCCGCAACGATTCCAGGCGCGGGTGCTGTTCGTATCACACGAAGCCGATCTTGCGCTGATAACGGTTGAAGACGAAGAGTTCTACACGGGACTGAAACCCTTGACCATTGGCGATTTACCAAGTCTGCGCGACGAGGTGTCGGTATTCGGCTATCCCGTCGGCGGCCAGAGCCTGAGCATCACCCAGGGCGTACTTTCCCGCGTGGAACACCAGATATACGCCCATGCCTCCAGTTACCTGCTGGCCGGCCAGCTCGACGCGGCCATCAATCCCGGCAATAGCGGCGGACCCGTCATCGTCGATCAGCAGATCGTCGGCATAGTCATGCAGTCGAATACCGGCGGCCGAGCCGAAAATCTCGGCTATTTCATTCCGCCCAGCGTAATCCGCCACGTATTGGAAGACAGCGAAGACAGCGCCTGGGACGGTTTCCCCGATCTCGGCTTCCGCACCCAGACCCTGGAAAGCCCGTCGGCGAAAGCCGCCTGGGGCCTGAGCGAAGATCAGCGCGGCGTGATCGTGATCAAGGTTTTCGAGGATTCGCCGGCCGATGGCTTGATTCAGGTCAACGACGTGATCACGGCGGTGGACGGCCATGAAATCGCCGACGACGGCAGCATCCAGCTCAACGACGAGATGTTGACGAACTACAAGTACGCGATGGACCAGTATCACGTCGGAGACACGATTCCGGTGACTTTCTCCCGCGACGGCAAGGAAGAAACCGCACTTCTCACTGCCGCAGGCGCGCAAGTCAGCTACAGCCTGGTCAATCCCGAACAGTTCGACCGGATCCCCGAGTACTATCTCTACGGCGGAGTCCTGTTCGTGCCGCTGAACATGAATCTGATCAAGCGCTGGGGCAACGACTGGAGCCGCTCGGCGCCGATCGCCCTGCTCGAAGCGCGCAACGAATGGGCCTCGCTCGACCGGCAGGAACTCGTCGTCGCCTTGCAGGTAATGGCGGCCGACGTGAATCTCGGCTATCACGACTGGCGCAACTGGGTGGTGCATACCGTGAACGGTGAGCCGATCCGCGATTTCAATCAGTTCGTTGCCATGTTGCGGGAGAACAGCGAACCCTTCGTCGTGTTCCGCAACGAAAACGGCTACCAGATGGTGATCGACCACGAGGAAGCGCTGGCCTCGGAGGAGCAGATCCTGGCGCGCTATCGGATTCCCTCGGCGTATTCCAATGGCCTCCTGGATGAGCAATCTTTCTCCCGGCAGCCCTGAAGCGCCGGAATCCCTGGCTTTCATCCGCGAAGCCGAATGCATCGGCTGCGCGAAATGCCTGCCGGTCTGTCCCGTCGACGCCATCCTCGGCGCGCCTGGCATGATGCACACCGTTGTCAGCGCCGAATGCACCGGCTGCGAACTTTGCCTCGAGCCCTGCCCCACCGATTGCATCGACATGCGCCCGAACCCCGAGACCTTGGCGAGGCCTGACGAAGCGCAGTTGCGGCATCGGCGACGGCGCGAGGAATATCACGATTTCCGTCTGGCGAATCCGGACCCCCGTCTCTGGCCGAAGGCGGGCGGCGGCGGATTTTCACGCGAGGCGGCGCGGCGCGAGATCGCCGCCGCGGTAGCAAGGGTGGCGGCGCGCAGAAATCGCTCATGAACGCAAGGAAAAGGCGGCAGATCTTCGAACGCCTGCGGGCGGCCAATCCGGAACCGACCACGGAACTGAGTTTCAATTCGCATTTCGAATTGCTGATTTCGGTGATCCTGTCGGCCCAGGCGACCGATGTCAGCGTCAATCAGGCTACGGCAAAGCTGTACCCGGTAGCGAATACGCCGGAAGCCATGCTCGCCCTCGGCGAGGAAGGGCTGAAGCGTTATATTCGCACCATCGGACTGTTTAACACCAAGGCGAAGAACGTGATCGCCACCTGCCGCATGCTCGTCGAGGAGCACGGCTCGCAAGTGCCGGACACCCGCGAGGAACTCGAGGCCCTGCCGGGCGTCGGCAGGAAAACCGCCAATGTGATCCTCAATACCGCCTTCCGCCAGGTGGCGATGGCGGTCGACACGCATATCTTCCGCGTGTCCAATCGCACCGGCGTCGCGCCGGGACGCAACGTGCTAGAAGTGGAAAAGGAACTGCTGCGCCTGGTGCCCGGGGAATTCCTGCTCGACGCGCACCACTGGCTCATCCTGCACGGCCGCTATGTCTGCGTGGCGCGCAAACCCCGCTGCGGCGATTGCCCTATCGCCGACCTGTGCGAATACCCTGAAAAGACGCCGGTCTGAAGCGGCCTACTTTCTGCCCTTGCCCGCGGCGATACGCAGGCGCAAGGCGTTGAGGCGGATGAATCCGCCCGCATCTGCCTGATCGTAAGCGCCGGAATCGTCTTCGAAGGTGGCGATGTCCTCGTCGAACAGCGAATCGTCGGATTGCCTGCCGGCGACGATGACATTGCCTTTGTAAAGTTTCAGCTTGACTTTGCCGTTCACGTATTGCTGGGAATTGTCGATCAGCGCCTGCAGCGCCAGGCGTTCAGGCGAAAACCAGTAGCCGTTGTAGACCAGGCTGGCGTAACGCGGCATGAGTTCGTCTTTCAGATGGGCGAGTTCCCGGTCGAGCGTAATCGACTCGATGGCGCGGTGGGCCTTGAGCATGACCGTGCCGCCGGGAGTTTCGTAACAGCCGCGGGATTTCATGCCGACATAGCGATTCTCGACGATGTCGGCGCGGCCTACGCCATGGGCGCCGGCCAGTTCGTTGAGCGTTTCCAGCACGCGCACCGGGCTCATGGCCTCGCCGTTTACGGCGACTATGTCGCCGCGGCGATAATCGAGTTCCACGAAGGCCGGCTCGTCCGGCGCCTGCTCCGGCGCCACGGTGCGCAGCCACATGGACTCGTCGGGCTCGGACCAGGGGTCTTCGAGTACGCCGCCTTCGTAGGAGATATGCAGCAGGTTGGCGTCCATGGAATAAGGCGACTCGCTTCCCCGTTTCATTTCCACGGGAATGCCGTGTTTTTCGCAATACGCGAGCAGACGCTCCCGCGAATTCAGATCCCATTCGCGCCAGGGGGCGATGATCCTGATGCCGGGGCTCAAGGCATAGGCGCCAAGTTCGAAGCGGACCTGGTCGTTGCCTTTACCGGTTGCGCCATGGGAAATGGCGTCGGCGCCTGTCTCGTGAGCGATCTCCACCAGCCTTTTGGCGATCAGCGGCCGCGCGATCGAGGTCCCGAGCAGGTATTCGCCTTCGTAAAGGGCATTGGCGCGGAACATGGGGTTGACGTATTCGGCGATGAATTCCTCGCGCAGATCCTCGATGAAGATCTCCCGGATGCCCATGGCTTCGGCCTTGGCGCGGGCCGGCTCGACTTCTTCGCCCTGGCCGATGTCGGCGGTGAACGTGACGACTTCGCAATCGTAAGTCTGCTGCAGCCATTTCGCGATAACCGAAGTGTCGAGCCCGCCCGAATAGGCCAGCACCACCTTCCTGATCTGGGACATGCGCAATCTCCACCCGCGAAAAACAGCGCATTCTAGCAAAGCCGCGCAGCCCCGATCGAAATGGACTTTTGCCGGCCGCCATACGATCATGCCGAACCGTCGCGAAACCGGAACGCGGGAAAAGGCAGAATTCCATGACTACCGGCACTCACGCCATACAGCCGGATGAACGGAACCGGCATATACGAATCAACGTCAACGGAGAGTTGTTCCCGCGTGAGAAGGCCGTGGTATCGGTATTCGACAGTGGTTTCGTATTGGGCGACGGCATCTGGGAAGGCCTGCGGCTGCACCAGGGCGTCATTCCGTTTCTCGACCGTCACATGAAACGCCTTTGGGAGGGTGCCGGAGCGCTTGATTTCGATCCTGGAATCTTGCCCGCCGCGCTGAAGCGGCGGCTCTACGACACCGTCGACGCCAATGGCATGGAATCCGGCGTACACATTCGCCTGATGCTGAGCCGCGGTGTCAAGTCAACGCCTTACCAGGATCCCGCCATGACAGTGGGCGCGCCTACTGTCGTCATCATCCCGGAATACAAGGCGCCGGATCCCGGGTTGTACGATCGCGGCGTCCGGCTGTATACGGTATATGTACGCCGTGGTTACGCGGACGTACAGGATCCGCGGATCAACAGCCACTCGAAACTGAATTGCATTTTCGGCTGCATCCAGGCGGCCAAGGCTGGCTACGACGAAGCGCTGATGCTCGATCCTCACGGCCATGTGGCGACTTGCAATTCAACCCATTTCTTCATCGTGCGGGAAGGCGAGGTATGGACTTCGAGCGGCGATTACTGCCTCGACGGCATCACCCGGCGCAACATCGTCAACCTCTGCAAGGCAAACGGATTGCCGGTTTTCGAGCGGAATTTCTCGGTCATGCAGGCCTATGGCGCGGAAGAATCGTTCGTCACCGGCACTTTCGCCGGCGTCACTCCGGTTGCGGAAATCGACGGCCGCACCATCGGCGACGGCAAGTCGGGGCCGGTCACCCGGCGCGTGCAGGAGCTCTACCGAAAGTTGATCGACGACGAATGCGGCCGCGGCAGGCAATGACGACTCGCATGGCCATCCGCCAGGAACCACGATGTGTCTCAGTAGAAATGTAAAGTTGCACCGATTGAAGAACAGCGAGAACCACTAACGTGAGAGTGGTGCTGGACGCGGTTGCTACTACGTTTGGCTACTTCAGCCTTTCGTTCCGTGGGAGTTTTCGATCAGTCGCTCAAGTTCGGCCCCGGTTGTGATGACTACCTTGTTTTTGTAAAGGTCTGGATGAGTTTGATTAGGACTGTAGCCGGTTGGCCTAAGCGAATTCCTGTTAACAACCCAGGACGCTTCGGGTCGTCGCTGGCCGAGCATCACAAACACATCCGTCATCCCAACCTTTAAATATTCGGCTAACGCATTGTAAGTACAGCGAATTCTTACGGAATTCAGACAATCCAAGATTTCATTCATTTTCGCTTTTCCCTGCGGGATCCCACACCAATCATACAGCGACGAGTCTGCTGTCAAGCGTTCAACGATGGATGTGCGCTCCTTGCCCGACCAAGTCAGGTACAGCCGATCCGTTGCGCGGGTAATGGCGACATACAGCAAGTCTTCTTCCTTTGTTTCCCAGTATTCATCGACCCCAATGACGAAACAAACCTTTTGCTCAAGCCCTTTCATCTGCTTGATGTTCAGAATTTTAACCGTGTTGCCTTCAAGAAGCCTTTCCTGGTTCCGCTCGGCACCGCCTTGCACAAGGTCATGGGAAATCGACATCAAATCGAGTTTCTCGAACAGGGCGCTAAATTGTTCGACTGCCCTGACAACGCCAAAATGCCCCGGATACACAACGGCAAAATCGCAAGGTTCTAGGCATTCGATTGTCTCGATCAAATTTCGAATTTGCGCAGCGACGAATTCCATTTCTTGCGCCCTATCGGAAAATTGTCCCAAGTTCGGCAGGGGGCCATCGCCGCGGACGCATTCATCGGGGTCTGGAATCAGCGAAAGAATTCCTTTACCGGAGTCGTCGCCCCGCACCATTCCGCTTTGCGCGAAGGAAGACGCAAGGGCAACGATTTGCGGAGTGTTGCGGTAATTTCTGTCGAAAGTGATGGGCCCCGGTCTGTCGTTTCCACGCCAATGTTGTGGATTGATTCCACAATCTTCCCAACTGAAACTGCCATGCTTGCGATAAATTGATTGACTGCCGTCTCCCACAATCAACAAATCGCCATTGACGGGGTCATCCGCCACGCGAAGCACAGCCTTGAACCAATCGGGATGCCAATCCTGACACTCGTCGATCAAGATACTCTGGTACTTTTCCACATCCCGCTCCCACAAGTACTCGAGCAGCTTACTGTCATATTCCGCGTCGTTAAACTCAAGATCGAAGCCTAGCTTTTCCCGAACCCAGGCGTGGAAGGTCATCACATCGATATTTTCGTAATTCTCCAGCACCTTGGCGATATAAAGACTAAGTGCGCGATTGAAGCAAAGTACGAGAATACCCTGAGCCGGATTGCGCATCGCCAACCATCGCGCCCTGGCAATCAGGATCATCGTCTTACCCGAGCCTGCCACGCCGAACAGAATTCTGTGGCCACCGCCGATCTCGTATCGGGCCACGCTTTCCTGTTTTTGACTGAGCACACGCAACTCGTCCGGCGGTCTTTCTATTGCCTTTTTGAGAATGCCCAGCGGAGTTCCTTTTGCCGCGCGAAGTTGCTCGACCGTTATAAGGTCGCCTGGCGCGACAGGCAGACAACTCTCGGGGTGAACGATTCCCCGAATGACATCCAGATCTGGTTCAGAAAGCACGAGTTCGCCGCTTGATTTGGTAAGGCCGCATTCAACTTGTTCGGGACTCGCCTTCCAAGTGTCGATTTCAGATTTGTAGAAACCCCGCTGACCAGTCCCGGCCAGCACCTTTGCGCGCTTTATTGACAATCGACTGGTGAAACTCTCGCGAATCGGCCGATGAAGCTCTTCCCTGGAAATATTCGCGAACGCCACGGCTCCGTCGAATAACTTATTGATTTTCTTCGACGACAATCCAAGCGAGAGTTTGTGATGGTCCAATTTTTGGCGAATTTTGCGCTTGTATTTGGTGAGTTGATCAAATGGCGCCTCGATCCACTGTTTGCCGTCCCGGAATTCGTAGAGCAGTTCGGTGTGCAATATCTTTTTGTTGGTTCGCACATCTTTGATCTGTTCCAGCATCCAGCCCTTGACTTCTAGAACGAACAGCCCGTGATTTCGATGAAGGAGCACAAAATCGGGGCGATAGGGTTTGTCTTCATCTTCCGCCCGATGAATCTCGGGCTCATGCCAGACTTGCCAATCGTCATTGAGAGAATCAGCCAGGAGATCATATATTCGCGCTTCCGTGCTGTTACCGGTTGGTCTCGGGCTGTGGCTTTTCGCCATGACACAGTTCTCTCGTTCGTTTTGTCGCGGGTATCATACTTCAAGTCTGGAAGCCGTCCGTGCCCTCCTCAACGGTACACCGACACCGGCGACCGCTATTGGATGACCCAACTTGTTTCACAATTCTTGACAAAGTTTGCCATTGCATCATACTAGCCTCAAATCAGTTGAGGGCAGTCGCATGGCAACCATGAATGTCTCGCTCCCGGACCCCATGAAGCAATGGGTTGAATCCCGCATGGAAAACGGCCGATTCAGCAACGCGAGCGATTATGTGCGGCATCTGATCCGCTGCGATCAGGAGCGCGAACACGCCCGCGCCATATTGCAGCAGGCGATTGACGAAGGCATTGCAAGCGGCGAACCGCAGCCTTTCGACTTCGATGAGTTCAACGCAAGGATGCGCGAACGCCATGGCACCGACTGAGCCGATACGTTATCGACTTTCCCCGGCAGCGCAGTATGACCTGGAAGAAATCTGGCTGTACAGCGCGCAAAACTGGTCGAGTCGTCAAGCGGAACGCTACACGGCGATGTTGAGGAAAAGTCTCGACCAGTTATTGGCAATGCCGGAACTTGCTCCCGAACGAACGGTATTCACCCCTCCCGTCCGAATACATCCCAGCGGAAAACACCTGATCGTCTATCGGGTTTCCGGTGAAAATCTGGATGTCTTGCGCATACTCGGCGGACAGCAAGACTGGCTCTCGATTCTCGGAACGCTCGAATCATGAACACGGACAAGATCAATATCGTTTGCCCCGACGACTGGCATCTGCACTTGCGGGACGGCGCCGCGCTGGCGACTACGGTTCCCCATACCGCGCGCTGTTTCCGTCGCGCCATCGTCATGCCTAATCTGAATCCGCCGGTTACGACAGTGGCGGCGGCTGGCGACTATCGCGGCAGGATCCTGGCTTCGGCGCCGGCCGGCAGCGGTTTCGAGCCGCTGATGACGCTTTATCTCACCGACGAGCTGCCTCCCGCCGAAATTGACCGGGCCGCTGCCGAACCCTGGCTGGCGGCGGTGAAGTACTACCCGGCCGGGGCGACGACGAACTCCGAATCCGGCGTGACCGCCATTGAAAAGACGTATCCGACGCTGGAGCGCATGCAGGAGCTTGGAGTTCCGCTGCTGATGCACGGCGAAGTCAACCGCGCCGAAGTCGATATCTTCGATCGGGAAGCCGTTTTCATCGATGAGGTGCTTGAGCCGCTAGTCAGGCGCTTTCCGGGGCTTCCCATCGTACTTGAGCACATTACGACCAGTGAATCCGCCGAGTTCGTCACTGAAGCCGACGCGCGCATCGGCGCAACGATCACTGTCCACCACCTGTTGTACCACCGCAGCCATATGCTTGCCGGGGGCATCCGCCCCCATCTGTATTGCTTGCCCATCCTCAAGCGCGACGTCCACCGGGAAGCGTTGCGGGCGGCGGCCACGAGCGGCAATTCACGCTTCTTTCTCGGCACCGATTCGGCGCCGCATGCGGTTGGCGAAAAGGAAAGCGCCTGCGGCTGCGCCGGCGTCTACACGGCCCCCGCCGCGCTGGAACTCTATGCCGAAGTATTCGAGGAAGAGAACGCGCTCGACCGGCTCGAAGCCTTCGCCGCTTTCCATGGGCCGGATTTCTATGGCATGGAACGCAACAGTACGCGCGTCGAGCTCGTGCGCGAAAGCTGGACCGCTCCGGCACGGTTCGCATTCGGCGGCGACGAAGTGGTCCCGATCCGGGCCGGCGAGCGCGTTCGCTGGAAACTTTCCGGAAACGGCTCATGACGGAGGCGCCGAACGGTCTGCTGAAAGAGCGGTTCCGCGCATTCCTGCCGGTAGTCGTGGATGTGGAAACCGGCGGATTCAAGGCTGAGACCGACGCCATCCTGGAAGTTGCCGCTGTCATCCTTGCCATGGACGCGGATGGCGTACTGCACATCGACGAGAGCCGGTTTCACAGCGTCATTCCGTTCGAGGGCAGCAATATCGATCCGGCGGCGCTGAGTTTTACCGGTATCGATCTCAATGACGCCGCACGCAAAGCCGTCCCCGAACGGGAAGCCTTTCGCGATGTGTTCAAGTTAATCAGGAAGGCGGTCAGGACGAACGGATGCAGCCGCGCCGTCCTCGTCGGCCATAACGCCCATTTCGATCACGGTTTCGTCAATGCCGCGAGCGCGCGCCATAACCTCAAGCGCAATCCCTTTCATCCTTTCAGCGTCTTCGACACCGCCAGCCTGGCCGGCCTCGCCTACGGCCAGACCGTGCTGTCGCGAGCCTGCGAGGTAGCCGGCATCGCCTTCGACGGCGGCGCCGCCCACAGCGCCCGCTACGACGCCGAAAAGACCGCGGAACTGTTCTGCCGCATCGTCAATCGCTGGCGCGAGATCGGGGGCTGGAACCAGGCGGACTCCGCCTGAATGCGCTATTCCTCGGCGGCCTTCTCGAGCATGGGTTGCAACTCTCCGTTTTCGTGCATCTCCGTGACAATGTCACAGCCGCCGACGAGCTCGCCGTCGACGAAGAGTTGCGGGAAAGTGGGCCAGTCGGAGACTTTCGGCAGGTTCGCCCGGATTTCCGGATTGCTGAGCACGTCGACATAGGCAAAGCGTTTGCCGCATTGCATCAATACCTGGATGACCTGGGCCGAGAAGCCGCATTGGGGCATCTGCGGACTACCCTTCATGTACAACAGAATGTTGTTGTCGCTGATCTGGTCTTTGATGGTCTGCTCGATGCTCATTAAAGGATGTACTCCGGCTTGGGGCAAAGACCAAGTCTACATTTTGCGCTCTGTCTTGTCATCGGCGCCGAAGCCGCCGCCGCCCGGCGTTGCAAGGCTCAGACGGTCGCCGGGTGCTACATTCAAGGTGCATTTCGCCGGCAGGGGCCGGCCGTTGAGGCGATTTTTGCCGGTCTTGCCCGGTTCGCCGCCTTGCAGACCCCAGGGGGGGATGCGCCTGCGCTCGCTGAGCAGGCTCAGGCTCGCCGGGGCCAGAAACTCGTATTCGCGCAGCAGCCCCCTGCCCCCGGGATGCCGGCCAGCGCCGCCGCTGCCGGGGCGCAAGGCATAACGCAGCACGCGCAGCGGATAATGCATCTCCACGCTTTCCACCGGCGTATTCAGGGTGTTCGTCATATGGCTGTGGCGTGCGTCGGGCCCCGGTCCCCGCGGACCCGCGCCCATGCCGCCGGCAAGCGTTTCATAGTAATCCCAGCGCGTACCCGCCGCCGGGTCGACATTGCCCATGGCGACATTGTTCATCGTGCCCTGGCTCGCGGCGGGAATCCGCTCCGGCAAGGCCTGGGCCAAGGCGCCGAAGATCAGGTCCACCAGGCGCATCGAGGTTTCCACGTTGCCGGCCGCCACCGCGGCTGGCGAATTGGCGTTGAGCACGGAACCCTTGCGCGTGATCAGACGCACCGGCCTGAACAGGCCGTCGCAAACCGGTGCGTGTTCGGGAAACAGACAACGGAAGCAATAGAACGCGGCGGCCGCGACAACGGGTTCGGGGCAATTGAGGTTGCCTCGCACCTGGTCGGCGCTGGCGGAAAAATCGAGTTCCGCGCCGCCGCCGCGCAAGCACAGGGCGACTTCGAGCGGAATCGGTTCGTCGTTGAATCCATCATCGTCGAGAAAATCGCGGAACCGGTATTCTCCCTCGGCGAGTTCGCCGAGCGCTTTGCGGGCAATGCGTTCGGCATAGTCGTTGAGTTGGACGATACCGGCGCGGTATTGCTCCATTCCCAACCCTTGCAGCAGTTCGCAGAGCCGGGCCATGCCGACCTTGTTGGCCCCGGCCTGGGCGGCGAAATCCCCGCTGAGGCCGCTCTCCGATCCGGGCAGCCGGATATCGCCCTGCAACTCCCCGGCCCGATACAAGAGGGATGGCGGGATTACCTGGCCTTCTTCGTCCAGCGATTCCGACAGCGGCATCGACCCCGGCGTATCGCAGCCGATATTGGCGTGATGGGCGCGATTGGCGGCGAAGCCGGCGAGTTCGCCGCCATGAAACACCGGCGCCACGAGAGTGACGTCCGGCAGGTGGGTGCCGCCCAGATAAGGGTCGTTGAACACCAGCATGTCGCCTTCGGCCCAGTCGAATCGGCGCACCACGCCGCGCATGGCGTAGGCCATGCTGCCGAGATGCACGGGAATGTGCGCCGCCTGGGCATACAGCCGCCCTTCGGCGTCGAACAGCGCGCAGGAAAAATCGAGCCGGTCCTTGATATTGGGCGAAAACGCCGCGCGCCGCAGCACCACGCCCATCTCGTCGCAAATCGCGGCGACGCGGCTGGCAAACAGGTTCAATTCGACTACGTTCATTACTTGCCGAAACGGGAGCGGTCAGTCGGGCGAGACAAGTCTAACGCATTTGCGGGAAGGGGCAATTGCGGCTAGAATCCGCCGCTTTCCTTCCGCCGCCGGCAGTGGCGGAAATTCCCGAATTTTCCAGACAGGCAGCGGCGTGCGCCATTTCCTTACGTTGAACGATCTGCCCCCGCGGGATCTGCAGGCTATTGTGCAGCGGGCCATGGCGCTCAAGGCGCAGCCCGGGCTTGCCGTCAGCCAACGACGCAAGACGCTGGGGCTGATCTTCGAGAAGGCTTCCACCCGCACGCGGATCGCATTCGAGACCGCCATGGCGCAGATGGACGGCGCCAGCCTGTTCATCGCTGCTGGCGACAGCCAACTCGGCCGCGGCGAGCCGATCGAGGACACCGCCCGCGTGGTCTCGCGCATGGTCGATTGCGTAGCCATCCGCACCTTCGATCACGAACGGCTGGAGCGATTCGCCGCATATTCCCGCGTGCCGGTGATCAACGCCCTCAGCAACGATTTCCATCCCTGCCAGTTGCTCGCGGACATCCAGACCTGGCAGGAGCATCGCGGCGACATCGCCGGCAATATCGTGGCCTGGATCGGCGACGGCAACAATGTCTGCCAGTCCTATATCAACGCGGCAGCGGCCTTCGATTTCGAATTGCGCGTCTGCTGCCCTGAAGGTTTCGAGCCGAATGCGGAACTGCTGGCGGCCAACGACGGCCGGGTTTCGATCGTGCGCGAGCCCGGAAGAGCCGTGCGCGGCGCGCAACTCGTAGTGACCGACGTCTGGGCCAGCATGGGCCAGGAACAGGAAAGCGCGGATCGCAATCGCGTATTCGCCGGCTTTCAGGTCAACGGCGAACTGATGGCCCATGCCGCGCCGGACGCCCTGTTCATGCATTGCCTGCCCGCCCATCGCGGCGAGGAAGTCAGCGCGGAATTGCTCGACCGGGAAGATTCGGTGGTCTGGGACGAGGCTGAAAACCGCATGCATACCCAGAAGGCCCTGCTCGAATACCTCCTCGCGGAGTGACCTGAAAGCCGTTTAATCCCGAACCAGGCCGGCGCCTGGTCTTCTCTACAGCTTTTCAACAAAATTTCCCCCGTCAATTCCTTTGCAATACCATCATGTTGTGGTTTAATCGGCCGCAATACCACTATATGGTGTAAATACAACCAGTCGCCCGGATCGGCGACCAGAAGCGGCAAATCAGAAAAAAATATCGCCCGGGCGGAGCCCGGAATGCAAGGCAGGAGCAAAGAATGCAGACCGATCAACCTCGTTTATCTGAAGCGGCGGGCCTGGCCGAAAAAGCCCCGGCCGGAAAAGTCACGGCCGCCGAAGAGGCGGCTGTAATCGGCGCTGCCCCCGGCCGTTTGCGCGTCATCAAGCGCAACGGCGCCGTAGTACATTACGACCAGTCCAAGATTTCGATAGCCATCACGAAGGCTTATCTGGCGGTGGAGGGAGCACAGGCCGCGGGTTCGACACGGATTCACGAGTCCGTGGAACGGATGTCCGAGCGGATCAGCGGAATTTTCAATCGCCGAATGCCTTCCGGAGGCACGATTCATATTGAGGACATCCAGGACCAGGTTGAACTTGCGTTGATGCGCATGGGCGAGCACAAGGTCGCCCGCAGTTACGTGATCTACCGGGAAGAGCGCTCGAAGGCGCGGGAGGAAAAGCGCAAGGAAGAGCAACCGCGCTCCCAGGGCATAGCGGTAACGATGGACGACGGCCAGCAGGCGCCCCTCGACACCGCCCGCATGCGCACCATCATCGACGAGGCTTGCGAGGGCCTGAGCGACGTATCCGCCGACGCCATCTACGAGGAAACCCTGCGCAATCTGTATCCGGGAGTGAAGATCGAAGACCTGCGCACTTCCCTGGTCATGACCGCCCGCGCGATGGTGGAGAAGGATCCGAACTATTCCTATGTCACCGCGCGTCTGCTGCTCGACTCCGTGCGTTCCGAAGCACTGAAGTTTCTCGGCATCGCCGACAGCGCGACCCAGGCGGAAATGCACTACCGCTACCCCGCCGCGCTGGACAGTTATGTTCGCAAGGGCGCGGAACTCGGCCTGCTGTCGCCCGATCTGCTCGAATTCGATCTCGAACGTCTCGGCCAGGCGCTGAAGGCGGAACGCGATCTGCAATTCACCTATCTCGGGCTGCAGACGCTTTACGACCGCTATTTCATCCATAGCAAGGACATCCGCTTCGAGTTGCCCCAGGTTTTCTTCATGCGCGTGGCGATGGGACTGGCGATGCAGGAGGACGATCGGGAAGCGCGCGCGATCGAGTTCTACGACCTGATTTCGAGCTTCGACTACATGGTTTCCACGCCCCAGTTGTTCAACTCGGGCACCCTGAAGCCGCAACTTTCCTCCTGCTTCCTGACGACGGTTTCGGACGATCTCGAAGGCATTTATTCGGCGATCAAGGACAACGCCATGTTGTCGAAATGGGCCGGCGGCCTCGGCAACGACTGGACACAGGTGCGCGCCATGGGCGCCCACATCAAGGGCACAAACGGCAAGTCCCAGGGCGTGGTGCCCTTTCTCAAGGTGGTCAACGACACCGCCGTGGCGGTGAACCAGGGCGGCAAGCGCAAGGGCGCGGTCTGTTCCTACCTGGAGACCTGGCACCTCGATATCGAGGAATTCCTGGAATTGCGCAAGAACACCGGTGACGACCGCCGCCGCGCCCACGACATGAACACCGCCAACTGGATTCCCGACCTGTTCATGAAGCGCGTGTTCAAAGACGAAAAGTGGACCCTGTTCTCGCCCAACAACGTGCCCGACCTGCACGAGAAATACGGCAGGGAATTCGAAGCGGCCTATCTCGAATACGAACGCAAGGCCGAAGCCGGGGAAATGGAAATCCACAAGACCGTCAAGGCCACGGACCTCTGGCGCAAGATGCTGTCGATGCTGTTCGAAACCGGCCATCCGTGGGTAACCTTCAAGGACAGTTGCAACGTCCGCTCGCCGCAGCGACATTGCGGCACCGTGCATTCGTCCAATCTGTGCACCGAGATCACCCTGAACACCTCGGCCGACGAGATCGCGGTCTGCAATCTCGGTTCGGTGAACCTGGTCAATCATGTCGACGAGAACGGGCTGGACGTCGACAAGATTCGCCGCACCGTCACCACCGCAGTGCGCATGCTCGACAACGTGATCGACATCAATTACTACTCGGTGGGCCAGGCGCGCAATTCCAACATGCGCCATCGCCCGGTGGGCATGGGCATCATGGGATTCCAGGACGCGCTCTACAAGCAGCGCATCGCCTACGCCTCGGAAGCGGCGGTCGACTTCGCCGACGCCGCCATGGAGACGATCAGCTACCAGGCGATCCACGCGTCCACCTTGCTGGCAGAGGAACGCGGCCGCTACGAATCCTACGAAGGCTCGCTCTGGGACCGCGGCATTCTGCCGATCGACTCCCTGCGCCTGCTCGGGGAGGAGCGCGGCGGGGAATTTCTCGACGTCGATCTCGGCCAGCGGCTGGACTGGGACGCCTTGCGCGAACGCATCGGGCAGACCGGCATGCGCAATTCCAACGTGCTGGCGATCGCGCCGACCGCGACCATCGCCAATATCTGCGGCGTGTCGCAGTCGATCGAGCCGACCTATCAGAACCTGTACGTCAAATCGAATCTGTCCGGCGAATTCACCGTGGTCAATCCCTTCCTGGTCAACGACCTGAAACGGCTCGGCCTGTGGGACGGAGTCATGGTGAACGACCTGAAGTATTACGAGGGCAGCGTACAAAAGATCGACCGCGTTCCCGACGAGATCAAGCAGATCTACGCCACTTCGTTCGAAATCGAACCGCGCTGGCTCGTGGACGCCGCCAGCCGCCGGCAGAAGTGGATCGATCAGGCTCAGTCGCTGAACCTGTACATCGCCAACGCCAGCGGCAAGAAGCTCGATATCACTTATCGCATGGCCTGGCTGCGGGGCTTGAAAACGACGTATTACCTGAGAGCGCTGGCCGCGACCAGCACGGAAAAATCGACTGTTGCCGATAACAGTCTAAACAAGGTTGCAAGCGGCGCCGCCGAAGCGCCGGCGGCCTGTTCGCTGGACGATCCGGATTGCGAGGCCTGCCAATAGGCCGGAAATGGAGGGGGAATGATGTTGTCATGGGATGAATTCAATCGAGACGAGGCCGCTTCGGTAAAGCCGCCGCCGAGCGAGCCGAATGCGCCGGAGCCGCTGAGCGCCGAACCGCCCGCGCCGCCGGAGCCGGTAGCGGACGACGCGCCGGCGGCCCGGGAACTCGACGCGGCGACGCGCAGCCGCAACGAGGACGCCTTGCAACAGGCGATCGACGATCTGAAAGACCTGGACGTGAGCGCCGGCCTCGAGGAACTTGAAGGCACCGCTTCCAGGGTGGCCGTCGACGACAAGCGCATGATCAATTGCCGGGCCGACCTGAACCAGCTCGTGCCCTTCAAGTACGACTGGGCCTGGCAAAAGTACCTGGACGGCTGCGCCAACCACTGGATGCCCCAGGAAATCAACATGAACGCGGACATCGCCTTGTGGAAGAATCCCGACGGGCTGACCGCGGACGAACGCCTGATCGTCAAGCGCAATCTCGGTTTCTTCTCCACTGCCGACTCGCTGGTGGCCAACAACCTGGTGCTGGCGATCTACCGGCTGATCACCAATCCCGAATGCCGCCAGTACATCCTGCGGCAGGCCTTCGAGGAAGCCATTCACACCCATGCCTACCAGTATTGCATCGAGTCGCTGGGCATGGACGAGGGCGAGATCTTCAACATGTATCACGAAGTGCCTTCGGTCGCGAAAAAGGCGTCCTGGGGCCTGATGTACACCCAGGCGCTGTCGGATCCGCAGTTCCGCACCGGCACGGTGGAAAGCGACCAGGAACTGCTGAAGAACCTGATCGCCTTCTATTGCTGCCTGGAAGGCATCTTCTTCTATTGCGGGTTCACCCAGATCCTGTCCATGGGCCGGCGCAACAAGATGACCGGCACCTCCGAGCAGTTCCAGTACATCCTGCGCGATGAATCTATGCACCTGAATTTCGGCATCGACATGATCAACCAGATCAAGCTCGAAAATCCGCATCTGTGGACCGGGGAGATGCGGGAAGAAGCGACCCAGATGATTCTTCAGGCCACGCAACTTGAGATCGAATACGCGAGGGACACCATGCCGCGCGGCATTCTCGGCATGAACGCCGCGATGATGGAGGAATACCTGCAATTCATCGCCAATCGGCGGCTGGTGCAGATCGGCCTGAAAGAGCAGTTCCGCGGCGTCGGCAATCCCTTTCCGTGGATGTCGGAAATCATGGACCTGCGCAAGGAAAAGAACTTTTTCGAAACCCGGGTTATCGAATACCAGACCGGCGGCGCGTTGAGCTGGGACTGACCGCTGCGCCGCCCGGACGAGGAAAACAGCTCATGAGCAAGGGAAAACCAGCAGGACCCAGCGCCGAACAGGCCTTGCAGACGCTCGACCAGCTCAGCCAGACCATTGAGGTCATGTCCGAGGTGGTCGATCGCCTGAAAAGGCATCTGAGCAGGCAATTGCGTCAGCACGAGCAGCAGATTGAGGCGGATTCCGGGGAGCAAACGCCTGCGGCTGAACGCAAATCCCGCATCGTCACGCCGGAAGCCGCGCGCGAATGGAATTCGGACGGCGTCGATCTCGAGATCGGCTCATACCGCCGCAAGTTATCTCGCAAGGCAAATCGGATAATTCACTAAGTGAGTCCCGGCCGACGAATC
Organism: Gammaproteobacteria bacterium; assembly: GCA_009844085.1. Lineage (GTDB taxonomy): Bacteria > Pseudomonadota > Gammaproteobacteria > Pseudomonadales > Pseudohongiellaceae > UBA9145. The sequence continues at coordinate 84,817 of VYCF01000021.1, read as the reverse complement.
GGCGCACTCGTACTCGCGGCGGGATTCGCCCGCAGGTTCGGCAAGGACAAGCTCACCGCTCCCCTGGCTGACGGCAACCCGCTGATCCGGCACACGCTCGAAAACATCTCTTCCGCTTTCGATGACATTCTGATCGTCTCCCGCCCCGATTCCGGACTGGACCTTGAAGAATGGCCCGTCACGCAGTTCGAAGCTGCGGAACAAGGCATGGGCGCAAGCCTCGCCTGGGGAATTGCACGGCTTCCGGCCTGGGACGGCTGCCTGGTATGTCTTGCCGACATGCCCTTCGTTCAACCGCGGACCTATCGCTTGCTGGCAGCGGAATTGACCCCCGAAAACATCGTCATTCCCGGTCATATGGGCCGCCGGGGCAATCCGGTGGGCTTCGGACGCCGGTTTTTCGCGGAACTGGCCGAGTTGAACGACGAGCGCGGCGGCCGGAAAATCATTCGCCGGCATGAAGCCGACGTGCTGGAAATCCCGGTCGAGGATCCTGCCATCCTCATGGATATTGACACACCCGCCGATCTTGGCCGTTATCAGTCCGGCGCAGCGCAGCAGGGCCGGGATTGAGCGCCGTTTACAACTTCAGCTTGATCGCCGCCTGCAACACCGATTCGTCGAACCCGTCGACACCGAACTTGTTGCGCCAGACCTGCCATTCGACTCCGGCGTAAATCCGGTCCGGACCGCCGCCAAGCAGCCTGCCGAGATCGAACATCAATTGCGGCTGCGTCAGCAGATTGGGGTGGCTGTAGGCGCCGGTTCCGGGCGTGCCCTCGGCCGCGGCCCAGTTGAGAAAGCCGCCGAATTCCCAATGCAACGCACCCGTGGTGAATGTGCTGTTCCAGGACATGTTCAATTGCCAGGTCGAGCCCGGCACGCCCGAGTCGTTCCTGCGAAAGCCGTTCACATTGAAGAAATTGAACCCGGGCACGTCAAGACTGACTCCCGCGCCGGCAAGATAGCTGCGGAAACCGTCTCCGCTCTTGATATTGCCGGCCAGCAGCACATCCCGCACCGGCCCGGCGGAGATATCCCTGCCGGAAATATTTGACATACTCAGCCGGGGCAGCCATTCCGCGTATGTGCCCGGTTCGCCGCTGAACGGACGCGCCACGTCGACGAAAGCGAAGTTCTCGCCATAGCGCCAGGCGTTGGCCCATTCTCCGGTAAATGTCGTGGCGCGATCTTTTACCAGCCTGTAGCCCGACCCTTGCAGCAATTGCACGTTGAACGCATTGAATCCCTGGGCGGTAACCGGCGTAGCGTTTCCACCGGCCATCAATACGAACGCGCCAAACAGGATTACGATTTTCAACAAGAGCATTCTCCGGGCGTTATTCTTGCCCATGACTCGGGCAATTTCTACAATCCGGGAGAAGCAGGCCGCGAATTCCCCCATGCGTATTCTTATCGTTTTAACATTGCTTTTGTTGAGTCCCGCCATGGCCAGGGCCGACGCCGTTTCGGCCGCGGCGGCGATGGAGAATCCGGCCAATCCCCTGGTGCTTATCAATACCGAATCCGGGCCGATGTACGTCGAGCTGCTTCCCGGCGAAGCGCCGTTGAACGTGGCGAATTTCCTCGCCCTGGCAGAACCGCCTGAAATGGAAAACCCGGCCGTACTCCCCGGCCCGCGGGGATACTACGACGGCATGCGATTCCATCGCGTGGTTCCGGGATTCCTGATCCAGGCCGGCAGTCCCGCGCTGTACCAGGGCGAGAGGGAATACGCCACCGTCCGCGATGAAATCAATGCCGACGCCCTCGGCCTCGACCTCGAACCCGTGCTTTACGCCAATGGCGAATTCAATCCGCTGCTTGACGTACAGAACGAGGAAGATCTCGAAGAAACGCTGTTGCGACCCCTGTATCGGCGCCTCGGCATCAGCGGCAACGCGCAGGTGGCGGCGCGCCAGGACGAGATCATGTCCACGCTGACCGACATGAGCGTCAAGGACGCTTACGCGCAACTCGGTTATCGCTATCAGACCACACGGCCCGGACGGGGCCTGGGCCGCGGCGTGCTGGCGCTTGCGAATCGCGGGCCCGACGACAATGGTCCGGAGTTTTTCGTCGTCCTGGACGACGCGCCGCATCTGAACGGGAAATACACCGTGATCGGTCATGTGGTGGAAGGCATGAAAGCCGCCGACCGAATCGGCGCCACGGCGGTGGATTCCCTGGCATTGGAACCGGAACAATTTACCTCCTCCGGCCGCTTGATTTATTCTATCCGGCAGGTCAATTGACGGTGTCCGGAGAGCGTCATCATGTCGAAAAAGTCGAAGAAACAGGCCAGACAGGGAACGCTCGCGCTATGCATTACCGCCGGCCTTGTGGTCGGAGTCGGTCTCGGCCCCTTTGTCGGCAACATGCTGCTTTCGATCGTGATTTTCGGTCTGCTCGGCATTGCCGCCGGCTGGATATTCACTCACCGCACCAAATCCTGAGCGTCTGCCCGCTCCGGCAGGGAAATGTCGTCCTGCAACATTTCGCGCCGGAAAGGAGGCAGCGACTCCAGCAGCCCCTTGCCATAGAACTTGCGCGCGATGCGTTCGTCGAAAAGGGTTATGCGGCCGCTGTCGGTCTCATTGCGTAGCAGGCGGCCGCAGGCCTGTTTCAGGCGAAAAGCCGCCTGGGGCAGCGACAATTTCATGAACGAGTTTCCCTGTTCCTTGTCGAACCAGTCCGCCAGCGTCCGTTCCACCGGATCGCTCGGCACCGGAAAGGGAATTTTCGCGATCAGTACATGCGTGCAATAGTTGCCCGGAAGGTCGATGCCCTCGGCGAAACTTGCCAGGCCGAAGATTACGCTGCCCTTGCCCTTGTCGATGCGCGCACAATGCCGGCGCAATAGTTCGAACTTCTGATGGTCGTCCTGGCAGAGTACGCGTTTGCGCCATTCTTCGGGCAGCGCCGCCAGTACGTCATGCATCTGGACGCGGCTGGAAAACAGCATGAGGCTGCCTGCCTTCTGGTCCAGCAGGCGCGGCAGCGAGCGGATGATGCAATCGGTATGTCTTTGCGTTTCTCTCGGCTCGCACCCCATTCTCGGCACTTCCAGGCTTGCCGCCTCGGCGAAGGGAAAGGGACTTGGAATGCTCAAATAGGCGGCATGTTCGGGCAGCCCGGCGCGCATGTTCAACATCGAAAACTCGCCCAGGGCCGACAACGTAGCCGATGTCAGCACCGCTCCGGCGCAACGTTGCCAAAGGCTTTCCCGCAAGTTCTCCGCCGCCAGCACCGGACTTGAGGAAATCGAGATATCTGCTTCCCCGTCATCCTTGTCAAAACTGAGCCAGCGAGCCCGGGGCGCGGCGCCTGCCTCGTTGCCGGCGGCATAACTGTCCCACAAGGCGCGATTCGCCATGGCCCGGTCATACAGGTTACCGGCAATGGGAAACCAGGATTCGGCGGCCCCGGTCTCAACATAAGCATCGCCGTCACCGCCTGATTCCTCGCCTTCGTCTCCCGACCGTTCGCGCAGGTCCGCGCGCACACGATCCAGCCGGTCTTCAAGTTGCCCGAAAAGTTTCGCCAGCGGATCGGCCAAATCGCACAATTCCGGCGGCGCCTTGCCGAGTTCGAAGGTCTGGGTCACGCGGTCGCGATAACTGTCGCCGTCCGGCTGCCTGATATCCTGCAGCAGCAGCCAGGCCATCTGCAGTCGGCTTCTCAACTCCGGCAACAGCGTATTGAGTTCTTTCACGGCGCCCGGTTCGAGTACTTGCTGTTCGCTCATGCGCCGGACGATGGTCTCGCATCGCTCCAGCCAGTCGGCTTCGGCCCGAACACGGATCGAGTGAGCAAAATGACGGTTGCTTTTTTCCGGCAGATGATGGGCTTCGTCAAAGATATAGATGCATTCTTCCGGCGCCGGCAGCACCGCGCCGCCTCCGAGAGCGAGGTCGGTAAGCACCAGGTCCTGGTTGGCGATTATGCAGTCGGCCTGATCGAGGTCGCGGCGGGCGTCATAGAAGCAGCATTTGCTAAACAGCCGGCAACGCGGGCCCATACACTCGCCCCGCCTGACCGTCAACGGCTGCCAGCGGTCCTGCGCCAGCGGCTCCTTCCAGTCGTCCCGGTCGCCCTGCCAGCGGCCCGCTTCGAGTTCCCGGCGCATCTCTTCCCAGAGTTGCGGGTCCTTGCCGTAATCCGCCGGCGCGCCCTCGTCGAACAGGTCGCGCAAGGCCGCGCGGCTGTCGTCGCCGCGCAGGAGATTTTCCAGTTTCAGCCGGCACAGGTAACGCCCCCGCCCTTTCGCTAGGGCGTAGTCGAATTGCAGCTCTGAGTCTTCCAATACCTGGGGAATGTCCTTGTTGACGAGTTGTTCCTGCAAGGCGACGGTAACCGTGGCGATAACGAGCTTGAGGCCCCTTTCCATCGCCAGGGGCAGGCCGGCGAGCAGGTAAGCCAGGGTCTTGCCGGTCCCCGTGCCCGCCTCCACTACGCAAACGGGTCCCTTCCCTTCTTCTCCCTGCTCGGCAAGAGTGTTGAAAATTTCGGCGATCATGCGGCGCTGGCCCTGTCTGGGCCGAAAGCCGCGCGCGTCGAGAATCCGCCGGTAATCCGACTGAATTTGCTTTTTGAGGGAATCCACCGCGGCGCGCCGTCCAGGCTGGGAAAGCTGCGAAAAGTATAGCACCGCGTCTGAAACAGGTCGTATTTTCGATACATTTGGTACACTGGCGCCTATTCGCCTTTGGAGATTGCGGGTGCAGCCATGACGGCGATTGTTCCAGTCGAACTTGCGGAGAAACTGGCCCGAATCAGTCACAAGCAAAGCCGGGAGTTGATTGACTTGCGGCGCAGCTTCGAGCGCCTGGGCAAACCGGGAACCACTTGCGAAGAATGGCAGGCCCTGCAGGCCTTGCTGGAAAAGAATCATCAGTACCAGCAGCAATTGCAGCAACGCCTGCGAAGCCAACTGGAAGCCCTGAACGAGGCGCTGGAAGCCGGGCGCTCGAAAGAGGCGCTTTCGCTTTGGGACCGGGTCCAGGGCAACATCCAGCAATGCACCGGAAAGTTGCGCGTGACCATGCAGAAGGAAGCCGGCGTCTGCAAGGGTCCGTTGCTGGAGATGCGCAAATGGCGCAACTACGCGGCCACGGAAAAGAAAAAGGAACTCATCGCCGAGATGGGCAAGTTGCCGGAGGCCGGGCTGCCACCACCCGATCTAAGCCGCCGCATCCAGACGATGCACGAACAGTGGAAAGCCCTGGGACGATCCGAACAGAACGAAAAACTCTGGCGTGAGTTCAAGAAGCTGTCGGATCAGGCATATGCGCCATGCAAGGAATACTACCGGGAACGCAAGCAGCGCATGACGCGGAATCTGAAGATCCGCACCGAATTGTGCGAAAAACTGGAAGTGCGGTTGACGGAGATCGAGGGAAAGCCGGTCCACATCGTCAAGCTCAATCAGCTCGTCTCCGAATGCAACGCTTCCTGGAAAGATCATGCGCCGGTTGAGCAATCGAAGATCAAGCCCTTGCAGAAGCGTTATTACGGGGCGCTGAAAAAGCTCACCAACCTGCGCAAGGAAGCGATGGCGGAAAACACCGCGCGCAAGCAGGCCTGCGTCGAGCGGGCAAAGGAACTTGCCGCGCAGGAGGATTGCTCGGCCGCCGCCGCGGAAGCGCGCAAACTGCAAACCGAATGGAAACGGATCGGCCCCGCGGAGTTTCGCGACGAAAAGCGCTTCCGGGAGGAGTTTGGCGCAGCTTGCGAGGCGATCTTCAAGGCCCAAGGTCGAAAGAACGCCGAACAGCAGGCAAAAATGCGCGAACGCGCCCGCCCGCCGGCGGAACGGAATCACGACGAACTGCTCGAGCGGATGGCGCCGCGAATCGACTATCTGGAAAAACTGGAAGCCGGCCTGTTCGGCGCCGCAGATTCCGCTGCATTTGTCGAACGCCGGCAGGCGATCAATATCGACGACTGGGAGCAATTGCCGGCGGCGGACGAAAATCGCGCCGGCGAACTCAACACGCGTCTGCAGGAACTGCTCGAAACGGAATCCCTTTCCGACCTCGAATCCCGGGCGGCGGATTGCGAACAGCAGCAGCGCCGCGACTGCGTGCAACTCGAGATTCACGCGGGAGTGAATTCTCCGCAAGAGGACCATGCCCTGCGCATGGAAATGCAATTGCAGCAACTCGCCAGCGGATTCGGCAAGCGCGGGCCCGACAACAAACAACTCGCGGCAAACCTGCGCGAAGCCGAAGTTGCGCTGACCTGCGCCGGGCCCATGATGCCGGATGCGCGCAAGGCGCTTTGGCAGCGCTTGCGGAAATTGCGCCAGCGGATCAGTTCGCGCCCGCCTCGCACTCGTACCGGCTGATCACCGGATTCGCGTAGCCGAACAGGTAGAGCTTGCGCAACTCGCCTTCCACTCGCGCGAGCCGCCGGTCGAACAGGTCTCGGGAGCGGATATCGACATTGCGGCCGGCGGCGGCCTGCCTCAACGCCGGCGAATTCAGTTCACCTTCATCGAGCAGAATCTCCAGCGCCCGGTAATTCGTCTCGTACAAGCGATAGTTCCGGATGATCTGGCGGTCGACGGCCGCGGCCACCGCCTCCGCGTCTTCGTTTTCGCAACGCAACTCCTCGCCGAAGGCGACATGCACCCTGCCCTTGAACCTGGTCATGCCGGCGGCGATATGGCGCAGATCGCCCGCCGCGGTTCGGGTGAAACTCCCGGTGGTCCGCACCTCGTGCAACTCCCGGGCCTTGAACTCGTCGCAGGGATCGAACTCGTAGGAAATGGCCACCGGCACGATATGCAGGCCGGCCAGACTTTCGTACAACGGCAGTTTTCGTTTGCCCATGGCCAGCATTTTCACCAGCGCCGGATCGGTGCGATCGATGCCGTCCTTGGCGCGCCCTTCCCGTTGCGCGATCCAGACATTTTCCGAATCCTCGACGCAATGGTGGATGTATTCCGAAAGCAACTGCAGCGCGAGCAGCAATTCGCGGCCTTTCAGCGATCGATGCACGATGAAACTCTTGTTCAGGCGCATCAGGTCGGCAACGAACGGTTTCTTGAGCAGATTGTCGCCGACGCCAATTTGCAAGGTGGAAAACCCGGCGCGATGCAACAGCAGGTTGGTAAACGCCGGATCCATGACGATGTCCCGGTGATTGCTGACGAAAACATGGGCCTTGCCGGGCTGAAACTTCTCCAATCCGTCCTGGCTCAAGCCCCAGGTCGTGGTGCGGATCGACCGATTCATGTAGAACTCGACCACCTCCTGCATGCTTTGCACGTCATGCACCGATTCGATCCAGCGCCGCAGGCGGCGCCTGGTCAGATTGCGCAGTAATCCGGGAATCCAGCGCGCAAGCCTGCGGCTGGCGAAGGCGGCCATGCTGTCGATGAATTCCCGGTCCTCCAGCAATTGTTCGAGTACCGGCCTGATCTCGTGATCGCGATAGGGTCTGATGTGGGAGAACTTGTCCAAGGCTATGCAACAGCGGCGCGTATACCGGCAACGTAGTCGGTGAGATCGGCGACGATCCGGTCGCTTTCCGGCTGATCACTTTCGCGGACCTTTTCCAGCGACTGCTCGAATCGCTCGACAGCGGCCGGTTCTTCCAGCCGCGAACGGCAGAATTCCCGCCATCTGGCGTCTTCCTCCCCTTTCAGGGTCTCAGGGAAGTTGCGCGCCCGATAGCGGAATTGCATCTCGGGCAGACGTCGATCCTTGAACGGAAAGTCGACACGGCCGAGATCCGCGGGAGCGATGCCGCGCAGGGTTTCCATGTGCGAGCGGTCGTCATCGCCGAAAAAGCCGCCGTAAATCATGAAGTCGGGGTCGTTTTCCTGCCTGCCTCCGTCCGCCTGGAACAGGTCGCAAAACCGCTGCAGCAATTCGGGATTGCGAACCAGGTACTCCCAATGGTCGCGGCAGACCTCGTGATCGATGCCGAACTGGCCTGCCCGCTCCGGCGCCAGCGCCGCGGGCGAAGTCACCACCGGACAGCGATTCATGCTGACGATCTTGAGCGGGAGACGCTCGCCTTCGAGTTCGTCGCGGGGGGTGAACAGGTGCGCCGCGAGCTGCTGCGCCGAAAGCCCGGCCCATTGTCCTGGATCGACGCGCAGGTCGTAGACGACGACGCCGTTCTTGTTCACCGGATGCGCGCCGGCGGGAATCACGAGCCCCAGGCAACCCTGCCGGGCCGGATACCTGCCCGACACATGCAGGATCGGCTTGCGCGTGAACAGGTCGATCTGGGCGCCGACCCTGTCCTTGCGGCGCAACTGGAAAACATAATCGTAGAGCCGCGGCTGACGGTCCCTGATCAGCCCGGCCAACTCGATCGTGGCCCGCACGTCCGAAAGGGCGTCGTGAGCGTGTTCGTGTTCGAGGCCGTTGGCCCGGCTCAACTCGGACAACCTGAAAGTGGTCACGCCTTCATCCGATTGCGGCCAGTTGACGCCCTCGGGGCGCGTGGCTGCGCATAGCCGCGTCATGTCTATGATGTCCCAGCGCGAGTTGCCGTCGCGCCATTCGTGCTCGTATGGATCGAAAAAGTTGCGGTAGAGCAACTGCCTGGTGAGTTCGTCGTCGAAACGAATATTGTTGTAACCGGCGATGCAGGTCCCCGGCCGGCCGAATTCCTGCTTGATGCGAGTGATGAACTCGGCCTCGCTCACGCCGGCCTCGAGCGCTTTTTGCGGCGTAATGCCGGTAATCAGGCAGGACACCGGGTCCGGCAGGAAGTCGCCCGCCGGCTTGCAATAGAGCACCAGTGGTTCGCCGATGGGCTCGAGATTTTCGTCGGTGCGCAATCCCGCGAACTGCGCCGCGCGGCAGCGGCGGGGATCGCTGCCGAAGGTTTCGAAGTCGTACCAGTAGATCGAGTTTTCCGTCATCGGGCCGCGGTATCCGTGGTGCTCATGTTCGGTGATATGTTGTAGTATGCGGACAGCCGGAAATAGCCTGCCGGCACCCTTTCCGGAAGACTTCCATGGATTTTCGCGGCGCCCATATCATCAGCGTACAACAGTTCCAGCGGCCGGATGTCGAGCGGATTTTCGACGTGGCCGACAGTATGGAGCCTTTCGCGCAGCGAAGACAAGTCAGCAAGGCGCTCGATGGCGCCATCCTCGGCAACATGTTCTTCGAGCCCAGCACGCGCACCAGGGTCAGTTTCGGCTGCGCCTTCAACATGCTCGGCGGACATGTGCGCGAAACCGCCGAAATCGGAGCTTCCTCGATCACCAAAGGTGAGTCGCTGTACGATACGGCCCGAGTCATCAGCGGCTATAGCGACGTCATCGTCATGCGCCATCCGCGGGCCGGTTCAGTGGCCGAGTTTGCGGAGGCGAGCCGCGTGCCGGTGATCAACGGGGGCGACGGCGTCAACGAACATCCATCCCAGGCCTTGCTCGACCTTTACACGATCCGCAAGGAACTCGAATCCAGACAGCGCAGTATCGACGGCATGCACATCGGCATGGTGGGCGATCTGAAACACGGTCGCACGGTGCATTCGCTCTCCAGGTTGCTCAAGTTGTACCGGGACATCAACTTCAACCTGATCTCGCCGAAGCAATTGCGCATGCCCCCCGAGATCGTCGCGGAATTGCGCGCCGCCGGCCACAAGGTGAGCCAGACCGAGGACATGGCGAAGGGACTGCACGACAACGACACGGTCTATCTCACCCGCATCCAGGAAGAACGCTTCGCCAGCCGGCTCGAAGCCGACGTCTACCGGGGCCGCTTTCGGCTCAACCAGGCGATCTATACACGGCATTGCCAGCCGAATACGGTGATCATGCACCCACTGCCCCGGGACACCCGCGCCGAAGCCAACGAACTCGACGAAGATCTGAACCAGCATCCCAACCTCGCCATCTTCAGGCAGACCGACAACGGCGTGCTCGTGCGCATGGCCTTGTTCGCCCTCGTACTCGACGTGGTGGAAAAAGTGCCGCAACACGTCCAGCAGGCCGGCTGGTATACCGGCCGCCGATTCGAATAGCAAAAGGAGAACCGTCTTGTTAAGCGAAAACGATTATCTCGCCATGGATGCGCTTGCCATGGCGCAAGGACTGGAACGCGGCGATTTCAGCCGGGTCGAATTGAACGAACGCGCCATCGCGCGGGCGGAGCAATGCAATCCCGCACTGAATGCGATCAATCTGCCGCTTTACGAGCAGGGGCTCGAACGCGCCGGGACGCTGGACGAGGCGCCTGAGCCATCGGGTGCCCTGGCCGGCGTACCCTTCCTGCTCAAGGATCTCAGCGACCTGAAAGGATTCCATACAAGCTACGGCAGCGAACTCTTCAGGAATTACGTGGCGAGATCCTCATCCCCCGGCGTGCAATTGTACGAAGCCGCCGGCCTTACGATACTCGGCAAGACCAATACACCGGAGTTCGGCCTGACCTTGACCACCGAGCCCGTCGCCACCGGGCCGACCCGAAATCCCTGGCACACCGACTATTCCACCGGCGGCTCGAGCGGCGGCGCCGCGGCGGCGGTGGCGGCCGGAATCGTGCCGGTAGCCCAGGCTTCCGACGGCGGCGGCTCGATACGGATCCCGGCCAGTTGCTGCGGACTGTTCGGCCTCAAGCCGAGCCGCGGGCTGACCCAGGCGGGCACGGTGCTGTCGGAGAACTGGAGCGGCATGGCGGTGGAACACGTCGTTTCGAGAACAGTGCGCGACAGCGCCGCGTTTCTCGATCTGATCACGCTGCCCGTGGACCAGAACCTGTTCGCCCGGCCCGAATCTCCCGCATCCTTCCTCGCGGCGCTCGATACGCCCTGCCCGCGCCTGCGAATCGGCATACAGGACACCCATCCCACGGGCGAGGCGCTCGACGGCGAATGCGTCGAAGCGGTGCAGGCAGCCGCGGCGCATTGCGAGTCGCTCGGCCACGTCGTGGAGCCCTTCGACCACCCGCTCAACTACGAGGCGCTCAATTCAGTCATGGGACAACTCGTCTGCGTGCACACCTGGCGTTCGATCGTCCGAGGCCTGCGCTATTACAAGATTGAACTAGACGAGGCGCCGCTTGAACGTTCGACCCGCTTCATGGCGGGACGCGGCGCCGAAATTCCGGCCGTGGACTACCTCGCTGCGCGGGACCTGTTGCGCATCGCTGAAAAACAGATGGCCAAAGCACACGAGCAGGTCGACGTGATCGTCTCCCCCGTACTCGCCAAAACCCCGGCAAAACTCGGCTGGCTCGACATGAACGGCGAGGACCAGCGCGAATACGTCAGGCGCTTCCGCGAATACAGCGGTTTCACCGCCGTTTACAACGGCACCGGCCAGCCGTCGATGTCGATGCCTCTGCATCACACCGCCGAAGGCCTGCCCGTCGGCGTCATGTTCACCGCCGCCTGGGGCGGCGACCTGCTCCTGCTGCAACTCGCGAAGCAACTCGAAGCCGCCGCCCCCTGGCCGCAGATCGCACCCTGAGACGCCGGTCAGGCTTGCTGCATGGCGCCCTGGATGCGGCCGAGCGCTTCTTCGAGCAAGGGCCGGGCGAGGCCGAGGTTCATGCGCATGCGGCCTGAGCCCCAATAGGCCGAACCCGGGTTGAGCTTGACGCCCGAAGTCTCGATCAGGTAGCGCTCGGCAACCATCTCGGGCGTCACTTCATCCTGGTCCGGGCCGCGCGCGGCGGTTTCGGCCGCGGCCGTCTCGACCGCGCCAATGCGCTCCATCAGTGGCTCGACATTGAGCCAAGCCAGGTAGGTGCCTTCCGGCTGGTTGCAGCTCATGTGCGGAATCTGCTCGTTGATGAAGGCGGACGCGTAGGCCGCATTGTCGGACAGATAAACCTGCAAGGCGTCCATCCAGTCGTCGCCCTCCTCGAGCGCCGCCTGGGAGCCGATCATTCCGAGCGAGTTGACCGTTGCGTTATCGCCCACGGCGCGGATGCGCGACATGAACTCCGGGTTGTGGGAGAACATGTAGGCGTCCTTGAACGCCGCCAGGTTGAAGGACTTGCTCGCGGACTTGAAGGTCACGCTGTTCATGACGAGATCGTCGGCGAGATTGGCGTAAGGAACGTATTCCTGGCCCGCGTTGACAAAATCGCAATGAATCTCGTCGGCGAGCACGATGACGTTGTGGCGCGCGCAAAGTTCACCGAGTTCGGTAAGCGTGGCGCGGTCCCAGCAATTTCCGACCGGATTGTGCGGGTTGCACAGGATAAAAGTATGGACGTCGTCCTGGGCGAGCTTGCGGTCGAGATCGTCGAAATCCATTTCGTAGACGCCGTTGACCTCGCGCAGCGGATTTTCTTCGATGACGAAGCCCTTGCGGATGGTCGAGAAGAAGCCGTTATAGCCCGGAGTCTGCATTACAACCTTGGCGCCTGGAGGATTGAAGGCGCGCAGCGCCGCGAGCAGGCCCGGCAGCAGCGCCGGCGAACTTTGCAGCATGTCGCGTTCGATCACCGTGCCGTAACGGCGCTCGTTCCAGTTCACGATCGAATCGCGATAGGAATCGGGGACAGCCATGTAACCGTAGACTTCATGGTCGATGCGCTTCTTCAGCGCGTCGGTAATGGCCGGCGCAACGCGGAAATCCATGTCGGCGACGCCCATGGGAATCTTCAGTTGTTCGCCCCAGCGCTCGATCTGGCCGTCCCACTTGCTGCAGTCGGTTCCGATGCGGTTGTAGATTTCATCGAAGTTGTAGCCCGAACCGGAGGAGCGGCTCGCGCCATTCTCCTGGGCCTGGATGCTGGTGGCTGTTCCCAATGAACCGGCCACCGCGGCAATGCCGGCCTGTTTCAGGAAAGATCTGCGGTCGAATCTGTAGACGTTGGACATGCGGCGCCCCTCATTCCGTATTGAAGCTAAAGTTTATAAAACAGGCGCGAAGCTAAATCAATGAAAAGATCGTCGATTCGGCACATCGACGCGAGATTCCAAGTGATTTGCTTGGCGCTTCGCGCAATCCGGCGTTATGATGCGGCTTTCAACCACCGATCTCACCAGAATGCCCTGACCGGGCCGCGGGAGGAATGAATGAAAACTACTCGACGTGGATTTGGAACCATCGCTATCGGCGCCGCGGTCGGCGCGATGTCCGGAAGCGCCCTGCTGGGCAGAAAAACCTACGCCCAGACCCGTGAAGCCATGGCCACGGGCGTATTCGACAACGGCATCATTCAACTCAATCAGAACGAAAGCGCGCGCGGACCCGGACCGAAGACCATGGAAGCGATCCACGCCCATACGACCAAACGCGTCGGCCGCGGCTACGCTCCCGACCATGTCGGCGAACTGCAACAAGGCCTGGCCGATTACTACGGCGTTGAGCGGGAGAACATTCAACTGGCGACCGGTTCCACGCCATTGCTGCAAGGCTCGGCTCGCGCCTTCTGCGATGCCGAAAAGGCTTTCGTCACTCCCCTGCCGACCTATACGACAAGCCTCAGCACTGCCCGGCAGATCGGAGCGCGCACGGTGGAACTGCCGCTCGACCGCAACCTGGGCATCGATCTCGATCAGCTTGCGGACAACGCCCGCGGCGCCGGCCTGCTGTATTTATGCAACCCCAACAATCCCACGGGCACCGTGCGGGGGCCGGGAGAAGTCGAAGCCTTCGTCCGCCGCGTGATGGAAGAGAATCCGGACACCTACATCCACATCGACGAGGCGTACATCTATTACGCAAGGCCGGGCGCCATGGAAACCGCGATTCCGCTGGCGCTGGAATTCGAGAACGTGTTCATCACCAGGTCGTTCTCGAAGGCGCACGGGCTGGCCGGCATGCGCATCGGCTTCGCCGTCGCCCAACCGCAGACCCTGCAAAAGATCCGCAACGCCTGGGGCATGGGCGACGTCAACATGCTCGGCGCCGTCGCTGCGCTGACCGCAATGGAGGACAAGGAGCACATGGCCTGGGAAGTGCAGGAAAACGCCGAAATCCGCGACGAGGTCATCGGCTTTTTCCGCGATCTCGGTTACGAGGCGCCCGATTCCAACACGAATCACATCTTCGTCAACCTGCGAATGCCGGCGGCGGAATTCCGCTCTGCCTGCCTTGAGCACAACGTGCTGGTAGGCCGCGACTTCTCGCCGCTGGAACAGACCCATTCGCGCATTTCCCTCGGCAACCGCGAGGAAATGGCGATCGCGATGGACGTGTTCAGGCAGGTGCTGGCTTAGGAGGCGTCCTTTCCCTGATGACGCACGGCGGTTACTTCAGCCATGATGGAAATGGCGATTTCCGCCGGCGTCTTGGAATGGATCTGAAAACCGATCGGCGCATGCAGCCGGCCGATTTCCTCTTCGCTTAACCCAAGTTCGGGCAGACGCTTGCGCCGCGCCGCGGAAGTGCGCTCCGAACCCATGGCGCCGACATAGAAGGCATCGGTTTTCAATGCCTCCATCAGGGCCATGTCGTCGACTCGCGGATCGTGGGCCAGGGCGATGACGCCGGCATAGGGATTGCTGAACCGTTCCCTAACCACGTCGTCTGGCAGGCGCGAGGTCGTCTCCACGCCGTCGACATGCCAGTTGTCGAGATATTTCGGGCGCGGGTCGCACAAGGTCACATCGTATTCGAGCGCCAGCGCCATCTCCGAGACATAACGCGCGACATCGCCGGCGCCGAGCAGCAACAGCCGGTACATCGGGCTCAGGCTGTGCACCATGGCGTCTTCGTCGATCATCACGGCCGCTTCCTCGCTGCCGCTTCGCGCACTGACCTTGCCGTCGCGCAGATCGACCACCCGGCAGACCTTGCGATGGGCGTCGAGGTCGCCCGCCAGTCGCGAAAAAACCTGCCGATTGGCATCGTCTGAATCGAGATATTCGAGCAATACGTGCAATTGCCCGCCGCAAGGCAGTTTCAGCCGCGCCTGTTCCTCCGCGCTGATGCCGTACCGGATCCGGAACGGCTTGCCCTGCTCGTCGTATTGCGATTTCAGGCTGCCGTTCTGCAATTGTTCGAGGAAATCCTCTTCGATACAGCCGCCGGAAATCGACCCTGCCAGTTCGCCGTCCAGGGTGCAGGCGAGCATCGAGCCCGGCGGGCGCGGCGAAGAGCCCCAGGTCTTGAGGATGGTGGAAAGCCAGACCGGCTTGCCGTCATCAAGCCAGCCCGCGACCCGGGAAATGATGTTCTGTTGGCTACTTAACAAGAGTTGTCAGTTCCAGATCGAGCAGGCGCCGCTTGGTTTCGAGGCCACCGCCAAATCCGGTCAGGCTGCCGTCGCTGCCGACGACCCGATGACAGGGGATGATGACGGGAATCGGATTCCGGCCGTTGGCGGCGCCGACAGCCCGCGAGGCCTTGCCGTTGCCGACTTGCCTGGCAAGTTCTCCATAGCTGCGCGTCTCGCCGTAGGGAATGTCCTGCAGGGCCGCCCAGACCTTGCGCTGAAACTCGGTTCCCGCCGGCGCCAGGGGTAGATCGAACCGTTCGAGTTCGCCGGCAAAGTAGGCGCGCAATTGTTCGATTGCCTGTGCGAACGGGGCTGCGTCCTCGATCCAGCCGGGTTCGTGGCGGCGTTGCATCTTGCCGCCGGGGAATCCCAGCGTATGCAGATTATCCCCGTCTCCGGCCAGCAGCAGGCTGCCGATGGGGCTGTCCGTATAGGTATAGTACGTTGCCATAAGCGTCGTCATTATCGCCTTTTTTGTCTCAACTTGCTGGTATCATTGCGCGCCGCGAAATCCAGAAGAATTTTCTACAGGACGTTTACGTGAGCACCGAAACCGAAAATCCGCCGATTCCCAGATCCACCAAGATCGTCGCCACCCTGGGACCCGCGAGCGACCCGAAAATCAAGGAACTGATCAATGCGGGCGTGGACGTGTTTCGGCTGAATTTCTCCTATGGCGCCCATGAGGAGCATGCCGCCAGAATCGCCAACATTCGTTCCGCCGCAAGCGGGACCGGCCGCCATGTTGCCATTCTCGCCGACCTGCAGGGACCCAAGATCCGCATCGGCGGATTTGCCTCGGAACCATTCGAACTGGCCCCTGGAGACAAGTTTTCCATCGATCCGGCGCTGCCTGACGACGGCGGAAATCGCGGGGAAGTCTCGACCAAATTCACGGCGCTGGCCGAACAGGTCAGTCCCGAAGACGTGCTGCTCCTCGGAGACGAATCACTTGAACTCGAAGTGATCGACGTTAAGGGTTCCCGCGTGAATTGCGTGGTCGCCACGGGCGGCGAAGTGCGGGCGGGCAAGGGCATCAACTTGCGCGGCGGAGGACTGTATGCCGCCACTCCCACGGCCAGGGATATAGAAGACCTCAAGTTCGCCTGCGACCAGGGCGTGGACTACCTGGCCATATCCTTCACGAGTTCGGCCGACGATCTGAAAACCGCGCGGAAACTTGTCGAGGAACGAGGCTCCGCCTGCGCCATCGTAGCCAAGATCGAAAAGGCCGAGGCGGTCGCATCGGACGCCAATATGGACGCGATCATCAAGGCCAGCGATGCGGTGATGGTGGCCCGCGGCGACCTGGCGATCGAGATCGGCGAAGCGGCGCTGATGGGAATGCAGAAACACATCATCAAGCGGTCGCGTGAATTGAACCGCTGCGTGATCACCGCGACGCAGATGATGGAATCCATGGTCGAGAACGCCCACCCTACCCGCGCCGAGATCATGGATGTCTCGAATGCCGTGCTCGACGGAACCGACGCGGTGATGCTGTCCGCGGAAACCGCCACGGGCAAGTACCCGGTGGAAACGGTGCAAGCCATGGTGCGTGTGATACTGGGCGCCGAATCGACGCCTTTCGCCGCGCCGCAGACCAGTCTCGATCACGACTGCGAGGCCATCGACGAATCGATCGCCCTGGCCGCGATGACCGTGGCCGAACACCTGGCGGACGTGCGCGCGGTGGCCTGTCTCACCTCGAGCGGCAATACGCCCAAGCTGATGTCGCGCAGCCGCTCAAGGCTGCCGATCTACGCCCTCGGCAATAACCCGCGCACGCTGTCGCGAGCCGCTCTGTACCGGGGCGTTCATCCCCGGTTGTTCGAGACGAACAGTTACGACTACGCGCTCGTAAACGAGGCGGTGGTCGAATTTCTCGTGCAGATCGGTGCGGTCGCCCACGGCGACGTGGTCATTCTCTCGAAAGGCGACCTGGAGGACGTCCAGGGCGGAACCAACACCCTCAAGGTCCTGGAAGTAGACTGATTCAACGCCCGGCGTAAGCCTCGGCCTGCATCCGGACGATATCGACCAGGTTGCCCATGGCCAGTGTCATGTCGATCAGATGCAACCCCCAGGGCGCATTGATCTGACCGTCGATCAGGACATCGCCGCGAATATCGTCGGTGCGCGGATCCGCCGGGTCGGCGGCTATGCTTACCTCCAGGTAATGATAGGTACCGTCGTTGACGCAGCGCGCGCTGAGCAGGCCCGGCACTTTCACGAAGGGCGTCGAAATCCCGGGTGCGGCCGAACTCCAGACGGGCATCGGCGCCACGCCCTGGAAAATTTCTCCGATGTTGGAAAGATAGGCGTCGAGCTCCCCTTCCCCGCCCGGATTCGCCGGGTTGAAACAGGCCACCTCGGAATCCTCGTTCGGCGCGCGGCCGAACAGGAAGAGACCTTCGCCGCCAGGCGGAATATTGTCGCGATAAGTTGCGTAACTGATTACGCAGCCGGCCTGGCCGGCGGACTCGCATAGCGGCACTTCGCTGAAGCTGCCGCCGGCGACTTCACCTTTCGGCACGACCACGGAATTGCCCGCGAGAATCGCCGAAACGAGCTGGTCCTGCAGCGGCCGGCCGTCGATTTCGTTGCGGATCAGTTCGATCAGCAGGCTGGTGCCCTGGGAATGGCCGACGAGTACGAAGCCACGGCCGTCGTTGTGGTTTTCCAGGTAGTGGTTGAACGCGTTGGCTACGTCGATGTAATTGCGCTGGTCGTTGTTGGCGAGATTGCCGGCGTTCATGAGCAGGCCGGGAATCGTGATCTGGCGGTACACCGGCGCGAACGCGCGGCAGACCGACTTGAAGCGCGCGAACTGGGTGAACGCGGTGATGACTTCCTCGTGCCGGCCCGGATGGAGGTCGGCCCAGGTGTCCTCGTCGAGCGAAGTCGTCGGATAGACGTAGAAACAGTCTATGCCCGGGTCCGGATCGGCGGTCCAGGCTTCGAGTTCGACCGAACCGTCGGCATTGACGATGGTCGCGCTGACGTCGTGGCCGCAGACATCGAGCGTGTTGCCGGGGTGGCAGAGCCAATTGTCGATATCGCCGTAATCGACGGCTTCGAGCGCCTCCGATTCCACCTCCTGCGCGAACGCGGACGCCAGCGGCAGTCCGGCGAGCAAGGCAAGCCCGAAAATCCTCATCCATTCGCTATATCGCATTTTCAACTCCCCAATTCTTTCAGTTGTCCCGTCAGAACGCCCTGGTGTGGCGAACACGAACGTTCAATGTAAAACCGCTCTGCTCTTGAATCAGTTCGCAAGAAGCGGCGTTTCCTTCGGGAACGCTGCAACTGGTTAATTCGATCAATAGTTCGTCCGCCGACGGCCGGTGCAGATTGAAGCTTAAATCCGCGTTGTAGTAAGCGTCCGGATAGCTCATCGCCGTACCGACGTTTTCACCCAGCGCGGCCGGGTCCGCCTGACCCAGCGATGCCCCGGACAGCAAGCCTTCGACCAGCACGAGGTTGACATAGCTCGTGCCGATTATGGCCAACTGTCCATTGTCCTTGTGGATAATGGTGAGGAACGCCAAAGTATCCGAATCCGTATTCAGCCAGATGCCGTTGAGACTCGACGCGGCCTCCTGGGCCAGCGCTTGTTGCCAGGACATGGTCAGTATCAGCAGCGCGAAAGCGCTATTCCAGATTTTTTTCATCGGTTTTCTCCTCGTGGTCTTTGAAGCGGCCGATTCTCGTATCGCGGCTTACATTCGCCAAACCGCGAGTTTCAGGCATGATACACAAAAAATCGGCGCGGACACTTGAGTTTGCGCCTGAACTCCACAAAAATACGCGCCTTCGTACAGCTTCGGGAATCTTCATGACGGACAGGGACTTGCGCAAACATTCCAGCATTGTGACAGACGGCGTCGAGCAGGCGCCGAGCCGCGCCATGTTGCGCGCGGTGGGCTTTACCGACGAGGATTTCGCCAAGCCACAGGTCGGCATCGCTTCGACCTGGAGCATGGTGACGCCTTGCAACATGCATATCGACAAGCTGGCAGAGACGGCCAATCGCGCTTCCGACGCCGCCGGGGGCAAGGGCGTGATCTACAACGTGATCACCGTTTCCGACGGCATTTCCATGGGCACCGAGGGCATGAAGTATTCGCTGGTCTCCCGCGAGGTGATCGCCGACAGCGTTGAGACAGTCTCGGGCTGCATGGGGCATGACGGCATCATCGGCATCGGCGGCTGCGACAAGAACATGCCCGGCCTGGTGATGGGCATGGCGCGGCTGAACCGTCCGGCCATATTCGTCTACGGCGGCGCGATCCAGCCCGGCCCCGGCCGCACCGACGTGGTCTCGGTGTTCGAGGCCGTCGGCGGCCACGCCGCGGGCAAAGTGTCGGATATCGAACTGAAACAGATCGAGGATACCGCCATACCCGGCCCGGGCTCCTGCGGCGGCATGTATACCGCCAACACCATGGCTTCCGCCATCGAAGCCCTCGGCATGAGCCTGCCCAACAGTTCGGCCCAGGATGCGATCTCGGATGCGAAGCGGAACGATTGCGAACGTGCCGGGGCGGCGATCATGAATCTGATCGAAAAGGACATCAAACCTTCCGACATCATGACCCGGGCCGCCTTCGAGAACGCCATCAAGGTCGTGATCGCGCTCGGCGGTTCGACCAATGCGGTACTGCATCTGCTCGCCATGGCCCATACCATCGGCGTCAGGCTCGAACTCGACGATTTCAGCCGCATCGGCCGCGCGGCGCCGGTGCTGGCCGACCTGCGCCCGAGCGGCAACTACCTGATGTCGGAACTGATCGCCATCGGCGGCATCCAGCCGCTGATGAAGCGCATGCTCGATGCCGGAATGCTCGACGGTTCATGCATGACCGTAACCGGCCGCACCCTGGCCGAGAATCTGGCTGAAGTCGAGGACTATCCGGCGGATCAGCAGATCGTGCGGGACCTGGCCGATCCCATCAAACCTGAATCCCATCTCGTCGTACTGCGCGGTAATCTCGCCCCCGAAGGCGCCGTGGCCAAGCTCACCGGCAAGCAAGGCGACCGCTTCTCCGGCCGGGCGCGAGTGTACGATTCCGAGGAAGAAAGTCTGAAAGGCATTCTCGCCGGCGAGGTCGTCAAGGGCGATGTCGTCGTCATTCGTTTCGAAGGTCCGCGCGGCGCGCCGGGCATGCGCGAAATGCTTTCCCCCACTTCGGCGATCATGGGCAAGGGCCTCGGCGCCGACGTTGCGCTGATCACCGACGGCAGATTCTCCGGCGGCTCCCATGGCTTCGTGGTCGGCCATATCACGCCCGAAGCATTCTCGGGCGGCCCCCTGGCCATCGTGCGCGACGGAGATCCGATTACGATCGACGCCCGGAACCACACGGTAAATCTCGATCTGGACGCCGCTGAAATCGAATTACGCCTGGCGCAATGGCAACGCCCCGCACCGCGTTACACGCGCGGGGTGCTAGCCAAATACGCGGCGGTCGTCGCTTCCGCCTCGGCCGGGGCGGTCACCGACGAGCCGGCGGCGGACTGAAGGAGAGCAGCCGGTTGCCGGAGTTCATGACCGACACAGGCCAGTTTCTCGACGGCTCGATGCCGCAGGCCTGGGCGTTATGGGCTTTGAGCAACATCCCCGGCTTTCCGCCGATCATCCAGAGCGTGCACATCCTCGGCATCGCCGTCGTGATGGGCTCCATCGTCATGCTCGACCTGCGCATCCTCGGGCTCGCCGTGCCGTCCCAGCAATTACCGGAAATGGCGCGCCGCGTAATGCCCTGGCTGTGGTGCGCGCTGGCCTCGAACCTGTTTTCGGGCTCGTTTTTCGTTTTCGCCCGGCCCCTGCGCTATTTCAATAACCCTATATTCGGCTGGAAGGCGAGCTTTCTGCTTTCGGCGATCCTGGTGACTGTGCTGATCCACTGGTGGAGCCGGCAACAGGATTTCGTCAACGCCAACGGCGCGGCGTCGCTAAAAGTCAAGGCGGCGGCAC
Source organism: Gammaproteobacteria bacterium (assembly GCA_009844085.1). Lineage (GTDB taxonomy): Bacteria > Pseudomonadota > Gammaproteobacteria > Pseudomonadales > Pseudohongiellaceae > UBA9145. Next base: position 63,682 of record VYCF01000021.1, on the reverse strand, counting down.
TGCTTTCCCTGGGCCTGTGGATCATGGTCGCCATGGCGGGACGCTGGATCGCCTACGCCGAATACATCTATTTCCCGGCATGAGAGCGAACCGATGCTTTCCGATTTCCTGCGAGACCCATTCTGGATCGAGATAGAGAACTGGCCGCTGAGCTGGGAAATCGGCGGCACCTGGCTGTTTCCTTTCATCGAATCGATCCACGTCATCGCCATCGCCATGGTCGTCGGCTCGATCCTTTTCGTCGACCTGCGCCTGCTCGGCCTCGCCGCCATGCGCTACCCGATCCGCGACCTGTCCCGGGAACTGATCCCCTGGACCTGGGGCGCCTTCGCGATCGCCACCGTCACCGGCCTCGGCATGTTCATCACCCGCGCCGCCTCCCACGTCCTCAATCCCGCTTTCCAGTGGAAGATGATCCTGCTCGTCCTCGCCGGCGCCAACATGGCCTGGTTCCATTTCCGCATCTACCGCCACCTCGACGGCGCGGAACACATGACCGCGACTCCACTCCAACTGAAAATCATCGGCAGCCTCTCCCTCTTCCTCTGGGCCGGCGTAGTCCTCGCCGGCCGCTGGGTGGGGCATATCGTCTGAACCGTCCGAATGCGCAATCCGATACGATCCATCGTATTCAACAACTTTTTCGCCAATTGCAACCTGAAGAGTCGGTGATACACTAACCCCCGCATTTTCACGAGGAGTCGCCATGAGCAAGCTTTCGGGATTCCACGGCGGGTGGTTGCTGGCGGGCGCCGCCTGTGCGCTTTCGATGTTGCTGATCCCCCGCGCACTGGCCGAAGACGCCGGCAATCTGTACGACACGTTGGTCGACATTCGGCTGGGCGAACGGTATTTCGAACGGCAATGCGGGCGCTGCCACGGCTTTGACGCCACCGGGAACGACGAAGCCGGGGGGCCGGATCTGACCGGCCGGCTAACTCGGGGCAGCACCGACGTCGCCATCTTCAACATTATTCGCGACGGCATTCCTGGCACGGCAATGCTGCCGGTGCCGGAGAATGTGCCGGACCCGCAGGTCTGGCAGTTGGTGGCCTATCTCGATTCGCTGCGTTACGACCCGGGTTCGGTGGTGCTCGCGGGTGACGCCGAATCGGGCAGCGATCTGTTCTGGAGCGGCAGCGACTGCGCCGACTGCCACATGGTAAGCGGCCGCGGCGCGCGTTTCGGACCCGATCTGTCCCGCATTGGCGAGAATCGCTCGCCCGATGACCTGCTGGCGGACATGATCAATCCCCAGGAAGACGTCGCGCCGCGCTGGTGGAGATTGCGTATCACCGGACCCGACGGCGTGACCAGGGAAGGCTATCGCATGAGCGAGGACAGCTTCTCGCTGCGCATCATGGACGACGACGAAAACCTGTGGTCCTTCCACAAGGACGACCTGCAGTCCTACGAGCGCATCGAAGAATCCACCATGCCGAGTTATGCCCAATCATTGTCGGAAAGCGAACTGGACGACCTCGTGGCGTACCTGTTCTCCTTGCGACGGGAGGAAATCTGACCATGAAACGCCTTTCCCTGTTATTTGCGATTCTGCTTTCCGGCGCGCTCGTCCAGGCCCAGGAACAGCAATTCCAGACCGTCATCACGCCGGCTTTCACGCCCATCACCTGGGAGCGGCTCGTCAACGCGGCCGACGAGCCGGAGAACTGGCTGATGTATTCCGGCACGCTCGACAGCAAGCGCTACAGCCGGCTCGACCAGATCAATACCGAAAACGTCACCGAACTGGAAATGAAATGGGCGTACCAGATTCCGGTGATCGACCGCGCCGAAACCGTGCCGCTGGTAGTCGACGGCATCATGTTCATCACCGAGGCGCCGAGCAACGTCACCGCGGTGGACGCTCGCACCGGCGGCGTCTACTGGCGCTACGACCATGACTTGCCCGAAGACCTGCGCATCTGCTGCGGCCGCAACAACCGCGGCGTCGCGATTCTCGGCGAAACCCTTTTCATGAGCACTCTCGACGCCCACCTGGTGGCGATCGACGCGCGCACCGGAAACCTGCTGTGGAATACCGAAGTCGCCGAATACTCTTCCGGCTACAGCAAGACCGCCGCCCCGCTGATCGTCAAGGACAAGGTCGTCACCGGCATCGCCGGCGGCGAATTCGGCATCCGCGGCTTCATCGACGCCTACGATCCGGAAACCGGCGAACTGATCTGGCGCACCTACACGATTCCCGGCCCGGGCGAGTTCGGCAACGACACCTGGCTGGGCGATTCCTGGCGGTACGGAGGCTCAGCCACCTGGATCACCGGCTCCTACGACGCCGAACTGAACCAGATCTATTGGGGCACCGGCAATCCGGGCCCGGACTGGAATGGCGACGTGCGACTGGGGGACAACCTCTATTCGGATTCGGTGCTCGCGCTCAACGGCGACACCGGCGAGATCGAATGGCATTTCCAGTTCACGCCCCACGACGTGCACGACTACGACGCGATCCAGATTCCCATCCTCGCCGACATCGAGTACGGCGGAGAGATGCGGGAACTGATGCTCTGGGCCAATCGCAACGGCTTCTTCTACAACCTCGACCGCGCCACCGGCGAATTTCTCGACGGCGATACCTTCGCCTCCGTGACCTGGGCTTCCGGACTCGACCCGAACGGACGGCCGATCCGCGTGCCCGGCATGGCGCCAACCTACGAAGGCGTGATGGTTTCGCCGCCGATCGTCGGCGCCACCAACTGGTATTCGCCGGCCTACAGTCCGGACACCGGCCTCTTCTACGTCACTTCCTTCGACGGCGAACAGGAGTTCTTCAAGCGCGACGAAGACTACGAGGAAGGCGAACGCTACACCGGCGGCGGCGGACGTTATACCCAGCCCATGGACGCCTTCTACAGTTCCATTCGCGCGATCGATCCGACCACGATCGATATCGTCTGGGAATTTCCGATCATGCCGAGGTCTTCGGCGGGCATTACGACCACGGCCGGCGGCTTGCTGTTCAGCGGCAGCGCCGACGGCTTTTTCTACGCCCTCGACGCCGAAACCGGCGAGGAGTTGTGGAACGTGTCGCTTAGCCGCAGAGTCCATGCCGCGCCCATGACCTTCGAGGTGGACGGCGAGCAGTTTGTCACCATCGCGTCGGGTAACGTGGTCTTCACCTTCGGCCTGCGCGATTGAAAATCTGGAGTCAAACGCTCGAACTGGCAGCCAACACGCCCGCGGAAAGAAATCGATACGTCGATTTTCTGCGGGCGTTTTCCATCCTGTTCGTCATTTCGGGCCACTGGCTGATCACCGGCGCCTTTGTCGATCCGCAAACCGGCAGCTATGCGCCGATGCTGGCCCTGGAAATCGTGCCGTGGACCGAATGGCTTACCTGGCTCTTCCAGGTGATGCCGGTTTTCTTCATGGTCGGCGGCTACGCCAACGCGGTTTCGCTGGAGTCGGCGGCGGCAAGGGGAATCGGTTATGGCGCATGGCTCGCCACGCGCCTGCATCGGCTGCTGCGGCCGATGTTGCTGCTCGTGCTCGTCTGGGCCGTGATCGCGGTTCTGCTGTTTGCGGGAGGCACGAGCTCGGAATCGATTCAATTCATCACGCGCACGGCGCTGCTGCCTACCTGGTTCCTCGCCATCTACACCATGATCGTGATCCTGGCGCCGCCGAGCCATGCCGCCTGGCGGCGCTGGGGATACTGGTCCCTGCTGGCATACCTGGCACTGGCCGCAGCGACCGATATCGCGTTTTTCGGGTTCGACTGGCAATTGCCCGGCTGGAGTAATTACTTCTGGATCTGGCTGGCTGTGCATCATCTCGGATTCGCCTGGCGCGACGGCCGCCAAGGCAGTCCTCCGGTGCTGCTGGCGATCGCAGCGGCCGCATTGATCGCGCTGGCGCTGGCCGTGGTCTGGGGTCCGTATCCGATAGCCATGGCGGGATCGCCGGGGGAAGGCCCGAGCAATTCGCTGCCGCCCAAGTTGACGCTGGCGATGCTGGGAATGGTTCAGTTCGGCGTGCTGCTCGCCGTCGAGCGACCCATGCGGCGCCTGCTCGAAAACCTGCGCTTCTGGGCCGCCACGGTCCTGATCAACAGCATGATCATGACGCTTTATCTCTGGCACATGAGCATTCTGCTGCTGTTGCTCGGCGCTTCCTGGCTCGCCGGCGGCCTCGGCCTGGGCATGGAACCGGGCAGCGCAGGCTGGTGGTGGATTCGCATTCCCTGGGTCGCGATCCCCGCCCTGCTGCTCCTGCCCGCCGCGATCGGTCTGTCGCCGCTGGAAAGAATGTCGCGGCCGGCCGATGCGCCGGCGCCTTCGCTCTGGCGCCAGTTGCCCGGGGCGGCGCTGGTGGGATTGGGCATCAGTTTCACCGCCCTGTTCGGCATCGACGGCAATCCGCTGTCTCCGGCCAATACGGGAATCGTGGCGCTCGTGCTGGGCGGAGCGTGGATTTGCGGAATAACATTTCGGCCCAATTGAGCCTGGAACCAGCATTCGCGCCCGGCCCTGAAATGCGTCAACTGAAGGAAAAAATACCAGAATAATTGTCTATTTGGCCTTTTTTCGATATATTTACCAATATTTTAGTAAATATATTGCGCATGAAGCTTGCACAGCTCGGCCGGAATCTGAAGGATTCCCGCAAGCGCCGCTTCCCCGCGGACAACTTGGCGCGCTTTGCGCTTCGTATCGGCGTGAGCCGCGCCACACTGCAAAAGATGGAACAAGGCGACCTCTCGGTTTCCATGGAGAAGTACTACCGGGCCAGCAGATTGCTGGGCCTGGAGCGGGAATTCGAGCAACTGCTGCGCTTGCCGCGGAGCCTGTTTGATGATTGAGCGCGCCCGCTACGATATCTACCTGAATCCGCCGATGGCGGGAGTCCGCAAGGCGGCCGAATGCGTATTGGAAGAGACCGATGGCCGGCTGACGCGTTTCGCGTTCCGTTACGATCCTTCCTGGTCTGCGCTACCCGCGTCCTTTCCGCTGGATCCGGCGCAACTGCCGCTCGGCCAAGCGGAAATTACTCTCGATTGTCTGCACGGAGCGCCGGCCCTGATTGACGACTACCTGCCCGACGTCTGGGGGCGCAAGGTGCTGGCCCGATTCGCGCAGGCGAAGAACCGAAAGCGGCTGAACGCGAACAGTGCGATTGAAATGCTGGGTTTGATGGGCGCAAGCAGGATCGGGTGTCTGCAATTGATTCCGGAAGGTCAGGCGCCGGATTTCGCCCGCGGCTATCCTCTCGATGACTTGGCCAGAGCCGAAGAATTATCCCGGCGAATAGACGACGACAGCTTCGTGCCGAACAGTGTGGAACAGTTCGAACTGGCCTACCTGGGAAACGGAGGCAGCGGAGGCGTCGGCGGCGCCAGACCAAAGGCATTGTTTTACGACAACAACGGCTGTTATCTGGCGAAGTTCAATCGAGACGCCGACCGGTTCAACCATGCCCGGATTGAACTGGCCTGCCTCAGGATGGCCGCGGCGGCAGGCATTGATGCGGCAGGCGGCAGGGTCGAGAGCGGGATAAACGGACGGGAGGCCCTGCTGCTCGACCGGTTCGACATTGGACCGGACGGGAGCCGCAATCACCTTATTTCCGTGAACGGTCTGCTGAAGGATCCGAATACGCAACAAGACCCGGGGCAATCTTTTCGATACGACGATATTCATAACCTGTTGTCGCGTTACTCGGTCGATCCGGAAACGGATTTCGAACAGTTACTCAAGCTGATGCTGTTCAACCGCGGCATCAACAATACCGACGACCATGAGCGCAACTTCAGCCTGATTCATCAGGGCGAGGGCTATCGCCTGTCCCCCGCTTATGATCTGGTTCCTTCGCTTGTCTTGGGCGAGTATCATGCTGCCGGGTTCGGATATCAGCCGAACCCGCCGGAAGCTGCCGAGGTTGTGAGGCTGGGAAAGGTGTTTGGCCTGAGCAAGACTTCGGTTGCCCGATGCGCCGAACAGGTACGGGCGGCAATCGCGTCATGGCCGGATACGGCTGCCGGAGCGGGCGTTTCCGAGCTGGAGATGGAATTGGTAGGTCGGAGAATGAGTAGATGACAAACACGATAATTCGGCCTTACGACAGCGAGAAGGACGAGAAGGCGGTCATCCGCATCTGGGAGGAAACCCGCTGGATCGACCGTGGCGACGAAAACGACGCCGCTCACTTGCGCGGCATGCTTGGCGGCTCTAGGGCGCTGGTGGGGGAGCTCGACGGCGATGCGGAATGCGTGACGATTTCGAGTCCTGCCTCGATTCGCCATTTGCGCGAGGACATTCCGCTCGGCATTGTCGCGGCGGTAACCACGAGCCCGCGCGGACGCCGCGCCGGCCTCGCTTCGCGCGCCACGGCGGGCCTGGTGCAACAGGACGCCGAGGCGGGAATGATGGTCTCGGCGCTGGGCATGTTCGAGCAAGGCTTCTACACCCGCCTCGGCTTCGGCAACGGGCCCAGTGAACTGCGCTGGAGCTTCGACCCCTCGAACCTGGACGTCGATGCCAGGGCGGGAATTCCGGTTCGAATCACTATCGAAGACAGCGAGGATGTGCATCGCGCCATGTGCAAGCGCGCGCTGCGGCATGGCGGCGTCTGCATTCAGAGCCATGCCCATGTGCGGGCCGACATGGGCTGGACCGAAAACCCCCTCGGCCTGGGATATCGCGACGCCGGGGGCGAACTGACCCACTTCGTCTGGGGAGAAATGAAAGACGAGAACGGCCCTTTCGTGCTGGTCAAGATCGCCTGGCGCGAACCGGAACAATTGCGGGAATTGCTCGCCCTGCTGAAAGGATTCGGCGACCAGGCGCACCTGGTGAAAATGATCGAGCCCGCCGGGCTGCAATTACAGGACTTCATCGACCGCCCCTTGCGCGAAAACAATACGCCGAAGGAAGGGGAATGGCGCAAGGGCGCCGAAGCCGAAGCCTGGTGGCAGGCGCGCATCAATGACCTGGCGGGATGCCTGCAACGCACTTCGCTGCCGCAATCCGGTGCGGCGCTCGCATTCAATTTGCATCTCGACGATCCGATCGGCAGATTCCTGCCGTCAAAAGGCGGCTGGAAAGGCGTGGGCGGCGACTACGTCGTGGAATTGGGCGCAGCGAGCAGCGCCGTACCCGGCAGCCGGAAAGGCCTGCCGAGCCTGCATGCCGGAATCGCCGGCTTCACCCGCTTATGGCTCGGCTGCGCCGAGGCGAGCGCCATTGCCGCTGCCGGGCAAATCGAAGCGTCAAGCCAATTGCTCGACGACCTCGAAACGACCTTGCGTATGCCGATCCCGAGAACCGGCTGCGAGTTTTGAGCCGAATTCGAAATTTTCCCTGCTAGGGACTTGCCGACAGACGCGCGGCTATCGCTTCGCGGTCGATCTCGCGTCCTGCTAGAAACACCCGCTCGATGCTGCGCGTATTGCGGATGTCTTCCAGTGGGTTCGCCGAGAGGATGACCAGGCTCGCGCTGTTACCGGGCGCCAGCAGGCCGAGATCGTCCAGATCGAGATGCCGCGCGGCGGCGCTCGTGGCGGCGACCAGCGCCTGCATCGGCGTCATGCCGAGCCTGACATAGATCTCGAGTTCCCGATGTCCGCTATAGCCGAAAGGATGTCCGGGCAATGGGCCGGCGTCGGTGCCCAGCACGATATCGACGCCGGCGTCGAGCAGCCGCGCGAGGCTTGCGCTCAGACTCGCTTCCCGGCCCGCGTCGCGCGTCACGCTTGCCTGCCTTCCACTATCCGGGCCGGCAAGCGCATTTGCCGCCTCGGCCGGCATCACCGCCCGCAGGAAAGGATCGTCGCCGATCGCCTCGCGCCGCAATTCCCCAAGGCCCAAATTAGGAATGACGAAGGCGCCGGCCGCGGCGGTTTGTTGCGCAATCTCGTCGGTATACGCATCGCCGAACCTGCCATGCAGAAAACCCGCCGCGCCGGCTTCCAGCAGATCCGGCATGTCTTCGGGAAATTGATGATGCACGAAGACCTTTACGCCCAGCCTTTCGCTTTCCGCGATCAGGGGCCGGTACAACTCGGGCGCCAGCTTCGCCTGGCTGCCGCCGCGGTCGTCGACCCAGATCTTGATAAAGGAGATACCCCTGTCCGCGACTTCACGCGCTTGCATCGCTGCCTGTTCCGGGCCAGTCAGGCCACGCAGGATGGTCTGTCCGGTGCGTTCCTCGACCTCGACGACTTCAGTCAGGAAGGTATCGTTCGGCCCTTGCCCGTCAGGGCCCATGCCCGCGGCGAACAGCAGCCGTGCGGCGTCCGGATATGCCTCGCCCTGGGTACGCTGGAACTCCTGCGCCATTATATCGGGGTCCGAACCTGCCGAAAAGGCGGCGGCGAAACCGTACCAGGCGTATTGTTCGAGGTTTTCGCGCAAGGTTTCGGGCGTGTAGTTATGGCCGCCCCAAACGCCCGCGGCTTCGTAACCGAGATGCGCGTGGCCGTCGATCAGGGCCGGAATGACGGTCTTGCCACTGCCATCGATCACGCGAACGCTATTCGGCGCATTGATCGCGCCATCGCCCACCGCCGAAATCGCGCCATCCTCGATGAGCAGCGAACCGCTCTCGATCACCGACCCATCGCCGATCACAAGCCGCGCATTACTGATCAGCACCGATTCCTGGGCCGATACGAATCCGGAAATCAGCAACAGGCTCGCGGCCAGCCCCGACAGTTTCATGCGCATGGAATCAAATGTGCCCGGCATAGGTGTCCTCTCAATTTCACTCGTCACGAAAGGTGAACACGAACAGCAGGAATACGACCAGGGCGAAGCCGGCCGGCAGCAGCCAGAAATCCTGCCAACGCGCCAGCGTCAATACCGATTCGTCTCCCAGGAACGCGTTGAAAAGTGCGCCGGCTATCTGCGCGCCGATGAACATGCCGACTCCGTAGGTCACCAGGACGAGAAAGCCCTGGGCCTGGCCGCGCACGGCCGGCGTCGATTTCTTGTCGACGTAGATCTGTCCGGTGACGAAAAAGAAGTCGTAGCAGATTCCGTGTAGCAGTATGCCGGTAACCACCATCCAGAAAACGGCGTCCGGCGCGCCGAGCGCGAACAGCAGGTAGCGCAGAATCCACGCTGCCATGCCGATGGCCAGCATCCACTTCACGCCGAAACGCGCGAACAGCAGCGGCATCAGCAACATGAACGCCGCCTCGGACATCTGGCCGAGAGTCATCAACGACGACGGGTTTGGCAACAGGCCGACGACCGCATTGCTCACGTTCTGATCGTATACCGCATTGGCGACGAAGATCGGCGCGAAGTTGTAATACGCCGCCAGGGGAATGCAGATCAGAATCGAGCAGGCGATGAAGATATAGAACGCGCGGCTGCCCAGTTGCCGGAACGCGTCGACGCCGACGATGCTTTTCATGGACACTTTCTCGCCGGCGGCGGGAGGCGGAGTATGCGGCAGCGTGAAACTGTAGGCGCCGAGGATCAGGCTCGCGATCGCCGTGGTGTACAGCGGCAGCGGGGTGCGGTCCGGCAATTCGTCGCCCGAGAACTGGCCGAGAACGAATCCGATGAATAGCCCGGCGACGATCCAGCCGATCGTGCCGAACACGCGAATGAGCGGAAACTGCTTCTCCTGGTTCCTGATGTTGTGGAATGCGAGCGAGTTGGCCAACCCCAGCGTCGGCATGTAACAGATGTTGTATAGCAGGAGCAGCAATATGAACAGCAGGGGCGATCCGGTCGCCTGGGGCACCGTCAGCATGATCAGGCCGCCGACGATATGCAGCGCGCCGAGCACCCTCTCTGTGGCGAAAAACCGGTCCGCGACCAGCCCCAGGAAAAACGGCGCGACGATCGCGGCCACGGGATTGACCGTATACGGCCAATGCGTCAGGTCCGCCATCCCCTGCGCCGCCATGTAGTTGCCGATCGTCACGTACCACGCGCCCCAGATGAAGAATTGCAGAAACATCATCGCGCTGAGGCGCGCACCGATTGCACTTTGCATTGCCTTGCTCCCTTGATGGCGATCATCCGTCGCGGAAGCGACGGGCGCCGGATTCGCTCCCGGGGAGTTTCCTGCAACGACCGCGACGATGCAATAGCGATGTCGATCGATAGTGGTCATGCCGATTGTGAGGCGCTAGACTCGCAGACGGGCAACGAGGGAAATGAAGTGGCCGAAAACGAATACGACGCGATTGTGGTCGGCTCCGGCATCTCCGGTGGCTGGGCCGCGAAGGAACTCACCGAAAAGGGCTTGCGGGTGCTCTTGCTAGAGCGCGGCAAGAATGTCGAACACATCAGGGATTACGTCAATGCGCGCAAGGCGCCGTGGGAGTATCCGCATCGCGGCGGACGGACGGTCGCGATGGAAGAGGCTTACCCGGTCCTGAGGCGCGACTATCCGCTCAACGAAAAGAACCTGGACTGGTGGGCGCAGGACCGTGACTCACCGTACACGGAAATCAAGCGTTTCGACTGGTATCGGGGCTACCAGGTCGGCGGGCGGTCCCTGTTGTGGGGACGCCAGAGCTACCGCTGGAGCGATTTCGACTTCGAGGCGAACGCGCGGGAAGGCATCGCCGTCGACTGGCCGATACGCTACCGGGACATTGCGCCATGGTATGACTACGTTGAAACCCATGCCGGCATTTCGGGTTCGATTGAGAACCTGCCGCAACTTCCTGACGGCAAGTTTCTGCCGCCGATGCCGCTCAACTGCGGCGAGGAACTGGTCGCCGGCCGGCTGCGGGATTCGTTCGACGGCCGCCGCCGGATCATTCCCGGACGTCCGGCGAATCTGACGCAAGCCTTGCCCGGGCGGGCGCCGTGCCAGTACCGCAACGCCTGCTGGCTCGGCTGTCCGTATGGCGCCTATTTCAGCACCCAGTCCTCGACCCTGCCCGCGGCAATGGCGACAGGCCGGCTGACGCTGATGCCCGATACCATCGTTACCGAAATCGTCTACAACCGCGACCGCCGACAGGCAACAGGCGTGCGGGTCATGGACGCGCTCACCGAAAAGACGACCGAGTTCAATGCGAAGGTCGTTTTCCTCTGCGCATCGACGCTGAACTCGACCTGGCTGCTCATGCGCTCGGCGACCGACGTCTGGCCGGACGGCCTCGGCAGCAGTAGCGGCGAACTTGGCCACAACCTGATGGACCATCATTTTCGCGTGGGCGCCGAAGGCGTCATTCCGGATGCGTCGCTGGACGACAAGTACTACTTCGGCCGCCGGCCGACCGGATTCTACATTCCGCGCTTCAGAAACCTGTTCGGTGACCGGCGCGGCTACCTGCGCGGATTCGGCTACCAGGGCAGTGCGAGCCGTCTAGGCTGGCAAAGAGCCGTGGCCGAACTCGGCATCGGCGCACAGTTCAAGGACCGCATGTCCGAACCGGGGGAATGGCGCATCGGCGCCACCGCTTTCGGCGAAATGCTGCCGCTCCATGAAAACAGGGTCGGGATCGACGAAACGCGAACCGACAAATGGGGCCTGCCCGTACTTGAGATCGATTGCGCGATGGGCGAAAACGAAACGCAAATGCGGATCGACATGGCGAACGACGCGGCGGAGATGTTCGAAGCCGCCGGCGCCACCGGCGTCACTCCTTTCGATAACGAATACGCACCCGGCATGGGAATCCACGAAATGGGCACGGCGCGCATGGGCAACGATCCCGCAACGTCCGTGCTGAACCGCTGGAACCAGGTCTGGGACGCGCCAAATGTTTTCGTGACGGACGGTTCCTGCATGACATCCGCCAGTTGCGTGAATCCCTCGCTGACCTATATGGCCCTGACGGCGAGGGCGGCGGATCATGCGGTTAACGAACTCAATCGCGGCAATCTCTGACGGAGTCTGCGACGATGACAACCGATTCAGGATTTCCCGAAGCGCTGACGCGCCGCGAGGCGATTCGCCGCGTGAGTACGCTGTTCGGCGGCGCAGCGCTGGTGGGGCAATCGGCCATACTCGCGTCCTGCGCCGCCCCGCAAGATGCTGAGAACGTCCTGTTCAGCGGCAGCGAAATCGCGCTGCTCGATGAAATCGCCGAAACGATCCTGCCCGAAACTGACACTCCGGGCGCCAAAGCGGCCGGCGTCGGAGCCTTCATGGCCTTGATGGTCGCGGATACTTATTACGAACGGGATCAGGCGATCTTTCGCGAAGGACTGGCAGCGATCGATTCGGCAAGCCGTGAATCCTCGGGCGCCGGCTTTGCCGCGGCAACCGCCGCGGACAGGCAGGCATTGCTGGAGGCGCTGGATGCCGAACAACACGAGTACATGCGGGACAAATCACCAGAGGAGCCGGCACACTTTTTCCGCATGATGAAGGAATTGACGCTACTCGGCTACTTCACATCTGAAATCGGCTACATGCAAGCCATGCGCTATGTAGAGACTCCCGGCCGATACGATCCCTGTGCCTCCCACGCGCCCGGCGAGAAGATCTGGGCCGACCACGCCTGAGGCGGGCGCTTCTCTCTTCCCGTCAGTTTGCTGCTAGCGTGATGGATACAGCGGCGAGATGAGATTCGGCGTTTCTTCGTACTTGCTGCGGCTGGCCCACAAAATGCCGCGCTGCAGGATCGTCAGGGCTTCGGGAATCTCGTATACGTGGGGTTTGTGGCCCAGCGAGGTATAGAAGACGCGGCCCTCGCCGAATTTCCTTTTCCAGACGACGGGTATGACCGCGTCCCTGACCCAATAGTCATGGTCGCCGTTAAAGGTCGTCGTCGCGAGCACCTTGTTGTTCGGATCGACGTGCATGTAGTACTGCTCAGACACGACGTCGAAATCGGCCAGGCCTCGCGTGATCGGGTCTTCGTGATCGGTGATGTTGACCCGGTAGGGAATGCCGTCGTTGCCGGGATGTTCGACCCATTGGCCGCCGATCATGTACTCGTAACGTTGCGCCAGCCGGAACGAATCGCCGAGGCCGCCGTGCCATCCGGCGATACCCATGCCGTTCTCGACCGCCGTAAGCAGACCGTTGAGCTGGTCCCCGGTGATCGTGCCCATTGTCCAGATCTGCACGACGAGGTCGATGCTCTGCATCAGTTCGGCGTCGGCGTAGGGTTCGAGCGAATCCGCGACGATCACTTCGAATCCTTCACCCTGTAACCAGGGCACCAGCAAGTCGCGATAGGATTCGGGTTCGTGACCTTCCCAGCCGCCATAAGTGAAGAGCACCCGGCCAGGATCTTCCGCGCCGGATGCCGGTAAGGCGAAAACAAGACACACAATCAGGAAAGCTGTCCGAAACATCATTTCGACCTCCCTCAACCCACTCATATTTCCACCCAACTCGCTCCTCTTTCGGAACTCTCGACGGCCGCCTGCACGAAGCGCATGCCGCGGATGCCGCCCTCGATTCCGGGATAATCGCATAGCGCCGCCTCGCCCGCGGCGACGCGCCGCACATCGGCCATGAAATCGCGGTAGATGTTCGCAAACGCTTCGAGGTAACCCTCGGGATGGCCCGCCGGCGTCCTTGTCGCCCGCGCGGCCGCTTCGCCAAGGTATCCGGCGCCGGTCCGGAACCGCTCCCAGCCTTTGCCGGCCGGCTTCACCTGCAAGGTGTTCGGCTCCATCTGATGCCACTCGATTCCCGCCTTGCTGCCGTAAAGGCGAATGTTGAGCCCGTTCTCTTCGCCGCAGGCGATCTGCGAGCAAACGAGCGTGCCCCTGGCGCCGCCTTCTAAGCGCAACAGCATGCTGGCGTCGTCGTCGAGCCGCCGGCCTTCGACAAAACTCGTCAGTTCCGCGCATACCGCCTGCACCTTCCGGCCCGTCACGAATTCGACGAGATGCTTGGCGTGGGTGCCGATGTCGCCAACGCAGCAACTGATGCCGGAACGCGCGGGATCGGTGCGCCATTCGGCTTGCTTGTTGCCCTGGCGTTCCAGCGGTTCCATGAGCCAGTCCTGGTTGTACTCGACCTGGACCTTGCGCAAATCGCCCAGCCGGCCGCTCGCGACGAAGTCCCGGGCCTCGCGGACCATCGGGTAGCCGCTATAGGTATGCGTCAGGGCAAACAGCCTGCCGCTCTCTGCCACGATCTCTCCCAACTCCAGCGCATCGGCGAGGCTCGACGCCAGCGGCTTGTCGCAAACGACGTGAATGCCGGCTTCGAGGAACGCCCGCGCGACCGGAAGGTGGAGATTGTTCGGCGTTGCGACGATGACGAAGTCGATGCCGTCTTCCATCTTCGCTTCCTCGGCGGCCATAGTCTCGTAGGAATCGTAGGACCGGTCGAGATGCCAGGCCTCGGCGCTCGCTTTCGCTTTCTCCGGATCGGAAGACATGGCGCCGGCAACTACCCGTGCCTCGTTGTCGAGTTCGGCGGCGATTCGATGAACGGCGCCGATGAAAGCGCCCTGCCCGCCGCCGACGATACCCGCCCTGAGCTTCCTCATGAACGATAGGCCTCCCGGCCGACGCCTTGCACGGGAATCCCCTGGGCGGCCATGACTTCGTGCTGCAATGCGTACATCGCTGCCGCGGCTTCGTCGATGGCCCTGGTGAAAGCCACCGAGCCGGCGAGGATCGGCGCCAGCTTTTCCTTGTCCTGGATCCGCGCCGGCGGATATTCGTGCTCGACGACGAGGTAAATCTCGGCCGGGTCGATGTCGAGCAGTTCCCGCGCCGCGAGCTGGTGGTCGAGCCAGTCGACGGTCCGGTTTTGCAGATAGGCCAGGGGGTCGTGCCTCGCCGTGCCCGGCAACTCGTGCTCGCAGATCGCGACCTGCTTTTTCCAGGCATTGACCTGGTCGGCTGGATTGCCGGACGGCGCATCGCCGTCCCAGTCGCCGCGCTCCATGGTCTGGCCGCCGTAGCCCCAGGCCGAGATTCCGACTGAATCGACAACCTGCCCCTTGACGTGGAAACCATCAATCAGGAAGGCATAGCCTTCGTCCTTGAGATACTGGAACATCGAGCGCGTGTCCTGGCCCATCAGGACCGAGTGCGAGGGATCGTAGTGAACCCGGAACTGGTCGCCGACGCCGTGCTTTTCGCAGATGCGATGCAAGGCGATCCAGGGCCCCGGGGCATAGGCGATGTTGTTGTGCCAGCGATCGAGCGGCGTCCAGCCGGGCATGGGGCACTGCTCGACGCGAAACGTGAGCCCCCGCGCTTTCGCCTCTTTCAGCAGCGGTACGAATTCCCGCTCGAACATCTCAAGATTGGGATCCATCTCGAGATCGTAGTTGCGCCCGACGAAGCCGCACACCGCGTCCGTCTCGAGCAAGACCGCCGCGTCGAAAACGCGCAGCATGAATTCGCGCTTGGCGCGGCGGGACTCGTTGTCGGCAACGAGCATGTTGTCGAAATAGGCGAGGTCCGAAAGCCCCACGCCCGTATCCTTCATCGCGGCCTTGACGCGTTCGGCGCGCTTTTCATTGAAAGGCTCGCGCAGGTCGAGCGTATTCGCGACCGGGTCGAGCATCGCCTCGGCCGGCACGTCACTGACGCTCGGATGCAGGGCCGCCGACAACTGGATGTAGGGCGAACCGATATCGCGTGAGAACGCCAGCCATTCCTCGACCGCCAGGTCCGGATCCGCATCGCGCAACTCGCGCGGCGTCAGTTCCTGCAACGCGGCCGTGAGTACGCTGATTTTCATGGGTTTGGGTTCGAATCCGCCCGCCGGCTTGCTCATTCGGGAAGTCCCTGGTATCTGCTCAATGTCACGCGAAACTACCAGAATCGCAATGCAAATACATGCCTGCGAATTGTTTTTTGGCAAGGCGGGCGGAATATGGAATAAACTCGCCGGACCGGAAGCTGGCACGTCGAGACCGGAGAGCCGATGCTGAAGAAATTCTGGAAATTCTGCGCGCTTTCGCTGGCGCTCGTGATCGTAGTCAAAGCGGGAATGGGCGCTGAGAGCGAGGACCGGCCCAATTTCCTGCTTGTCGTTTTCGAGGACATGAGCCCGCATATCGGCGCCTACGGAGATGCCCAGGCGCGCACACCTGTTCTCGACGATTTTGCCGCGCAATCAGTACTTTATGAACAAGTCTTTACTACGGCTGGAGTATGCAGCCCGAGCCGGGCGGCGCTGCTCATGGGCGTACACCAGCAATCGATCGGCGCCCAGCAGATGCGCGCGCAACAGGGCGTGACGCTTCCCGACGGCTCAAGGGTTCCCTACACCGCGGTGCCGCCTCCCCAGATGAAGGCCTATCCCGAATTGCTGCGCTCGGCAGGTTACTACACGAGCAATAACGGAAAGACCGACTACCAGCTCGATCTGAGCATTACGGGCGGTCCGTTCACGATCTGGGACGAGACGAACGCCGGGCATCCCTGGCGCGGGCGGGGAGACGACCGGCCCTTCTTTGCCATGGTCAATCTCGTGCAAACGCACGAAAGCCGGAATTTCCCGCTCGACCTCGATCCCGACAGTCATCCGATCACGCCCGCAACGCTGGAGAATTTGCGGCGGGAACGCGCCGGGCGCGAGACTGGAATTGAGGCTGGACACGATCCCGCCATACTTGAATTGCCGCCTTTCCTGCCCGACACCGCGCCGGTGCGCGCCGAGTACGCCCAGATGCTCGACAACATTTTCCACACCGAGCAGATCCTGGCGCGCCTGCTTGCGGAGCTCGAGGAAGACGGGCTGGCCGGCAACACCATCGTCATCGTCACCGCCGATCACGGCGACGGTCTGCCGCGCGCCAAGCGCTCGCTCTACGACAGCGGACTGCATGTGCCCCTAATGGTGCGCTGGCCCGACGGCCGCGGCGCGGGAACGCGCAACGGCGAACTCGTGAGTTTCGTCGATATCGCGCCGACGGTGCTCGATCTCGCCGGCGTCGAGGTTCCCGAATGGATGACCGGCCGCATCTTTCTCGGCGAACGTACAGGACCCGAGCGAGGTTATATTCAAGCCGCCATGGACCGGCACGACGAAGTCCCGGATTACATGCGCGCGGTGCGGGACCAGCGCTGGAAGTACATTCGCAACTACCGGAACGATCAGCCATTCTTCCGCCATCTCGCATATCGGGACATGCTCCGCTCGATGCAGGAACTCTGGCGGCTGGAGGCAGCGGGGGAACTGCCGCCGCACATCGCGCAATATTTCGCCGGGAGCCGGCCGGAAGAAGAACTGTACGATCTCCGGGCGGACCCGTACGAACTCGACAATCTCGCCGGCGACTCGGACCATGCGGTGCAACTCGACCGGATGCGCTCGGCGATGGCCCGTTTCGATGCGCGAACGCCCGATTGGTCGGCCGACGGCGAACTTGCGATGGTCGAGCGCATGTGGCCGGGCCTGGAGCGCCCCGAAACCGCCGCCCCCGAAGCCGAGCTTGCCGATGGCCGCGTCGCTTTGTACTCTGCAACACCGGGCGCATCGATTGGATACCGCATAGCAGACGGTCCGTGGCAACTTTATACGGGTCCGGTGGAACTCCGGCCGGGCCAGACGCTCGAAGCGAAGGCCGTCCGCTACGGCTTCACCGAGAGTCAGATCAAAAGAGTCGAAGGATGAAGAACAATCCGCAGCACCGTCCGTTTCGCAGCTCAATCGCCACGCTTGTCGTGCTTGCGCTTTGCCTGCCGCTTGCCGCATTCGCCCAGGACGCCGACCCGCCGCGCCCGAACATCATTGTCGTCTTCGTTGACGACCTCGGTTACGGCGACTTGTCGGCTTTCGGCGCCACGGCGATCGATACGCCCAATATCGACCGGCTCGGCGAGGAAGGCGTAATCATGACCAACTGGTACGCCGCGTCCAACGTGTGTACGCCAAGCCGCGCCGGCCTGTTGACCGGCCGCTATGCGCCGCGCTCGGGCACGCAATTCGTCACGCGGCCACATTCGACATGGGGCATGCCGCCTGAAGAAATCACCATTGCGGAAATGCTCAGGGATACCGGCTACGCCACCGGCATGATCGGTAAATGGCATCTGGGCCATTTGCTGGAATTCTGGCCCACCAGCCAGGGCTTCGACAGTTTTCTCGGCGTCGCCTATTCGAACGACATGGCGCCCTTCGACCTCTATCGCGGCACCGAGATGGTCGAGGAGGACATCGACCAATCGAGACTGACCGACAAATTCACCGCCGAAGCCGTGCGTTTCATCAGCGAAAACGCCGGGCAGCCCTTCTTCCTCTATTACGCCCACAGCCATCCGCACTATCCCGCCATTCCGGCCAAGCGCAATATCGGGCGCAGCCGGGCCGGCGATTACGGCGATACCGTGGTGACGATCGACGAGTCGGTCGGCCAAATCCTCGATACGCTCGACGAGCAGGGGATCGCCGACAACACGCTCATCCTTTTCACGAGCGACAACGGCCCCTGGTTCCAGGGCAGCGAAGGACCGCTGCGCGCCCGCAAGGGCGAAACCTACGAAGGCGGCTATCGTGTGCCCTTTCTGGCGCGCTGGCCCGCGCAGATTCCCGCGGGTCTCGTCAACGACGAGATGGCGATGGCGATCGACTTGCTGCCGACTTTCGCCCGGCTCGCGGGCGGAGAGGTTCCCGCGGACCGTGCGATCGACGGCAGGGACATCTCGGACATGTGGACCCGCGGCGCGGAAAGTCCCCATGACGTGCTTTATTTCTTCGACTCCAACGATCTCGCCGCGGTCCGCGACGGCCGCTACAAGCTCGTGCTCAAGACCTATTACCGCAACGGTCCCATCGCCTTTCGCCGCTTCGCCGGGCCGAAACTGTTCGATCTCACGACCGATCCGACCGAAAGCTATGACGTCGGTAATCGCCACCCCGAAGTGTTCGAGCGGCTGATGGGGCTGGCCAGGGAAATGGAAGCGGTGACCGACCCGATGGCGACTTCCCCCGAAACGCTCGGTGCGCCCGAAGGCACGCCGCTCGGCCCGCAGTTTGACTAACTGGATATTGAGCGAATGCGTATGAACAAGCACCACCTGTTTTTACTCAACTGCGCGACAAGCGCAGTATTGATTGCCGGTGGCGCCGGTACGAATGTAACGGCCGCGGCGGCCGATACCTGTCCCGCCCCACCGGATGCGCCGGTGAGAATTGCGGGCGGGACTTTTCTCATGGGCGACGATCGCGTGTACGCCGAAGAGGGGCCGGTGCGCGCGACAACGGTCGACGGCTTCTGGATCGATCCCCACGAGGTCACGAATCGCCAGTATGCCGAGTTCGTCGCGGCCACCGGACACGTCACCATTGCCGAACAACCGATCGACCCGGCGCTTTTCGGCGTTCCCGTCGAGCAGATTCCGCCTGAGTTGCTGTTGCCCGGCTCGGCGGTTTTCACACCGCCTGAAGCGCCGACGCGCAATTTCAACAACTGGTGGGCTTATCTGCCTGGCGCCAACTGGAAAAAGCCTCACGGACCCGATGGACCCGACGCGCGGCCCGAACATCCCGTAGTCCATCTCGGCTGGGACGACATGCTCGCCTACGCGCAGTGGAAAGGGGGCCGTCTGCCCACCGAAGCCGAATGGGAATACGCCGCCGGCGCCGGCGAGCGCGCGGGGATCGCCCAGCCTGCGCCCGGGGCGGCAAACACCTGGCAGGGGGAATTTCCCGTGCAAAACGCCGCCGAGGACGGATTCCAGGGAATCGCCCCCGCCGGCTGCTTCGCACCCAACGCTTTCGGCCTGTACGACATGGTCGGCAACGCCTGGGAAGTCACTGCCGACTTCTACCGCCCCGGCCACGACCCCCGCGACAGCCACAACCCCACCGGCCCGAGCGAAAACGACGCCTACGACCCACTCAACCCGGGACTGCCAAGTCGCGTAATGAAAGGCGGAAGCTTCCTTTGCGCCCCCAACTATTGCATGCGCTACCGCCCCGCCGCCCGTCAGGGCAGCGACCCCGGCCTCGGCACAAGCAACGTGGGCTTCCGCCTCGTATACGACACATTGCCGAATGCGAATTAAGAAATTAGCGTTTTGCCTCTGCGTCGGCGCCGTTGCCGTCACGGGCCTGGCATACCAGGACGAAGGGGGCGAAGCGCCAAATCCGCAGCCGAACGTAGTCTTCATCCTGCTCGACGATCTGCGCTTCGACGGCATGGGCTTCCTCAACGACAAGCTCGACACGCCCAATATCGACGCGCTGGCCCGCGGCGGCTCGTATTTCCCCAACACCGTCGTCACCACCTCGCTTTGCAGCCCGAGCCGCGCAACCATCCTGACCGGCATGACGACGCGCAATCACGGCATCGTGGACAACAACGATTCGAGCGAAGAGGATCTCACGTTTTTTCCTGCCTATCTGCAGCAGGCGGGCTACCAGACGGGCTATTTCGGCAAATGGCACATGGGCGCCGCCACGGACGCTCCACGTCCCGGCTTCGACAAATGGGTCAGCTTTGCCGGCCAGGGGAATTACTACCCGTGGTCAGGTAGGCGCGGCCGGCCTTCCCTGCTCAACGTGGACGGCGAGCCCGTCGAACAGCAGGGCTATATCACCGACGAACTGACCGACTACGCGCTGGACTGGCTGGAGACTGGCCGCGAGCGGGAAAAGCCGTTCTTTCTCTATCTCAGTCACAAGGCCGTGCACTCCGACCCGCTGCCCGCGGCGCGGCATGAGGGGCAATACGACGACGTCACTTTCGACATCCCGGCGAGCGCGCAAGACACGCCGGAAAACCGCGCCGGCAAGCCGATGTGGGTCTACAACCAGCGCAATACCTGGCACGGAATCGACTTCTTCTACAATTCCGACATGCAGATGACCGAATATCTGCGCTTCTACTTCTCGACCCTGTCCGCGGTCGACGACAGCCTCGGCCGGATTCTCGCCTGGTTGCGCGAGAACGGACTCGAAGAGGACACCCTCGTCATATTCACTTCGGACAACGGTTTCCTGTTCGGCGACCACGGTCTGATCGACAAGCGCAACGCCTACCAGCCCTCGGTGCTCGTGCCTTTCATCGCCTACCAGCCCGGCACGATACCGGCGGGAACCGTGAATCGCGGCCGGATCCGCAACCTCGACTTCGCGCCCACCTTTCTCGACCTCGCCGGCGCCGGGCAACCCGAACACTTCGAAGGCCATAGCGCCTGGCCCCTGATCAACGGCGAAACGCCCGAGACGCAGTGGAATCCCGACGATTTCATCTACGAGTACTACTGGGAATGGACCTTCCCGATGACCCCCGGCACCTTCTCGATCACCCGCGGCGACCTGAAATACATCCAGTACTACGGCATCTACGATATCGAGGAATTGTACGACCTCGCCGACGACCCGGACGAGATGCGCAACCTCATCGACGATCCCGCGTATCTCGAAGACAAGATCGAACTGCGCCAGGCGCTCTACGACGGCCTTGCCGACAACCGGCAACGCAACGTAATTCCCTATTCCCAACGCCGGGCAAGCGGCAGCGTAAGGCGTATGCAAGGCGGCCCCCGCGCCGCCGACTTCCCCGAAGCCTGGTACGTCGAACCCAATCGCCTCGACCGCCTCGACGACATCCTCCCCGACAGCCCCGCCAAACAGGAAGCCCACAACCGCGGCGAACCCTTCGTCGAGGCCCCAATCGTCGGCCAGGACAACAACGGCAGCGATAACTGACAGTTGTTGCCTGCTCGCCTTATCCCGTAAACTGCGGCACGTGATCATTTCCGAAGCAGAAGCGCTGCAACTCGCGAACAACCGCGACACCGCCGCACTGGCCGCCGGCGCGCGCGAGATCCGCGACCGGCGCCATGCCGGAATCGTCACCTATTCGCGCAAGGTCTTCATCCCCCTGACCCATCTCTGCCGAGACGTCTGCCACTATTGCACCTTCGCAACCGTGCCGCGCAAGGTGCAGGCCCCCTATCTCAGCATCGAAAAAGTGCTCGAGATTTGCCGGCAAGGCGCCGAACTCGGCTGCCAGGAAGCCCTGTTCACGCTGGGAGAAAAACCTGAACTGCGTTACAAGGCGGCGCGCGAAGCCCTCGCTGAAATGGGCTTCGAAAGCACCTTGCACTATCTGGCCGAAGCCGCCCGGCTCGTACTCGAGGAAACCGGCCTGCTGCCCCATATCAACGCCGGCAACATGACAACTGAGGAAATTGCCATGTTGCGGCCCGTCAGCGCGTCCATGGGCATCATGCTCGAGTCCGCCTCGCCGCGCCTGTGCGAGCCCGGCATGCCCCATTACGGTTCCCCCGACAAGGTCCCCGCGCTGCGCCTCGAAACCATGGATCTCGCCGGGCTGGCGGCGGTGCCGTTTACCACGGGAATTCTGATCGGTATCGGCGAGACCCGTCGCGAACGCGTCGAATCGCTGCTCGCGATCAGGGCCGTGCACGAACGCTACGGGCATATCCAGGAAGTCATCGTCCAGAATTTCCGCGCCAAGCCCGATACGAAAATGGCGCAGGCGCCGGAACCCGATTTAGAAGAACTCGTCTGGACCATCGCCGTGGCGCGGCTGATCTTCGGTCCCGAAATGAACATCCAGGCGCCGCCGAATCTCAGTCCGGGCGCGCTCGAACAACTCGTCGCCGCGGGCATCAACGACTGGGGCGGCGTCTCTCCCCTGACCCCCGACCATGTCAATCCCGAGGCGCCCTGGCCGCATCTCGACGAACTTGCCGCCCAGACCCGGAGCGCCGGAAGTTTTCTCGAACAGCGCCTGACGATCTACCCGAAATACGTGCGCAGTCCCGAACTCTGGCTCGACGACAAAGTCAGACCCGCGGTGCTCAGACATGCCGATGCCGAAGGTTACGCCAAACGCGACTGCTGGTCGTCCGGTCATCCCGGCAACTTGCCCGAACTGGAGCCGTCCCTGTTGCGCGAACGGCCGGGGCGCGATGCGGTCTCGGCGGACATTCGCAATATCGTCGACCGTTGCCTCGAAGGCCGGGAACCGGCCAATGGGCAGGTAGCTCGACTGTTTCGTGCGCGCGGCCCGGACTTCTCCCATGTCGTGCAAGCCGCCGACCGATTGCGAGAGAAAATTGCCGGCGACACGGTCAGCTACGTCGTGAACCGCAACATCAACTACACCAACGTGTGCTATTTCCGCTGCCAGTTCTGCGCCTTTTCCAAGGGCAAGATGAGCGAGAACCTGCGCGGGCGGCCTTATGACATTTCGGCGCAGGAGTTGGCGCGGCGCGCGCAGGAAGCGTGGCTGCGGGGCGCGAGCGAAGTCTGCATGCAAGGCGGCATTCATCCGGATTACACCGGCCGGACCTATCTCGATATCCTGACAACCGTCCGCGCCGCCGCGCCTCACATCCACATCCACGCCTTTTCGCCGCTCGAAGTCTGGCAAGGCGCCGAAACGCTCGGCATCGGCCTGAAAGAGTTTCTCCGGGAACTCAAGTCGGCGGGACTCGGCACCCTGCCCGGCACCGCCGCGGAAATCCTGCACGACGATGTAAGGCAAATCATCTGCGCCGACAAGATCAACACCGCGCAATGGCTGGAAGTGATGGCCACGGCCCATGAAGTCGGCCTGCGCAGCACCGCCACCATCATGTTCGGCCATGTCGATGCGCCGGAACATTGGGCCGCGCATCTGCTGGCGGTCCGTGATCTGCAAGGGCGCACCGGCGGCTTCACCGAGTTCGTGCCCCTGCCCTATGTCGCCCAGGAGGCGCCGATGTATCTCAAGGGCCGCTCCCGAGCCGGTCCGAGTTTCCGCGAAGCCCTGCTCATGCACGCGGTTCCGCGCCTGGTCTTCAATGGCCGGATCGCGAATATCCAGGCGTCCTGGGTCAAGCTGGGCCGCGATGGCGTATTGCTCGCCCTTGCCGCCGGCGCCAACGATATCGGCGGCACGCTGATGAATGAAAGCATTACCCGCGCGGCCGGCGCCGAACACGGACAGGAATGGCCGCCGACAGCTATCGAGGCAGCCATTCGGGGTATCGGCCGCATACCCCGCATGCGCACGACCTTGTATGGAGACGCGCAGCCCGAACAGGTGCAACGGGCCTATGCGGCGCCCGAACTGCAAGCCGTCACCCTCGACCCCGCAGGCCGCAAGCAACGCGCCAAGAGTCTTGACGCCGTAGCCGGAGCAGCATGACAGGGAGATGAGAATCGCCGTCACAGGAGCGAACAGCAGCGTCGGACTGCGACTGCTGGCGCATGCGGCCGACGCCGGGATTGCCGTCAACGCCGGCGTGCGTTCGGAAAGCGCCTTGCGCTCCCTGCCCTCGCACGATCTGATCTCGCCGCGAATCATCTCCTACCGGGAGCCTGACAGCCTCGACGCCTTGCTGGACGATTGCGGCAGCGTCGTTCACCTGGCCGGAATCCTGATTCCGGGAAAGCACACGAATTACCGGGAAGCCAATGTCGACGCCACCGCGAATGTGGCGGACGCAGCCCGGCGTTGCGATTTGCAAACGTTCGTTTTCATCAGTGTGCTCGGCGCCTCGCCCGGCAGCGCCAATCCCTATTTCCGCTCCAAGGGCGAGGCTGAGAAAATCGCGGCCGGTTCGGCGCCGGCTGGAGTCGTCATTCGCACCCCCATCCTGCTCGGCCCGGGCAGCGCCGGTTCGGCCGCCCTGCTCGCGAGCGTGAAACGAGGCAAGGCCAGCCTGCTCGGCGGCGGCAAATACGTCCTGCAACCGCTCGACGTGGACGATTTGTGCGCGGCGATAATCGCCGCCTGCCGCAGGCCCGAAGCAGGGACCTATGAACTGGCCGGGCCCGAACGGATCGCCTATCGCGACCTCGTCCGGCAAACCGCCGAACTGCTCGGCCTGCCGATACGACTCCGCTCCGTACCGGTCTGGCTCGCCCGCCTCGGCGCCGCGGCAGGCAGCCGGCTACGCGGCGGCGGCATCACTCCGGCCGTGATAGACGTAATCACGGCGGACGAGGAAGTGAAAACCAACGCCGATGACGCACTTGGCATAGAATTGACGCCTTTGCGCGAGACTCTATTGAAACTGCGGGCAAAACTCCAGGAGACCTGGCCGTCATGACGGAAAACAGTAAACCGAACAAGGGCGGCCGCATCGGACGCATCATCTTCCTGCTCATCACCATCGGCTGTTTCACTTATCTGTACTTCCGCATCGACGGCGCCGCCGCCAGGGAAGGACTGTCGGCGGTGGAATACATGAGCGGAGTGTTCGCCAACGTGAGCTGGGGCTACTGGCTGCTGCTGATGATGGGCTATTCGCTGTTCTATTTCGGCATCGACACCCTCGTGGTTTCCCGCGCGCTGAACTGGTTTACCGGCAAGATCCGCTATCGCGACATTCTCCCCGTGCGCGCCAGCGCCTACATCATCTCGATCTTCAACGAACAGGTCGGCAAGGGCGCTATGGCTTACTACCTTTACCGGCGCCACCAGGTGCCGGGCTGGGAAGTCGGCTCGGTGATGCTTTTCATCATGTTCTGCGAAATGTTCTACCTGCTGATCTGGGCCGCGATCGGCTACGGCTTCGGCAGCGAGGGACTGCCCGACGTGTTCAGCCTGATTCCGTACATCGCCGTCTGCGGCGGGGTGTTCTGGCTCATCTGGCTGGCTTACTTCAGCGGCAAGCTGTTGCCGGGACTGGACCTGCGCGAGCGCCGCATCCTGCACGCCTTCAAACTGGCGGGCGCCAGACACTACCTCTATTTCTTCCTGTTGCGCTCCCCCGCCTTGCTCGCCGCGGTGGTGGTCTATACCGTCGCGCTGAACCTGTTCGGCGTCGACGCTTCCTTCCTGATGCTGCTGCCCTATCTGCCGGTGATCTTTTTCGCGGCGACGGTGCCGACGCCCATGCGCGCCGCGGCCATCACGTTCTGGGTCATCCTCTTTCCCGAGAACGAAGGGCAGATGGCGGCGTTCGGACTCGTGCAACACAATTTCTTCATCCTGTTCAACGCCATTATCGGCCTGCTGTTCTGGCGCAAGGCGCAACACGACCTGTTCGACTGAACATGGCCAATCTGCTGACGAGCCTGCGGCTGCTGCTGGCAATTCCGGCAGCGGCGGCATTCGCCGTGGAATCCCTGATTCCGCCGACCGCCCTGGCCGCCATCGTGCTGGCGGCGATCGCCAGCGACTATCTGGACGGCAGGGTCGCCCGGGCGCGCGGTACCGCATCGGCGTACGGACAGTTGTTCGATCATGCCACCGATTGCCTGTTCGTGACCGCCTGCCTGACGGGCGCTGCCATGGCCGGGCTGGCAACCTGGCTGCTGCCGCCGCTGGTCGCCGGGGCTTTCCTGCAATATGTGCTCGATTCGCGCTATCTGCATCGGCGCAAGTCCCTGCGCATGAGCTTTCTCGGCCGCTGGAACGGGATTCTCTATTTCGTTCCGCTGGTGCTGATCGCCGCCGGGCGGCTGTTCGACTCCGGCGCCTTCCGGGATCTGCTTTTCGAGGGAACGGCCCTGCTTTGCTGGCTGCTCGTGCTGAGCACGATCGCTTCCATCATCGACCGCGCATTCGCCCCGCGCGCGTCCTGACACGGATTTGTTCGGCGATTCAGTTACAATGGCTGCCCCGAGGCGCATTCCGGAGATCATCTTGTTTCGACTGCACCGCCTTGCCATAACGGGATTGCTGCTATGGACGGGCATGGTCCAGGCCCAGATCGGGCAGACTCTGGTACCCATCGATCCCGCGTTGCGTGAGGCTTTCGAAGCCGTGCGTGCCGACGTGCGGGTGATCGAGGCTCTCGAACAGCTTCGCCTGCGCGAACCGGCCAATATCGAAGAACAGATTCGCATCACCGAAATCCCCGCGCCTCCTTTCATGGAAGACGAACGTGCGGCTTACTACGTCGAACAGCTTCGGTCGCGCGGCCTGGAAGACGCCTATATCGACAGCGAAGGGAATGCCATCGGCGTTCGCCGGGGAAGCGGCGACGGACCCGTGTTGTTGATCAGCGCCCATCTCGATACGGTGTTTCCGCCCGAGGTGGACACCACAGTGGAGTTCCGGGACGGCAGGTATTACGCACCTGGCATCGGCGACGATTCCCGCGGTCTGGCGGTACTGCTCGCGGTGATAGAGGTGCTTGAAGAAAGCGGTATCGAAACCGGCGCCGACATCATGTTTGCGGGCAATGTCGGCGAGGAAGGACGCGGCGACCTGCGCGGCGTGAAAGCGATTTTCCGCGACCATCCGGAAATCGACGGTTTCATTTCCGTCGATGGCGTACGCATGACGCGCATTACCATCGGCGGCACCGGCTCGCGCCGTTTCGAATTCCGGTTCAGCGGCCCCGGCGGCCATTCCTTCGGATCCTTCGGTATTGCCAGCGCCGTTCATGCCATGGGCCGGGCCATTGCCCGCATCGCCGAGTTGCGCACCCCCAGCTATCCCAAGACCACATTCACCGTCGGCACCGTCGACGGCGGCACTTCGGTGAATTCCATCGCCGCGGACGCGGTCTTCGCCATCGACATGCGTTCGAACAGCCCCGAGGAACTCGTCCAGCTCGAAGCACAGGCGAAAGAAGCCGCCCTGGCCGCGGTAGCGGAGGAAAATGCGCGCTGGAACAACGGCGACATCAGCGTGGAATTCGTATTGATCGGCGACCGCCCGACCGGGCTGACGCCGGTGGCCAGCCCGATAGTTCAGACGGCAGCGCTGGCTTTCGAAGCCAATGACATTCCCTTGCAGGAACTCGGGATTTCCAGCACCGATTCGAACGTGCCCATGTCCCTGGGCATTCCCGCCATCACCCTCGCCGGCGGCGGCGACGGCGGCGGCGCCCATTCTCCCGGCGAATGGTTCGCCCCCGAGGAATCCCACCTCGGCCCCCAAACCATCCTGCTGACAATCCTCGCACTAGCCGGCATCGAAGGTGTCACCGAGCCGCTATTACGTATGCGGTAGCCGGCAGCGAGTCGGAGTCACAAATCTTCGTCGTCCTGCCGACGCAGATGCCCGTAGAGCAGTTCCTCCGTGAACTCGACGCACTTGAATTCAAGCAATTGCATGTTTTCGTCCAGGCGGCGATAAAGCGGCATGCGAATCGTCCAGGGTTCGGTGTAGACCGCCGGGTCTTCCATGGTGGCCTCGTACAGCAGCACGTCGCGACTCAGGTGGGACCAGCGCTCGGTGACCCGCAACCCTTCCGTATGATGGTTCCCGGCATGGTCGAACCAGGTATCCGGCACCTGGTCGGTAACTTCGATAACCATGGTGTCGCCTTCGAAAGTGACCAGGTTATGCCCCATCCAGGTGTAGATCGGCGCTTCGAAATCGGGCTGGTCGACATAGCCGATACGGCTGGCGCTGGCGAACTCGTAGGCGAAAACCACGTGATCGGGGGATTGAATGATCTGGAATGGAAACGGCAGATAGTTCGATCTGGGAATGCCCGGCATATAGCATTTGACGACCGGATCCAGCGCCAGCCAGTCCGCCTTGTTGGCCTGCTGTTGGTCGCGCGCCTCCGGCGTGTAGGGGATCTCCCCGCCTACCACGACGCCGAGTCCCGCCGGAATGGCGCCGATCGCGCCGGTCTCCGGCAGCGGCCCGAAGTCCGCCGCATGAGGTTCGATATCGTAATGCGCCGAGCCGATCGCCTGCCAGATGCCGTTGAAATCCGGCCGGCCGTCGGCGGTACGAGGTATGTCGTCATTCTCCGCGGCCTGAAGGGAACCGGCAACAACCAGACATCCGGCCAGAACGCCGATCCGGCAAATTTCGAGATGCGGGCGGGCAAAGATCATGCGAATCTCCCGAGCTGATTTGAAGGCGGGAAAATTCTAGCACAGTCAATCGGTAGCGGAGCGATATCGGTCCAGAGCGATCAACAGCAACTGGGCCACGGCCATGTGGCCGGTCAGAGTGGGCATTCCGAAAACCCTTGTCTTCGGCACCGGCAACCGCACCTGGCAGTAACCCGCTTTCGAGTGGGCGGCAGCCTCCGCGATCGCCAGGATCGGAACCTTGCGCGCACGGGCGTCCGCCAGGATGTTCTCGGGCAGCCTGTCTCCCGGCAATTCGATCAGCACGAGAAGATCATCCGGGCCCAGCGACAAAACCCCATGTTCCATGACGCTGCCGTAAGGTCCGAAGATATTGCAGACACGGCCGCGATCGTTCAATCCATTGGTAAGCAGCGCGGCGACAGGAAACGTATCGCCGTTACCGATGACGCAGGTTGCGCCGGCACGGTCCAGCAATCCGACCGCACGATGCAGGGATTGTGGCTTGAGCGTCGCCTTGAGACTGCTGATCGTCCTCGCGGAAGCTTGCGAAATCGCCTCGAGAATGTCGGAAACTTTCTCTTCAGCCGCGGTTCCGTCAAACTTGACGCGATCTGTTGTCGGAGAGTCCATTCGGTCCTGGTTCCTGATCCGAGACTTCCAGTAAATAGGCGCACAATTTAACAGATTTTCAAATTATCATGAAGTTATGAGCAATATTTTCCATTCCTCGCGCCAATTGAAATTTGACGGCAATACTGTCAACATCCTGCCGCTCCTACCCCACGATTGCTGATACTTTTCGGCGCCATGAACCACGATAAAACGATCAAGGATTTCGATTGGCTCCGGGAAGAAATTCAGCGCCGGTTCGATACGCTCAGTCCGCATCTGAAACGCATCGCGGAGTATGCATTGGCCGACCCGAACCGCTTCGCCTTGCAGACCGTTGCGGTGACCGCCGAAGCAATCGAAGTCCAGCCTTCTACCCTGGTCCGCTTTGCCAAACTGTTCGACTATTCGGGATTCTCCGAACTGCAAAATGTTTTTCGGGTGCGGCTGACAGAAGCCGCGGACAGCTTTCGCCACCAGGTCGGCGAATACCGCACCGTCTTGCAGGAAGCGGACGGCAGCAATCCGGACACGATTCTGAATGCGCTTTCCGACGCTTCCGTGCTGGCCATCGATCGGCTCAGGCACGACATTGAAGCGAGCAAGTTGAGGCAGGCAGTGCAAATGCTGGAAAAAGCCCGGTTCATCTGCGTGCTGGGACAACGCCAGGCCTTTGCGGTCGCCGCCTGTCTGTCGCTTGGATTGCTCAAACTGGGCCGCCGCTGCCAGTTGCTCGATTCGGGAGCGGGCATGTTGCCGCACCATATCGCCAATCTGACGCCGGACGATCTGCTCGTCGCGGTCGGCCTGTCGGATTTCTCCCGAACGGTGCTGGACACGGTTCCGGAAGCCCGTGAACGCGGCGTGCCGGTGCTGGCAATCAGCAACAGTCAGACCGATCCGCTGGCGCGGCATTCCAGCCTGAATCTCGTGGTGCGCGATCCCGAAGTGCACCAGTTCGAGCCCCTTGCCCCATACATCGTGCTGGCGCAGACCCTGATCGTCTCCCTGGCCTCATGCGACTGACTCGCGAATACTCCATCGGCGCGTTTCACATTCGCGTCAACTGGATCATCCTCGCGGCCGTGCTGATGAGCATTGCCGGATTTCTGCGCCTGAGCTGGTGGCAACTCGAGCGCGCCGGCGAAAAGGTCGATGCCCAGCGCGAGCTGGAAGCGCAACTATCGCTGACGGCGCCGCCGATCGAGGAGATTCCGCGCGGGCATCTGCATCCCGCCAATCCGGAATTGCCGAACCGCCATGTGACCTTGACCGGCGAATACGAAAACGATCGCAGCATTCTCGTGCTCGCCGAATTCTTCGACGGCCAGATCGGCTATGGCGTGGTCACCCCGTTTCGGCTCGCCGCCTCCGGCGAACTCGTCCTGGTCGAGCGCGGCTGGATCAGCGGCATCGGCGTCGATGCCGAAAACCTGAACCTGCGTTCCGTGGAAGGCCCCTTGAGCACCAGCGCCCAGATTTACGCGCCGCCGGACGACGCCAGGGTGCTGCCCAGCGAGATAGACCCGCAAAGCTGGCCCTTGCGCGTGCGCGGCCTGGAACTCGATGTGCTTGCCGGCGTCTTCGGCGAGGAACTGTTCCCGTTCACGGTCAGGCTGACCGAAGAACAGCCCGGCGTCTTCGTGCGGCACTGGCCGGCGGTAAGCGCCGACATCGCGGGCTATACCCAGAATCTTTCCTATGCGTTGCAATGGTTCGCCGCGGCCTTCGCGGTGGGGGTGGTCAGCCTGTTGGCAAGCTCCAATCTCTGGTCCCTGCTGCGGGATTCAAATTGACGAAGGTTTCATGCTAATCTTGCCGCTTGATCCATCCCGTATGGACGCAACCAGAACACTCGCAAATTGAGGAGACCGATCTCATGCGATTATTGCTAGGAAAAGCCTTGGCCCTGGCCGCTTTCGCCGTCGCGGCGACCGGCGTGTCGGCCCAATCGGACGAAGTTACCTTTCACAGGGATATCGAACCCATCCTGCAACGCAGTTGCCAGAGTTGCCATCGCATCGGCGGCGCCGGCCCCATGCCTTTGCAGACATATGAACAGGTGGCGCCGTTCGCGGGACTGATCGAATACAAGACCAGCCTGCGCGACCGCGCCGGCGCCATGCCTCCCTGGTATGTCGAGAAGAACATCGGCATCCAGGAATTCAAGGACGATCCTTCCTTGAGCGACGAGGAAATCGCGGCCATTTCCGCCTGGGCCCGCAGCGGCGCCCAGCAGGGCGACCCCGCGGACGCACCTGCGCCGCTGGAGTTCGACGACAGCGTCAAATGGGGCGCGGGCGAGCCGGACCTGATCGTGCGCATGACCGATGTAACCAAACTGGCCGGCACTCCCGACTGGTGGGGCGAAATCGAATCGGCGCCGACCGGGCTGACCGAGGACCGTTATGTGAAGTCGGTGGAAATCGTTGAAGTCAACGACGTGGACAATCAGGTCGGCACCGGGCGCGAGACTGTCGGCGGACGCTACATTTTCCATCACATGATCTGGGGCACCGCGAAGTTCGACGAGGACGGCGAGCGCCTGCCCGGACCGGCAATTCCCTGGCCAGTGCATGAGGTCGGCCGCAACGCCGACATCTTCGACGAAGACGCCGGCAGACTGTTGCAGGCAGGGTCCTGGGTCGTTTCCGACTCGGTCCATCTGCATTCCAACGGCCGCGACACCACCGGCCACCTGGAAATCGGCTTCCGCTTCCATGACAGGGACTACCAGCCCAGATACCAGAACACTTTCATTGGCCTGGGCAACGGTGTCGACATTAGCATCGGGGGCAATGAAAAGGACCAGGAACTGCATGCCTACACGGTGCTCGATCAGCACACCAAGATCATTACTTTCGAGCCGCA
This sequence comes from Gammaproteobacteria bacterium, assembly GCA_009844085.1. Classification (GTDB taxonomy): domain Bacteria; phylum Pseudomonadota; class Gammaproteobacteria; order Pseudomonadales; family Pseudohongiellaceae; genus UBA9145. The sequence continues at coordinate 31,636 of VYCF01000021.1, read as the reverse complement.
CCTGCACGCTCCGGGCGAGCGCATGTGCCTGGAAGCGATCTGGGGCTATACCGTCGAGACCCTGTCCTGCGTCGGCTACGACCACAACTGGGTGCGCGGCTATCCCTACGCGGACCATGCAGCGCCGCTGCTGCCCAAGGGCACGATCCTGCATATCGTCGGTTACATGAACAACACCGAAACCAACCCGAACGTTCCCGACCCGCGCAACTGGCAAGGTTCGGGCAACCGCTCGGTGACCAATATGTTCATCGATCTCGGCATCCGGGTGACGATGACCGACGAGCAGTTCCATGAAGCCATGGCGGAGCGCCGCGAAGTGCTCGACCTCGGTCCCAACGATCACGTGATCGGCTGTCCGCTGTGCCTGGCGCCTCTTGTGGCTCCCATCAGCGATGAAGCCGGAGACGAAGTAGCAGCTCTCTGATCGGGAAAACGATGAAATTACAATCCGTTGCACGGCCAGGCAGTTGGTTCTGCCTGGCCGTTTTTCTGATGATTTCAGCCGGCGCCGCCGGCCAGGCGCAGCCCGGCTATCAGCTCGGGCGGCATATCGAACCCGCATACGAAGGCTGGCGCCCCAACGAAGACGGCACCTTCAGCTTCATGTTCGGCTACATGAACGAAAACTGGGCCGAGTCACCCGATATTCCCGTCGGCGAGAACAATTTTTTCGAACCCGGTGAGCCCGACCGCGGCCAGCCAACGCATTTCCTGCCGCGACGCAACCGCTGGCATTTTGAAGTCGTCGTCCCCGCGGATTGGGGCGACCGCGAACTCGTCTGGACCCTCACGCATAACGGGGAAACCCGCAGCGCCTACGCCACCTTGCGCCAAGACTACCTGGTCGACAACATGGTGATCGCTTCGGAAACCGGCTCGCTCGGCGCAGGGACGAGCAGCCCGGAATCACGCGCCAACGTTCCGCCGGTGGTGGAAGTGCTGGGCGACGCCATTCGTCAGGCGCGCGTCGGCGAAGCCATGGAATTGAGTACGCTGGTGAACGATGACGGCCTGCCCGTTCGCAGGCGCGACTCGACGGTAACCAGCGAGGACGCGCTTGAGCGAATGTTGCGCCCGCCCAGCCGGGTTACGGTCGGCAAGGTGAACGGCCTATTCCTGTCCTGGAACAAGTATCGCGGACCGGAAGGCGGCACGGTGACTTTCGACCCGCCCTTGCCGAAGCCCTGGGAAGACACGCGCGCATCGGCCAACTCCCCCTGGGGACCGCTCTGGCTGCCGCCGCCGATTCCCGAAGACGGCGTCTACGAGGTAACCGCGACTTTCGACAAGCCCGGGACCTGGGTTATTTGGGCGCGGGCGGACGACGGCGGCCTGTACCACGACCAGTACATCACCGTAAACGTCACCGAATAGCAGTCCGCGCCATGGCGGCCGCGGCTAGCAGGGCTCCTCGGTGTCGAGGTCTATGGTGAATGGCGGATCGAACCGGGGCGGGTCCCGGTTGATGATGATACGCGTGGGGGGCGGCGCCACGTAACGCGTATCCGGGTCGGTCCCCGCGCGCTGTTGCAGGAACAATTCCTCCGCTTCCCGGATCAGCGACGGCGGCTGGGCGCCGGCTCCGAAGGCGAAGCTGAAACTGCCGCGAATCAATTGCTCGCGCGCCGACAGGATCGCCCAGTCGGCGGTGTAATACACCGCGGGAGACAACTCGGGCAGTTCCCAGACAAAATTGCGCCGGGGCCTGGGATTGTAGCGAAAATTGATTTCGACCCAGGCGCGGGTCTCGTCGCGCAAGGTGAGCTTGACGAGGCGCACGTCATTGGGAAAAACCAGGCTCAACTCGCGCGGGGCAATGTCGAGTACGGCGTCATCCGCGGGCATAGTGGTTGTATTGGCGGCGAGTCCGCCTTCGTCGCGCGGCGGCCAGGAAACCGGGTTTACCTGTGCACATGCGGCGCTTGCCGCCAGCAATAGCAACGCACTGGTCAGGCTGGCGCGAATGTTGCGGCACAGACCGGAATTCGTCATGGCAAGGCTTTGAAAACAGTTGAATTGAACACGAAGAGCCCTTCGCCGAGCCGGCGAAAGCATAGCATTACGGACCGACAAAGGAAAAACGAAGCATCATGAAAAGCGATCTCGCGGATATTCTGGGCGCGTTGCGGGACCATCCCGACAACCTGGCGAACGTATCGGAACACTGGTCCCAGGGCCGCTCGGTCTATGGTGGAGTCGCGGCCGCGCTGGCAGTAACGGCGATGCGCAAGGAAGTGGCCGCCGATCGCTCGCTGCGTTCGCTGATGGTCTCCTTCGTCGGCCCCCTGCAACCCGGCGAATCGGCAGTGCGCACACGCTTGCTGCGCGAGGGCGGCAACGTCACCCAGACCAGCGCGGAGATCGTCCAGGACGGTCAGGTCTGCCTGCAGACGCTGGCGGCATACGGCAAGCCGCGTGAAGGACTCGCGATCGCCGTCGATCACGGGTTTACGGCGGATCGGCCCGAGCCGGATACGCCGCTGCGCGAGCAGGATCCGAAGCGCATGCCCGGCTTTCTCAAGTTCTACGAAGGGCGCTGGATGGAAGGCGGAACGCCCTATTCCGGGGATGCGAAAGACACGATTCGGATCTGGGCCGCCCATCGCACCGACCTGAGCGAATTCCGCGATGAGGCGGTCGTCGCCGTTTCCGACATCCCGCCGCCGGTGCTGCTCAATCGATTCACCGACACCCGGACGCCGTCGAGTTCATTGTCCTGGTCGCTGGAACTCGTCACGCCGCCGGAACGGATAGACACGCGCTGGTTCCTGTTGAAGTTCGACATCGAATGGGCCGCGGACGGCTATACCCAGCAGTCCGGCACGATTTTCAGCGAAGACGGCAGGCTCGCCGCGCTCTCCCGACAGACGATGGTCTACTTCCAACCAAAGACGAATTAGCGAGTTTCCGCTAAAATCGGGGCATGATTCGCGTATTCTCGTTCAGCCTGCTGCTCGCCTGTACAGCCGGCCAGGTTCTTGCCCAGCACAGCCATGGCGTGCTTTCGCCGGGCGTGACTTTTCCGCCGGACGACTCGGTCCTGTCCGATCCCCCGCGCATGATCACGATGAGTTTCCGGGTCGACGTGCGCCTGCTGAAACTGGCGTTGTACACCTCGAACGAGGAATGGGTCGATATCGGCTTCATCTACGATCCGGAGCGCGTCGGGCAGAGTTTCGTTTACCCCATCCCTTTCGAACTGCCGCAGGCCGACTATTACATCGCCCGCTGGTCGGTAACCGACGACCAGCGCGCACGATTGCTCAACGGCGAATTCAAGTTCGCTTTCGGCAACGGCGCGATCCCGCCCTCGGAATTCATCGACTCGCTGGTGAGCGAACTCGAAGAGGTGCTGCCCGATACCGGCGCCTATCGCATCGGCATCGATCAATAGCCCGCTTACCTGAAAGTGAAACCTTGCTCCGCCAGGAAGCCGCGCATGTGCGGGCGCGATTTCTCCGACAACAATACCGAGACCTGCTCTGACCAGCTTATGCCGTGACCGCCTCCGGTGCGGGTGGCATAGTAGTCGCGCACTTGCGCGTCGTAGGACTCAATCGCTTTCCGGTCGCCTTGCTCGTTATAGCAATCCTCCTTGACTATTACCGAAAGCGGCAACCGCGGCTTGATTTCCGGGTCTTGGGCCGGATAACCCAGACACAGCCCGAAGACCGGGTAAACTCCCCTCGGCAATTCCAGCAATTCGCTGACCGGCCCGGGATTGTTGCGAATGCCTCCGATATAACAGATGCCCAGGCCCACCGACTCGGCGGCGCAAACCATGCTCTGGGCCATCAGCGCCACGTCGACGGTGGCGATGATGAAATGTTCGGTGAAATCGCCTTCGAACGACTTGCCGTACTCCCGGCACCAATTGCCGGCCCGCTTCAGATCTGCGCAGAAGATCATGAACGCCGCCGCGCTTGCGACCCAGGGCTGGTTCCCCGCGAGTTGCGCGATCTTTTCGCGCTTGGCGCGGTCCTTTACGCGAACGATCGTGGCGCCTTGCAGAAAACTCGAAGTCGCCGCCCCCTGGCCGGCGCGTACGAGTTCCTCGAACAATTCCGGTTCGATCGGACGCTCGGTGAACTTGCGTATGGAGCGATGCGACTTCAATAACTCGACGACCGAGTTCATGGCTGGTTTCCTCTCCTTCCCGGGGAGTGCGCAATGTACACTTTATGTGGTTTGAGGACAAAAAGAGGGCCGGCCTGTTGAACAGGCCGACCCTAAAATGGGACACTGCCGGTGGCGTTCAGGACAGGGAGGGGATGGATCAGGGAAGATCCGGACGCCTGCCGCCACACACCAGGGGAATTTTGCAACAGTCCGGGGGATCGGGTAGACCGGACTATCGCATCAGGAGAAGCATCTCCCTTCCTTCCCGCAGGACAATGATCCCAACAAGATCGCCGGCTTCCTCAATCGCTTGATTGAAACCGGCCAGAGATTCCACCGCTCGCCGATTGACGGCGACGATGAGGTCTCCGGCGCGCAAACCGGCGGACCATGCTCGGCTGCCTTCCTGCACTGCTGTTACTTCAACGCCCAATGCACCGGAAAGGTTACTGTCCGCGTCGCGCAACAGCGCTCCGCGAAATCCGGCGTTTTGCGGCTCGCGTTCTACTCCGGCCACGGCCCTGCCGTCGGCGGCGCCGATTACGGCATCGAGTTCGACGCGGCGGCCGTCACGCAGCAAGGCAATTTCGACTTCCTCGCCCTGGAGCATCAACCCGACCTTGTTGCGGAGCTCCCGCGAGTTGCCGACGATTTCGCCATCGAGTTCGACGATCACATCGGAAACCTCGACGCCGGCGGCTTCAGCGCCGCTGTCGGGAGAAACCGCCATCACCACGGCGCCGGAATCGGTCTCAAGGGCAAGCGCCTCAGCAAGTTCGGGCGTGACATCGGCGATGGAAACGCCAAGCAGGCCGCGTCTGACCTCCCCGTCGCGCTCCAGATGCTCCATGACCGACCGCACCATGTCCACGGGCACGGCGAAGCCGATTCCATTGTTGCCGCCGCCGCTGCCGCTGATGATGGCGGTATTGATGCCGACCAGGTTGCCTTCGAGGTCGACAAGGGCGCCGCCGGAATTTCCGACATTGATGGCCGCGTCGGTCTGGATGAAATCCTCGTAGTTGTTGTTGTTCAGGCCGGACCTGCCGAGCGCGCTGACGATGCCGGACGTGGCTGTCTGGCCGATGCCGAAGGGGTTGCCGAGGGCGACGACAAAATCGCCGACCCGGACGGTTTCGATGTCGGCAAATGCAATCTCGACCAGATCGTCGAGTTCGATCCGCAGCAGCGCAAGATCGGTAGAAGCATCGCTGCCGAGCAGTTCGGCCTCGGCGCTGCGACCGTCGCTCAGGCGCACCGTGACCGAAGTGGCCTGGTCGATTACGTGATGATTGGTAACGACGAAGCCTTCACCGGCATCGACGATGACGCCGGAGCCGGCGCCGCGGCGGAACGGTCGCGGGCCTTCGGGAATACTGAACTCGGGGAAGTTCTCGAAATAGCGCCGCAATCCCTCGGGCAGTTCATTGCCGCGGAAGGAAAACTGCCGTTGGGCGGGAATTTCTCTTGCCGTGACGATTTCGACCACAGCGCCGCTGATCTCCTCGAGCATGGGCGCCAGGGTCGGAATGCCGCGCGCAAGCGCCTCCTGGCCGACGGCCTGTGACTGGCCGGCCAGCGCCAGAACCAGCAGTGCGGCAAGACCGAATCCCCAGGCGAAGGGAACGGGTCTTCGTATTGATGTAGTTCGCTCGATCATCGATTTACTCCTCATATCTCTGTCAAACCGAATGCAAACTCCGCCGTCTCGCGGCGGTTCAGGGCATCAGAATAGGGGCGCTGGGAAGGAATTTCCGGATGAAAATGTGAAGAAAAGGTCCTGTTTTTGTTTTTTATCCGATTTGACATCGAATTTTTGATGAATCACTATAGTGATCTTTCTAGCAGATTAACCCTGCATTTAACTCATTTTAGTGGTCAAATACTGGTTTTCCTTCAATGACTGCAACGTTTGAAATCTATCGTTACGGTACTTGGCAACCCGCTGCCGTTCTAACGCCTGTCGATGAGCAGGCCGGGCTCGGAGGCGCCTGCCGCTTCGAGTATCTGGACGAGTATGCGACCGAGAACGCGGGTCCGGGCTCGTCGGCAGCCGCGGGCTTGAGCTGTCGATATCCCGCCGATTTTCAGCAGTACCAGCTCGATCACTGGCCGTCTTTCGTCCTCGACTTGCTGCCGGGTGGATATGGCCGCCGGCAGTGGCTCGAGCAACTCAATCTGCAGGACGGCCCGGCGGCGGAATGGCCGTTGTTGCTGCGAGGCGCGGCCTACCCGCCCGGTAACGTTCGCGTTGCTGAGGCTGTTGCCGCAAAGAACCCGAACACCCTGGCGCCTGCAGCTTTGGGCGATGTAGTTCCCATGAAGGATCACCCGGGTTTTGCGCGCGCGGACGTTATCTCACGGAATGAGGCGTTCGTCGAATACGCATTCCAGCAGGGCATTCATGCCGCCGGCGCCTCCGATGTGCAAGGCGTCGCGCCCAAACTGTTGCTTGCCCTGGATCAAGGGGGCGCCTGGCACGCCGAGGGACGGCTGGCAGACGAAGACGTGCAATCGCACTGGCTCATGAAACGTCCCCGGGGCGACCGCGCGGCGGATCGCAAGGTGTTGCGCAATGAAGCGGCTTACATGCGAGTCGCCGACAAACTTGGTCTCAAAGTGTTCGCGGAACTCAAGTGGGAGGAGGATAATCTGTTCGTACCGCGTTTTGATCGCCGTGTTTGTGGCGGCAAAGTCGAGCGTTACGGTATGGAGAGCCTTTACTCGGCCGCCGGTGTCGCCGAATACGGTGCGCGCGTTTCTCACGAGACACTGTGCAATGCCATTGAGACGTACTGTACCGAGCCCGAAGCCGATTTGATCGAGTACATCAAGCGCGACATCGTCAACGTCGTTCTCGGCAACAAGGACAACCACGGCCGCAACACGGCCTTGCTGCGCTGCGAGACTGGAATCGTGAAGCTGGCGCCCTTGTTCGACTTCGCGCCGATGTATCTGGATCCCGAAGGGATCGCGCGCGTGTGCCGCTGGCCGGGCATTGCCGAAAATGCCGGAGATCCCGAATGGGCCGCGGTCGTGGAGTTGTTCCCCGGCAAGGAAAGGACCTTGCGGGCGGCGCTGCGCGACTTCGGGCGCCAGTTGCGGCGCTTACCCGACATCATGCGCGTCAGCCGCGTCGACGATGACATCATCGAACGGTGCGACCCTTTCATTGAGACGCACTCTCGACAACTGCTGGAATTGCAGGAGACCTGATGGCAAAACGATCACAAGAGGATTCGGCTCGCGCAAAGCGCGAACTCATCGAAGCGATCGAAAATCACGAGCTGTCCCTTGGCGAAGCCGTACGCCGGATGCGCAAGATTTCCGGCATGAACCAGAAGTCCTACGCCGAGCGCATCATCGGCATTTCGCCAAGAATCCTGGCCGAGATCGAGCGCGGCGAAGGCAACCCGACGCTGGAGACGCTCAACAAGATCGGACGGCCCTTCGGCTATGCCGTGGGATTTGTGCCCGGGCGGCAATGAACCGATGCAGTTTTTCGGCTTCGTATGAGCTTGGAAGTTTTTGATTTGGCCTTATGTTCGGAGTGTTGGTATGGAACCATTTGGCTGTTTTGAACGTCTATATTGTTTGAGAATTTCGAAAAGTCGGAGCGACGCATGATTGAGAGGCAGCATTCACGGCCGCGGCGTGAGGATTTTGTCATCGGCGGCTGGCGGGTTGAGCCGGGTTGCAATCGGATTTTTCATTGCGGCGGCGGGATTGAGCGAAAGCTTGAGCCGCGGCTGATGCATTTGTTGTGTTTTCTCGCGGCTAATCCGGGCCGGACCTTGAGCAGGGACGATCTGGCCGCGGAAATGTGGCCGCGCGTGATCGTCACGGAGAATTCACTGACGCGGGCGGTTTCCGAGTTGCGCAAGCATCTCTGCGTCGCGGGCGGCGGTTTGGTGAAGATCGAAACCGTGCCGAAGAAAGGCTATCGGCTCGTCGTGGAGCAAGCTGTGAATGCGGAGGTCCAGCGGCTTGCCCTGCCCTGGCCGGCACTCGCGCTTCCCGTGCTCGCCATGGCGATCGCGGCCGGTGGCTGGCTGCCGGAAAGAGACGCTGATCCGGGTGCGTCCTATCAGTCCGAAATTGCCCTGGCGGAATTCGGCCAGGAGTTTGTGCCGGTAAGCAGCTCCGGCGGCGGACTCGTGGGGCTCCGGCATGAAGCGCCGGTGTTGTCGGCCGACGGCAGCCGCTTTGCCTTTATTCGACACGACGCGTCCGGTTCGACGATCTGGCTCGGGAACTTGAGCGGCGGCGCGGAACCTGTCGCGGTGTATGTCAGCAGCCTGCCTCTTTCGAACCTGGTCTGGTCACCTGCGGGCGAGGCATTGCTGTTCGCGCGGCAAGGCGCCCTGAATGCCGAAGCGGTTTATGGCGGCGCCAGGTCTTCGCAGTTGATGCAATTCGACCTCAATACCTGGACCGTAACCAGGCTGGTGGAGGAACCCGAGGATGCAGGGCAGCCGCTTCCAGAGGAAATCGATCTGACCTGAGCGCCTACATCGGCATGGCCGGCGGTCCGACCGTAGTGGCCAGATAGCTGGTGACCGCCAGAATTGCCGCCGCGACGACTATTTCCAACCTGATCGCCCCGGCCAGGCTGCCGGTTCCGGCGCCGGCGAGCATGCGCGGCACGAGTACGAAGCGGTTACCGGCGGCCACAAGCAGCAACACTCCCACCAGCCCCAGCTTGATCAGCAAAGTTACGCCATAGGGCGTGGAAATCAGTTCTCCTGGCGTGTGAAACAGCTCCAGCACCAGGATCAGACCCGCCGCGAATAGCATCAATAGGCAATATCCGGCCATGTCCCCGAATCCCTTCATGGTTGCCGCGAGCGTTTCCCCATTGCCGCCCAGGCAGAGAAACAGCAAGGGGAGAAAAGCACCGACCCAGACGCTGACAGCCAGAATATGCAGGGCGATGGATACCTTGGCGAGCGGTTCGAGTACGGCGATGTGGCCTGCGACCGTGAAGCTCGCGAGCAAGAGTAATAGCGAGAATGCGTGCACCGCGCCGAGCGCGTGATATTGCGTGCGGATCGGCGGACGGCTGCCGAGACGATTGGCGAAAACGGCGCAGGCCACCACGGGCGCGAGAAATCCGGCCAGGCGCAATAGCGTGGCGCTGCCGATCTCGAAGCCGAGCAGCAGGCTCGCCATATCGGGATCGAACATGCCGGCCAGACCCCCGCCGCTCGTCATTCCCACCTGGAACAGGAAGCTGAACAGGGCGCCGTTGAATCCAAGCAGGCAACTCAGCCCGATATAGGCCGTGAAGAAGACAATGGTGTGGCTACGTTCGTCCCGGTAGAACAGCAGGCAGATCGTGCCGCCGGCCAGACTGGCGATGCCGAGATATTCCAGCAACTTCGCCAGTTGAATCGCGAGTTCCCAGCCGGTTGCGGGCGTGAGGCCCATGGCTTGATGGGGCCGGGGATCAGTTCCCGGCGGTTGCCGCCGCGTTCGGATCGACCGTGAAACTGAACGTGTCGGTCAAGGTGTGTCCATCGGCGCCGATCGCCGCCCATTCGACGGTAATCTTTCCGGCGGGAATATCCGGCGCGTCAATCCGGTAAGCGGCGACCGGCTCTGGATTCATAGAGAATTCGGTCGGAATTTCCACTTCCCCTTGCATGACCTGCAAACGCACCAGCCGCACGGGACCGTTGAATTCGACTTCGATGGCGCTGGCCTGCGCCACGGTAGAGTCGGCGGCGGGCGAGGATGTTTTCAGCGGAGTATGGGCATAAGCCGCCAGTGAGACGATCAGGGTGGCAAGCACCGCTGGGAAACGTAAAAAAGACTTGGATTTCATGTTCAGACCCTCGTGTGCGAGGCTCTGCCCGCTGATTTTTCAAGTCATGATTATCGCAGACTAATCCGCGAATCAGCCCCGATTTGCTCTGCGTCATATTGTCGCATCGGGGTCATTTTCTGCGCCATACACGGTTCAGCGGTGAGACGTTGATTTCGTCAAGTACGGTGCCGGGACGCGCTTCCAATACCATGGCGAGCACTGCAGCGACGTCTTCCGGTGCGATGGCTTCGTCTTCGCCCTCTCCCGGTTCGAAGTGCAAATCGTCGAAGAAGTGCGTGCGCACGGCGCCCGGATTGATCAGGCAGACGCGCACGTTCGCCTTGCCGCATTCCTCGCGCAGCGCCTGGGCGAATCCGCGAATGGCGAATTTGCTCGCGCAATAGACACTGCCTTGCCGGGTTCCGCTGAGCGCGGACTCGGAACCGGTGAAGACGATGTCGCCGTGGCCCTGGCGCTTGAGAAGCGGCAGGAAAGCTCTTGTGACGATGGCGTGGGACAGGAAATTGGTATTCATGACTACCTGGAGATCGCTGACCGACAGTTGTTCGAGAAAGCCCATGCGGCCGACTCCGGCGTTGTTGACGAGAGCGCGGACGGGGCCGTCAATGCCGCGCAGGATCTCGGCGATACGGGTTTGCAGGCTTTCCGGATCGGACATGTCGACCTGTTCCTGGCGGTAGTCGGGATGCTGCACGGGATTTTTAGCCGCATCTTGTACGAGGCCCAGCACGGCATGGCGCCGGTCGAGCATTTCGCGGGTCATGGCGAGGCCGATGCCGGAATTTGAACCGGAAATCACGATCAGTGGTTTTTCTTCAACGCTCATACATGTGCCTATCAATTTGCGCAGCGATAGTAACTTGCCGGGTCGATGTGGCGAAACAGCATCTCCTCCAGTTCCGCAAGCCAGGCTTCCCGATTCGGCTGTTCGAGGGAGACGATGCCGTTTTCGGTTCGGGTTTCGCGGGCGAACAGGGGTTCGTCGGGATAGAGTTTGAGAGTGTTGCGGAAATAGTCGGCAGGCATGCGGAACAGGCCGGTGCTTGTCGAATGCACGCGGCCGGCGTCGAGGCGCCTGAATATCAGATCGAACAGTGATGCATACGCCTTCTGATCCGCTTCAGGCAAGAGCGGTTCGAAACGTATCGCCACGGGCCAGCCGGCTTCCTGCAGGCGGGCGAGAGCCTTCAGGCGTTTTTCGATGGATGGGACATCGCGCTCCCATCGCTTCGCGCAAGCTTCGGTGGTGAAACTCATGGCGACGATGCAATTCGGCGCCGGCGCCATTTGCAGCAGGCCGGAAATCTGGGTGCTCTTGGTGCGCAATTCGAGTACGGCCCGGGGGTGTTGCGCAAAAAAGGGAACGAAAAATTCCGCGAAATTGCTGACGGGCTCGAGCGCCAGGCTGTCGCAATCATAGCCGCTGTAGAACACCTGTGTGCCTGAACCGGCGGCAATGCTTTGCAGGATCGAATCGGCGAAATCCTCGAAGTTCACGAACAGCACGCAATGGGCGGAACGGTACATGCCTTGCAGGAAGCAATAGCGGCAGTCGTAGATGCAATTGAGCATGTGGGAGAAATAATGGCTTTGCCCGGCCTCGAAGCCGTATCCCGCGGGCGCCGGCAAAACCTTGCGGCCGTGTTTACGCGCCAGGATCAAGGCGGGATATTGCTTTTGCATGCGAAAGTTCTGGGCCTTTCGATTGAAGATCTGCCCGAAGCGTTCGCATTCGATGTGGGGCAATTCGCGATAGCGCTCGAGGATCGCTCGCGTGCGCGGATGATCGCGCACTTCGGATTCGAAATAGACCGCGGAAAACATGTCACTCCGCCCCTTGGCGGGATGTCTTGCCGGACTCGCTGGCAGATGCCAGTTCCAGCCGCATGGCGGTCATGAGCGACGCCGCATCGCGAAAGCGCACGCGGGCTATTTCACTCAATCGGCCTTGCATGCCGAGAGCGCAGAAGCGGCGGCAATATTGGGCCAGGGCGGCCTTGCGCGTGGCGCTGAAGCGATGCCTGCGCAAGAGCGACTCGAATTCCGCTGGCATACCGTACCAGTCCGCAATAGCCGCGCTCCGCTCGCGCAAATGATCGACCAGTTTGCGGATCGCGGATTCCAGATTCCGCAACAGTTCCGGAACTCGCTGAAGATTTACCTCGTCCACGGGATTCTCGCGATTATCGGAAACGATCTTGAACACATAGACCAGATCCGTTGTCGTCAATCCCGCAGCTTGCGCGAAAAATCCCGCCGCTTCCATGTCAAAGGCGGCGTCTTGCTCGTAAGTGGTTTCCGGCTCGTCGACAGTCACTAGCCCGCAACCCTGCAGACCCAGATCGGGAATCGGCGGCCAGAAACAATCACCGGATCGGCGATGCTCGATCCGATTGATCAGCAATCCCTGCCCCACCGCCGCAGATGGGTGTCCCGCGATGCCGACGTTGAGCCAGGCGCGAAACCCCGGTGATTGCCGCCCGTGCAGCCAGTCAACCGCATTTACGGCGTTCCGGACCCCCATGCCGGAAATTACCAAAGCAATACCTTTCTTATTTTCATAACAACGATATTTCCCGCGCGGCTCGACTTCCCCGAGTTCGAACCACTCGATTAACTCCTTCGCCTCCAGCGGATGCGCCACTACCAGGTTGACTTCGCCGTTCATGCGCCCGGACCTTCGAATTGCGCCAGCAGCGCTTCGTATTCCGCCTCGACTTCCGCATTGCCGCGCTTGCGCGCACCGTTCACGAGAATCCGGCATTTCTCCCGCAGACTCGCGAGCGCCGCCTGCCGGTCGGATTCGGACAATCCGCCCCCCGCAATCAAATCGCGTAATGCCCGCACCCGAAATCGATCCATGCCCCAATGCTTGCGCGAAAGCTGGTCGTCATGGCCGCCGTACTTGCGCAATAGCGGTCGATCGACATAAAGCACCGGATAACGGCTGCAGACGCGCAGCCAAAGATCATAATCCTCGCAAGCCGGAAGTCCCTCATTGAAACCGCCGGCCTCTTCAAGCAGTCCCTTCTCGATCACCGCCGCCGACGGAGAAATCACGCACAGCGGCAAACAATGCTCGAATATCCACCCACCCCGCTTGCGATGCCGATTCGCCGCATTGACCCTGCGCCCATCGCGAATCCAGATCTCGTCACAATGAATCAAACGATAACCAGGATTTTCCGCCAGCGCCCCAAACTGCACTTCAAGCTTCTCCGGCAGCCACTCATCGTCCGAGTCAAGCAACGCAATCCATTCGCACCCGCAACGACGAATCCCAAGATTGCGCGCCGCACTAACACCCCGATTTTCCTGCCGCAAATAACTTACCTCGGAGTAGCCCGCCACCAGATCAGCCGTGGAATCAGTGGATCCGTCATCGACGACGATAACCTGCTGAGGCTGTAAGGTCTGGGAAAACACCGAATCGAGCGCCTGGCCGAGCATATGGGCACGATTAATCGTCGGAATAACCACTCCAACCGAAGTTGGCATATAAGGCCTCCCGGGTTCCGCACAACGTGAGTCGCCGTCGGGCTGGGAGTGTGATTGGCGGGCGTCCGAGGCAGGAAGCCGAGGCCGAAGCGTACATGGATGTATTTACAGCGTCCGCCAAACACACTCCCAGCCCGGCGGCGACGGATCGAAGCCACCAACCTCAACTTTCAACAATACTTCGCCAACTCCTTCCTGGCGATAACCCGCCGATGAACTTCGTCAGGCCCGTCGGCCAGACGCAAGGTACGCTGGGCCGTCCAAAGCGAGGCGAGCGGAAAGTCCTGGGACACCCCCGCCGCGCCATGAATCTGCATCGCGCGGTCGATCACCCGCAAGGACATGTTCGGCACCGCCACCTTGATCTGCGAAATCGCGTCCCGGGCCGCCCGGTTGCCGATCTTGTCCATCAGCCAGGCCGCGCGCAGCACAAGCAGGCGGCACATTTCGATCTCGATGCGGCTGTCCGCGATGACGTCGTAGTTGCCGCCGAGCTCCGCCAGCGGCTTGCCGAACGCCTCGCGGCTCACAGCGCGCTTGCACATCAGGTCGAGCGCCTTCTCCGCCGCGCCGATCGAACGCATGCAATGATGAATGCGGCCCGGACCCAGGCGCCCCTGGGAAATCTCGAAGCCCCTGCCGCGACCGAGGATGATATTGCTTTCGGGAACGCGCACGTTGTGGAACTTGATATGCATGTGTCCGTGTGGCGCGTCGTCGTGGCCGAAAACGCACATGGGCCGCACGATCTCCACCCCCGGTGTGTCCTTCGGCACGAGAATCTGGGATTGGCGATTATGCCGCGGCGCGTCGGGGTCTGTAACGACCATGACGATCATGATCTTGCAGCGCGCGTCGCCGGCGCCCGAGATATAGAACTTCTCGCCGTTGATCACCCATTCGCCGCCGTCGAGCACGGCGCGAGTGGAAATATTGGTTGCATCCGATGAGGCGACGTCGGGCTCGGTCATGGCGAAGGCCGAGCGAATCTCGCCCGCGAGCAGCGGTTCGAGCCACTCCTTTTGCTGCTCTTCCGAACCGAAGCGTTCGAGCACTTCCATGTTGCCGGTATCGGGCGCGCTGCAATTCATCGATTCCGAGGCCAGTCTGCTGCGCCCCATGATTTCCGCCAGGTGCGCGTATTCCAGATTGCTGATGCCCGCCCCGCCCTGGCTTTCGGGCAGGAAGAAATTCCACAACCCCTGGGCGCGCGCCTCCTGCTTCAGGCCGTCGAGGATTTCGTGCTGTCGCGGCGTATGAGACCAGCGGTCGCCCACGTCGATCTCGGAAAGATATTCCCGTTCGACCGGTTCGACCTTTTCGCCGACAAAGTTGCTGATTTTTTCTCGTACTTCGATCAGATGTTCGGGTAAGCCCAGGTTCATGTGAATTTCTCTCCTGATCCGGTTCGGCTTCAGGCCGTGCCGCCGCCGTCGACGACCAGTGTCTGCCCGGTTGTGAAATTGCCCGCGCTGGAAGCAAAATAGACCGCCGCGCCGGCGATTTCGTCGGGCTCGCCGATGCGCTGCAAGGGGTAACGCTTCACCGTGGCCTTGTAAATGTCCGGATTCTCCCACAGCGCACGGGCGAATTCGGTACGCACGAGCCCCGGAGCGATGCAGTTCACGCGAATGTTCTGCGGTCCCCATTCAATCGCGAGATTGCGCGCGATCTGCATGTCTGCGGCCTTGGAAATCGCATAGGCGCCAAGCACGTTGGATCCTCTCAGGCCGGCGATCGAGGAAACGATGATCACCGAACCGCCGCCGTTTTCCGCCATGCCGGGAATCACCATCCGGCACAGCCGGTGGATGCTGCCGATATTGGCGTGCATGACCTTGTCGAAGGCCTCGTCGGGTATTTCCTGGGAAGGACCGAAATGCGGATTCAGCGCCGCGTTGCAGACGAGTACGTCGATCTTGCCGAAACGTTCCCGCGCGCCATCGGCGAGCGCCTGCAATTGCTCCTTGTGATTGATGTTGCAGGCGATGGCCACGGCCTCGCCGCCGGCGTCCCGAATCTCCGCGGCGACCTCTTCGCAGGCGTCCAGGTTGCGGCTGGAAACCACGACTTTCGCGCCATGTTCGGCATAGCGCAAGGCGATGGCCTTGCCGATGCCCCGGCTCGAGCCGGTAATCAGCGCCACCTTGTCTGTCAGGTCAAATAGGCTCATTAATTTTCTCTCATGTCAGTCTGAAATCAGTTTTCGTCCATCCAATCGCGTTTTCCCTTGGAAATGGAAGTGCCGCCATCGACTGGAATCACCGCGCCCGTGGTGTAGGAGCCGGCTCGGGACGCCAGATAGGTGACGACGCCGACGATTTCCTCTGGCTCGCCGATGCGGCCGAGCGGGCAATCCGCTTCGATATCGGCCAGATAGCGCTCGAATACGAAGCGGGTCATGCGCGAAGCGAAGAATCCGGGCGCTACGGCATTCACGGTTATGTTTCGCGGTCCGAGTTCCACCGCCAATGCGCGGGTGAGATGATGCAGCGCCGCCTTGCTCGCCGAATACGCGAAGGTGGGCGTGCGCTGCACGATCGGCACGTGGAGGCCATCCATCGAGCCGATGTTGACGATTCGCGCGGGCATTCCGGCGCTGCCTGCCGCGGCCAGCAGCGGCGCGAGGTCGCGCGTCAGGGCGAACTGGGCGTTGACATTGGTGTCCATGACCTTGGCGAAGCCGGCGTCGGGATAGTCCTCCAGCTTCGCGCCCCAGTTCGTGCCCGCGTTATTGATCAGCAGATATAGTGAACCGAAACGCCGTTTAACCTCGGCTGCGAGCCGCAGCCGGTCTTCCGCTTCGGTAATGTCGAATTCGACCGCCTCCACTTCCGGATAGTCCGCGAGTTCCGCCAGTGCTTCATCGAGTTTCTTTCGCGAACGCGAGGCGATGATGACCCGCGCCCCGTTCTGCAGCAGGCCTTTCGCCATTTCCAGGCCGATACCGCTGCTGCCGCCGGTAACGAGCGCGGTTCTGCCGCGCAGGTCGAACAGACCGGCGGCCGAGAAGTCCCGCGGCGATGCGTCGGCCATGCTTTTCAGTCCGCTACCTTGACCAGTTGCTTGCCGAAATTGCGGCCCTTGAGCATGCCGCGGAAATATTCCGGCGCGTTCTCCAGTCCTTCGCCGACGCTTTCGCGGTATTTGAGTTTCCCTTCCCCTATCCATTGGCCGAGCTGCCGGGTGGCTTCGAGCCAGCGTTCATGCCATTCGGTGACGAGAAAGAAGCGATGTTCGGGCACGGAGTCGAGCCGCTTGAGGATATGGAAAGGCGTTTCGGCCTGTTCAAGATCGGCGTCGTTGTAATTCGAGATGTAACCGCAGATCGGAACCCGGGCGCCGGGGTTGAGCAGTCCGGCTACCGCCTTCGTCACCTCGCCGCCGACATTTTCGAAATAGACGTCGATGCCGTCGGGGCAGGCGGCCGCGAGTTTTTCGGCAAAATTATCCGCCTTGTAGTCGATGCAGGCGTCGAAGCCCAGTTCTTCGGTCACGTAGCGGCATTTTTCAGGTCCGCCGGCGACGCCCACCGCGCGCAGGCCGAGGATTTTCGCCATCTGACCGACCACGGAACCCACCGCGCCGGATGCGGCGGCCACGACCAGGGTTTCGCCCGCCTTCGGGTTGCCGACTTCCCGGAGCCCGAAATATGCGGTTCTGCCGGGCATGCCGACGACGCCGAGATGCGCCGACAAAGTGCCGTTGGCGAGATCCACCGGCATGACCGCCGGATTGTCGGCATCGGCAATGATATGAGACTGCCAGCCGAGATGGGCTGCGACGTGGTCTCCCGGCCGGTATTTGTCCGATTTCGATTCGAGCACGACTCCCGTGGATTCGCCGGTCATGACGTCGCCGATCTGCAAGGGTTTGGCGTAGGACTTCATGTCGTTCATGCGCGGGCGCATGTAGGGGTCGAGCGAGAGCCAGCAGACCTTGATCAGAATCTGGTTTTCTTCGAGTTCGGGCAATTCGGTGGTTTCGACGCGGAAGCAGTCGTCGGTCGGTTCGCCCTCGGGCCTGCGCGCGAGGACGATGCGCGTATTCATCGTCATGGAAATTCTGGTCCTTCGGGTCCGGTTTACGAGGCAGGGCGATACTAGCACAGCCCAACCGGTCTTACCGGCAACACAGCAGGATCAGAAATCGATGTCGATGCCGAAGTCGTCGAGAAATTCAAGTTCTTCGAGGAATGCCTCGTCTCCCACCCGGAGATGCAGAAAACTGTTGTCGATCTCGATTTCGAACAGTTTCCGTCCGCTCAGGCCGGCTTCGAGCAGCATAAGGGCGGAAAACGCCGCGATCACGCCAAGCAGCAGCGTGTGCCGATTGCGCAGAAGATACTTTCTCATTTCGTATTTCTCACTTTCAGTCGTTGAACCGGCGCATCAGGGTGGCGCCCCAGAGCAGCACCCCGCCGAGCGCCAGGGCGATCAGCATGTCGTAGCTGAACAGCGTCGAGAAGATGTCCGGATAGCCAAGCACCAGTTCCCGCGCCGACCAGTTCATCCAGTAAACGAAGTAGATGCTGTCGAGCAGCCATGCTTCGAGCAGCGCCAATATGCACAAAACGCCAACGGCCCACAGGAAAGGCACGCGCCGGGACCAGGCCGAGAACAGCAGGAACCAGCCGATGATCGGCATGAACAGCAGCCCATGCAGCCAGGCGAAGCAATAGAACAGCACGGTTCCGTCGAGCGCGAGCAACAGCGTCTTGCCGAATGCGAAAGGCAGATCGAAGCGCGACGCGGCGAATTGCAGCCACAGTGTGAGCACCAGCAGGCAGATCAGCAGAAATGCGGCCGCGATGGCGGGAATGACGAACACCGTGGTGACGACGCGCGCCAGCACGGCATGCCAGTCGGAGACCGGCATCGATTGCCAGAAAAGGAAGCTGCGGTCCTTGCGGTCCTGGTACAGGCAGACCGTCAGATAAATGATCGAGGTCAGAAACAGCGCCGGCGCGAACGGCGCCGACAGCAACACCGGGAAGATCGCCGCCGAGCGCAGCGGCAAATCGAGCAACAGGCTTGAAGCCTGCTCCAGCAGTACGCGTTCGTTGGATTCCGGCAGCGCCAGTACGATCAGGTACCCGATCAGCAACATCAACAGGCTGAATACCGCCGGCGTGACTACAAACAGGTTGCGATGCTCGATGAACTCCTTCCGCAACAAGGCGCCGAAGCGCTGCAGTTCAGTTCTCATGATTTCCCTCCCGCTTGAGCTTGGCCACGAACAGGTCGGCAACCGCCGGCGTCCGCAGTTCACCCAGACCTTCCAGATGCCGGCGCGCGACGCCTGCGTAAATGCAGACGAGTTGGCCGAGCAGTTCCCGCTTGTGCATCGGGTCAAGACTCAGCGCCCGTTCGCGCTGGGCGGGCTCGACCGCAACTTCGACATAATGCTCGGCCATTTCCGGCACCGGCATGTCGAGCACGATCCTGCCCTTGTCTATGAAAAGCAGATGCGTCAGCAAATGTTCGATTTCCTCGACCTGGTGCGTGCTGATGACGATTGTGCGGCTGCCGTCGTAATAATCGTTCAGCAGGCGGTCGTAGAAAGTCTTGCGGTACATGATGTCGAGCCCGATGGTCGGCTCGTCGAGCACGAGCAGGCTGGCGTCGATGGCCATGACCACGGACAGGTGCAATTGCGTGATCATGCCTTTCGACAGCGCCCGGATGCGCTTGTCCGCCGGTATGTCCGTGTCGGCGAGCAGTCGCTCGGCCCGCGTCCGGTCAAAGCGGGGATGCACTGACTCGACGTAATCGAGCAGTCGCCTGGTCGTCATCCAGCCGGGCAGGATGCCGACGTCGGCGATAAAACAGACCTCCTGCATGAGACTGTGCCTGGCCGCACGCGGATCCATGCCGGCGACTTCAAGCTCGCCGCGCACGTCGATCAATCCGAGCAGGGCCTTCAGCGTCGTGGTCTTGCCGGCGCCGTTGGGGCCGATCAGGCCGCAGATCGAGCCGGCGGAAATCGCGAGATCGACCCCGTCGAGCGCCTTGAGGCTGCCGTACGTCTTTTCCAGCGCACGGGCTGCAACAACGTTTTCCATGAATTCTTACCTTTTTCCAGTTGGGGACGACTTGCCGGCGCCGCCGGGCAATTCGTCCAGTTTCAATCCGAGGCGGTCGATCCGCTCGACGACCGCCGGCCACTCCTTTTCCAAAAACCGGTTTCGTTCCAGTTCGCGCAGGCGCTCCCGCGCTCCCGCGGCGACATACATGCCGAGCCCCCGCCGCATTTCGAGCAATTGCTCGTCGACGAGAATCTGGTAGGCGCGCGAAACTGTGATCGGGTTAATGCGCAATTCATGGGAAATCCTGCGCACCGAGGGTACCGCCTCGCCTTCCGCCCAGACCCCGTCGATGATGCGTTCGGCGACGCGGTCGCGCAGTTGGCGATAGATGGGTTCCCTGCTGTTCCAGTTTTCCTGCAAGGCGATGCCTCCGGCTTCTGATTTAGTGTTATACATAACCATAACACTATGTCGGCAGTTTGCCAACACTATGTGCGGATTCAGCACATGTGAGACTGAGCGGGGCAGTCCATGTTTTTTGAAGTTACTCGTCGGATGTCATGAAGTCGAGGGTCTGATGCGGTCTAACCTAGTGATAGAAGCGTTGATAGTCGGCGAGAGTGCGATTGGCGGCCACGACGGTTAAGTCGCCATCGTAGCGGTTCCAAAACTTGATGCCGGTGGTATCTTTTGCGTGTTCGACTCGTCCGTTGAGTTGGGGCGTCTTGGGCGGCAGCACGAAGAGCGGGATATTCAGTTCTTCGCAGAAACGCTCGAAGTCGGCGCGGAACTCGCTGCCGCCGTCGACCCCGTTGAAGACGTGAGGGAAGGGGAGTTGCGCGCGGACGGTTTCGAGGAAACGTTTGGCGTTGTGCGCGGTGGCGCGGCTGAAGACCTGGACGACCATTTGCTTGCCGACGGGGGAGACAGCTTTGAACTCCTTGAGTTGCTTGCTTTCGCGGGAGGCAGACAGGTGGTCGATCTGGATGGGTTCGCCGGGCTGTTGGGGCACTTTTCCCCGCGGCAGGTGGCGCGCATGGCCGTTAAAGCGCCGCGGCTGCTTGAACTAAACCGACCGGGAGCGGCGACTGTCAGGTGAATACTCTATCTGTATACACTGTTTAATCTGGATTGATCTTCATCTTCAGTTGGGCACAAAGCTCCTTCGCTTTTCTATGACCCGGCCTCACTGCTTCGACTTTTTTTATCGCCTCTGCCGCTTGTTCAAAATCATTAAAATGCAAGCAAGCTTTACCAATCGCATACCATGTTTCACAAAAACCCCAGTTAGGTAACTTGGAGTTATCATCATAGCGCTTCGCATGAGCGTCGAAACATTCGATGGCTTTACGCATTAGTGCCAAAGCTTTTTTCTTATTACCACCCACCACCCGCGGCTTGTGGAATATTGATATAGCCTCAGTATATAGTGCGCGCGGGTTTTTGCTGTCGGCAGCATAAGCATAGCTTAGTGCGTTTTCATATCTAAGGCCCATTTCGGCCTTTCTGAGCGGATTCAAGAGTACTGCCGCGAAATGGCTGTGGGCAAGGGCTGCGATGGTATACAACTCTGATACATGTTCCGCAGATCCATAGGCACCCTGCAGCACGTCTATGGCTTTTTCAATGTTTTCGATAGGATTAATCTCAGCTTCACACAACAAAATACTGCTAAATGCTACGTAGTATGTTTGCCAAAGACGTATTGGCTTGGCTACTTTTGCGGCTTCAAGCTCACATCTAAGCACCTCTATTTTCTTAAAATCGCCGAAGGCATCTGCCTCCAGCAGAGCAGACTCGAAGGTCATAAAGTCTTCAATTACAGTCATTGGTTTTCGTTTCTTATCGTTCATTGGTAGCGGAGGGCAATTACAATTGAGCGGCGAGCTGCAATCATGGCTGGTGGCGCCCCACCCAGAACCGCAGTGATCAAGATACAGAAAAACGCTGCAGTTATATGTATCGGCGTGATTGACAGCGAAAAAACGATGTCACTGAAGCTTATTTGATTCATCAGCGAAGCCTTGAAGTCACCAAAAAAAGCAAATACGAATGCAACGCCAATGAAGCCTCCGAAGATATTTATCAGCACACCTTGGGTGAAAACCCATATCACAATACTGGCAACTGGAAAACCAATGGCGCGCATTATAGCCACTTCTCGCTCCCTTACTTCCATCATGGTGTACATGCTTTTGAGTGTCACAAGGCTGGTGGCCACAACTAACATTGCAATGCTAGGTATGGCAATCAAATCAATGAACCCAGTTAGTTCCCGGATCTGATCGGCATAGTATTCGCGCTGATTCTTGATGAGGATGGCCGTGCGTAATGTACCGCTTTCGAGATTATTCTTGATTTGCTGTGCATCGAACGCATCTGGTGCTCCAATTCGGATGGACTGATACATACTGCCGCGGTGAAATGCATCCTGTAGTAATAACGCACTACCCCAAATTTCAGATTCAGCAACGGTCTCACCTGCACTGAAGTGACCGACAATCTGCCATTCCGCTTCGCTAAGCGTAATGGCCTGACCTATGTCGAGCCATGGATAACGGTCTGCCAAGGAACTACCAACTATCAATTCACGCCGGCCTGATTGGAACATACGCCCATCAGTGATTCGCCATTGGCGCCGCAGCTTATAGGCATCTGTGGATACGCCCCTCAGTGCAACCAAAGAGGCTTCGGTCATGTCCGTTCCGGCTACCCTGATGTTTGTATAAATTTCGGGCGATGTGACAATCGTTGTTTGTACCGCCTGCTGCGCTGCAATGGTTATAAAATCGATTTCCTGCGCCGAAAGGCTGCTGGTGATTTCGGAGGTTGTGCCATTACCAAGAATAATCAGTGTTTCTTCAGAACCAGCCTTGTCCAATACTCCACTCAGACTTGTTCTGAGCATTAAAAAAATCATCACGATGATTGCTAATGATGCAGCGCCAGCAATAATAGTTACAACTTCATACCGGCGGTGCAAAGCGTTTCGTAAACTCCATACGGCGATATGAAAATCGATACCCATGTTAAGCTCCCGCTTTCAAATTACTAGCTAGATCGGTTCGGAGCAGTTGGGCAAGCGGCAATAGTGACCCGATTGAGCCTAGAAAGAGTGCCACAACGAAGACCCAGATAGAGTCAAGTGCATTGAGTTCAATCTTCAATAATTGTGATCCATCAGCCCACTGATCTACCGCCAAAGACAGCCCCTGCACAAAAAGAAGCGCGAAGATAACCGCGCCAACAATAATCACCAGTACTTCTGCAATCAGAATCGAGCCAAGTCGCAATTTCGAGTATCCGACCGCACTCAGAATCGACAATTCCCGCCGTCGTTCGACAATTGATTGAACAAGCGAGCTAGTTGTTAACAACAGTACGACCATTATCACAATTGTCATCACTAGTTGCGTCAGAAAACCCAAGTCACCAAGCTGGCGCTGAAAAGACTCGACAAACGCACTCTCTCGCGAAGTAAAGGTCGGTGTGCGGCTATTGGCAAAGATATTGTCAATGTTACTCTGAACCGTATCAATATCACTATTAGCGGCTACTTTGGTAACCGCAAAAGTCAGCGTGCCGCGACCGACCAATCTGTTGTTATCAAAGAAATCATGCTTTATAAACATAGCGTTCGGGTCGGTGTCTGCTTGTTCCGATGAGAAAATGCCACCGATGATAAACTGCCAGCGATTATCAAAATTAGTTTGCTGCCAAATGGTGCTGGTGATTGTGACTAAGTCACCTACGCGCCAGTTAAAGCGATTGGCCAATTGCTCAGTAATCAGCACTGCCCTTGGTTCATCTTGCCACATTTCGTGTTCCGCAAGCGTTAATTCCACCGGATTGTAGACTTGGAAATAGGTTGATTGCTCAATAGCATATTGCGCAAACCTTACATCAGGTTGTTCAAAATAACCCCCAAACCAAGTTACGTAGGTCACCTGGTTTACACCCGGAATTTCCCTAACAGTCTCTGGTAAGGTTTGCGCCAGTGGCTGGATAATAGACTGGCGGTTGATAGTTACTAACCGGTTGGCACTATCTAATTCTCGCTCAAAATCATAAGCGTTCCGAACACCAATGATTACAATGAAGCCGACGAAGCTCACACAAATAGGAATAATTGTTAGCGTAACATGTACCGGTTTTCGGGTCAGATTACGAATGATGTATTGAGGAGAATTCATGTTAATTTACCACAACTATGCAATTGGTCAATTACCAATTTTCCCTTGTTCAGTATAATGCTACGGTCTGCTACTTGTGAGGCATGTTGATCATGCGTAACCATTAATATTGTTTTGTTGAAAGATTCCTTAAGTGTACGCAGAAGTGCCAATACTTCGTCCGCTGACTCCTTATCAAGGTCGCCGGTCGGCTCGTCACATAGCAAGATACATGGATCGGCAACAATGGCGCGAGCAATAGCCACACGTTGCTCCTGACCACCCGACAGCTCATTTGGCTTGTGATTAAGCCTATCGCCGAGTCCTACCAGCTTCAATACTGCCTTGACCTTGTTCTTTCTCTCGGCACTCGACATCCTTCTTAGAAGTAATGGAATTTCAACATTTTGTTCGGCAGTCAGGAACGAGAGCAAATTGTTGAATTGAAAAATGAAGCCGACATTCTCCGCTCGCCAGTTGGCGCGCTGCCGATCCGAACCATGAACTATTTCTTTGCCTCCAATCAATACCCTACCTGCATCGGGAGTATCCAACCCCCCGATAAGGTTCATTAACGTGGTTTTTCCTGATCCCGAAGGGCCCTTAAGAGCAACAAACTCATTGAGTCCGATATCCAAGTTAACCTTTTCAAGAGCTTTGACTCTGTTAGCTCCTTTGCGATAAAACTTGGAAACATTTTGAATTTGGATATACATCAGCATCTGATCTACTCAGTTCTAATTAATACTCCTTCCTCTAAAGCACTTTGAGACCACACGATTACTTGATAAGAGCCCGCCCAAGGATCAGTCACGCGCATCCAGCCACTCTCCGCCAGCTCAACCTGAACGGGCAATCGTGCAGCTTTATTTTCTCTTACAATGTATATGAAGTTCGTGCCCTCGGCCTGATACACAGCGCTTTCGGGAAGCAAAATGTCTTGACGAACCGGCGTTTCCGTATTCTCCGTGGAAAAAAGGCCTGTAGCTCGGGAGCCAGGCCGCAGTAATTCGTCAAACTTTGCTGTGGGTTCGGCAATTATATTGACGGTCCCGGTCTGGGCATCGATAGACGGGTCAATTTGCCTAACCTTGGCAGGGATTTCCAGTCCTGCAACTGATGGTAGAGTGACTATAAGTTGACTGTCCTTGCTGACGAGTGGCAAGAAACGTTCGCTAATTTCAAAATGAAACTCCGGCATCGACATGTCCATGATGGTGCAGATACCTGTACGAGTAAAAGTTCCGCCTGACGAAATAGGAGAGATTATTTCGCCTACGTTGGCCGCGACATGCGTTACGATTCCTCCGAATGGAGCACGAATGGTTAAATCATCTAGTATCTGCTCCCGTAGCGCGATCTGTTGTTTCAGCATTCTGATACGGTGTTCAGATGCTGACAATTCCGCCTCAAGGACTGCAACACGACTTTCATATTCTTCATAAGTTGCGATACTGACGAGATCGTCCTCAAGCAGTTTCTGCCTACGCTCGACTCCAGAGCGTCCCAATGTAAGCTCCTCTTTCTTGGCTTTCTGAAGCGCCATCTGCAATTCAAGTTCCGCTTGGTTGAGTCGTAGGTGCGTTTTGGCCTGTCGGTCATCCAGATAGGCTACAGGTTGTCCCTTTACTACCATGTCTCCAACCTCAACGAGTACTTCAAGCACACGTCCTACTTCATTCGCAGATACGGTCGCCACATCCGAAGCTATGACGTTTCCTACAACCTCAAGAGAGTTTGAGGTCGCAGCAAGTTGCTGAGTTCCAAAATTCTCAGACCTTACAGTGACAACACGCGGGATAGAGAAAAAATAGATCGCAATGGCAAGAGTTGCCACCGATAAGATCAGAAACAGCCCCAGGAATAGTTTCCCGTTGTGATAGCGGCTACGATTGTTACTTGTCCCGAATCCAAGATTATGTAGCTTGTTGGCCAACACAGCCTGCTTAGCAGAGTCCTTTCCATTGTTGTTTGGCATTAAGCTCATAGAGCATGTTCTCGATTCAGTCGTAACACGCCGATGGTTGTCCCGATTAACCCCACAGAGACAAGTATGAAACAAGGCCAGAATAGCTCACCAAAACTGAAATCTCGCCAGACAGCACCCTCAAGGGCAAGGATCGTCCATTTGCCTGGACTGACACTGCTGATTGCCTCCATCCACTCTGGCATAAGAAAATATGGGATCATGCCACCACCGATCATGGCGAACAGAAGCATGATAGTCCATGCCATTCCTGCCACGGCTCCTGGGTTTCGTCCGAAACTGCCAATAGCTAACATGAGTCCGGCAAAGCAAAATGCGGCTGAAAGGACGGCCGTGAATAGGTAAGTGACAGAGTGCAATGTAATTCCGAATACCAGAACTCCAAAAAGGAAGACAACGGAGATGCCAAAGCTGATGGCAATCATGCAGGAGAGTACTTTGGAAGTGAGTAATTTCCATATCGAAGTCGGAGAAATCCTGATTCTCAAAAGTGTGTGTTGCATTCGTTCGAGTGAAAGGCTCGTACTCATCATGGCGACGCAGGTCAAGATGGACCATAGGGCTGCTTGGGGAATAGTGATCTCAAAAGCCGTCGCTGGGGCATTTATGTCGGTTTCAAAATCGTTGGTGGTCACTGAAATCGGTTCAAACCGATATTGAAGGCCTATTGCCTCGTCCTGCTCCATCCGTGCCTCAATCTGCTGTACTGCCGTGCTGAAAGCCGCTCCGGTCAGGATTCCTTTGGCCTCCGGGCGCCTGGGATCAGTGACAATGTCCACGACAGGAGAACTGCCCGCAAAGGGAAATTGTTCAATTCCACTACCGAAGCCAGGCGAAATTACCATGTAGGCCACACGCTGACCTATTCGCATTGAATCCATTGCCGCCTCTAGTGACATCGTCACTGCAGCGATCTCATCTCGCGCATCAAGGCGGTCAATATAGTCAGTGCTTATCTGGGATTTATCACCATCAACTACGGCTATTGGCATCTCACCGCTGCCTCCCTGCTGATTGTTGATCGAACCGAAAATGGTGGCAATCAGAAGCGGAAGCATGAGTAGCATGATTACGTTTGATGGCTCCCTGACAATCAAGAGCAGATCTTTCTTCAGTAGATGAAAAATCTCATACATTGCTCTCTATCTCCTTGATTAAACTAACGAACGCGTCAGAAAGTTTTGGTGGCTGGATCTTGAGATCGGCGATCTCTGTCCGGCGGTCTACTAGCCCCTGTAGATATTCGATCGGCTGATCCGTTGTATGCTCAACAGTTTTGCCACTGACGCAATTACAGTAGGAAATACAACTGGGCCCTCCATGAGCAAGTACCAATTCGCTTGGGGATGCACAGGCCAAGACATGCCCCTTATGCAGTATCAATACCTCATCACAGATAGCCTCGATTTCTTCGATATAGTGGGTGGTATAAATTACACACTTACCTAGCTCTTTTAGCTGAACCACCATATCCAGAATTTTTTGACGGCTTTGCACATCAACGCCTGCTGTCGGTTCGTCAAACAACACCAAATCGGCATCAGGCAACATGGTTGCAGCCATGTTGGTGCGACGCTTCATGCCTTCCGAACAATCATGAACCCGCCGCGTTAGGAAGGAGGTCAAATCCATTGCTTGTGCAACACAATCAATGCGTTGGTGCAAATATGTGCCTCGCAGTCCGTAAAGCGCACCCAAAAGCACCAAATTTTCCATTACGGATAGCTTCTCATAGAGAGCTAGTCGTTGTGGTGCAAGGCAGAGTCGGATGCGGACATCAGCAGTGTAGGGAGGGTGGGTGCCGAAAACCTGCAGATGGCCACTATCCAATGTATTTGCCCCCACGATCAAGCTGATCAACGTCGACTTTCCAGCTCCATTCTGTCCCAGTATGCCAATCACTTCGCCTTGGCGACCGGTCAGACTTACGCCATTTAGTGCTACTGTTTTCCCGTAGTACTTCTTAACATTTTCCATCTGCAATACTGGCGTGTCGGTGTTTTGCATATCAAAATTCTTTGTGTCTAATGACAATACTATCTTCAAAAGATGAGTTGTTAATCGGAAAGTTGCGTCTAGATAGGAAATATACACAATAATTAAAGACGGCATGAGCGACAATCGCAGTCCAAAGACTACCACTTGCCCAAAATATGGCAGTCCAAACAATGCCGTGGATTGCTTTGAAAACCAAATGCTGCCATCCAAAATAGACATGATGAACGCCGAACAAGAACGCGGCAACAAGGGCCGCCCAAACCAGACCCACCCCCCACGCTTGCGCAATGGCGGGTATCAGATAGGCCCGCCAGATAAGCTCTTCAGCGATAACTGAAACCAGAACTAGGAAAGCGATTAGCCCTCCATAGAGAGTGTTGGTCTCAATCTCGAACGGCGGGGGCACCTGTCCTCTAGTCTGCATCACGATAGCCTTTTCGAGAAGATACTGACCTCCTCCTATCAGTGCCGCCACCGCAATCCAACTATAAAACTCTACATTCATACCAGCACTGTTGAATTCAAGGGCAGCTAGTGAGTCCCAACCCTCATTGGCACTGAGATGCAATAGTAGTGCTAGCAGCATGATTGCAAATAGAGCAGGTGATGAAACCGTGAACCAGCGGTGACCCTGTCGCCCAAGCACCACGGAAAAACTCAGAGCAATAATAGGAAAGAGGATGGCCAGAAAAACTGAGAAGAAAATGACTAGCAACATTGGCTGAAACCTATCTAGTTAGTTCCTGGAATCTTTGGCCAAATCGCCTGAAAGAGAAGAATATTTGGGTACAGGATTTCCGACCGTTAGTAGTAAGGATACAAATCGCCGGTCACCATCTACTCCAATGAATTGGTTCATTTCATCGTCGAAAAAGCCGAAAAGCATGGAAGAGCCAAGTCCAACGGATGTCGCCGCCAAATGAAGGCTTTGCCCCAGAACGCCAGCATCCAAATGAGTTAGCCGGTAGCTACGTTTCTCATACTTCCAGCTCAGCCGATCAAGATCGGATACTAGCACGAACACTCCTCCCGCTCGGGTTACCCAATCTTGGTAAGAACAAAGTTCATACATCTTGCCACGCACTTCGCCGTGACTAATCAGTTCCATACTAAAAGATTGCGTGTCGAACTGATATAGACCGCGCTTTAGCCCCTCTACGTTCATGGCCACAAAGTAGAGCCGAGTGCTCATTAGACCTCCCCCACTGGGGGAATTCAAGAAATAGGGAATCGGTTGATCTTTGGAGATAGGCATCTCAAGCCGAATACCATATGACAAAAATAGGATCGTAGCGATGGCTTGGAGGCTGACTGGTTCCGAAGTATAATCGCGCACTGATTCCCGGCGCCGAACAAGCTTTAAGAAGCTTTCTTCATTAAGCCGATGCTCTATAGGCATCGGTACACGTTCAACATCGTCGCCTAACGGAGCATAACTTGGCTTATCGTTGAAAAGGGCATTCCGCATCACTTTCTGGCCGGAAGCCATGTCCTGTTTCTGACCCTCTAGGGCGAGAGTTAATTCATCTGTTTTCTTGCCCTGTTTTTGCCGGTTCAGAAGCCGCTCAATAATCAGATCCAGAAGTTTCTTGTTTTCCGGCTCTAGCAGGCTCCACATATCGAAATGCACTGCAGCATCTGCCTGTTCTTCCGATCTCAAAATTTCCAATACTTTGTTCATTTTTTGTCTTCACTAGTTGCGGAGTCGACAACATCTAATGCCTTATCAGCACAAATTATGATCGTCTGAATGGAGCGCTCAATGCCGTCAAGCCCTAGAATTCGGTCAATCTCATTGTCATAGAAATGGTCTATCATCATAGCCTTCCCGTCTTCAAATGCTGGATTGAGTGCGCTTAGCACAAATCCAATATCGATCAACATTTTCCGGTAACCGCGCGGGCCATACATCATCATGTAGCGCCAAGGACAGCCCACGATCATGAGTACGCTGCTACTTTGGGACAATGCTTCTGCTGCGACACCATAAAGAGCGTTGTTAAATGCCGTTAGCTGAGCTTCAGTCAATAACCGGTCGGTCCATAAGATGGACTTTCCTGGAAGGACTTTATTTAGTGTGTTTCCCGTCAAGACCAGTGTATCGAAAGCATAGTACCGCTCCACACTATGCTGCCCAAGGCCGTGAAGGTATTCTGGAACCTGCTGGCGCCACAATTCAAAAGCCACAATCGGACTCGCATCCATATCATCCACTGACTCTGGGGCCGGGTTATAGGATGTTTCGATATAGGACTGTATAACAGAGTTTACATGCTCTGGATTAGCTGCAATTTTTCGAGTGGACCCACGTACCAATTTTGAATTTAGATGAAAGAATTCTGCTGGATTGACATTAAAATTCCCAAACCGGCACTGGTAATCCAGATGTACTTGCGGCGTCAAATCAATACTGTTCAAGGATGGCATAAGAGTGCCTTCAATACTTGATGCCTGTTTAATAAAAAATTCTGCCGGATCAATAAGCGCCATAAATTATCTCCTTCTTTTAGAGAAATTGGTGTCGGAACGGTCGATATGGTGCGCAGGCCGGACAGCGCGGTAAGCTCTTAATATCCTCATAATCAATTGACATACGATCAAAATCAGTTCGGATTGCTCTTCCAACGAGAAAACTACTGCCGGTACCAAAATACATTAAAACGCCTGCGGAAAGCTGTCCACAAATTATGTCTAGATGCGGCGGCAGAGTGATACCTAGACTACGTTTTTCTTGCGAATCTAATGCGTCGAAGTAGGTTAGCACATCCTTCTTGAAAGTACCCGCCGTTGCCAATCCCTGCTGTTCAAATTCATTGAAACAACAAGTGTCACCAGGAATATAGATTGGACCAGCTATACCCTCACTGCCGTCCATCACAACCGATGCCCAGGGTTTGTCAACATTGAGTGCATGCTCATTAGCCCTGTGCAATACAGACGACAAGTATTCGTCTAACGCCACAATTACAAAATCACATTCCTCAAAGACTCTCCTAATCTGACTATCTGCCAAGCTATCTTCGGTCACGCAGCGAATATGGTTAACACCATATGGTTCCAAGCTTTTAGCCAGGCATTTAGCTACTGGTGCGTTTTTTTCAACGTGTAAGGGGTCAATGCTAAGCATACGTTGAATTACGATTGGATCTTCAGTGATCGCATCATCGCAAAGCGTAATTTTTTGTACCTTAGCTACGGCAAGATGACGCGCAATACGGCTGCCTGCTTGCCCGCATCCGATAATACCGACATGATTCTGAGTGAATGGCTGCTCAGCTTGATAAATCGTTTGTAGATAGACCGCCACTAAATCACTATCCAGCTCAATCAGAATATCCTCTTCTCTCAATTGATCGATGATAGACTGGGCATCTTCAACTTCGGTTTCCTTAATGATTCCACGCTCCACTAAATCATTAAGACTTGAGGCACCATCCAAGTGCCCAATAAGTTTGCCGATCAGTCCAGTCCGTCCAGTGTCGCACCATGAGCGCGAGAAAGCGGATCTAGCACTGTGGCGCGCTATGATCTCGTTGTTCGTGATTCGAATAACCTTCAAATGAGGATTAATCTTGTAAACCTGATTGAAACTTGTAATTGGTGAAATAGCGTCCATATACCTGATCTCATCTTCGAAAAATGTCTAAATTAAGATGCAACCTTATTGAGATTGATGCTATTTGTTACACTGCCTCAAGGTCAAATAATCACCCCGAGGCAGTGTAGACAATTAGCTATCCACGTCCGGTCATTTCTCCTATTTGAATTGACGTGCAACAGCACCAGCACCAGCAGTTGCACCCTCCTGGGGCAACTGACAAGCCTGACTCATAACGATGATCAAATGTGCTAATTTTTTCCAGTTTCATTGAGTTTCCCTCATTTTCAAAATTTCAGTTCTTGCGGTCATGCTTCTATCAACAGCTGGCAATCAAGACACATCTTTCATCACTACTGTCCGGTTAACTGGGGCGTGTTGTCACGCAACCCGATGATTGTAC
>VYCF01000061.1 GCA_009844085.1 Gammaproteobacteria bacterium | reverse complement strand
CCCCCAGCATCACCACGGACAGCCCGATCAGGTGGGTTCTGGTTTCTGCCGTTACTGCCATTTGTATTACTCCTAGCTAAGAATTTCGAGAGTTTGTGTCTGTCTAGTTATCGTCTAAGGCGACGATTGGTTTAGGCGTTCGCATTGTATATCTTCGCCAGAGGCTTGTACATGTGACCTCAATCACACCAAATCGATTCAAGCGCCGCCCCGGATTCGCGACCGTGCGAGTCGGAACCGCAGCCGGCCGCCGACAGTGAGCTGCCGGCCGCGGCCCTGGCTTCGATGCCGCGCAATTGGGAAAGGAGCACTCCGACATCGAAACGTCGGCAAATTTTACCGGCGCAGCCGCCGAATCGCAAACGCTACGCTTCGCCCCCAAGTTAATTTGCCTGAATTGCGCCAAGCATTGGGGGCGGCTCGACTGCCTGTCCGAGTTTTTTCTCAAGTGGCCTTATTCCTGAAAGATCGACGGTTTCACGCACGCACGCCAGATCCCAGGCGCGCTGCAAGTTCATCCAGAATTCCGGCGTAGTCTCGAAGAAAGCGGCCAAGCGCATTGCCGTATCCGCGCTCAGGGCAGTCTGACCCCTGACCAGACGTTCGATCCGGGTGCGAGGCACATCAAGCCGCTTCGCGAGTGTGATCATGCTCATCTCCAATGGTAGAAGATAGAGTTCCATGAGCACTTCGCCCGGATGGGACGGATGCGTGACAAGGCTCATCTCAAAGTCCTCTCAGTGATAATCCACGATCTCTACTTTACTCGGACCTTGTCCGGTCCACACAAAGCAAATGCGCCACTGGTTATTGATACGTATCGAATGCTGCCCCGCTCGGTCCCCGCTCAAAACCTCCAGGTGGTTACCTGGAGGAAAACGCAGGTCTTCGACTACAACAGCGGCATCGAGAGCCGAAAGCATTGCCCGTGTGCGCTTGACCAGATCAGCAGGGAAGCCCTTGCCGAATCGTCCTTGAACCGCCGCCGCGGCAAGCTTTCCCCGAGTACTGACGATCATTGCCAATGTGTATCACGACGTGATACAAAAAATCAAGTTCTGGCAAGCACGCTACACGTCGCTTTTTGCTGACGCGAGAGCCGATTTTAATGCGCTCCCGGTTTTGGCATGATTCGAATCGAAAGAATTCTCATGAACTCGCGCAATACGCGGCAAAGTCGAAAAGGCCCCAAAAGCGGCGGGACGCGCTGCGCGAGGCGGGACGCACGGCCCACACGATAGTCACCAGGCGGGATTACCGCTGCAAGGAACGCGAAGCGGATTTGCGCTCGAAGAGCTTGCCGTGGAAGACTACCGGATAGCCAGACTGAAGCGGCCCGGCGGCGGCCGCGCGAGCTTCGGCGTACTTGATCTGCGGGGCGTTCTGACCGTGCGGGACCCAAAGTTGTTCGCCAGTGCGCTCGCAGCGGGATTCGGCCGCTCTAAGGCTTTCGGCTGCGGTTTGATGTTGGTGCGTCGCGCGTTTCCCGCCCAAGCGGGAATGAACCGGAGTTGAAAAAAGGCCGGAACTGGCGCTTGACGCGTTCCCCGCCCTCGCGGGGATTATTTTGCCGTTGCCGGAAGGAGCGGTTCAATCCTCTCCGGGGGCTCGGGCCGGGTTGTCCTTTTCCCGCTGAATTCGCTGATAGATCTCTTCGCGGTGAACGGCTACGTGCTTGGGCGCATTGACCCCGATTCGCACCTGGTTGCCTTTGACTCCCAGCACGGTAACGGTTACCTCGTCCCCCACCATCAATGTCTCGCCGATTCGGCGTGTCAGTATCAGCATTGCGCTTCTCCAAGTTGACGTTCCATCGCAAAATCCTTTGTTATTGGCGCTTTTTTCGGTTTGATCGCTATAGTATCCGCGTAATTTCAGCGATTGCAAACCGATTTGCAATTTTATGTTCAAAAGGCGGTCCTTACTGCCCGTTTTGGCGCCTTTCGAGTTCGAAAGCGCCATGCAGCGCGCGCACGGCCAGTTCCAGATACTTCTCTTCGATCACCACGGAAATCTTGATTTCGGAGGTGGTGATAATCTGGATATTGATGTTTTCCCCGGCCAGCGCCTTGAACATCCGGCTCGCGATGCCCGCGTGGGAACGCATGCCGACGCCGACCAGGGAGACCTTGGCGATCCTGGTATCGAGTTCCACCGACTGGGCCGGCACCGAGGGCATGACCTGCTCGAGGATCTCCTGCGTGCGTTCGGCGTCGCCGCGCTTGACGGTGAAAGTGATGTCGTTGCTGCCGTCCGCGGCCGCGTTCTGAACGATCACGTCGACTTCTATGCCCTGTTCGCTGACCGGACCGATAACCTTGTAGGCGACGCCGGGAACGTCGGGCACGCCTTTTACGGTCAACTTTGCTTCGTCGCGCTCGAAGGCGACGCCGGCGATGGCGGGTGTTTCCATTTCTTCTTCCTCCAGCGTGATGAGGGTTCCGGGGCCTTCTTCGAATGTCGATAGCACTCGAAGGGGAACCTTGTATTTGCCGGCGAACTCGACCGCCCGGATTTGCAGCACCCTGGCGCCGAGACTGGCAAGTTCAAGCATTTCCTCGAAAGTGATATGCCGCAGCAGGCGGGCGCCGTCAACCATGCGCGGGTCGGTGGTGTAAACGCCCTTGACGTCGGTGTAGATCTGGCATTCGTCGGCTTCCAGCGCCGCGGCCAATGCAACCGCGGTGGTGTCCGAGCCGCCGCGGCCCAGGGTGGTGATGCAGCCGTTCTCGGTAACTCCCTGGAATCCGGCGACGACGACGACATTACCTTGTTCAAGTTGTGCATGAAGTCTGGTGCTGTCGACTTCCCTGATTCGCGCCTTTGTGTGACTTTCGTCGGTCAGGATGCGGACCTGGCCGCCGGTGAACGAGCGCGCGCCGTAACCGCGGCGCTCGAGCGCCATGCATAGCAGGGAAACGGTGACCTGTTCGCCGGTGGACAACAATACGTCCATTTCCCTCGGCGTCGGCTGATCCATGACCTCGTGGGCAAGCGCCACGAGCCGATTGGTTTCGCCGGCCATGGCCGACAGCACGACTACGACATCGTGGCCTTCGTCACGGAAGCGCGCGACCTTGTCGGCCACCGCCTCGATATGACCGACCGAGGCGACCGAGGTGCCGCCGAATTTCTGGACGATGAGGGACATCAGCGCGCGCTCGCCAGTTGCGCTTCGACCCAGGGAGTTACGCTTTCGAGTGCGCCGGGAAGAGCGCCGGCGTCGCGGCCGCCGGCCATGGCCATATCGGGCCGGCCCCCGCCCTTGCCGCCGATCCGGCCGGCGACCATGTTGGCGAGATCCCCCGCCTTGACCGATTCAGTCAGATCCTTGCTGACGCCGGCGACGAGACTGACCTTCCCGTCTTCGCTGCCGGCCAGCACGACGACGCAACTGCCGAGCCGATTCTTGAGCTTGTCCACGGCTTCGCGCATGGCCTTCGCGTCGAGCCCGTCCACCTGTGTGGCGAGCACCTTGATCCCCGCCACTTCACGCGCCCGGTCGGCAAGGTCGCCGCCGGCGCCGGTCGCCAGTCTCGCCTTGAGTTGTTCGATCTGCTTTTCCAGCGCCCGGTTGGCTTTGGCTAACTGGCTCACCCGCTCGACGAGTTCGTCCGGACTTGATTTCACGACGCGGCAGGCGTCGCGCAAGGTCTGTTCCTCGTGATGCACGAGATCGAGCGCGCGCCCGCCGGTAACCGCCTCGATCCGGCGTACGCCGGCGGAGATGCCGGATTCCGAGGTGATCCTGAAGAGGCCGATGTCGCCGGTGCGTTCGACATGGCAGCCGCCGCAGAATTCCACCGAATATTCGCCGCCCATGCTCACCACGCGCACCTCGTCGCCGTATTTTTCGCCGAACATGGCGAGCGCGCCGCGCTTGCGGGCCTCCCCGATCGGCATGATTTCCTTGCTGACGGTTGAATTGCGCAGGATTTCTCCGTTCACCTGCTGCTCGATTTCCCGGATCTGTTCCGGACCCACCGGCGCCGAGTGGGAAAAATCGAAGCGCAGCCGGTCCTTGTCCACGAGCGAACCCTGCTGGGTGACATGGTCGCCGAGAACATTGCGCAACGCCGCGTTCATGAGATGGGTCGCGGAATGGTTCAAGGTGATGGCGCCGCGCGCCTCAGTTGCGACGCGCGCCTCGAGCCGGTCGCCGGTGTGCAACACACCTTGCTGCAAATTGCCGATATGCACGAGCGCTTCGCCCTGCTTACGGGTATCGGTGACCAGAAAACGCATATCGCCGTTTTCGAGTATGCCGGTATCGCCCACCTGACCGCCGGATTCGCCATAGAAGGGGCTGACATCGAGCAGCAGGCGCACTTCCCGGCCGTCGCGGAGTTCATCGAGCGGCTGGCGGTCCTCCACCGAGAACATGCCGACCACCGTGGCGGCGCCCGACAAATGTTCGTAGCCGATGAATTCGGTCGTTTGGTCCGCGTCGATATCGACGAGTTCGCTGGCGCTGAAATTGCTCGCGGCCCGGGCCTGTTCGCGTTGTGCCGCCATCGCTTGCTCGAATCCTTCGGAATCGATCGTCAGGCCATGTTCCCTGGCGACATCGGCGGTCAGGTCAATCGGGAAGCCGTATGTGTCGTACAGGCGAAACACGGTTTCGCCGGAAATCATCTTGCCGTCGAGGTCGGCGATGGCCTTTTCCAGGATGGCCATGCCGTTTTCCAGAGTGCGCGCGAACTGCCGCTCTTCTTCGAGCAGCACGTTCTCGATGCGCGACCGCTGTTCGACGAGTTCCAGATAGGCCTCGCCCATCACATTGGCCAGCGATTGCACGAGCTTGTGGAAGAAAAGATCCTTGACGCCGAGCCGGTGACCATGGCGAATCGCGCGGCGAACGATGCGGCGCAATACATAGCCGCGGCCTTCATTGGAAGGCAGCACGCCGTCGGCGACCAGGAAGGCGCAGGAGCGGATGTGATCGGCGATCACGCGCATGGAAGGGTCTTCCAGATCGCCGGCGCCGGTAATTTGCCGGATGTCCTTGAGCAGGGACTGGAACAGGTCGATCTGGTAATTGCTGTGTACATGCTGCATTACCGCGGCGATGCGCTCGAGCCCGGCGCCGGTATCGACCGATGGCCGCGGCAGGGGTTCGAGCGAACCATCTTCCTTGCGCTCGAATTGCATGAATACGAGGTTCCAGATTTCGATGTAGCGGTCGCCGTCTTCATCGGGCGAGCCGGGCGGTCCGCCGGCGACTT
Source organism: Gammaproteobacteria bacterium (assembly GCA_009844085.1). Lineage (GTDB taxonomy): Bacteria > Pseudomonadota > Gammaproteobacteria > Pseudomonadales > Pseudohongiellaceae > UBA9145. The sequence goes on along the minus strand of VYCF01000061.1, from coordinate 3,853 downwards.
TCGGGCCGTGATCGTAGAAGACTTCGGAACAGGGCCCGCAGGGGCCGGTATCGCCCATTGCCCAGAAATTGTCCTTCTCGCCCATGCGTGAGAATCGTTCCCGGGGCGCCTTGATTTCGTTCAGCCAGATATCCGCCGCCTCGTCGTCGTCGCGAAACACCGTCACCCAGAGTTTCTCCGGCGGCAGACCGAGATTTACGGTGAGAAACTCCCAGGCGTACCGAATCGCCTCGCGCTTGAAATAGTCGCCGAAGGAGAAATTACCGAGCATCTCGAAGAAAGTGTGATGGCGCGCGGTATAGCCCACGTTTTCCAGATCGTTGTGCTTGCCGCCCGCGCGCAGGCAGCGCTGGGAAGTCACCGCGCGCTTGTAGGGCCGCGCTTCCCGGCCGAGGAAGACATCCTTGAACTGGACCATGCCGGAATTGGTGAAGAGCAGGGTCGGGTCGTTGCCGGGCACGAGCGGACTGCTCGGCAATACCTTGTGGCCATGACCGGCGAAATAGTCAAGGAAACTCTTGCGTATGTCGGCGCTGTTCATTTTGTGGGGTCTGGGTAGCGGATCTGGCGCGGCGTCAATCGCCGCTCTTGTCATGCTCGTCGACGTCGTCGCCCGAACCGAGCATCGGCGCATTGCCGCCTCCGCCGGTAAAGGAAAATGTCTCCAGCGCGTCTTCCAGCGGCACCCGCAAATCGCCGTCGCTCGACAGGACGATTGCAATGGGGCGGGTCCTTGGGAAATGGCTCATGATGATGGTGAAAATGATCAGGAACGGGACACAGAGGAACGCCCCCGGAACGCCCCAGATCGTTCCCCACAAAGCCAGGTTCAGCAGAATCACGATCGGGCTGAGGTTGAACGAGGAGCCCATCAGCCGCGGCTCGATCACGTTGCCGATGATCATCTGTAACGCGCCGATGCCGCCGAGCACCATGAAGAACAGGTAATAGCCGTCGGACTGGGCCAGGGCGATCGTCGCGGGAAACATTGTGGCTATGATCGAGCCAACGGTCGGAATGAAATTGAGCAGGAAGATCAGCAGGCCCCAGACGCCGGCGTGGTCCACGCCCATCAGCAGCATCAGGCCGAAACTGAGAACGCCGGTGAGCGTGCTGGTGAACATCTTGATGGTGATGTATTTCTGGATGTCGTCGCGGATGCGGTCGAAAATCCCGTGCACATCCTCCTCTTTCTCCGGGTCGGTTATCAGCGCGCTGATCTTGTTCCTGAAATGGCCCTGCTCGAAGAACAGGAAGCCGACATAGATCAGGATCAGGCTGCTGCTGGCCAGGATGCCAGCCGCCGACCCCGCCAGCGAGGCGGCGTAACTCGGCAGATCGATCCAGCCACTGATCGCCTGGCCGAAGTTCTCGCCCTGGAAATCACCGAGGTCAATGAGAGGAAGCGACAGCGATTCGAGCCGGCGAATCAGGTTTTCCTGGTAGATCGGCGCCATCTCCATGACGCCGCCGAAGGAGGCGCTGAGAAAGTTGATCACCGCCCAGATTGCCGCGAGAAAAGTCAGGATCGATAAAGTCAGACAGATTGGCCGGGGTATCGAAAAACGCCCGACCGAAAGCCTCCCCAGCGTCGCGGCCAGGGTATTGATCAGGTACCACAGGGCGATCGCGATCACCAGCGGCAGCAACAGGAACTGGCCGACGTTCAGCAGGTAGAAGATTACGACTACCAGCAGCACGACGGCCAGGAAGTTCGGCAATTTCATCGTCTGAAGATTCCTTCGGGAACCGGCAAGGGATAAAGCCGTTCTCCAAAACCCGCGAAGATTATCATATTTTGTTCTCCTCCTTCGTTTTCCACTCGAAATCCAGTTAATTTCCCCGTTTTCTATGCAAATCAGGAAACCTGTGTCTAAATTGCCTTGCGGTTAGACCACACTTAAGGAGAAAGGCAATGGAAACCGCACTGACGATTCTCAAACAGCATGGCCCCGTCGCCTTCATGCTGCTGCTGACTTGGCAGCTTCTGAGCGGCGAAATTCAAGGGCTGGACGAAAGAATTCGGGGCCTGGACGGGAACATTCAGGGCCTGGACGGAAGCATTCAGGAACTGAGAATCGAAATGACCGAAGAATTCAAGGCCGTCAGAGCCGAAATGACAGAGTCGAACCGATTGATCCGCTCGGACATATCCGCTCTGGGCGAGCGAATGGCGCGGGTGGAGACCCGATTGGCCAGCGTCGAACGGGTAGTTTACGCGGAGCTCGACCCGAACGATCGGTAGAGAGATGCAATCCCGCATCTCTCCATACAATCTGAAGTTTTGCAGACGCATCGCGAATCTGACATCGATTGGCTGATCGTCCGCCCTGCCGTCGTTCCCACCGTTTTTTGCCCAAAACCGCCGGTTTTGGCGGTCGCGGAAATTTTTTTGTCCAGTATTTCAACCGGTTGCCGCGCATGCGGTAACAGCAGTTACCATAGATGCAATAACTGCCTGAAATATATAATAAAAATTTTTTGAAACCCCTAAAAATCGCGATTTTTGGCACAAAATGGGCCAAATGGAAGAGCGATTTTTCATGGTCGGGATCTCTGCCGAATCTCAGATTCCCGAGGGGAAAATTCCTCAGGAAGGGGTCGAATTCTGAATTTCAAAAGCGTAGAATTGGTATAAATTCTTTCAAGAGAAAGGATATTGCAATGTCACAGACACTCGCTGTGGATGGCCGGGAAAAGGCGCGGGTCATGACCATGGCTGTCTTGCGAGCCGCTGAAAAGCTGGGCATTACGGGAAAAGATCTCGCCGCAATTCTAGGGATTTCGGAACCGACTGTTTCCCGGATGCGCAAGGATGAGTTTCGGCTGGAGGAAGGATCGAAAGCCTTCGAACTTGGCGCGCTCTTTGTTCGCCTGTTCCGCTCGCTCGATGCGATCACGGGCGGCGACGGCAAAGTTGCCCATGCCTGGCTGCGGAATGAAAACCAGGCGCTTGGCGGTTGTCCATTGGACAAGATCAAGACGATTTCAGGACTGACCCTTGGCCTTGCCTATCTGGATTCAAGACGCGCTCCGCTCTGAGCAAAAAACCGTTGACAGAACCTTCTGGCGATGCGTGGAGGCGCAGCATGTCGTCTCTACGATCCAGCTCGTGGATACGCTGGACGAGCAGCACCTGCTGGAAGACATTCTCGAAGAGACCAAGCCCCCGGTTCCGACTGAATGCGGGGGCCTCCACTATCTCTATATGACGCCATTTCGCTATGGGCTCTATCCGAACGGCTCGCGATTCAGAAAAGCCGGACCTACGCCTGGCGTCTGCTATGTTTCCCAAGAGCCATCGACCGCGATCATGGAAACCGCATTCCACCTGCTTCTGTTCTACGCGGACTCTCCCGGTACGCCCTTTCCATCCCGGCCCAGCGAACACACGGCCTTCGATGTGCCCGTAAAAACCACACACGCCATCGACCTGATGGCCAAACCGTTCAGCGATGCCAGCGATTGCTGGATGCACCCGACCGATTACAAGCCCTGTCAGCAACTTGAAGAACAGGCGCGCGCCGATGACATTCAGCTCATCCGGTATGCTTCGGTTCGCGACCCGGAACACAAACCGAATGCGGCGATTCTGAGTTGTGAAGCGTTTGCGACAACCGCACCCACCCGGAAACAGACCTGGCGCCTCTGGTTCAACAAGGCAGGCATGAATGCCATAAGTGAATTCAAGAGTGAGAATTTCAATGTTCCGCCTGAAGTCTGGCAGTCCGACCCCAGGCTGGAATCATTTGACTGGATACGATAACTTGCCGTTCGCTGGTGATTTCGTTATTTTTGCCGTAAAAATGACGGAACAGCCGACATGTATCAAAGACTGCTAAAACTTCCCGAG
>VYCF01000057.1 GCA_009844085.1 Gammaproteobacteria bacterium | reverse complement strand
GTTGTCGCAACCCATTGATTCTATTGGAATACGATTTTCAGCGGGAATCGCTGGGAAGTATCCGGCACGTTTGCTGATCCTCGCCTCCGTCAGCGACGATTCCGCGTCTTGAGTGACGAGTTGCGAAATCCGATGCTTCCGGCCATTGTGGTAGATCAGGTTGCGCGGACCGAATTCGCGCAGAGCGATGGCGCGGGGACGAGAAATGTACTCGCCCGCGGTGCTTCCTTTGGGCACGAAGACCCGCAGTGGCAGGCGGGTGAAGTTATAGCCCGGCAGGAAGCCCTCGGAGGCCAGGTAGCGATATGGATAGAACTCGCTAAGCTCTGAATAGCCGCTTTGGTCGTTGCGCAACAGATTCAATTGCCGGTTCGCTTGGTCCTGCAGGCGCTTGTATCTTCTGTAGTCGTCACCACCTACTTTGAGCATTCCCGACTCAATTGGCTGCGTTGACCGGGAAAGCAACGCACGAGCGGATTGGTACATCTTCCGCCATCGCTCCATCGCGCTGTCGAGATGGTTCGTCATGTCGGCCAGATTCCGGTCGATCCAGTCTTCGCTGTACCAAGCGGCGGTCGTTCCTTTCAAATCCTTGGCGAAGTCCGCGATCACGCGCCGGAAAGTCGCCTTGAGTGAGTTAAACGTCGTTGGCCCGATCTCCAGCCCTCGGACGACGCTGGGAGACAAGGGCATCGCTGTATCCTCTTCCGCGATTAACCGCATCAGCGACGGTCGTTCGCCGCTCGCGGATTCCAAACCGGGAAGACCAATGGCGCTGATCGCGAGAGCATGAAGGTGCGTGATCAGGAGTTCGCGGTTCAACAAGTCGATCCGCGGCGCTTGGACGGCCCCGGCAACCAGATCAGCCTGGTGGTTGAAGTAGTGGCGATCGTGGGCGGAGAAACCCGAGCAATAGGTGAAGACCAGAGCCCCTTGACCGCTTCGGCCCGCCCGTCCCGATCGTTGCACGTAGTTGGCCGCGTTAGGGGGCGCGTTTCGCATATGTACGACGCTTAGCCCACCAATGTCCACTCCCAGTTCCATGGTGGGCGAACAGAACAACGCGCTGATGGACTCGCTACGAATCTTCTCTTCGTCAAGTCGCTTCTTGGACTCGTCGAGATACCAGTCGGCCCGGAATCGGTCCTCGCGATCCTGTCGTGCCTCTACACCAAGCTGCCCGGTGTGGTCTTCAGCGGCCAATCGTTTGCTCTCACGGAAGTCGCGCCGATAGACTTCCTTGAAGAAGGCGTTCGGGATCGGCTGTTGGTCCCGATAGGAACGCCGTTTGATGGGATCCGCCGATACGGTTTCTCCGTCTCCCAATTTCCACAGGATTTTCTCGATGCGAAGCCGAAACACGGGAACACTTTCATTTTTCGAGGTTTTTGCAGTCTCCTCGAAGAGATAGTCCGCGTCTTTCAACTTGTCCATCAACTGCAATATGAAGGCGCGGTATCGGTCGCCGCGAAGAACATCCCGGTCGATGTCCATCTGATTTGCCCAGTGCTTGATGTACTTTCCGAGCGAACTCGCCGGACCCATGCTCTTGTTCGAGAGGCGTACGCTTCGATGCAGGGAATCGAGTCGAATGACGGAAGGCGCCGGCAAATCCTCGTTCGAATCGAGCGTCCAAGGCGCTTTCAACTGCTCGCGAAAGCGTTTCTCAAACTCCTTGAGACGATTTGGAACCAAATAGTTTTCGCTGTGGATGGCATACTCAAGCCGGAAATAGTCCAGAACAGTGGCCAAGAAATCTCTGCGGGCAGCATGATCGAGGCCGTTGACAATTTCGAGATCCTCCCAAAATTCCTCGGCGGCGGAGATTTCCTCCAAGTCAAGGTATTCGATTTTGAGAAGAGCGCACTGCTCCAGATTAGGAAGGACAATGCGCCAACTTCGACGCAGATCCGCAATGGCGCGAACAAGCAGGTAGTCTTGAAGCGCTTCTTCATACTTTCTCTTGACCGGGGCCAACTCCGGCTCCGCGTCGCGATTGCCGTAATCGCGGAAGGGAAGCGCCAACGCCCGGAAAATCGCTTCGCCGAGCGTCGCGTAATCGAGTGTCCCGTTCGGTGCGGTTTCAAGCGCCCGCCGAATTCCAGCCCGAAGGCGAACAACTTGGATGAAGTCATTGAAGTGGCCCGCCTGCAGCGCGGCGTCTTGCCGGTTGTCGGTGAAGCTGAGAATTTTCTGGTCACGCGGCGTAATTCCACCATCCCGCAAACGATTGAGGATTGAGAAGGCCGTGATGGTTGTCGAGGTGCTTCGGCCCTCGCCACCAAGTTGCGTGAGTTTCGCGCCCTCGTTCGCTTTGACATCGTAAAACACACCGCCAGTGGGATCGAAGAGTAGGGGTTTCTTCATGAACCAGCCCCTGAATTTCTTCGGCTCCGTCTCGGAGTAATTCCCCAGTTCATCGAAGTACAGTGTCCGGGGGAAGAAGTCTCGCTTGTCCGTGTTGGGAACCTTCTCGCCGCTCGCCCGGGTCCGCACCCACGAATCCGGCAGGTAATCGAAATCCTGGGCTGGATCCCAAATGCCCTCGCCAACGATCAAGTATCCATCCGTGCTCGCTTCGTCACCGTCACCGGCCGCGCGAAATTCACGGGGCACCAACCGACCATCGGCCAGGGAGACACAGATGAAGGGGTGCCCGGTAGCCCGGCTGAAGACGTTCGCGAAAATGGGTTTGTGTTTGTCGTCGTTCTTGTAGAGTCCGGGCTCTAGCGTAATGAATCGTTCTTCACCTTGATCCAGCGTCGTGTAGACCGATCCGGTCTGGGCAATGAATTGATGGAGCTTGAACGGCAATAAAGTGTAACGCGATCCGCTCTCCTGAATGCGTCGGTTGACCGTGCTTACCCATTGCAGCGTCTCCTCAAGAGCCCGACGGCAACTGGCATTCGGCTTGCCCGAGTCCGTTGCCAATGCCTGGACGACATCGTTGAATCCCTTGGGCTTGCGCCGAACCAATCGCCCGTCGCGCTCTTTCAGAGCGATCTTGTTCTCCAACCAGACCGCCACCGGATGCTTGCGCAGCGCTCTTTCGCTTGCGTCAACATCGATTTCCGCCTGGATGGCCGCTCGAAGTTCCTTTTCGGAATCGTGGTTGCCGGGGGAATCGAGTGAAGGCGCCAATGTCTCATCTACGATTTGTTCGGATTCGAACTTTCGACCGAACACCGTGCTTGCGACGTGCGCCACTTCTTCACGCTGTGACTTGGCGCTTCCCACGGAAACCATCGTCGCGGAAGTGCCAATGCAGCAAATCGATTGATTGCATTGGGCTTGGATGCGCCGGATGAGCATGGCGACATCAGCGCCCTGCCTGCCCCGATAGGTATGGAGTTCATCGAACACCAGATACCGAAGATTCTCGAAGATGGCATCACGAATCGATCGCTCTTGAACCCTTGTGAGGAGGAGTTCCAGCATCATGTAGTTGGTCAGGAGAATCTGCGGTGGATTCTCGCGCATCGAGTTCCGCCGCTCCTCCTTTTCTTGCCCGGTGTACTGGCCGAAAGTAATGGGGAAGTTGCGCCCCGTGTTCTTTTCGAAGTTGCCCTTGTAAGTGTTGAATTCGTTGGCCTGCGAATTGATCAGCGCGTTCATCGGATAGACGATGACCGCGACCACTCCCTTGGCCTCTAGATTGGCAAGCAGATGATTGAAGATCGTGCCGATGTAAGTCAGCGACTTTCCTGAACCGGTGCCCGAAGTGACCACGAAATCGGTGCCCCGCACTCCCAATTCAATTGCTTGGCGCTGATGGCGATATAGAGAATAGCCGGCGAAGATGTGTCGAGTGTCATCGTGCAGCAGTCCCGAAGAAACGGCCTCGTCGACTGTGCCGGTCTGTTCGTAGGCGGGGTTGAATTGGAGCAGCGGCTGCGGCCAAAGGTGCCCCCTGGATAGAGAGTTTTCCACCTCCCGCGCTATGTCCGAATCGGAGATATTGATGAAGCTTCGGATGTACCGAGCATAGTCTTGGACTACCTGCCTGTGAGTGTCGAAGACGTTCATCATTTGTCCTTCCGAACCGCCAAGACGGTCTCAATATGGACTTGTTGACTCCATTCGACCATTCTTCTTTCCACCTGCTGCGGCTCCGTTTGTTGGGGCGGCATTTTTCATCCCTTTTGTTTGGTTATTGTCTGAATCCTGCTGCGCGGTCTTACGCGCTTAGATTATTCGATCACTGCCGCCCGAAGAGTAGCTTAAAGAATGGCGTTATGAAATTGCAGGTGTATGTTCTTTAGAAGTGCTTTGCACAGAATTGGGGTATCGGCTGAATTGGCTGTGGAAACGCGGTCAGGTAGCTGCGTCGCAGATTGAAAACTGCGTCACGCTTGCCACATAGATAATCCGCTTGCGAGGTAGTCAGTCTTCGGATTCCAGTTGGAGGTAGTGCTCGACTTCCCTGACCCTGGCGCCCGTAAGGGTGGCGGGCAATGAGTAGTTGCCCTCGTGACAAGCGTATTCGTATGGAATCTGGTCCGTCTTCGGCCAGATGAATTCACCGCTGTAGCTGTCAGTGTAATCCGCGTCTTCAACGGTGAAGCTATAGAGTAAATTGCCCCCGCCCAGCGGGCTGAAGCGCTCGACAACGCGGCGTTCCGCCGGTTCAAGCGGACGATCGAGAAAGTTCACGGTCTCCACGACGAGTGTGTCTCCCTCCCACCGGCCGATGGAATCGCCATCGAATGTCGCGAGTATGGCTGGCATATGCTCTTCGTCGCCGATTCGGATTATGCGCGCCCAATGCATCCATTCCACATATAGCATCAGATAGTCTTCTGTCTGCACGATGGTCTTGAGATTGTTGTATACCCGAGGCGTTATCGGAATTGTCGAAGCGGGGTGGAATATGCAGCGAACCTGGACCTGAAGAGTCTCGGGACCGTCATACGGCCGATCGCCCGTTTCCAGCCACCAGGCGCCACCAAGATCTTCCCAGGCGAAACGGGGCGCGCTGGCCGCTTTCGCCTGGCCTTCAGGCGTCAGCGGAGGCAGACGCCCGTTCTCCGGATAGGTCAGGATCGATGTCCGATATTGCCCGCCGAGTGCGAAGGCATTATCGCCCCGGTCGAACCAGAAATCGTTATAGGATCCGATCGCGCCTCCCTGCTCGGGCGGCGCGCGATCGGGGTCGCCCGGCGCCGAGTCAGCCTCGCGGATGCCCATTTCCCGATCCCTCAGCGCCTGTACCTCTTCCTCATTCAGATACATTCGGTCGCCAAAATGGGTGGGGCGCTGGTACGGCGTCAATGTCGAAACATCGTAATTCCCGTTGAAATCGGGCTTGCCCGACGGAGTCCGCGGATAGTCATCTTGCGCCGCGGCGTGTCCCGCCGCGGACACGAGAATTGACAGGGAAAGTACTGCCGGCAGATTCCTGAACATAATTTTCACCACATTCGAGTCATGCCGGTCTTGCCGGCTGCCTTCCCCGAATTCCAGTCCTTTCCCCCGGTCATTCCAGCGATGGATGTGCGTAACCCGCCGGCAAGACCTGTGCGTGGTCGACGCGGACGGCGAGATAGGTGATCTGATCCTGGATATGGCGGAAGCCGTGTGTGACCCCAGCCGGGATGATGACGATGTCTCCGGCGACGATCGTTTGCTCCTGGCCGCTGGTTACGGTGCGCAGTCCGCTCGGGCCGATCAATACGGTGACCGAGTGGCCGTCGGGTGGTAACTCGACCGGATCGGTCTGGTCGCCGCCGGTGACGAGAATGCCCGAGCCGGAGAGGACGTAGTACACCTCGGTGATGTTGTAATGGACGATAGTGCGCACTGCCTCGCCCTCGGTGCGCTGACCGACGCGGCGCAGGACGCCGACGCCGACGTTGATATCGTCGCCGACGTCGACGATTCTGATTTGCTGATCGAGGGTGTCGCCGAGATTCTCGAACACCGTCATGATCTCGGAAACAGGGATGTGGGTGGCGTTGTCAGGAACCTGGGCCTGGACATTTGCGTTAAAGACAAAGGGAATTGCCGCTAAAATCGCTTTCAGGACCTTGCTGTACATGAATTTTTCTCCGATTGGTCGTTTTTGCTTGTGTGCTACCATGCGCGTCCCCGTATTGAACCCGACCCGATCATGACTTCGCAAGCAGTTTCCGCCCGCCCGGACCTGTTCGAACGGCTCAAGGAGATCGTCGGGCCCGCCGGTTATCGCGAAGGCGGCGATATCGAGCCGAAAAATTTCGAGGATCTGATGCAGGATCGGGCCATTCGCCCCGCCCTGTTGCTGCGCCCCGCTTCGACCGAAGAAGTTTCGGCGATTCTGGCCCTGTGCCATGCCGCGGGCCAGCCGGTTGCGCCCCAGGGCGGCATGACCGGTCTCGTCTCCGGCGCCGCGCCGCTCGAAAACGAGATCTGCCTGAGCCTTGAACGCATGAACAAGGTGGTCGAGCTCGACCCGTACACCAGCACCATGACCGTCGAAGCCGGCGTGCCCCTGCAGGCGATCCAGGAACAGGCCGACGCCGAGGGCCTGCTGTTTCCGCTCGACCTCGGCGCCCGCGGCAGTTGCACCATCGGCGGCAACCTGTCGACCAACGCCGGCGGCAACCGCGTGATCCGCTATGGCATGACCCGCGAGCTTGTCGTGGGCCTCGAAGCGGTGCTCGCCGACGGCACGGTCATCGACAATCTGCACAAGTTGCGCAAGAACAACACCGGCTACGACATCAAGCAATTGTTCATCGGCAGCGAAGGCACCCTGGGAATCATCACCCGGGCCGTGCTGAAACTATTTCCCCGGCCCGCCAGCCAGGCGGTCGCCATGTGCGGCATGGGCACGTTCAGGCAGGTCGCCGACCTGCTCGTTCACGCCCAGGCCAGGCTCGGCGCCAATCTGAGCGCCTTCGAGGTGCTCTGGCAAAACACGTATCTACTGGTCGATGAACACGTGCCCCACGCCAGCGTGCCGCTGCCCGACAGTCACGCCTTTTACGTGCTGGCCGAAAGCATGGGCTCCGACGAGGCCACCGACGGCGAGTTGTTCCTCGACATGCTCGACGAAGCCAGCCGCAAGGACCTGATCGAAGAGGTCGTGGTCGCCGATACGCCCGGCAAGATCAAGAAGCTCTGGACCGTACGCGACGCCGCCGCCGAAGTCGCCCCGGGCGTCGGCTACCTGCATACCTATGACGTCAGCCTGAACGTCGCCGACATGGGCTATTTCGGCGAGGAAGTCGAACGCCGCCTGCGGGAACAGTGGCCTGACGCCATTCTCGGCCTGTTCGGCCATATCGGCGACGGTAATCTGCATATCATCATCAACGTCGGGCCGGAAACACGCGCCTTGCACCTGCAACTCGACGAAGTGATCTACGGCCTCATCCGCGAGCTCAAGGGCTCGGTCTCGGCCGAACATGGCATCGGCATCATGAAACGGCCCTTTCTGCCGTACAGCCGGAGCAGGAACGAAATAGATCTGATGCGCAATCTGAAACAGGGCCTGGACCCGCGCGGGATACTCAATCCGGGCCGGATTTTCACCTGAAGCAGGAAACTGATCGGCAATGAACGAATTGAACGGAAAGACTGTCGTCATCGTCGGCGGCACCGCCGGCATCGGCCTGGCTGCAGCGAAAGCCGCGACTGCGGCGGGAGCGAAAGTCTGGGCCGCAGGCCGCAGCGAAGCCCATCGCAACAAGGCCGTCGCAGCGGCCGCCGGCACCTTTGCAGTACGCGAAGCGGACATTCATGACGCGCAAGCGCTCGAAGCGCTGTTCCGCGAAGCCGGCCGCATCGACCACCTGGTTCTTTGCGCCATAGGCGGCGAGCGCACGCTCAAGCCTTTCCTGGAACAGACTGAAGATCAATTCAAGGCCGCCTACGGCAAACTCTGGGGTTATGCAAAGGCGGTGCGGGTCGGCGCGCCCTTTCTGGCCGCAGACGGCTCGATCACGCTGGTCAGCGGCTCGCCCGCGCGCAAGATCAAGCCGGGGCAATCTGCGCTCAGTTGCGTCGGCGGCGCAGTCGAGAATCTCGCGCGTTGCCTGGCGGTCGAAATGGCGCCGGTCCGCGTCAATATTGTATCGCCCGGCACCATCGACACGGCGATGTTCGACTGGATGGGCGAAGCCAGGGAAGAACGACTGAAGGCCGTGACCGGAAGCCACCTGATCCAGCGCGCCGGCACGCCGGAAGAAGTGGCCGAAGGCGTTCTTTTCGTAATGAACAACCGCTTTGTCACCGGCACTACCGTCGATGTGGACGGCGGCCGCATTCTCAGTTAACCGGAAATCGAAAACAGAACGTCGGAAACCATGAACAAGATGATCAAGGAAATCCCCGGCGCCGCCGAGGCGCTCGACCCGGACATGAGCCTGCTCGACGCCATTGCCGCGCGGCGCTCGGTGCGCGGCTTTCTGGACCGCGAAGTGCCCCCGGAAATCATGGACCGGATTTTCGAAATCGCCCAGCAGGCACCGTCCAATTGCAACGTACAGCCCTGGAAGGTCTATGTGGCTTCCGGTGCATTAAAGGACCGCCTGCGGCAACAGATGTACGACAACACCGCCAGCGGCGTACCCCCGAATCCAGACTACGAGTATCGCGGCGATTTCCGCGACGAGTATCGTGTGCGCCAGGTGGAATGCGCCGTGGCCCTGTATTCGCAGATGGGCATCGGCAGAAAGGACCGTGAAGGCCGCATGCGCGCGGTATTGCGCAATTTCGAGTTCTTCGACGCGCCCCATATCGCCTTCGTCGGCATGAACCCGGAGTTCGGCACCACCGTCGCGGTCGATGTTGGCATGTTCGCCCAGACCCTGATGCTGACCATGGTGGCGTTCGGCCTGCACAGTTGCCCCATGGGGACCATGCGCAACTATCCGGATCTGGTCAGGGAGGCTTTCGGCATCCAGGACGGCACGAAAATTCTGTTCGGCATCAGTTTCGGTTACGAAGATGCCGAAGTGCCCGCGAACGCCACCCGGACCACGCGCGCGCCCATTGCCGAGAACATCGTATTCCGCTCGGAATGAGCGCCGGAGTGCGACCATGGCGCTGAAACCCGTAATCCTGCTGCACGACCTCGACAACCGGATGGTGGACCGCTGGGCGCGGCTGATCGGCGAAAGCGGACGTTACGCGACCATAAACACCTATAACGAAACCCATGCCCGCGAGGCGATTCGCCAATACAACCGCGGCTTCGGCCTGCTCACCAACCGCCTGGCCTGCCTGATTACCGGCTGGAACAGCCATCGCCGTCCGGCGGAGCAATTGCTGTTCCGTTTGCGGCGCGAAGAACGGCGCAGCCCGCTACGGCGGCCGACGCCGGTCATCGTCATCACCGAGGATCATCGCCGGGATCTGAAAACCGAGGCGCTCGACCCGGAACACGGCCGAGCCAGCGCCTATCTCGATGCGGACGATTTCGAAAACACGCTGGTGAACCTGCTAGACCGCATCGTATTCGAACAAGGCGCGGCTGAACTCAATTCCATCGCCTACGCCAGGCTCCGCCGCGATTCCCGCCCGGTGTGACATTAAGTCGCATTTCAGCGATTGCATTCATTCCAATCAATTGGCAGTCTACTCGTTTTAACTCGCCAACAAGTAACAAGGGGGGCACTCATGTCCAGAACCACGCTACTTCGAACCGCATTGCTTGCCGCCGTGTTCGCGTTACCGGCCGCCCAGGCCGCTGACCTGGACGAAATCGGCACTTTCGACTTCCCGAGTTCCGCTTCGCCTGAAGCCCAAGAGTACTTTATCCAGGGCGTCGGATTCCTGCACAGCTTCGGCAGGACCCAGGCGCGCGAGGCGTTCATCAAGGCGCAGGAGCTCGACCCGGACTTCGCGCTGGCCTATTGGGGTGAAACCTTCACCTACCAGCATCCCTTTTTCGGCCCGGTGGACGAACGGCCCGGTCAGGCGCTGATGAAGCTTGGCTCGACCAGCGAAGAGCGGCTCGCCAAGGCGGCGACCGAACGCGAGAAGGGCTTCCTCAAGGCCGCGGAAGCATACGCCCTGGCGCCAGGCGGCATGCCTGAACGCCGGCTCGCCTGGATGCAGGCGATGGCCGACTTGTACGAAAAGTTCCCCGACGATGACGAAGTGAAAGCCTTCTATACGGTTTCCATGTTGTCCGGCGCCACCGCTTCCGGCGACATGCGCGAGCGCATCAACATGCAAGCGGGTTCGCTGGCGCTCGAGTTGTTCAAGGACAACGACAATCATCCCGGCGCAGCGCATTACGTGATCCATTCCTTTGACGACCCGCTGCACGCCCCGCTCGCGCTCGAAGCCGCGCTCAAGTATGCGGATATCGCCCCCGCGGTCTCCCATGCGCGTCACATGCCGACCCATATCTTCATCCAGCATGGCATGTGGGACCGCGTCGCGATGTGGAACGATTCGGCCTTCCAGGCCGCGCGCGACCTGTGGAAGCCGGGTGATGAAGTCGGCGACCAGAATCATTCTTCCGACTGGGGACAATACGGCGACCTGCAACTCGGCGACCTGGAGCGCTCGAAAATGTGGATCGAGCGTGCCGTGAAGACGCTTGAGGAAAATCCCGGAGACATGCGCTCCACCAACACGCTGAGCACCATGCAGGCGCGTCACATCATCGAATCCGAGCAATGGGAATTGCGCGAGTTGAACGACGAACTGGCGAATTCCGAACTGCTCGCTCTCGGCCTGAGCGCCGCTCATCTCGGTGAACTCGCTCTCGCTGAACAAGTTGCCGAGATGCTCGGGAACCGGGCTTCGGATCAGCCGAACAACGCCAATTTGCAGGTCATGCACGCCGAAGTGGCGGCGCTGACCATGGCGAAACACGCCCAGCAGCAACTCAATGAAGGACTCACCACCGACGGTCTGCCGCAACAGGAGAAAGCGATCGAATTGCTGAACCAGGCCGTGGCGCTGAAGGAGGCCCAACTGCCGCCGAGAGGCGCCGCCGAGCCGCTCAAGCCGATCCATGAACTCACTGGAGAAGTACTGCTCGCCCTTGGCCAGCCCAAGGACGCCGCCGAGCGATTCGAGCAGTCGCTGCTGCGCATGCCGAACCGTCCGCTTTCGCTGATCGGCGCCGCTCGGGCCTATTCCGCCATGAACGAGCAAGAAATGGCCAAGGAAAAGTACCAGGCCTATCTGGCGATCCGGGGTGATGATTCCCATCCCGCCGTCCGTGAAGCCAGGCAACAAGTGGGTGAGTAACGCTTCGCTTGCGCAGAATGACGGGTGAAGGCAAGCGTTTGCGAAGCGCAGCTTCGCGCGCAGCCTGAACGACTTGCCATGGATGGCAAGGCTGGGGCCAGTCGAAGCCCGAAACGTTGCGCCACGGATGGCATGTACTATCTGCCAGAATCCCTGAATGGAGGATTAGCAGGACATGACCGAAACGCAATGGGAAAAGGCCGCCGGCAATGGCCTGCTTAACCGCCGGCATTTGCTGCAACTCGGCCTGACCGGCCTGGGCGCCGCCGGTGCGAATGCCGTCTTCGGCCAGGAGGCGGGATCTGCGCTGCAGATACCCGAGTGGTCGCGCACGCCTGGCGAGAATGCCAGCGCCTATGGCGGGGCCTCGCGATTCGCCGGCAATCTGCAGCGCATGGCGGGCACTCCCGACCCGATCTATCCGGGCGGGGGTTCCTCGCGTTCCCCGTTGCAATTCCTGCAAGGCACGATTACGCCGAATGCTTTGCATTTCGAGCGTCATCACGCCGGGATACCCGACATCGATCCCGCCGGGCACATGCTTGTCATCAACGGCCTCGTGCGCCAGCCGCTGGTCTTCAGCTACGAGAATCTGCTGAAGTACCGGATGGTCAGCCGGATCTATTTCCTCGAATGTTCCGGCAACAGCGGCGCCCTGTTGCGCGGCGGCAATGCCGACGGCACCGCCCAGAGCCTGCACGGCCTGTTGTCCTGCGCGGAATGGACCGGAATCCCGCTTTCGACGCTGCTCGACGAAGCCAGCGTCCTGCCTGAAGCACGCTGGGTCGCCGCGGTTGGCGCCGACGCCGCGAGCATGGGCCGCTCGGTTCCCATCGAGAAAGCCCTCGACGACGTTCTTGTCGCGCTTTATCAAAACGGGGAGCCGATCCGGCCTGGACAGGGATATCCGGTGCGTCTTTTCTGCCCCGGCTGGGAAGGCAATATCAGCGTCAAATGGCTGACCCAGCTCAAGCTGATGCGCGAGCCGGCCCAGTTCCGGGACGAAACGAGCAAGTATACCGACACCATGCCCGATCGCAGCAGCCTGCAATTCACCTTCCCGATGGGCGTCAAGTCGCTGATCACTTCGCCTTCGGGCCAGATGAACCTGCCCCGGCCCGGAATCTACCAGGTCACCGGCGTCGCCTGGTCCGGGCATGGCGCCATTCAAAGGGTTGAAGTCAGTGCCGACGGCGGCAACACCTGGGCCGAAGCCGAGATGCAATCGGAACCCGGCGCCAAGGCCCTTGCGCGCTTCACGATTCCCTGGGAATGGTCCGGCGGTTCGGCGGTGCTGCAAAGCCGCGCCACCGACAGTGCCGGCAATGTGCAGCCCGTTCGCGACGAGGTGCTGGCGGCGCGGGGCACGATCAGCTTCTATCACAACAATTGCATCCAGAGTTGGGGCGTGGACGACGGCGGGGCGATCAATAATGTCTACGTCTAGAAACGCCGTAACATTCGGCAGGATCCTGGCGCTGCTCCTTCTTGCCGGCTGGGTCGCGCCGGTTGGCTCCCAGGAAACGCGGATCCAATTGGGAACGCCGATCAGCGAAGACCAATTGAGCGGTTTCGACCTGATCGCCGCGCCCGACGGCAGCGGAATGCCGCCGGGCGCCGGCACCGCGCGCCAGGGCCGGGAAGTCTATGAGCTGAATTGCCTTCGCTGCCATAACGTCAATGGCGAAGGCGTTTCCGGCAATACCGTCATCGCCGGCGGCGACATGCGGTCCGAGGAGTCGCCGCTGCGCACCGTGGGCAGTTTCTGGCCTCATGCCAGCACCTTGTTCGATTTCATCCGCAGGGCCATGCCGGCCGATATGCCCAAGACCCTTACCGACGAAGAGGCATACCAGGTAACTGCCTACGTGCTGTTCCTCAACGGCATCATCGGCGAAGACCAATCCATCAACAGCGAGACGCTCACGGCAATCGCCATGCCCAACGGGAATGGCTTCGTCGACCAGAGCCACCTGCATTAAAGACCAGCGCCCCCGGGCGTCGCCAAAGATCGGAATGGAGTTTCGAGGTTATGATTTTGACGAAAGAAATTTGTCGCCTTACACGGAAATCTTTTGCCGGGCTGCTGCTGCCGTTGATGTTGCTTTGGGCCCAGGCCGCATTCGCGCAATACGATCTGATCATCCCCGAAGTCAGCGGCGTGCCGTCGCTGGAAGATTTCGCCGGCATGGAACCCGCCACGCCGCTGGCCCGTTCCATGGCCAAGGTAGAAGATTTCATTCAGCGCGAACCCGACGACGGCGACCCCGCCAGCCAGCGCACCGAGGTCTTTATCGGCTATGACCGCACCGAACTTCACGTCGTCTTCCTCGCCTTCGACAGCGAGCCCGAGGGAATCCGGGCCAACATGTCTTCGCGCGAGAACATCGACGGCGACGATTCCGTGGAGATCACCGTCGACACTTTCAACGACCAGCGCGCGGCCTTCACTTTCCGTTCGACGCCGCTCGGCATCCAATGGGATGCCCGCTGGACCGAAGGCTCCTCGCGCAGGGGCGGTTTCGACACCACCCTTGAAGCCGTCTGGGACAGCGAAGGCCGACTCACCGACGAGGGCTACATGGTCAAGATGGCCATCCCCTTGCGCAGCCTGCGATTTCCCGATACCGACGAACAGACCTGGCGGGTCCAGTTCGCGCGGATCATTCCACGTCTCAGCGAGCAGTCCTTCTGGCCGGCTTACACGATCGATATCGAAGGCCGTCTGAACCAGACCGCCCTGCTGAACGGTATCCGCGACGTGTCGCCGGGCAACAATTACCAGGTCATTCCCTTCCTGTTCGCGCGCGAGGTCGACGCCCTGAATCCACGCATGGCGGGCGGCCCGGGCTTCGAGACCACGAGCGAGCAGGATCTCGGCGTTGACGCCAAGTTCGTCTTCAACGACAGCATGGTGCTCGACGTGACCTTTAACCCCGACTTCAGCCAGATCGAATCGGACGAACCCCAGGTCACCGTAAATGAGCGCTTCGAAGTGCAGTTTCCCGAACGGCGTCCTTTCTTCGTCGAAAACGCGGACTTTTTCGCCACTGACTCAACGCTTGTCTTCACCCGCCGTATCGTCGATCCCGAAGGCGGCCTGCGCTTTACCGGCCGCTCGGGAAACTTTGGTTTCGGCAGCATCGTCATCAATGACGCCGCCCCCGGCCAGAATCGAAGCGACTCCGATCCGCTCAACGGCGAAAAAGCGAATATCGCCATCTTGCGGGGCTTTCTCGACGTCGGCGAACAGGACCGCTACGGATTTCTCGTCAGCGACCGCGAACTCGCGGACGGCTACAACCGCGTCGCCAGTATCGACGGCCGCGTCAAGCTGACCGAGAACTGGATCAGCCAGTTCCAGTTGATTGGCTCCGACACCGATCCCTATACCACCGACGGCGAAAGTTATACCGGTGTACAGCGCAACATCCAGGTCAATCACGTCGGCCGAAACTGGAACACGCATACGCATTTCATCGAAGCCAGCCCGGGTTTCCGCACCGACCTCGGCTTCATGAACCGATTCTTCCGGCCCGATATTTCGGGCATGCACCAGCGCATCGCCTATACGCATTTTCCGGAAAACATTCCGCTCAACCGGATGGGCGTAGCCTGGTTCGGCGTATATCTCGAAGACTGGGGCGGCACCAAGGTTTTCCACCAGAACGGACCCATGTTCGACGTCGCCACCGATAATTCGTCGCTCAGCATGGGCTGGACCGGTTACAACGAAGTCCTGCGGCCAGGCGACTATCCGGGTCTCATGACCACCCAGAATCACGACTATAACGACTGGCAGGTGCAATTCCAGAATAACTCGCTGAACACGCTCGATTTCGGTTTCGGCTACCGTTGGGGCACGACGCTGAACCTCGTGCCCAGCATCGGCACGCTGCCCTACGTGGCCGATCACGCCCGGGTGACGGCGGACGCATTGTGGCGACCTACCGACCGGCTGCGGGTCAACAACACGTATCTCTACACCGAAGTGCAGAATTCCGCGGGCGCCCGCATTTTCAGCAATGAAATCCTGCGCACCAACTGGAACTACCAGTTCACGCGCGAGTGGTCGCTGCGTTTCATCACCCAGTACGAGGAAACCACGGGTGGGCCGCTGACGAGACTGGAAGACGAGCGCAACCTGAATTTCGATGTGCTGTTGCGATATGTGGTCAATCCCTGGTCGGCCTTCTACGTCGGTTACAACTCGAACAGCAGCAATTTCGAGATCGTGGATTACGAGGGCGAACGGGAGCTGGTAAACACCACGGATCTGCGCCGCGACGGTGACCAGTTGTTCGTCAAATTCTCCTACCTGTTCCAGCGGTAAGAGTTGTGGCTTCGATATCGCCGCTGTCGCCGGGGCCAGTCACAAAAAATCACACCGGGGGAACGGGATGAGTTTATACTTTACGCGGATTGTGCATCTGCGTTCGAAGATCAGATCTATGGGGAATCAAGCATGAGCTTAACGAGAATTTCCGGCCGGGCAATTGCCTTGGCCATAGCGCTTGGCGCCGCCGGCGCCGCATGGGCTCAATCCGAAGAAACCATCCGCGACGCCTATCCCGAACTCGCCGGTCTGTTCAGCGCCTTTGACGTGACCCAGGCCGCGGCGCTCGACGCCATTGCCGAAATCAACGCGGACCCGGCAACCATGGATGCGCGCATGGAACTCGCGATGCAACTGGACATGATGGCCAACATGACCATGCAGGAAATGATGGCCATGGGCGGACACAGCGCCGGGGAAGTGGCCATGTCCATGGATATGGCGAATCCTTACGGCGAGCTTGAAACCGAAGTCCGCGTCGCCTTGCAGGAGCAATTGCGGCAGGAATTCGATTCCGCCGAGGCCGCCGCTTCTTTCCAGAACAGCGCTTCCATCGACCGCCACACGGCGGAAATTTTCGAACGCGGCCGCCGCTTTGAAAGCCGGTTGTTCGCCATTTACGTCGACGAATCGATCGGCGACAAGCGCGCCGCGGTGCAGGACGCGGTCGCCGAATACATGACCGACGACATTCATTCGGTGTCGAGTACGCCGAAGAATGTCAGCCTGTTGCTCACCCACCCCCAGGCCAACGCCTTCCAGAGCGGTTTTCCGCTGCTGCGCGGCTTTCTATGGTCGAACCAGTGGCTGCAACTCGCTGCCCTTGAAGCCGTAGTGCTCGAATCGGTCGACGGCAATGTCCGGGGCGGCGTCGCCACGACACTTGAGCGCTTCTGGAACAAGATGGGATCCGCCGGCGGCATGACCATGTTCCCGGCGCCGGTCGAATTGCCGATGGCGCCCGCCATCGCGCCGAATCTTTACAGCCAGTCCATGGAAGCGGCGATCATCCTCGACAATCTGAACGTGCTCGAGTCGATCGTCACCGACATCATGGCGTATCCGAATCTCGACAACCGGGACGAATTGATCACGGCCGTGACCGCGGATTTCACCAACAAGTCTGAAAACCTCACCGACAGCATGAACTATCTGCTGTTCGCATTGCGGGGCGGCATCTATAACCAGGGAGGCCCCGCGGTCGGCGAGTTGATGCAATCCGAGCGCAATCGCAGCCGTTCGGCAATGGACATGGAACACGCCATGATCATGTCCCAGCCCATGTAATCAACAGCACCGATGACGGGTACGAGACGCGGCAAACGGCTGATCTTTCTGCTGTTGCCACTCTTGCTCCTGCTTCCTGGCGCCCTGCTCTGGTTCTATGCCACGCCCCTGGCCCATTGGGTTGAACAGCCCATGAAAGATTCACCGAAAATCGAAATCTGGGGCGCGGGCACGATGCGGACGCTCAGACCCGTCTGGACAGCGGAAGAACTGGGTCTGAACTATCGGCACGTTCCCATCGGCCCGAGAACGGGCGAAACGCAAACCGACGAATACACCCGGCTCAATCCCAAACAGAAGGTGCCTTGCCTGGTCGATGGCGAACTCGTGTTTTCCGAAAGCGTAGCCATCAGCCGTTACCTGATTGCCCGTTACGGGGACAAGTCGACGATCACCGCCCCGAAACGCCTGGAGATGCGCGCCAAAGAGGACGAATGGGTAAGCTATTTTTATGGCGAACTCGATGAAACCAGTCTCTACGTCATGCGTCGCCATGGCGCTCTCGCGCCAATATACGGTGAAGCCCCGCAAGCCGTCGCATCCGCCAGAGCCTATGCCTCCAGACATCTCTCCGTGATTGCGACTCATCTCGAGGATCGCAACTTCGTCGTGGGCGACCGGTTTGGCCTGGCCGACATCATTCTGGTTTCCTGTCTGGATTGGGCCGTGCGTTACGACTTCGACCTGGGGGATTCGCTCCTTGGTTACAGAGACTCGATCACGAAACGCGAGGCCTACAGGAAGGCCTGCGCCATCAATTACTCCGAACGCAAGGGAGGTTGAACAATGGGACCGCTGGCAGGCATGCAAGTCCTCGATCTCACTAGCATGGTTTCCGGCCCCGTGGCTGCGGCCATGCTGGCCGACCAAGGCGCCGATGTTGTCAAGGTCGAACCTCTGCATGGCGAGCAGATGCGCCATCTGGGGCAACCGCACAACGGAATTCCGCCCACTTTTTTTTCGTGTAACCGCGGCAAGAAATCCATCGCGGTGAATCTCAAGCGAGAGGCCGGTCAAAATGTGCTATGGCGACTTATCGAGCAAGCCGACGTATTGCTGCAGAATTTTCGTCCCGGAGCCATGGAACGCATGGGGTTCGGCGCAGAAGCCGTCCGCGCTCGGAACGAACGCATCATCTATGTTTCGATCAGCGGTTTCGGCGAAACCGGGCCGTATGCCGATCAGCGCGTTTACGACCCCGTGATACAAGCCCTTTCCGGCGCTACGGACATTCAGGCGAATCGCCTCAACAGGAAACCCGAGATGTTCAGGGTCATCATCGCCGACAAGGTCGCCTCGCTCACCGTGGCCCAGGCTGTTTCGAGCGCCCTGTTTCACCGGGAAAGGTCCGGTGAGGGACAGCACATCAAACTGTCCATGCTGGACGCCATGCTCGCCTTCCTCTGGCCCGAGGGAATGGGCGGATTAACCTACGAGGACGCCGAGTTCGACCCCGCGGAACGGTCGGGCTCGATGGACCTGATATACCCGACACAGGACGGATACATAACGGCAGGCGTCATATCCGACAAGGAATGGGTCGGCATGTGCCGGGCCATCAAGCGGGAAGATCTCATCGAGGACGAGCGTTTCTCGACGGCGCGCGCCCGGGGGCGGAATGCGCAAATTCGCAAGGAGATCACTCGCGCGGAAATCGCAAAGTGGCCGAGCGAGGAGATTCTCGCGCGCCTGAACGAAAACGATGTGCCCAACGCGCCCTTGCTCAGGCGCACGCAACTGCTGGACAACGAGCAGATCGTCGCGAGCGATTCGATAGCCAGAACCAGATATGAGGGGTTCGGCGAAGTTCGTCAGGCGCGACCGGCGGCGCGATTCAGCAGGACGCCGAGCGCGATCGGCGCGCGGGCGCCAAAGCTGGGTGAGCATTCGACCGATATACTTGAGCGGCTGGGGTACTCGGAAGAGGAACGGCGGCAACTTATCGAGAAAGGGGTCATTGTCACAGGAGAGAACGCATGAAACCGGTTTGTCTTGTAATGGGCGCGGGAGCGGGCATCGGCGGCAGCGTCGCGAAGAAATTCGCCGGGGAAGGCTACCACGCGGTGTTGTGCCGGCGCACCGATGAAGCAGGACTGCAAAAGCTGGTCGGAGACATACAAGCGGACGGCGGCGACGCGACCGGGTTTCTGTTGAACGCCGTGAACGAAAACACGATCGAGGAACACATTGTCGGGATCGAGAAAGAAATCGGTCCTGTCGAGGTGGTCCTGTTCAACCTGGGCGCGCAGATCGGCAACCGCTCACTCGAAGACACCAGCCACAAGGCGTTCGAACTGGGCTGGCGAATGGCCACGTTCGCCTTGTTTCGAATGGCGAAGGTATTGCTCCCCATCATGGAACAACGAGGCAGCGGCACGTTTCTCGTCACCTCAGCGACGGCCGCGATCCGCGGCAACGCCGGGCAGCATTCTCACGCTGCCGCGATGGGCGGCCGCCGCATGCTCTGCCAGACACTGAACGCCGAATACGCCCCCAAGGGGATACACGTCGCGCACATATTGGTCGACGGCGCCGTCGACGCCCCCGACACGCTAGGCAAGATGCTGGGAGAAGAAGCTTTTCGAAAACTTCGCGAAAAACGCGGTCTGGAAAAGGACGGATTGCTGCTGCCCGAAAAGATGGCGGAAACATATTTCCACCTCGCCCACCAACATCGCTCCGCCTGGACCCACGAACTGGACCTCCGCTCCTTCTCCGACCTCGCCTGGTGGAATCACCGCTAGATTTTTAGCCGCCAAGCACCTTGCGAAAAACTTCAGCGTCGACGTTGCCGCCGGTGAGGATCACCCCTACCTTGCGCCCGGCCTGCGATTCCCGCTCCTGCATCAGCGCCGCGAAAGCCGCCGCGCCGGCGCCCTCGGCGACATTGTGCGTGCTTCGATACAACATGCGCATGGCCTCGGCGATTTCCTCCTCGCTGACTTCCACCAGCCGGGCCGCGCCCTCGCGCACGATCTCCAGCGGCTCTTCCATCGGCACGCGGCACGCCACGCCGTCGGCGAAGGTGTCGGCCGACTCGGTCGCAACCACCCTGCCCGCTTCCAGGCTCCGCGCCATCGCCGCCGCGTTCTTCGCCACCACGCCTACGACCTCGGTTTTCAGACCGAGCAAGTCCCGCACCCGGATGACTCCGCAGATGCCGGACCCCATGCCGATCGGCACGTAGACAGCGTCGAGACCGGCGACCGCCTCGAAAAGCTCAAGGGCGTATGTCGCAACGCCGCGAACGAGCGCATGATGGAACGGAGGCACGATCATCGCGCCTTCTTTCTCGGCGACCCGCACCGATTCGAGCCGAGACTCTTCGAAATCGTCGCCGAACTCGATCAGTTCCGCGCCCCAACCGGTCATTGCCGCGTTTTTCTCCACGCTGTTCCCTTTCGGCGCGTACACCGTGACGGGGACGCCGAGGCGGCAGGCGGCATAGGGAATGCTCTGGCCGTGGTTTCCCCTGGTCGCGGTAATGATCTTGTGCGGAAGGCCTGGCCCGTGCTGCAATTCATCGAGCAACACGAGGCCGCCGCGCACCTTGAATGCGCCGATAGGCGTGTGATTTTCGTGCTTCAGCCAGACCTCGCATCCCGCGAGGCCGCATAATCCGGGCCAGCGGTATTGCGGCGTCGGCGGCATATGCCGCGCAACGACATCCCGCGCCTGGCGCAGTCCATCCAGGTCAAACATCGATCGTTCCCCCATGTCGAGGCGCGCATTCTGTCACCTTCCCGCGCGCCGGGTCAAACCGTTCAGCCGTGGTTAATGCGATCGTGCGACAATGCCGACAAGTACTGAACAGGCCGGTCCGAAAGCGGCCGGAAACAGGGAAACGAACATGAACCTGACGCGGAAATTCGCGTTGCTGCTGGTCCTGGCGGGCTGTACGCCCACCGTGCAGGTCGCCGTACCGACGGAACCGATCACCATCAATCTCAACGTGCGCATCGAACACGAGATCAGGGTGCAGGTGGAAGAAGATCTCGATGCGCTGTTCAGCGAAGACAGCGGTCTGTTCTAGGAGGTTCTCATGAGAAAACTGACTGCATGGACCACGGTTGCATTGCTCGGACTGCTGTTGGCGGGGCCAGTCTGGGCCGTTACCTTGCAGGAGGCGAAGGATCAGGGACTGGTGGGGGAACAGCGCGACGGCTATGTCGGCCTCGTGGCAGGCACTGCCGCCACCGAAGTCCGCGATCTGGTGCGCGAAGTCAACGAAGAACGGCGCCGGCGTTACGAACAGATCGCCCGCGACAACGGCATCACCATGGAGCAGGTGGCGGCGGTGGCCTGGGAACGCGCGGTACAGGCAACGCGCGCAGGCCACTACGTGCAGGACGAAAACGGTAGATGGGTCAGGAAATAATCCGCCGCTAGTCGAAATGCAATCGCGCGCGATTCAGCCGCTTCACTGAATTGCAGCCCATCAGGATCATGTCGCGACCGATTTCATCCCGCAATTTGGTCAATGCGCGGTCGACCGCGGGTTCGCCTCCGGCTGCGAGCGCGTAAAGGTAACCCCTTCCGATCATGCAGGCTTTCGCCCCCATCGCCAACGCCTTCAACACATGGGTGCCACGGCGCACGCCGCCGTCGAGAATGACTTCGATGCGGTCGCCCACGGCGTCGACGATGGGTCCGAGCTGATCGAAGGGCGCCGTGCTGCCATCGAGTTGGCGGCCGCCGTGATTGGAAATCATGATGGCGCTGGCGCCGATATCCACCGCGCGGCGGGCGTCGTCCACCGACATCACTCCCTTGATCGCAAACGGTCCGCCCCAGCGCTGGATCGCCTCTTCGGCGTCCTTCCAGGTGATCGAACGGTCGAACTGGCTGTTTATGTAGTCGATGACCGAGATGAGCTTCTTCGTCCCCTCTTCTATGTTGGCGGAAACGTTGGCGAGTTCGAATTTCCTCGAAGTCAGATAGTTGAGACTCCAGTGCGGATGCATGAAAAAACTGAGCATGCTCGCCAGGGTGAAACGCGGCGGCGTAGTCATGCCGGTATGCAGGTCGCGCTCCCGGTTGCCGGCTACCAGGGTATCCACGGTCAGGCAGATAGCGGAAAAATTCGCCTCCTTGCAACGCTCGATAAAGTCCCAGCTCATCGCCCGGTCCTTGTGGATATACAACTGGAAGCATTTGGGGCCGGGCGTCTGCGCGCCGATTTCCTCGATGCTCGTGGTGGCGATCGTCGACAGGCTGTACATGGTGCGATGGCGCCAGGCCGAGCGGCACACCGCGTTCTCGCCGTGATGATGAAACAATCGCGACATCGCCGTCGGCGAGCAGAACACCGGCCAGTCCAGATCCTGGCCGAGCACGTTTACCGACAAATCGAGATTCGTCAGATCCGCCAGCGCGTCGGGAATCAGCCTGACCTTGTCGAAGGCGCTGGTATTGCGGCGCAAGGTGACCTCGTCATCCGCTCCACCGTCGATATAGTGGAACAGGGGCGCCGGCAGCCGTTTCTGCGCCAGCTTGCGAAAATCCGCCGGGTTGTTGCAATCGCTTATGCGCAAGATATTCTTCAGCTAACGTCGATCAGATTTCCTGGGTGTTGTGATAGGTGAAATAGCCGATGAACATCTCTTCCCAGGTTTGCAGGCCGCCCAGCGCCGGCACTGTCGGATCGGCCGCGCCGGGATTCATCTCTGAATTGTCGAAAGCTCCGTCGATCACCACCCGTGAACCCGCCGGCAGCAATTTGGGCTCGACCAGCCGATAGGTCGGCTGCCAGTTGAAATTGTAGTTCGGCACATTGATCAGGACTTCCGAACTCTGGTCGGGATAAATCACCTTGAAACGCATGTTCTTGCCGCGCGTATGCATATGCGGGCGGAAGGCATGCATCATCACTTCCTTCTCGAACACGTGGCTGGCGTACATGCGATGATCCCTGGCGCCGGCGGGAATAACGATATTTCTGCCGCCATGGGACAGAGCGTAGGTGCGGAATTCATGGTCCGGCGTTTCTTCCGCGAAATAAAGGCCGATGGCGGTCTGATCGGTGACCTCACGGCCCATGGTGGTGTAATGCTCGGAGATTTCGATCTTGTAGCCCTTGGGAATGTAGACTCCGGTGCCTTCGGGAAATACCGTGGCGTCGTCCTTGCCCGGCGCGAAGCCTTCGAGAAAACGGGTTTCGCCTTGCTGGTCGGGACCTGCGGTCCGGTCATAGTCGGGTTCGACCACGCGCGCGATCATGTGATGCACGACTGCCCGCTCGCCGGGGATGAACTGCACGGCCTTCACCCATTTGTCTTCTTCGAAGGGCAGATCCACGACGGGGAAACGATAGTCCACCACGCCGGTTGCCGGCACGGTGAATTTCTCAGAATAGACGATATGGTCGGGCTCGCCGAGTTGCCAGCCTTCGTGGAACTCGAGACCGGTCAGCGGATCTTCCGGACCGTCGCCGCGAGGCGCACCGGCTTCAATCCAATGCACGAGGGTCTGCAGTTCATCGGTCGGCATATAGCGCGCATTGGAAAACCGGTTGAAATGCGGATCGACCTGGGCCGGAGGCATGCGCTTGGTCATCAGGACTTCGCGAATCATCGGCGACCAGCCCCGGACCATCTGGTGGCTGTCCATGGCGAAAGGCGCGATACCGCCCTGGCGGTGGCAGTTGGCGCAACGCTCCTGCAGGATGGGAGCG
The DNA here is from genome assembly GCA_009844085.1 of Gammaproteobacteria bacterium. Taxonomy (GTDB): domain Bacteria; phylum Pseudomonadota; class Gammaproteobacteria; order Pseudomonadales; family Pseudohongiellaceae; genus UBA9145. The sequence continues at coordinate 25,862 of VYCF01000057.1, read as the reverse complement.
ACATCGGCGGCGTAGTCCGGCGTATTCCCGGCGAGACTGTCCCGCACGTCGAAATCGATCTTGCAGCCCTCCGCATCGAGGATTACCGTTTCCGCATCGCGGGTTTCCCCGGTGGTGGCGCTCCATAGCGCATCCTTGATATGGGTGCTGGCGGGCGCATCGTCGGTCTCCGGCCGGTCCAGCGGCCCGCGATAGAGAATCTCCAGCCGGGAAGGATCGAGCACCAGGATTTCACCGGCCTTTTCGATACCGAGCGATCCGGCGACAAGTTGCGCATCATCGATCATGATGGGCCACCGATAGTCGAATACGTTCGCCTCGGCGGCTACCGCTTTGCGATCATCGGAAGCATTGAGCATGAGGAAACCGACACCCTCGTCCTTCCAGGTGGTTTCCAGCAACCTGTATTTGTGGTTCTGGTTGTAGTTGACCTCGCAGCCGTTTGCCTGGCTGACGATTACCAGCGCATTCAGATACGCGTACCTGGACAACTGGTGGAAATCGCCTTCGGCGTCGATGAGGCCGAAGTTGCCGACCCGGTCGGCGGCGATCGCGGTATTGCCGGCAAGGGCGGCAAACAACAATCCGGTCAGGATAGAAAGGCGCATGATCGATCTCCGCAATTGGGTTTTGACCGATGGGTGTCCCATCCGTTTGTCAAGCCAGCATAGTGCAGCGACCGGCCTAATTCAATACGACGCTTAGCGGTCGCTGCCGTGAACGTCGTGCAGGCTGTCGCCCGAAGTCTCGCTGAGCGTCCAGACGCAAAGCAGCGCTATCACCGAGGCCAGCGCGATATAGACCGACACCCAGACAATGGCGTATTCCGTCCACAGGAAGGTCGCGATCATCGGGGCAAAGGCGCCGCCGAGAATCGCGCCGAACTGGTAACCCAGGGAGGCGCCGGAATAACGCACTTCGGTGCTGAACAATTCCGTATAGAAGGCCGCCTGGGGACCGTACATCATTGCCATGAAGCAGAGTCCGCCGGTCACGGCGACCACGATCAGCCAGAAATCGCCGGTGTCGATCAGCGGGAAAAGCGCAAACGCCCACACTCCGGTGAGTATCGCGCCCAGCATGTAGATGCCGCGGCGCCCGTTGCGGTCGGAATAACCCGACGCCCAGAACTGGAACGGTATCATCAGGGCCGAAGCGATCAGCACCGCGCTGAGCATCTCGTCGCGGCTCATGCCGGCGACGCCCTGACTGCCATAGGCCAGGATGAAGGCAATGAGGATATAGAACGAAACCTGGATCGAGAGAAAGGCCCCCGCCGCCAGGGAGATGGTTTTCGGATACTTGATCAGGGCTTCGAGCACGGGCGAGCGGCGCACGGCCCGGGCCTCGGGGTGTTCGTCCTTGTGCGCTTCGCGAACCATTTCCAGTTCGCGGAAAGCCGCGGTGTCTTCGAGCTTGAGTTGCACGAACATGCTGATGCCGATCAGCGCGACGCTGGCTATGAAGGGAATGCGCCAGCCCCAGGTCTGGAAAAACTCGTCCGACACCATGGCGCTGATGCCGATCAGGGCCAGGTTGGCGAGAATCACGCCCACCGGCGCGCCAGCCTGTGCGTAAGCGCCGTACCAGCCGCGTTCATTGGACGGCGCACTTTCCGTCACGAGCAACATGGCCCCGCCCCATTGACCGCCGATTGCCAGCCCCTGACAGAAACGCAGCAGCGTCAGGATGATCGGCGCCGCGATGCCGATCGTGGCATAGGACGGAAGCAGTCCGATCAGCGTGGACGCGACGCCCATCAGCGCCAGCGCGATCACCAGGGTCTTCTTGCGGCCGATGCGGTCGCCGAAATGGCCGAACATGATGCCGCCGAGCGGCCGCGCGATGAAACCGAAGGCAAAGGTGCCGAAGGAGAGGATCAGCGCGACGGTCGGTGTACTTTCCGGAAAGAAGACGGCGGGAAAAACGAGCGCGGCGGCTGCCGCGTAAAGGAAAAAGTCATACCATTCGATACTGGTGCCCGCCAGCGCCGTAAGCGCGACGGTGCGCATGTTCTGTTCCAGATGCGATTCCGCTTCCTGTACCGTGGTGGTTTCGCTGACGGCCATGCGCCCTCCTTCTATTCCGGCTTGATCAGATTGGCAACCGCCGCGAGAAGATTCCCGCGGCGGCTTTCGAGAATAGCAGGAACAATCCCTTGCTGTACAAGAATTAATTTACCTGGCGGAGTACTTCGTGAAGGCGCCGCCCGCGAGCGGCAGGGACGCGGGACCCTCGGCGGCGAATACATTGCCGTCGGCGTCCACGGCGACACCTTCGCCCGCCGTACCCTGCTCTCCCCTGCTTTCGGTCTGATACCCCGGAATGAATCCGACGATGCGGTCTTCATCCAGCGGTCCGATCCGCACGCCGCAATGCCAGGCCTCGTGACGCAGCGGGCCCGATTCGGAATCGATGGCGTAGACCATGTCGTCGTCGGTAATGAAAAACCCGCTGATGCGGCCATAACTGTACCGCGATTCGAGATAATTGCCGTCCTGATCGAAAATCTCGAGCCGGTGATTGCCGCGGTCGGCTACCCAAAGCCGACCCTGGGAATCGAACTCAAGCGCGTGCGGCGTGCGGAAATCGCCGTGGGCCGTGCCGAGTTGTCCCCATTCCTTTATATAGGTTCCGTCCGGCGCGTATTTCACGATTCGCGCGGTCAGGCGCGCCGCGCGGCCTTCTTCGAGGGCCTGCGCATTGAGCATGCCCTGACCGCTATGCCCGTCCGCCACATAGATGCTGCCGTCCGGCCCCACGATCACGTCGTTGGGTTGATTCAGGTGGGCGCTGTCGTTGCCGGGCTGTCCCGCGGTGCCCAGGCTCATGAGCAGTTCGCCGTCGGGGCTGAACTTGTGTACCTGATGACCCTTGGTGCCTTCGGCGTTGCCGGCGAAATCGGCCACCCAGATGTTGCCTTCGTCGTCGACATGAATGCCATGGGGGGTGACCATGATGCCGGCGCCGAAATTGGCCAGAACTTCACCGGTGTGCCGGTCGAACTTGAAAATCGGATCCACCGGATTGCTGTCGCAATTGATGCCCTGTCCGCCGAGCGCTCCCGCTCCGCAACGCTCGTAGGCAACCACATGGCCGTCGGTGGGATCGATATCGATCCCCGCGGTGGAACCCCATTGGCGTCCCGCGGGAAGATCGCCCCATTCGTTTTCAACGACGGGAGCGGGATTCGGAAATCCTTCGCCGGTGACGATGTTGCCTCCGGTCTGGGCGGAAACGTTGCCGGCGAACAGCAAAGCCGCGCCGAGTCCGGCGGTGAGATACTTGTTTGGCATGACGTTACCTCTTGCATTCTGAGTTGAACTTCCAATTCGAGAATAGCAGGAATGGGACGCCCTCGCACAAGCCCGGATTTGCTGTATCATTCCGGGCGATTTCAGATTCTTGGCTGTAAAGAGTTGACCGGTGGAACAGGAAACGATCGCCATTCATGGCGGATACGAGACGGATGCAAGTACGCGGGCAGTCGCTGTCCCCATTTTTCAGACTGTCGCCTATGAGTTCGACGATGCGCAACATGGCGCGGACCTGTTCGATCTCGCCGTGCCGGGCAATATCTACACGCGCATAATGAACCCCACCAATGCCGTGCTCGAAGAACGCATGGCGGCAATGGAAGGCGGGCTTGCCGCGCTTGCCGTGAGTTCGGGAATGGCGGCCATCAACTACTCGATTTTGACCCTGGCCAGCGCCGGCAACAACATCGTCACGGTTCCGCAGCTCTATGGCGGAACCTATACGCTTTTTGCTCACATGCTGCCGAGCCAAGGCATCGAGGTGCGCTTCGCGGAAGACGACTCGCCCGCCGCCCTGGAAAAACTCATCGACGACAAGACCCGCGCCATCTATTGCGAAACCGTCGGCAACCAGGCGGGCAATATCGTCGATCTGGCGCCGATCTGCGAGATGGCGCGCCGGCACGGCGTGGCGGTCATCGTCGACAACACCGTACCGAGCTCCGCGATTTGCCGGCCGATCGAGTTTGGAGCGGACATCGTCGTTCACTCGCTGACGAAATACGTCGGTGGCCACGGCACTTCGATCGGCGGCGTGATCGTCGATTCCGGCAAGTTTCCGTGGCCGGAATACGCGGAGCGCTATCCCGAAATCAACAGCCCGGAGCCTTCGTATCACGGCATCATCTATACCGAGGCGCTCGCCGAAGCCGCTTTCATCGGCAGGGCGCGAACCGTCCCGCTGCGCAACACCGGTTCCGCGCTCTCCCCCCTGAACGCCTTTCTCATCCTGCAAGGATTGGAAACGCTCAACCTGCGGATGGAGCGGCATTGCGATAACGCCCTGGCCGTTGCCGAATATCTCTCACGGCACGACAAGGTGGAGTGGATAAGTTTCGCCGGGCTTCCCTCCGACCCGGGCCACGCGCTGGCGAACAAGTATTGCGGCGGCAAGCCCGCGTCGCTGCTGACCTTCGGAGTGCACGGCGGCTTCGAGGCCGGCGTTCGATTCTACGACGCGCTGAAGATGATCAAGCGCCTGGTGAATATCGGCGACGCAAAAACGCTCGCCTGCCATCCCGCGTCTACAACACATCGCCAGTTGACCGAATCCGAGCAACTGTCGGCCGGGGTGCGCCCGGAAACCATTCGCCTGTGCATCGGCATCGAGCACATCAACGACATCCGCGCCGATCTCGAACAGGCGCTTGCCGCAGTCTGAAAAATGGGCATATAGTGACCCCGTGGCGGCCTGACGGCCGCCGGATGGCGCAACACTTACCGCCGGCTCGCGTCCGGCAAGGAGACCAAAGTGATTAATGCTGTCGGATCCACGCTTTCCCGGTACTCGGACGAACTCCTTTCCATTCTGCGGATACTCTCGGCCTTCATGTTCATGCAGCACGGAACGCAGAAAATGTTCGGCTTCCCCGTCGAGGCAAACGCACCCTACGAACTGATGACGCTGGTTCCAGGTCTGGCCGGCCTGCTCGAAGTGGTCGGCGGACTGTTGCTGCTGGTAGGCTTCTACACGCGTACGACGGCTTTCGTTCTCTCCGGGATGATGGCGGTGGCGTTCTGGATGGCCCACTCCGGCCCGAACCTGTTTCTATGGGCCGTGGCGAACCGGGGCGAGGCCGCCGCACTTTATTGTTTCCTGTTCCTCTATATCGCCGCGGTCGGCGGCGGCAAGTGGAGCATTGACGGTATGCGAAACGGATGAAGCCCCATATTCTCGCGATCGACCAGGGCACGTCTTCGAGCCGCGCGCTGGTATTTGACTCGAGCGGGGCTTTGCGGGGCCTGGGCCAGCAGGAATTCACGCAATATTTTCCGCGCAACGGCTGGGTCGAACACGACGCGGAGGAGATCTGGCGCACTACCTTGTCGAGTTGCCACGCGGCCTTGCGCGATGCCGGGATCGACAGCAGGCAACTCGCCTGCATCGGCATCACCAATCAGCGCGAAACGACGGTGCTATGGGACCGGGCCAGCGGAGAACCCGTGCACAAGGCGATCGTCTGGCAGGATCGGCGGACCGCCGAACATTGCCGCAACTTGAAGAAAAAGCGCGTCGACGAGTCCGAATTGCAACGCAAGACGGGGCTGCTGCTCGATCCGTATTTTTCCGCCACCAAGTTGCAATGGCTGCTGAACGAGGTTCCCGGCCTGCGCGAGCGCGCCGAACGGGGCGAACTCGCCGCCGGCACCGTGGACAGTTTCCTGTTGTGGAAGCTGACCGGCGGCCGCAGCCACTATACCGATGCGAGCAATGCCTCGCGCACGATGCTGTTCAACCTGGAATCCCAGGATTGGGATCCGGACCTGCTCGAATTGTTCGAAGTGCCGCGGCAGGTGTTGCCCGAAGTGCTCGACAGCGCCGCCGCATACGGCGCGAGCGAGCCGGAACTATTCGGCAGCGCGGTGCCTGTCACCGGCGTGCTCGGCGACCAGCAGGCCGCGGCCTTCGGCCAATGCTGTTTCAGCGCCGGCGCGGCCAAGAGCACTTATGGAACCGGTTGTTTTCTGCTCATGCACACCGGCGATGCGCCGGTATATTCGCGCAATCGACTCCTGACCACGGTGGCGTATCGCCTGGAGGGCAAGACGAGCTTCGCGGTCGAAGGCAGCATTTTCATGGCCGGCGCAACCATGCAATGGCTGCGCGACAAATTGCAGCTGATTCGGGAATCCGCCGAATCCGAACGCTTGGCCGGGGCCTGCGCGGAAGATTCCGGGGTTTATCTCGTGCCCGCTTTCACCGGTCTCGGCGCGCCTTACTGGGATCCCGACGCCCGTGGCGCAATCTATGGCCTGACGCGGGACAGCGGCGTCGCCGAAATCGTCACCGCGGCCCTGCTTTCCGTCTGTTACCAGACGCGTGACCTGACCGGCGCCATCGCCGCAGACGGGGTCGACCTGAACCTCCTGCGCGTCGACGGCGGCATGGTGGCCAACGACTTCTTCCTGCAAAATCTCGCCGATATACTCGCCTGCCAGGTACATCGACCGGTCGTTACCGAAACCACGGCGCTCGGGGCCGCATACGTGGCGGGCTTGCAGGCCGGCGTATTCTCTTCGCTCGACGCCATATCCGGCCATTGGCAACTCGATCGGGGTTTCAGCCCGGAGCGCGGCGCGGACTGGCGCGAAGAGAAATACGCCGGCTGGCGGGACGCCGTCAAGCGGACCCTGAGTTGAGGCGCACGTGGAACTGCATCTGATCCGGCATGGCGAAACCCAGTGGAACCGCGACCAGCGCGTTCAGGGCCAATGCAATGTCGGACTCAACGAAACCGGCAACCGGCAATCGGTCGAACTCGGCGAGCGGCTGCGCGAAACCCGTTTCGACGCCATTTACAGCAGCAGTTCATTGCGAACCCGGGAAACGGCCTGGCTGGCTTTTCCCGACCGCCACGAGGACATCGTTTTCCTCGACAGCCTGCGTGAGATCGACCTCGGGCCCTGGGAAGGCCGGCTGCACGCGGAAATCGCCGTAGACGACCCGGAGTCGCAACATCATTTCTGGCACATGCCGCATTTGTTCGAGGTGGAAGGAGCCGAAACCTTCTACGAGTTGCAGGAACGGGCGATGCAGGCGATTCGCGGCATTTTGCGGCGGCATTTCGGACAGTGCGTCGCCGTCGTCAGCCATGGCGCGCTGATCAAGTCGGTCTTGTGCCACATGGAAGGTTTGCCGATGCGCGATCTCTGGTCCTGGCAGCCCTTGCACAATTGCGCGCATAACATCGTGCGCCTGGGCCGCGACGGCGCCAGTGAAATCCTGCAATACGCCGACCAGCCTTTCGCCCATGTCAAAGGGGTGCGTGTTGTTTAGCGCCCGGCAGCGGAAAAGAGTCAATTTCCTGTATTTCTGCGCGATCGCCGCTTTCGTCCTGGCCTGTTCGCAAGCCGCGGGCTGGTGGGTCAACTTCAACATTCCCGTAAACAGCACGGTGGAATGGAACGGCTTCATCCATCTCACCCATATCCGCAACTATGGTGGCATCTTCGGCTTGTTACAGGGCCAGGGCTGGCTTTTCGGCCTGCTCAGCCTCGGCCTGCTCGGCGGCATCGTCGCCTGGCTTTACCTGGGAACCGGGGTGTCGCGATTCGAGTTCTGCTGTTTCGGCTTCATCGCCGGTGGCGGGTTGAGCAATGTGGTCGACCGGCAGATTCACGGCGGCGTGATCGATTACATCAATTTGCAGCACATCCCCTACTGGAACTACATTTTCAATCTCGCCGACGTCATGATTCATGTCGGCATCTGGCCGATGATCCTCTACGGATTGCTGGCGCGAAAACCCGGAAGGTATTCCCACTCATGAGCCCGAACTCAAGAGAGAACCGATTCGACGGAGTGCTTGCTCCGGTCGTCACGCCCTTTGACGACGATCTGGCGCCCGACGCCGCGCGCTTCACCGCCTTGTGCCATTGGCTGCTCGGTCAAGGCGTGAAACTGGCGGTTTTCGGCACCACCAGCGAGGCCAACTCGCTTTCGCTGGAAGAAAAATCGCATCTGCTCGAGTGTCTGCTCAATTCCGGCGCAGACCCGAACAGCCTGATGCCCGGCGCCGGGCTGTGTTCTCTCAGCGAAACCGTCGAGCTTACCGCAAGGGCGGTGAGTTCCGGCTGTCCCGGGGTTTTGCTGCTGCCACCGTTTTACTACAAGAACCTCAGCGACGACGGGCTGTTCGGCTTTACTGCCGAAGTTATCGAGCGCGTGGGAAGCGGGAACCTGCAAATCTACCTGTACCACTTCCCCGCCATGTCGCAAACTCCCTGGCCGCTTGATGTCATTGACCGTCTGGTCAACGCCTACCCTGGAACCGTTGCTGGCATCAAGGACAGCTCGGGTAATTGGGAAGAAACCGCCGCATTCATCAACAGTGGCTGGCCCGATTTCCGGGTTTTCTGCGGTTCCGAGCGCTTCCTGCTGCAAACCATGCGCGCCGGCGGCGCGGGCTGCATCTCAGCCACCGCCAACGTCAACCCCGCCGCGATCGCCGCGCTGTGCGCCGACTGGAACAAAGCCGGCGCCGAAGAGCGACAACAGCAACTGACGCGCACCCGCGGATGCTTTGAGTCCGCGCCCATGGTCGCCTCAGTCAAGGCCGTCATCGGCGCCGCCACCAGCGACCCAGCCTGGTCCATCCCCCGTCCTCCTCTGACTCCGTTAACCGCTTCACAAAACCAGATACTACTCAAGAACCTCGATGCAATCGGATTCAAACTGTTATTCGGAAAAAGGCGGTGACGCCATTGCCTGGCACTGAGGGAGCGCGGCTCTGTCACACTTTGTATCTCGACAGGTTGTGGAAGTTGGGGTAGCCTGCGCTCTTGCCCGACCCGCCGAATCAATTGAATTTGCGAGGCTGATAATGAAAAAATCTCCTGCGATCTCCCGTTCCGGAACCAGGCCCCGAATCGCCGCCATGCTGGCTTTCGGACTGGCCTTCGGCGCGGGTTCCCTGTTCGCCCAGGACGCCGTGGAATGGTTGACCCTGGGTAATGATTTCGCCAACACCCGATATTCCGAATCGACCCAGATCACCGCGGACAACTTCGACCGGCTCGAAGTCGCCTGGGTCTGGGACGGCGCCAGCATGGGCGCGGTCAGCGGGCGTTCGACTCCCAGCTATATCGACGGCGTCCTTTACACCGTCGCCGGCTACCGGAGGCATGTCGTCGCTATCGATCCCGCCAGCGGGGAAACGCTCTGGAGCTACAGGTTGCCGCATACCCGGCGCTGGGAATATTCCATGCGCGCCGACTATGGCAAGGGCGTCGGCTATGACATCGTCGATGGCCGCGGCGTCATCTACATCATTACACCGGGATTCTTCCTCGTTGCGCTTGACGCCGAAACCGGCGCGCCGCTCGAAGGATTCGGCAGCCCGGTGCCGGTCGACGGCTTCCCCGAATCCGGCGTAGTGGACCTGCTCGCCGATCTGGGCCATCCCTACGATCCCTACGAAGGCATTCCGCTGGAAACCGGGTATATCACCTCGTCTTCGCCGCCCATGGTGATCAACGACACCGTCGTCATCGGCAATTCGGCCGAGCAGGGGTATAACCAGGCGCGCATCGAGAACATTCCCGGCGACATTCTCGGTTACGACAAGACCACCGGCGAGTTCAAGTGGAAGTTCAACGTGATTCCGCGGCCCGGCGAATACGGCCACGAAACCTGGGAAAACGACGCCTGGCAATGGACGGGCGACGTATCCTCCTGGGCGCCGCTATCCGCCGACCTGGAAAACAACATCGTTTACATCCCCACCAACGGCGCCACCATCGACTATTATGGCGGCTTCCGTCCGGGCGACAATCTCTATGGCACGAGCCTGATCGCACTTGACGCCGGCACCGGCGAGCGGGTCTGGCATTTTCAGACGGTCAAGCACGACATCTGGAATTACGACAATCCCCAGGCGCCGGTCCTGCTTGACCTGAATGTCGACGGGCAAGCGGTCCCGGCGGTCATGCAGGTCACCAAGCAGAGCTTTGTCTATGCCTTCAACAGGGTGACGGGTGAGCCGATCTGGCCATTCGAAGAGCGCGAAGTGCCCCCATCCATCGTTCCCGGCGAAGTATTGTCACCGACGCAGCCCTTCCCGACCCGGCCGGCGCCTTTCGACATGCAAGGCGTTGCAATCGACGATCTGGTCGATTTCACTCCGGAACTCCGCCAGCAAGCGATCGCGGCCATGGCCGATTACCAGATGGGGCCGCTGTTCAATCCACCGATCCACCGCGACAATCCGCTCGGCAAGCGCGCTTCGCTGATCTGCCCGGGCGGTGGCGGCGGCGCCAATATCACCGCGCCTTCGGTAGCCGATCCGAATACCGGTTACCTGTATGTCTCCTCGCAAAAGGCCTGCAGTCCGGTACAACTCGTACCGGGTGAGGAAGCGGACCTGCAATACGAGGAGCCGACCGGCACGACTTTCGCGCAATACGCCGACGGTCCCGGCGGCGGCGCCCCGCGGCATCCGGCGAATATCCCGCTGTACAAGCCGCCTTACAGCCGCATCACTGCCATCGACATGAACACCGGCGAGCATGCCTGGATGATCCCGGCCGGCGGAACGCCGAGCCGCGTGCTGAACAACCCGGCAATGGAAGGACTCGATATCGGCAACACCGGCTCGGGCAACATCGTGCCGATGACGATCACGCCGAACATGCTGGTGTATTCCGATGTCAACAGCGAGGACCAGGTCATGTTGTACGCGGTCGACAAGGCGACCGGCGAGACCATGGCCGAAGTAGAGGTCCCCGAGCGCAGCCGCTACGGCATGAGCACCTGGACCCACGATGGCCGCCAGTACATCATCCTGCAAACTGGCCCGCGCCTGACCGCAATGGCGTTGCCCGAGTAAACCTCAGCCTCCGGCGGTATTCCCGGCAATCGGGAATGCCGCCGAGGTACTCCAACTTCAAGCAATTTTCACGTCGCGATTGCCGTGTACGGGCAAGGTCGTTTCCCGGCGGTGATCGGACTGGTTAATGGTGCGCTCGCCGTTTCCATCCGGCGCATGCTCGACCGGGCGCCGTCAGTTGTTTTCCAACTCCGCCAGCTCGCGCACGACCTGATCGTGCAGGATTCGCTCCAACGCGTCTTGCGGCTCGAGTGCGACCGCCCGGCTCAGCAGATCCTGTGCACGGTCACGGTATTCGTCGCGGTCGAGGCGCAGCAGTCCGCGGGCTACTTCCGCATACACTCCAAGATCGTCCCCGGCCAATTCAAGTACGCGGTCGTAATGCTCGAGGGCGCTATCTTCCGTGGCGCTGTGCGTCATGCGCGCAATCACGGGCCCGGCCTGACCGATGACGTCTGCATGCCAGGATCCGAGTTGGAGCCGAGCAGGCACCATGTCCGGATCCAGTTCGAGGACGTCTTCGAGCAATTCACGCGAACGGCTCACCAGGCCTTGCGCAAACGCCTGCAACGGAGAAACGTACTGCGCATATCGACCTACCGCATGCGCCAACTGGAAACGCACCTCCGGGTCGGTCGGATCCAGCAGTACCGCTTCCTCGGCCAACTGCATTGCCCGCTGCAACAGCGCCTCAGCTTCCTCCTCGGGCGCCACGTAATGAGCGTGAATGGACAGCGCATCGACGGCGACCGCCCAGCCGGCCGCGGTACCCGTTGCCTCGCCCAGATCCGCGGCCTCCTGCCAATTGCCCGCAGCCAGCGCACTGCGGGCTGCTTCGGTCGAGTCGTCCTGGGCCAGGACATGCGCACTTGCAGTCGCAAACATACACACTACGGCCCACAGGACGATTGCGCCGCTATCCCACCTGCTGGCGCCTGCCGCAAATAATCTCTTCATTTTGTTCCTCCACTGCGTTTTGCTGCCGGCGAAGGCTGCAAGGTCTAGTCTTCTTCGTCGTGGACTTCGATTTCGGGGCGGTCGACGAGTTCGACCCAGGCCATGGGGGCGCTGTCGCCGTCGCGATAGCCGCATTTGAGGATGCGGATGTAGCCGCCGGGGCGATCCTGGTAACGCGGGCCGAGTTCGGTAAAGAGCTTGCCCACGGTGGCCTTGTTGCGCACGCGGCGGAAGGCCAGACGGCGGTTGGCTACGCTGTCTTCCTTGGCCAGGGTGATGAGAGGTTCGGCGATGGTGCGCAGTTCCTTCGCCTTGGCCAGCGTCGTCTTGATGATTTCGTGTTCCACCAGCGACGTGGTCATGTTGCGAAACATGGCGGTGCGATGTGCGCTGTCCCGGCCGAGACTGCGGCCGCTTTTTCGATGACGCATTTGCTGAACCTCTTTATTGGCCTCAGGCGATTCCTCGCCTCAGGCGACCCGTTCGTCGGACTTCAGCCGCGCGGGCGGCCAGTTTTCCAGCCGCAGGCCGAGCGAAAGTCCGCGGGTGGCGAGCACGTCCTTGATCTCGGTCAGGGACTTCTTGCCGAGGTTGGGCGTGCGCAGCAGCTCCACTTCCGAACGCTGGATCAGATCGCCGATGTAATAAATGTCTTCCGCTTTCAGGCAGTTGGCCGAGCGCACGGTCAATTCGAGATCGTCCACCGGGCGTAACAGGATGGGATCGATCTCGTCCTCGCGCTGGGACGGCTCGTTGACGATCTCGCTCTGGAAATCGACGAACACCGCCAACTGGTGCTGCAGGATCGTGGCGGCATGGCGGATGGCCTCTTCCGGATCGATCGTGCCATTGGTTTCCAGATCGATGATGAGCTTGTCGAGGTCGGTGCGTTGCTCGACACGGGCGTTATCGACCGAATAGGAAATCCGCACGATCGGGCTGTAGGAAGCATCGAGCAGCAACTTGCCTACCGCGCGGGTTTCGTCGTCCTCGCCGATGCGCGAATCCGCCGGCGAATAACCGCGGCCCGCACGCACGGTCAGGCGCATGTTCAATTCGCCTTCATCGTTCAGATGCGCGATTTCATGGTCGGGATTGACGATCTCGACGCCGTGGGTCGTCTCGATATCCGCGGCGGTGACCAGGCCCGGACCCTTGCTCTTGAGTTCAAGCACGGCTTCCTGGCGGTCGCTCATTACGATGGCGATGCCCTTCAGATTGAGCAGGATTTCCACCACGTCTTCGCGTACGCCTTCGATCGTGCTGTACTCGTGTACTACTCCGTCGATCTCGACTTCCTCGATCGCGCTGCCCGGCATGGACGAAAGCAGGATCCGGCGCAGGGCGTTACCGAGGGTATGCCCGAAACCCCGCTCCAGCGGCTCCAGCACCACGCGCGAGTGGTACTTGTCGAATTCGTCTACCTGCACCACTCTCGGGGTGAGGAAATCTGCTAAGGATATCTGCATGGAATCTACCTATGCCACGTGATTGGCTCTTAAGCCGAAAGTTAAGCTTGCTACTTGGAGTACAACTCCACGATCAGGTTCTCGTTGATGTCCGGCGGCAGGTCGGCGCGGTCAGGCACGCGAGTGAACTGGCCTTCCATCTTCCCGGAGTCAACCGAAACCCAATCCACTTCTGTCCTTTGAGCGGCCAGTTCGATCGCGGATTTAATTCGCAATTGCTGTTTCGCCCGTTCCCGCACGGCGACGACGTCGCCTTCGTTTACCTGGTAGGAAGGGATATTCACCAGTTCGCCGTTCACGCTTATCGACTTGTGGGACACAAGTTGTCGCGCCTCGGCGCGCGTCGAGCCGAAGCCCATGCGGTAAACCACATTGTCGAGCCGGCATTCGAGCAGTTGCAGCAGATTCTCGCCGGTCGCGCCCTTGCGCCGGGCCGCTTCCTTGTAATAGCCGCGAAACTGTTTCTCGAGAACGCCGTAGGCGCGGCGCACTTTCTGCTTCTCGCGCAATTGCACGCCATAGTCCGACAGCCGCCCCCGGCGCTGTCCGTGCTGACCGGGAATGACCTCGGTCTTGCATTTGCTGTCGATGGGACGAACGCCGCTTTTCAGAAACAGGTCGGTGCCTTCCCGGCGGGACAACTTGCATTTGGGGCCCAGATATCTGGCCATGTTCAGTCTCTCCTGTGGCTCTTCACAAAGATTCCGCTACGCGCTACACGCGCCGCTTCTTCGGCGGGCGGCAACCGTTGTGAGGAATGGGAGTCACGTCGGTAATATTGTTCACGCGCAGACCGCAGGCATTCAGCGCGCGCACCGCGGATTCGCGGCCCGGCCCGGGTCCATTGACCTTCACGTCCACGTTCTGCATGCGATACAACTCAATGGCGGTGCGGCCGGCTTTCTCCGCCGCGACCTGGGCCGCGAAAGGCGTGCTTTTGCGCGAGCCGCGGAAACCCGAACCGCCCGCGGTTGCCCAGGTCAGGGCGTTGCCCTGGCGGTCGGTCACGGTAATGATCGTATTGTTGAAAGACGCGTGAATGTGTACAACGCCGTCGGAGACTTCGCTGCGTGATTTCTTGCGTCCTGTCTTGGCTCCTGGTGTTGCCATGATTTACTTCCTGATCGGCTTGCGCGGACCCTTGCGGGTGCGGGCATTGGTCTTGGTGCGCTGTCCGCGCACCGGCAGCGAACGGCGATGCCGGATGCCGCGATTGCAACCGAGGTCCATGAGCCGCTTGATGTTCATGGAGGTTTCCCGCCGCAGGTCGCCCTCGGTCGGGACCTTGACGACCTCGGCCCTGATCGAATCGAGTTGTTCCGGACTCAGTTCGCTGGTGCGGGTCGAAGGCTCGATGCCGGCGGCCTTGCAGATCGCGCCGGCCAGGGTCGAACCTATGCCATAGACATATCGCAGGGAAATCACGATATGTTTGTTGTCCGGTATGTTGACTCCGGCAATACGTGCCATAAATTCACTCCACCTCTCGTTTCCGCCGGGTCTAGCCTAGCCCTGTCTTTGCTTGTGGCGGGGCTCGGCGCTGCAGATCACGCGGATCACGCCGTTGCGCTTGATGATCTTGCAGTTTCGGCAAATCTTTTTAACGGATGCTCGCACTTTCATGATCTCGACCTCCTGCTAGATTCCCGTCCGGCCATAAGCGCCGAGCCTGGATTTCTTCATCAGCGAGTCGTATTGATGGGACATCAGGTGGGACTGCACCTGAGACCAGAAATCCATGGTCACGACGACTGAAATCAGCAATGCCGTGCCGCCGAGATTGAACGGTACGTTGGCCAGCATCTGCATGAAATTCGGCAGCAGACAGACCAGCGTGATATAGATCGCGCCGAACATGGTCAGGCGGGTAATCACGCCGTCGATGTATTTCGCGGTCTGTTCGCCGGGCCTGATGCCCGGTATGAACGCGCCGGAGCGGCGCAGGTTGTCGGCTACGTCCCGCGGATTGAACACCAGCGCGGTATAGAAAAAACAGAAGAAAATGATCATCGCGCTGAAAATGATGATGTAAAGCGGCTGGCCGGGGCCGATCAGCAGGGCGAGATCCTGCAGCCACTCGGCGCCTTCGGACTGGCCGAACCATTGTCCGAGCGAGGCCGGGAACAGCAGGATGCTGCTGGCGAAAATCGCCGGAATCACCCCCGCCATGTTGATCTTCAGCGGCAGATGGCTGGCCTGGGCCTGGTACATCTTGCGGCCCTGCTGGCGCTTGGCGTAGTTCACGGTTATGCGGCGCTGCGCCCGTTCGACGTAAACGATGCAGCCGACCACGCCGACGGCGATCAGACCGACCACGAGCAGCAATACGCCGTTGATCTGGCCTTCATAGGCCTGGGTCAGCGACGTGCCGACCGCCGCCGGGAAACCCGCGACGATGCCCGCGAAAATCAGCATGGAAATGCCGTTGCCGACGCCTTTCTCGGTGATCTGTTCGCCCAGCCACATCAGGAACATGGCGCCGGTCACCAGCGAGACGATCGCGGTGAGCGTGAACGCCAGGCCGGGATTGTAGGCCAGCGGCGTGAGCAGGCCCATGGTCATGCCGGTGCCTTGCACGGTGGCCAGGCCCAATGCGCCCCAGCGGGTGTATTGCGTAATCTTGCGGCGTCCCGACTCGCCTTCCTTCTTCAACTGGTCGAGTTGGGGGCTGACCGCGGTCAGCAGTTGCATGATGATCGAGGCGGAAATGTACGGCATGATGCCGAGCGCGACGATACTCATGCGCTCAAGGGCGCCGCCTGAAAACATGTTGAACAGGTCGGCGAAAGTGCCTTCGTTCTGGGAGAAAAACGCCTGCAACTGGATCGGGTCGATGCCGGGCACGGGAATATGGGTGCCGACGCGATAGACGAAAATCGCGAACAGCAGGAACAGCAGGCGCGCCTTCAACTCGCCGAGGCCGGCGCCGATATTCTCTGGACTGAATCCTGGTTGCTTCGCCATTGCCGATTACCCGGTTTCGCCTTCCTCTGCAGAGGCATCCCAGTCGCCGACGATCTTGCCGCCGGCGGCTTCGATCGCCGCTTTCGCGCCCTTGCTCACCCGCAATCCCTGTACGGTAAGCGACTTCGTGACTTCACCGGACAGCATGATCCGGGCGCGCTTGACATTGGCGCGCACGATGCCCGCCTTGCGCAAGGCGGCCAGATCGATGACTTCGGCGTCGATCCCGTTCAGTTCACCGGTGCGCACTTCCGCGGTAACGCGGCCGATCCGCGAGGTAAAGCCGAATTTCGGCAGGCGCATCTGCAAGGGCATCTGCCCGCCTTCGAATCCCGGCCGCACGCCGCCGCCGGAACGGGATTTCTGACCCTTGTGGCCCTTGCCGCAGGTCTTGCCGTAACCGCTGCCCGTGCCACGCCCGACGCGCTTTCTCGTCTTGCTGCTGCCGGGGGCCGGTTTCAATTCATTCAGTCGCATTTGCGCACTCCGTAACTCACTGTCCTACTTCGCTTGCCTATTTCTCTTCCAGGGCGAGCAGGTAACTGATCTTGTTGATCATGCCGCGCACAGCCGGCGTGTCTTCCAGTTCGACCGTATGGTGCATGCGGCGCAAGCCGAGGCCTTTCAGGCACAGCTTGTGTTTCGGCTGAATGCCGATCGGGCTGCGCACCAGCGTTACCTTGACGGTGTCTTTCGCTTTCTTTGCCGCCATGACCTCAGCCCAGAATCTCTTCGGGAGTCTTGCCGCGCCGCAACGCGACCTCCTCCGGTGAACGCATTTCCTTCAAGCCCTTGAACGTCGCCCGCACCACGTTCACCGGATTGGTGGAGCCGTAGCATTTAGCGAGCACGTTCTGCACGCCGGCAAGTTCCAGAATCGCGCGCATGGCGCCGCCGGCGATAACGCCGGTGCCTTCCGAGGCCGGCTGCATGTACACTTTCGAAGCTCCGTGCCGGGCCTTGATCGGATATTGCAGCGTATTGCCGTCCAGATTTACGTTAATCATGTTGCGGCGCGCCGCTTCCATGGCCTTCTGGATCGCCAGGGGCACTTCCCGGGCCTTGCCGCGGCCGAAACCGACCCGGCCGTTGCCGTCGCCGACGGCGGTCAATGCGGTGAAGCCGAAGATCCGGCCGCCTTTAACCACCTTGGCGACACGATTGACCTGGATCAGCTTCTCCTGCAGACCCTCTTCGTTCTTTTCCGCCTGTTCTCTGAATGCCATGTCGTATTCCTAGAATTTCAGGCCGCCTTCCCGCGCCGCCTCGGCCAGGGCCTTGACGCGGCCGTGGTAGGCATAGCCGGAGCGGTCGAAAGCCACGGTATCGATGCCGGCGGCCAGCGCGCGCTCGGCGATTAACTTGCCCACGTTACCGGCTGCCTCGACATTCCCGGTTGCGCCGCCGCGCTGTTCTTTCTCGACGGTCGAGGCGCAGACGAGCACCCTGGCGCCGCCCGGTGCGAAGATCTGGGCGTACATATGCCTGGGCGAGCGAAATACGCACAGGCGGTTCATTTCCTTTTCCCGAATCCGCGCCCTGGCTTTTCGCGCCCGGCGCAGACGGGCGTCTTTTTTCACACTCATCGCTTAACGCCCTTACTTCTTCTTGGCCTCTTTCGAGAACACGCGCTCGCCCACATAACGTATGCCTTTGCCCTTGTAGGGCTCCGGCGGCCTGAACTTGCGAATCTCGGCAGCCACCTGGCCCACCTTCTGCTTGTCCGCGCCGCTGACTACGATTTCCGTCTGCGACGGCGTTTGCACCGTGATGCCCTGGGGAACGGTATAGTCGATCGGATGCGAAAATCCCACCGTCAAATTCAGTTTGGACCCCTGGGCTCTCGCCCGATAGCCGACGCCGCGCAACTCCAGCCGCTTTTCGAAGCCTTCGGAAACCCCGGTCACCATGTTGCGCAGCAAGGCATGAATCGTTCCCGCCATGGCGTTGGCCCGGCGCGAATTCTCGCGCTTGACCACGCGCAGGCCGTCTTCACCCTGTTCGACCTGCACTTCGCCCGGCAAGGCGAGTTGCAGGTTGCCCTTGCCGCCCTTGACCGATACTTCCGCGTCGCGCAAGGTCGCTTCCACTCCCTGGGGAACCTGCACCGGGTTGTTGGCCATTCTCGACATCTTCTACTCCTGTCAGAAAACCGTGCAGATCACTTCACCGCCGATCCCGGCCGCACGCGCCTGCTTGTCGGTCATCAGGCCGAGATTGGTCGACATGATCACCGTACCGAGACCGGCGCGATTGTTCGGCAGGTCGTCCTTGCCCCGATAGGCGCGCAGGCCCGGCCGGCTGACCCGCTTGATCTCCTCGATCGCGGGTTGGCCGTTCACGTACTTCAGCGCCACTTCCAGTTCCGGCTTGCCGCCGGCGTCGCGCTCCTCAAAGCCCGTGATATAGCCTTCTTCCAGCAACAACTTCGAGATCGCAACCTTGATCTTCGAAGACGGGCAACGAATGGTTTCCTGATTCACCATCTGCGCGTTGCGGATGCGAGTCAGGTAATCGGCGATGGGGTCGGTCATTGTCATATCGTATTTTTCCTACCAGCTCGCCTTTACCAGTCCAGGCACGTCGCCACGCATGGCGACTTCACGCAACTTGTTGCGGCACAGGCCGAACTTGCGGAATACGCCGCGGGGCCGGCCGGTCAGCCGGCAGCGCCGCACGAGGCGCACCGGCGAAGAATTGCGCGGCAGTTTCTGCAACTTGATCTGCGCTTCCCATTTGTCTTCGCTGCTGGCCTTGGAATCGGCCAGTACCGCCTTCAGCGCGGCGCGGCGGGCGGCGTATTGCTTTACCGTCCTGATGCGTTTCGCTTCTCTGGCGATCATCGAAGTTTTTGCCATTATCTGGTCTCCGCAGGCCCGCGCTTCGGGCCCGTCTCAATTCGCGAGTCCGCTTAGGCCGCCGCGCTCATGCCCCGGAAGGGGAAACGCATGGCGGCGAGCAAGGCCCGCCCTTCTTCATCGGTTCCGGCGCTCGTCGTGATGATGATGTCGAGCCCCCGAATCTTGTCGATCTTGTCGTAGTCGATCTCCGGAAAGATGATCTGTTCGCTGACGCCCATGGCGAAATTGCCGTTGCCGTCGAACGATTTCGGATTCAGGCCGCGAAAGTCCCTGATGCGCGGAATGGCGATGCTCACCAGCCGCTCGAGGAACTCGTACATGCGCTCTCCCCGCAAGGTCACCTTGCAGCCGATGGGCCAGCCTTCGCGGATCTTGAATCCGGCAATGCTCTTGCGCGCCTTGGTGATGACGGGCTTCTGGCCGCTGATCGTCTGCATGTCGGCGCTCGCATATTCGAGCAGCTTCTTGTCCGCCACGGCGCCGCCAAGTCCCATGTTGAGCACGACCTTGGTCACCTTCGGCACGCGCATGGGATTGTCGTAGCCGAACTGTTTCACCAGTTCCGGCATCACTTCCTGCTTGTAAAACTCTTTGAAATTCGCCATCGAATCAGTCTATGTCTTCGCCGCTCGATTTGAAAAAGCGGGTCTTGCCGCCCTCGTCATCGACCCGGATGCCGACCCGGTCGGCGGCTCCCGTATCCGGATTGAAGATCGCGACGTTGGATATATGCAACGGAGCCTCTTTCTCCACGATTCCGCCCGGCTGGCCCAGGTTGGGGTTCGGCCGGGTGTGCCGCTTGATCATGTTGACCCCCGCGACGATGACCTTGTCATCGCCCATCATGCGGGTGATCGTGCCGCGGGTGCCCTTGTCCCGGCCGGCAATCACGATCACTTCGTCATCTCTTCTCAGTTTGCGCATAGTTTCCAGTTCCGAACGGCCCCGACGACTCGCGGGCCGATTACAGCACCTCCGGGGCGAGCGAGATGATTCGCATGAATCGTTCGTCGCGCAGTTCCCGCGTTACCGGTCCGAACACCCGGGTGCCGATGGGCGCCTGCTGGTTGTTCAGCAAAATGGCGGCATTGTCGTCGAAGCGGATCATCGAGCCGTCGCCGCGGCGTACGCCCTTGCGGGTGCGCACCACCAGGGCGTCGAGCACCTGGCCTTTCTTCACGCGTCCGCGCGGGATCGCTTCCTTCACGGTAACCTTGATGATGTCGCCGATATGGGCATAGCGCCGGTGGGAGCCGCCAAGCACCTTGATGCACATGATCCGGCGTGCGCCGCTGTTGTCGGCTACGTCCAGGTAGGATTGCACTTGAATCATTTTTCGGCTCCAGCCTCATATCCCCAAGGTCTAAACAAAAAGCTTTCAACAAGCGCTCAGACTCGCGTCGCCCGCTTGTCGATCGAAACCAGCGCCCAGGATTTCGTGCGCGAAATCGGCCGCACTTCCCGGATCGTCACTTCGTCGCCGGGCAGGCATTCGTTGTCCGCGTCATGGGCCGCGATCCTGGTGGACCGTTTGACGATTTTTCCGTACACCGGGTGCTTTACGCGCCGCTCCACCAGCACCACGATGGACTTGTCCATCCCGTTACTGACGACCTTGCCCGATGCCGTGCGTCCCTTGCCCTGTTCTACATTGATTTCTGTCATTCGCTTTCTTCCGTCGCCGCCAGCACCGCCGCAGCGGCGGCCTTTTCGGCGAGCAATGTCTTCACCCTGGCGATATCCTTGCGTACGGCGGTCGCCAGGTGCGGCTGACCGAGTTGCCCGGTCGCCTTCTGCATGCGGTAATTGAACTGCTCCTCGTGCAATTGCTCCAGCCGGCTTTGCAATTCGCCTTCGGTCAATTCTCTCAATTCGCTTGGCTTGTTCACGATCACATCACCGTCCGCTTCACGAAACTGGTGCGGAAAGGCAATTTTGCCGAGGCCAGCGCAAACGCGTCCCGCGCGAGTTCTTCGTCTACTCCTTCGATCTCGAACATGATGCGTCCCGGCTGAATCTGGGCGACCCAGTATTCGACGTTGCCCTTGCCCTTGCCCTGGCGCACTTCGAGCGGCTTCTGGGTGATCGGCTTGTCCGGGAACACGCGAATCCAGATCTTGCCGCCCCGCCGCACCCGGCGCGTCATCGCCCGCCGCGCCGCCTCGATCTGGCGTGCGGTCAGGCGCCCGCGTGTGACGGCCTTCAGCCCGAACTGGCCGAAATCAACCGTACTGCCGCGGTGGGAAAGGCCCCGGTTGCGGCCCTTGTGCATCTTGCGATATTTGGTTCGCTTCGGCTGTAACACGACTTTTTCCTGTTTCTATGCCTGGCCCGTCCGGGATACTAAGCTTGGCCCGTTCGGGCTTGGGGCGCCGCCATGGCCGCGTCGAGATCCATTACTTCACCCTTGAATATCCATACCTTGACCCCGATCACGCCATAGGTCGTGCTGGCTTCCGAAGTCGCATAATCGATATCCGCGCGAAAGGTGTGCAGCGGCACGCGGCCTTCGCGATACCATTCGGAACGGGCGATCTCGGCGCCGCCGAGGCGGCCGCCCACTTGCACCTTGATGCCCTGGGCGCCCTGGCGCATCGCATTCTGCACCGCCCGCTTCATCGCCCGGCGGAACATCACCCGGCGTTGGAGTTGCTGGGCCACACCGTCGGCGACGAGTTGCGCGTCGAGATCGGGCTTGCGAATTTCCTCGATGTTGACCTGTACGAGTTTCTGATCGAGGTCCATCAGTTTCGCCAGCGCCGAGCGCAGTTTTTCCACGTCCTCGCCTTTCTTGCCGATCACGATGCCGGGCCGGGCGGTGTGGATCGTGATTCGCGCGGTCTCGGCGGGGCGTTCTATGTCCACCTGGGAAACCGAGGCATTGGCGAGTTTCTTGCGAATGTACTCGCGCACCTTCAGGTCGACGAGCAGGTTGTCCGCGTATTGCTCGCCTTCGGCGTACCACAGCGAAGAGTGCCGCTTGACGATACCGAGCCGGATCCCGGTGGGATGTGTTTTCTGGCCCATTCAGTTCTCCTCGCCGTCGGCGACCTTGATGGTGATATGGCAGGAGCGCTTGAAAATGCGGTCCGCTCGACCTTTCGCCCGCGGCCTGATGCGCTTGAGGGTGCGCGCCTGGTCCACACAGATCGTCGCCACCTTCAATTCATCGACGTCCGCGCCTTCGTTGTGCTCGGCGTTGGCGATCGCCGAGTTCAGCAACTTGCGGATGATCGCGGCTCCCTTTCGGGTGCTGAAGGTCAATAGCTGCAGGGCGTCTTCCACCTGCTTGCCGCGAATCTGATCCGCCACCAGCCGCGCTTTCTGCGCGGATA
Source organism: Gammaproteobacteria bacterium (assembly GCA_009844085.1). Taxonomy (GTDB): domain Bacteria; phylum Pseudomonadota; class Gammaproteobacteria; order Pseudomonadales; family Pseudohongiellaceae; genus UBA9145. The sequence goes on along the minus strand of VYCF01000057.1, from coordinate 3,412 downwards.
TCCGGGCGCCTTTCAATCTTGCCGCAACGATCATTACCGTATCTCCTACCGCCGCTTCGCCTTCTTGTCGGCGACGTGACTGCGATAAGTGCGGGTCAGGGCGAATTCGCCGAGCTTGTGGCCGACCATGTCCTCGCTGACGAATACCGGCACGTGCTGGCGGCCGTTATGCACGGCGATCGTCAGTCCGAGCATTTCGGGCGAGATCATGGAACGGCGCGACCAGGTCTTGATCGGACGCTTGTCGTTGTTTTCCACGGCCTTCTGCACCTTCCTCATCAGGTGAAGATCGATGAACGGGCCTTTTTTCAATGAACGTGGCACTTGGGTTCCTCTACGCGTGTCGCTCTTTTGACTCCGGGGCAGGCCTAGCGGCTCGACTTCCTGCGCCGCACGATCAACTTGTCGGTGCGCTTGTTGGTTCTGGTCTTGTAGCCCTTGGTCGGCACACCTGTCGGAGATACCGGATGGCGGCCGCCGGAGGACTTGCCTTCGCCGCCGCCATGGGGATGATCGACCGGATTCATGGCCACGCCGCGCACCGTCGGCCGCACGCCGCGCCAGCGATTGGCGCCGGCCTTGCCGAGCGAGCGCAGGTTATGTTCGGAATTCGACACCACGCCCATGGTCGCGCGGCATTCCGCGAGCACCTTGCGCATTTCGCCCGAGCGCAGGCGCAAAGTCGCATATTTACCTTCCCGCGCCACGAGCTGTACCGACGCGCCCGCACTGCGCGCGATCTGGGCGCCTTTGCCTGGCTTGAGCTCGACGCAATGAACGGTGCTGCCGAGCGGTATGTTGCGCATGGGCAGGCAATTGCCGGGCTTGATCGGTGAGTCTTCTCCCGAAATCACCGTGTCGCCCGCCTGTACCCGCGCCGGCGCGACGATGTAGCGGCGCTCGCCGTCGGCATACAGCAACAATGCGATATTGGCCGAGCGGTTGGGATCGTATTCGAGACGTTCCACGGTGGCTTCGATATTGTCCTTGTCGCGGCGGAAGTCGATGATCCGGTATTTCTGCTTGTGGCCGCCGCCGGCATGGCGGCGGGTAATGCGGCCCTGGTTGTTGCGGCCGCCGGTCTTCGGCTTGGGGGCAGTCAGCGGCGCATAGGGCGCGCCCTTGTGCAATTCGGGATGGCGCACCTTGACGACGAATCTGCGTCCGGGCGAGGTCGGTTTACATTTGACTACGGGCATGACAGCAACTCCGCTCCTAACCTATTCCCGCCAGATCGATTTCGTCGCCTTCCTGCAGCCGCACGTAGGCCTTGCGCCAGTCCGGGCGCTTGCGCGGGCGGCCGCGCGCGGCGCCCTTGACCTTGCCTTTCACGTTGAGAACCTGCAGGTCGGTGACGACCACGTCGAAAATGGTTTCCACCGCGGACTTGATTTCCGCCTTGGTGGCGTCCCGCGCCACCCTGAAGGCGTACTGGTTGTTTTCGTCGCCGGCTATGGCAGTCTTCTCGGACACATGTGGCGCCAGCAATACCTGATACATGCGTTCCCGGTTCATGACAGCATCCCTTCAATCTGTTTCATGGCCGGGACTGTACAAAGCACTTTTTCGAAACCGATCAGGCTGACCGGATCGATGGCCTGGGCGTCGAGCACATCGACCTTGTGCAGATTGCGCGCGGCGAGATAGAGATTTTGTTCGACCTGATCGGCGACGATGAGTACGTTTTCGAGTTCGAATTCCTTGAGCCTGGCCACGAGATCCTTTGTCTTGTGGGTTTCGAGAACGAAATCGTCCACCACGATCAGGCGTTCCTGCCGGATCAGTTCGGACAGGATGCATTGCATGGCCCGCCGATACATCTTGCGATTGAGTTTCTTGCTGTAATCCCGCGGTCGCGCCGCGAAGGCGCGGCCGCCGCTGCGCCAGATCGGAGACCGGATAGTGCCGGCCCGGGCGCGGCCGGTGCCTTTCTGCCGCCAGGGCTTGCGGCCGCCGCCGTTCACTTCGGCGCGATTCTTTTGCTTCACGCTGCCCTGACGCGCACCGGCAAGATAGGTAACGACCGTCTGATGCACCAGCGGCTCATTGAATTCCCTGGCAAAGGCCTCGTCGGGAAGGGATATCTTTTTCCGGGTCTTCTTGCCCAGCACCGTCAAGGCCAGTTCCATGATCAGCTCGCCTGCTTCGATTTCACGGCGGGCCGCACGATGACCCGGGAACCTGTCGCACCGGGCAAGGCGCCCTTGATGAGCAGGAGGCAGTTTTCCAGGTCTACCCGCACCACTTCGAGGCTTTGCACGGTCTTGCGCACATTGCCCATCTGCCCGGCCATTTTCTTGCCCTTGAAGACCTTGCCCGGGGTCTGGCATTGACCGATCGAGCCGGGGGCGCGATGAGACAGGGAATTGCCGTGGGTCGCATCCTGCATGCTGAAGTTGTGCCGCTTGACCGTGCCCTGGAAGCCCTTGCCCTTGGAGACGCCGGTCACGTCGACTTTCTGTCCGGCCTCGAACAGGTCGACCTTGATTTCGCTGCCGGTGCTGATGTCGCCGAGATCGAGACCTTCGGTGCGGAACTCCCACAGACCCTCGCCGGCTTCGACGCCGGCCTTGCGGTAATGCCCCGCCTGGCTTTTGTTGACGCGCGAAGGCTTGCGCCCGCCCATGGTGACCTGGACCGCGCTATAGCCGTCCGTCTCGGGCGTCTTGATCTGGGTCACCCGATTCGGCTGCACTTCCACCACGGTCACGGGCACGGAGACGCCGTCATCCGTGAAGACGCGGGTCATCCCGCTCTTGCGACCGATTAGTCCTAACGACATTTGCTATACGCCCTTTATAACCACTGGTCTTCGTGCACGGGGCTGTAACCCTCTCTGGCCGCTGCTGCGTTACACCTGGCGCGATATCACTTGGATATTCGTGAAATCAGTACGCCAGAACTTTTTGCCAAAAAAAGGGCAACGGGGACTGATTACCCGTTGCCTGGTTTTGTTCGGTCCGCCTATTGCAGACTGATTTGTACTTCGACCCCGGCCGCCAGATCGAGCTTCATCAAGGCGTCGACGGTCTTTTCCGTGGGCTCGACGATATCCAGCAAGCGCTTGTGCGTGCGAATCTCGTACTGGTCCCGCGCATCCTTGTTCACGTGCGGTGAAATCAGCACGGTGAAACGCTCCTTGTGGGTTGGCAGAGGGATCGGTCCCTTCACCTGCGCCCCGGTGCGCCTCGCCGTGTCCACGATTTCCCGTGTGGACTGGTCGATCAGGCGATGATCGAAGGCCTTGAGCCGGATCCTGATTCGTTGATTCTGCATTAGCGGCCGAGCTTCGCCTGCCCAAAAAAGGCGCATATTTTGAGGGCTTGAGATATGCGTGTCAAGGAGAAACCCGCACAAAAACACCCTTTCCGATCAACGGCGGTGGCGGGTGCGGGGGCGTGGGGGTTTTTCC
>VYCF01000008.1 GCA_009844085.1 Gammaproteobacteria bacterium | reverse complement strand
CATTTTGGCCTTCGAGGCCGTTGAAATGAAGCGGGGCGGACCATCCCATCAGGGATGTATTTACGGCGTCCGCTGCACCCAACCCACCGGACGGCGACGGTTCGAGGCCACATGTTTTGCAACATCCGAGCAAAACCACTAGAATCCGTGCCCCAGGTTTCAGGCGCCGGAGGCCTGCAACAGCGAATCGGAAAGAGTCATGAAGAGAACCTTTCAGCCCAGCAGGATCAAGCGCGCCAGAAATCATGGCTTCAGGGCCCGCATGGCGACACGCGGCGGGCGCAAGGTGCTGGCCCGACGACGCGCGAAAGGCCGTCAACGTCTTTCGGCTTGAATAGCCGCATAACCGCCGGCGATGCAACAACAGGCGGCGACCTCAGGGTTCCCCCGAACGTCGCGCCTGCTCCAGGCGAAAGACTACCGGGCCGTGTTTTCCAATGCCCGACACAAGGCTTCCTGCCGGTTCTTTCTCGTGCTTGCGATACCTGACGAAAGCGGCGCAGCCAGACTTGGCCTGGTGGTTTCGCGGAAGAACGTTCCCGGCGCGGTACAACGCAACCGGTTGAAACGGCTGATTCGGGAGAATTTTCGCAGACGTCAAACGCAGCTTTGCGGCGCGAGCCTGGTTGTACTGGCGAGGAAGGGCGCCCACAGGCATCCGAACTCCGCGTTGAATGGGAAACTGAACAAGCTGCTGGACGATCTGCTCGGGAAAATGCGCAGCACAGGCGCCGCGGAATGCGGCACAGCCAGTCGGGAATCGCCCTGATCATGGTCAGATACGCACTAGTCAAGCTGATCGGCTTCTACCAGTTGTTCCTCAGCCGATTGCTGTTCACACAATGCCGCTTCTATCCCAGTTGCTCGCAGTTCACGCGGGAAGCCATAGAAATTCACGGACCGGCAAAAGGGCTTTGGCTCGGAGCGCGGAGAATCTGCCGCTGCCATCCATGGCACGAAGGCGGATGCGATCCGGTGCCGGGTTCGGAACTCGCGCGGCACAAGGCGGACTGACATGAAATTGACGCGCTTCTTCCTCTATACCTCGCTGGCGGTCATCACCTACCTGATGTTGCTGGCCTGGCAGGAAGACTATCCCCCGGTCGTCAACGACGGCACGGATTCCGCCTCACGGACCTTGAATGAGTCCCCGAATGAATTGCCCGATCCGGTCGTTTCCGTCGAGGCGCCCGACCTGCCGCTGGAAGTTCCCAGCGAGTCTCTCCCCGCGGCGAGCGCGGAAAGCCTGACGCCAGATACGACGCCGGTCCGCACGGGCTTGATCCAGGTGACAACGGATACCCTGGACCTGCGGATCGACCCGGTGGGCGGGGACATCGTATATCTCGCCCTGCCCCTGTATCTGCGCGAACTCGACGTTCCGGACGAACCCTTCGTATTGCTCGAATCCCGGCCGGGACGGGAGTTCGTCTCGACCAGCGGGCTGGTCGGACCGGACGGGGTCGACCAGGACGGCCGCGCACGCTATCGCGCGGCCGGCGGCGAATATTTCCTCGCCGATGGCGCCGACACGCTCGAGGTCGACCTGTTTCTCACCACCGAAGACAACGTCGAAATCACCAAACGCTTCACGTTCACCCGCGACAGCTATCTGATCGATATTTCCTTCCTGGTCGCCAACCGGTCCGATCGAAACTGGCAGGCAAACCCATTCGGCCAGATCCGCAGGCACGATTTTTCCGACCCGAGCAGCGGCAGCCGTTTCACCCGGACTTATCTCGGCTATGTAATCACCAGCGCGGACGATCCCTACCAGGAAATCGATTTCGACGATATCGCCGACGCTCCCGTTTCACTCGAAGAGTCCGGCGGGTGGGTCGGTCTGAGCCAGCACTATTTTCTTTCCGCCTGGGTGCCCGATACCGCATCGGCCAATCGTTACACCTTGCGCAGGAGCAACACCGGTCAATTCATCGGCGAATTTACCGGTTCGGCGCTGCTGGTGCCCCCCGGCGGATCCGGTTCGGCAAGCATGCGGTTCTATGCCGGCCCCAAGGACCAGTATTCGCTCGCGGAAATCTCTCCCGATCTCGATCTGACCGTCGATTACAGCTTTCTCTGGTTCCTGGCGGCGCCGATCTACTGGCTGCTGACGAATATCAACGCCTTCGCCGGCAATTACGGCGTGTCCATTATTCTCCTGACATTGATCGTCAAGCTGATTTTCTACAAATTGTCCGAAACGCAATATCGCTCCATGGCCGGAATGCGCAGGCTCATGCCGAAAATCCAGCAGATCAAGGAACGCTACGGCGATGACCGCATGAAACTGCAGCAGGCCACGATGGATCTGTACAAGAAGGAGAAGATCAATCCCTTCGGCGGCTGCCTGCCGCTGCTTGTGCAGATGCCCGTTTTCATCGCCCTTTATTGGGTGTTGATGCAAAGCGTCGAACTGCGGCATGCCCCTTTCTTTCTCTGGCTCAACGACCTGTCCGTGCGCGATCCCTTTTTCGTGTTGCCGCTGCTCATGGGCGCCACGATGTTTCTGCAAATGCGCATGAGTCCCGCGCCGGCGGATCCCATGCAGGCCCAGATCATGAAATTCATGCCGATCATGATGACCGTGCTCTTCCTCTGGTTTCCCTCCGGGCTGGTGCTCTACTGGCTGACCAACGGGCTTTTGAGCATCCTGCAACAGTGGTATATCACCCGCAAGATAGACGCCGAATACGCGGCGTCCCGCTGATCCGGCGACCAGCGCCTGCGGCCAATAACAAGACGCCTGCGGCCGGACACAAACATGAGTAACGACACGATCTGCGCCATAGCGACCGCGCCCGGGCGCGGCAGCATCGGCGTGTTGCGCATATCGGGCAAGGCTCTCGCCGGCATGGCCAGGGACCTGGTCTGCGTCGAGCCGGAACCGCGCAAGGCGCTTTTTTGCGACTTTCATGGCGAAGACGGCGAAATTCTCGACCGCGGCATCGCCTTGTTTTTCCCGGCGCCGAATTCCTTTACCGGTGAAGACGTGCTCGAATTGCAAGGTCACGGCGGGCGCGTCGTGCTCGAATCGCTGCGCGAGCGCGTGATTGCGCTAGGCGCAAGACAGGCGCGTCCGGGCGAGTTTTCCGAACGCGCGTTTCTCAACGGCAAGATCGATCTGGCCCAGGCCGAGGCTATCGCGGACCTGATCGATGCCGATTCCCGGCAGGCGGCAAGATCCGCCCTGCGCACGCTGACTGGTGAGTTTTCCCAAAGAATTCAATCTATTACAGCATTACTTACACAACAGCGCGTGCTCGTTGAAAGCGCGATCGACTTCTCCGACAGCGACATCGAAGTGCTGCAAGTGGAGCAGTTGCGGCAAAGCCTTGCGGACTTGCTGGAGCGCCTGGACCGGATTCGCGAACGAAGCCGGCAAGGCGCCTTGTTGAACCAGGGCATCAGCGCCGTGCTCGCGGGCCTGCCGAACGCGGGCAAATCCAGCCTGATGAACCGCCTTTCCGGGCAACAGACCGCCATCGTTACCGAAATCCCCGGCACTACCCGGGACGTGCTTTCCCAGCGTATTCTGCTTGACGATCTTCCCTTGCAGCTCATCGATACCGCAGGCCTGCGCCGCAGCGCCGATGTGATCGAGCGGGAAGGCGTCAGGCGCGCCAGGGACGCCATCGACGGCGCCGACGTCATCCTGCTCGTGGTCGACGCCAGCCTTTTCCCCGACTGCGCCCGAGGTCTCGGCGCGGACGAGTTGCTCCATGTACTTGAGCCACTTGAGGATTTCCTGGAAGACGAGGAAGACCGGGCAGAATTGCTGCGGCGTACCTGCATCGTTTTGAACAAGATCGATCTGTTGCCTATACCACCTGCCGCGGAGCAGGCCTGCCTGGAGGACATTGAGCTTCCGGTGATCCGCATCAGCGCCAAAGACGGCTCGGGCATTGAATTGCTCGCGGCGCATTTGAAGCGTTTTGTCGCCTACGAAGGCGGCGAAGACGCGTTTGTGGCCCGGGCGCGGCATCTCGAAGCGCTCGACGAAGCCCGGTGGCAATGCCAGTCGGCAATGGACAAGTTGACGGCGCAGGCGGCCCTGGAATTGATCGCCGAGGACTTGCGGCTCGCCCAGGCGGCTCTCGGCCGTATCACCGGCGAAGTCACCAGCGACGATCTGCTCGGGGAGATATTCAGCAAGTTCTGCATAGGGAAGTAAGCTGCTCGATTCCTGTTGATAAACCCGGGCCGGGCCGGGAAAAGCTTGGGATCAAATTCGAACCCGCGAGCCGAATTCGAGTTGTCCCCATTCGCTCCATGGCTTGCAACGAGGGAAACCCCATCTCGCACACCGGGTTTTGCATCGCACAAGTCCTTGAATAGCGGAGGTAAAATCCTGGTATCAACAGGGCGGACGGTTCCCTGCTACTACTGCTACTGATTTAATATTCTTGTTATACATATATACATAATTTCATAGCAGTTATAATTCGCCGTCTGTTGAATTCGAGTCTGAATCCATGTGTTACGGCGACAATTTCGATGTAATCGTGATCGGCGGTGGACATGCCGGGACCGAGGCCGCCCTGGCTTCGGCGCGGCAAGGCGCCAGTACGCTGCTGGTCACCCACAACATTGAAACCATCGGGCAGATGTCGTGCAACCCGGCAGTCGGCGGTATCGGCAAGAGCCACCTCGTGCGGGAAATCGACGCGCTCGGCGGCGCCATGGCGCTTGCCGTGGATCGGGCCGGCATCCATTTCCGCGTGCTCAACGCAAGCAAGGGCGCCGCGGTTCGGGCGACCCGGGCCCAGGCCGACCGGGCGCTGTATCGCGCCGCGACCCGCCGCATCGTCGAGAATCAGCCGGGCCTCTCCCTGCTGCAGCAATCCGTCGACGACCTCATCATGGAGGGCGATCGCGTAGCCGGCGTGGTAACCGGGCTCGGCATCGAGATTCGGGCGCGGGCGGTGGTGCTGACCACGGGAACTTTTCTCGCCGGCCGCATCCACGTGGGCCTGGAAAACAGTGCGGGCGGACGCGCCGGGGATCCACCGGCGCTTGCGCTCGCCCGGCGTCTGCGCGAACTGCCGTTCCGGGTCGAACGGCTGAAAACCGGCACCCCGCCGCGGCTAGACGCCAAAAGCCTGGATTTCTCCGTGATGGAAGCGCAGGAAGGCGACGAGCCGGCGCCGGCCATGTCATTCCTCGGATGCAGGTCCGAACATCCGCGCCAGGTGCATTGCCACATCACCGCGACCAACGAGGAATGCCACGAGATCATCCGCGGCGCGCTGGACCGGTCGCCGATGTATACCGGCGTCATCGAAGGTGCGGGACCGCGCTATTGCCCGTCGATCGAAGACAAGGTGATGCGCTTCGCCGACAAGACCTCGCATCAGATATTCGTCGAGCCGGAAGGCCTCGATGTCGCCGAAATCTATCCGAACGGCATTTCCACCAGCCTGCCTTTCGACGCGCAGGTGGAAATGGTGCGGCGCATACGCGGATTCGAGAACGCCCATGTCACCAGACCCGGCTATGCCATCGAATACGATTTCTTCGACCCGCGGGATCTGCATTATTCGCTGGAGAGCAAGTTCGTTCCCGGGCTATATCTCGCCGGACAGATCAACGGTACGACCGGCTACGAAGAAGCCGCGGCCCAGGGCCTGCTCGCGGGACTCAATGCCGCCCGGGCGGTTGCCGGCAAGGATTACTGGTGTCCGCGGCGCGACCAGGCCTACATCGGCGTGCTGGTCGACGATCTGATCCGGCTGGGCGCGAACGAACCCTATCGCATGTTCACCAGCCGGGCCGAATATCGCCTCAGCTTGCGCGAGGACAATGCCGACATGCGGCTGACGCCGATCGGGCGCGAGCTGAACCTGGTCGACGATGCGCGCTGGCGTTTCTTCAACGAAAAGCGGGAGGGGGTGGAAACTGAACTCCAACGTTTGCGCGAGACCAGGATACACCCCACCAGCGATGCCGCCCGCCGCCTCGGCCAGGCGCTCGAGCGCCCGCTTTCGCGTGAGCAGAGCCTGGCGGAACTGCTCGCGCGGCCGGAACTGGATTACGGAAAACTGATGGATCTGGCTGAGCCCGAGAGTCCGCCCGCAACCGCTTCGCGGCTCGAAGAGCAGGTCGCGGAACAGATCGAAATCCAGGTCAAGTACCGGGGATATATCGATCGGCAGCAAGACGAGATCGAACGGCTGCGCGAGCAGGAAGACACCGCGCTTCCCGCGGATCTCGATTACGCGGGCATGTCCGGCCTGTCCAACGAACTCAAGCAGAAGCTGTCCGAGGCCAGGCCCGAAAACCTCGGCCGCGCCGCGCGCATTCCCGGAATGACGCCGGCGGCGCTTTCTCTCATCCTGGTGTATCTGAAAAAACATCGGACCATTCGGCGCAAGGCCAGTTGAGCGCGAAATCCGGCGGCGGAAAGAACAAGGCGGGCACGGCAGGCCTGCGCGCCAGACTGCTGGCGGGCGCGCAAGCCATGAACGCGCCATTGACCGAGGCCGGCGCCGACAAGTTGCTCGAATATCTGCGGTTGCTGGACAAATGGAACAAGCGCTTCAGCCTTTCCGGCGTCTCCGGCATCAGCGAGATGCTGGACAGACACGTGCTCGACAGCCTTTCGGTCGCATCCCGGATTGGCGGCGAGACCATAGTCGACGCCGGCAGCGGGGCGGGTTTGCCGGGGATTCCATTGGCGGTGCTGTTTCCCGGCAAGCATTTCGTGCTCGTGGACAGCAACGGCAAGAAGGCGCGCTTCCTGTTCCAGGCAAAACTGGACCTGGATCTGACAAACGTCAGCGTCGAACATTGCCGGATCGAGGATTACGGCGGTCCGGCGGACCTCGTCATCTGCCGCGCTCTGGCCACACTTGCGGAGTGCGCCGTGAAAACGCAGCATATATTGTCCCGGGGCGCTACACTGCTGGCGATGAAAGGGCGTCATCCCGGCTCGGAACTGGCCCGGCTGCCGGACCCTTTCACAGTGGATTTCATGGAGCGCGTACATGTGCCCGGCGCGTCGAACCGCCACGTAGTCGGGATCGCAACGAAATGACTGAGGGCGGGGCATGCCTCGCCCGCAAATGGAAACGATCTGCAATGGGCGCCATCCTGGCCATAGCCAACCAGAAAGGCGGCGTGGGAAAGACCACCACCGCGGTCAATCTCGCGGCCTCGCTGAGCGCAACGCGCAATTCGGTGCTGCTGATCGACATCGATCCCCAGGGCAACGCCACCATGGGTTGCGGCGTGGCCAAGTACGGACTGGAGAGCACGGTCTGCGAATTGCTGATGGGCGAGACCGACTTCGACCGGGCGCTCGTGAAGGAAGTGGACGACGGATTCGACCTGTTGCCGGCAAACGGCGACCTGGTCGCCGCAGAAATCTGGCTCATGGAGAACGGCCGTCTTGACGTTCGCCTGCGGGAACTGCTGACGCCTGTGCGCGACGCCTACGACTTCATCATCATCGATTGCCCACCCTCGCTGAACATCCTGACGATCAACGCCCTGACCGCGGCCGACGGTCTGGTGATACCCCTGCAGTGCGAGTACTATGCGCTGGAAGGCCTGTCGGCGCTGGTGGAAACCATCGAGGCAATCAGGTCGAGATCGAATCCGAATCTGAAGATCGAAGGGATCGTGCGCACCATGTACGATTCCCGCAACAAGCTGACCGCCGAAGTGAACGCGCAACTGTTCCGGTTCTTCGGCAACGCGGTGTACCGGACCGTCGTTCCGCGCAACGTCAAGTTGGCGGAGGCGCCGAGTTTCGGCAAGGCCGCGCTCAGTTATGAGCACCGGTCGAAGGGCGCGATAGCCTATCTGGCGCTGGCGGGGGAATTGCTGCGCCGGCGCGACCGGGCCGCGGTCGGCGCCACGTAAGAAAGAAGGCGAAATAGACGATGTCGAGGAAACTGGGCAAGGGGCTGGAAGCGCTGCTGGGAAGCCGCGACAAGGAATCCATGTCGGCGCTGATGGAAGACGGGCCGGCCGCGCCGGCGCAGGAAGGAGAACTTCGCGAAATCCCCATCGATCTGATCCGGCCGGGCAAATTCCAGCCGCGGCAGGACATGCGGGCCCAGGCGCTGGAAGAACTCGCGCAGTCGATCCACCAGCAGGGCGTGATGCAACCGGTCGTCGTACGCGAAATCGGGCAGGGGCGCTTTGAACTGATCGCCGGCGAACGACGCTGGCGCGCATGCCAGCTCAGCGGCCTGAAAGCCATCCCCGCGCTCGTCAAGTCGGCCTCGGACCGGGATGTCGTCAGCATGTCCCTGATCGAGAACATCCAGCGCGAGGACCTGAACCCGATCGAACAGGCCGCGGCCCTGCAACGCCTGCAGGAAGAATTCGGCTTTACCCAGCAGGAAGTCGCGAAGGAAGTCGGCAAGTCCCGCGAGTCCGTCGCCAACCTGCTGCGCCTGCTGGGCCTCGAGCCCGACGTGCGCGCAATGCTCGAAAAAGGCGAACTCGAAATGGGCCACGCCCGCGCATTGCTCGGCGTCTCCGGCCCCGACCAGCCAAAACTAGCCCGGCAAGTCGCCCGCAAGCAACTATCCGTGCGCCAGACCGAAGACCTCGTCCGCCGCCACCAATCCCGGGCAGACGCCACGCCAACCACCCGCGAACGAGACCCAGACATTCTTCGCCTGCAAGAATCCCTATCCGAAACCCTCGGCTCCAAAGTTTCCATCCAACACACCGCCAAAGGCAAAGGCAAACTAGTAATCAACTACAACAACGTAACCGAACTCGAAGGGATCCTCTCCCACATCAAGTAGGAATTTTGATTCGTCAGTCTCGCACAGAGCGAGTCGCCGTCGGGTGGCGGAGGGTTCAGCGGGCGTGCGAGGCAGGATGCCGAGCCCGAAGCCTACAGGGATGTATTCACGGCGTCCGCTGAACCCTCCGCCACCCGACGGCGACGGATCGAAACCGTGTTGATAAGCACCTGCAATCTCCCTATAATGCGCCTGCCCTGGCGGTAGCCACCCGATAGTGTCTTAACGTGCGGCCGTACAAGGTCATTCTGGCGCAATTGATCGGCCCGGCCCTGCTTGCCGTCACGTTCCTGTGGACGACAGATGCAGCCGTCGCGCGCAGCGTGCTCGCAGGTGGCCTGATCAGCGCCTTGTCGAACGGCTACTTCGCGGTTCAGGCATTCCGTTACCAGGGCGCCGAGAATGCGGATAAGGTTGTCAGGAGTTTCCTGAAAGGTGAAATCGGCAAGATCGTGATCGCGATCCTGCTGTTTGCACTGAGCTTCAATTTTCTGGAAGACCTGAACGTGGTGGCGCTGTTTTCAGGTTTCCTGTTTGCTCATCTCATCGGCATATGGGTTACCGGCTGGATGACCAGGGGTCCGACCAGCAATTCGCAGTAAACGGATCGAGCGAAGTTATGGCAGAGGCAGGCGCTGAATCCCAGACGGTTCAGGAATACATCGTTCATCACTTGTCCTATTTGACCTATGGCCGTTTTCCCGACGGGCATTGGGGTTTCGCCCATACCCCCGAAGAAGCCGCCGAAATGGGCTTCATGGCGATTCACGTCGACACCATGGGCTGGTCGATCGCGCTGGGCGCCGCGTTTCTCTTATGGTTCCGCTGGATCGGATTGCGCGCCTCGGCGGACAATCCCGGCCCGATTCAGAATTTCGTCGAAAGCATCTTCGAATTCGTGGACGGCCGGGTAGCCGAAAGTTTCACTCACAAGAACAGCCTGATCGCTCCGCTGGCCCTTACCGTGTTCGTCTGGGTGCTGCTGATGAACACCATGGATCTCGTACCTGTGGACTGGATCACCGGTATCGCCGCACTGATCGGCGAGCATGTATTCGGCTTCGACCACATGCCATTCAAGATCGTGCCCACCACCGACCCGAACATCACCATGGGCCTGTCGCTCAGCATCTTCGCGATGATTATCTGGTATTCAATCAAACACAAGGGTCTGGGAGGCTTCCTCGGCGAACTCGCCTTTCACCCTTTCGGCAAATGGATGCTGCCGTTCAATCTCATGATCGAGGTCCCCACGCTGCTGGCCAAGCCCATTTCTCTCGGGCTGCGGCTGTTCGGCAACCTGTACGCGGGGGAATTGCTGTTCTTGCTGATAGCCGGCCTGCTCGGGCTGTACCAGTTGCCGGCGCATTTTGTCTGGGCGGTGTTCCACCTTCTGGTGGTGCCGCTGCAGGCCTTCGTCTTCATGATGCTGACCGTTGTCTATCTCAGCGCGGCGCATGAGGCGGCTCACTGAGTTTTCAACACTGAGACAACCGAAAACAATCCCGGAGGATAAAGATGGAATCAATATTGGCTTTCACCGCGCTTGGCGTCCTGCTGGTGCTGGGCCTGGGCGCACTTGGCACGGCGATCGGCTTCGGCATACTCGGCGGCAAGTTTCTCGAAAGCTCCGCCCGCCAGCCGGAACTCGCTCCCCAGTTGCAGATTCGCATGTTCATTGTCGCCGGCCTGATCGACGCGGTAACCATGATCGGCATCGGCATCGGCATGTGGTTTACTTTCGCCAGTCCGTTTCTGGCGACGCTCGCAGGCTGATAATAGTCCTGCCCGCAGGAGTCTGAAGTGGACATAAACCTGACCATCATTGGACAGTCGATCGCTTTCGCGATCTTTGTCTGGTTCTGCCATCGATACGTCTGGCCCCTGTTCGCCAACATTCTCGATGAGCGCAAGCGGACCATCGCCGATGGGCTCGAGGCGGCCGCCCAGGCGGAGCTTAAGCTCGAAAGCGCGAACCGCGAGTCCGAGCAGCAACTGGACGAGGCGAAAACTTCCGCCGCCGGCATCATCGACCAGGCGAACCGGCGCGCTACCCAGATCATCGACGAGGCCAAGCAACAGGCGCAGGTCGAAGCCGAGCGCGTCATGACCGCGGCCCAGGCCGAGATCGAGCAGGAGGCCAATCGCGCCAGGGAAGAATTGCGCGCCCAGGTTTCCGTTATCGCCATCGCCGGCGCGGAGAAGATTCTCGGACGCGAGGTGGACCAGGCGGCCAACGAAGAAATGCTCTCGCAACTCGCTGGGGAGCTGTAAGGCGCACTCATGGCTGATCCCGTAACCCTGGCCCGGCCCTACGCGAAGGCGGCATTCGAAGCCGCTCGCGAGGCCGACGCGCTCGGCGATTGGTCGCGCATGCTCGGCGTGGCGGCGGCGGTAGCCGGGCAGCCGGCCGTGCATTCGGCGCTGACCGACCCGGGCCGCTCCTGGCAACAGGTCGCGGCCGTGTTTCACGGTATTTGCGATGGGGAATTGAACGGACAGACCCGCAACCTCGTCAGCCTGCTCGCGGAAAACAAGCGGCTGCTGTTGCTGCCGCAGATCAGCATTCTGTTCGACGAGCTCAAGGCCGACCAGGAAAGATCGGTGGACGTGGAGTTCATCACCGCCTTTCCGGTAAGCGAAGGCGCGGCGAACGATCTGGAAAGCGCGTTGAAAGCGCGCTTGCAACGCGATATCAGGCTGAGCGCCAGCGTGGATCCAGCATTGATCGGGGGCGCCGTGATCCGGGCCGGCGACCAGGTCATTGACAGTTCCATCCGGGGCAAGCTGGCCAAACTGGCCCAAAACATGAACGCGTGAACGCTCAAGTAATCAGGAAACGAACATGCAACAACTGAATCCCGCGGAAATCAGTGAAATCATCAAGCAGCGGATCGAAAGTCTCGATACCGCGGTGCAGGCCCGCAACGAAGGCACCATCGTCAGCGTGCTCGACGGCATCATCCGCATCCATGGCCTGACCGAGGTCATGTATGGCGAGATGATCGAGTTCGATGGCGGCATTTTCGGAATAGCGCTCAATCTCGAGCGCGACTCCGTCGGCGCCGTGGTGCTCGGCGACTATCTGGAACTCAGGGAAGGACAAAGCTGCCGCTGCACCGGCCGCATTCTCGAAGTGCCGGTGGGTCCTGAACTCGAAGGCCGCGTCGTGGACGCCCTCGGCCGGCCGGTGGACGGCAAGGGTCCGATCGGCGCCGCCATGACCGATGCGATCGAAAAAGTCGCGCCGGGCGTAATCGCCAGGCAGTCGGTAGGGCAGCCGGTGCAGACCGGCCTCAAGTCCATCGACTCCATGACGCCGATCGGCCGCGGCCAGCGGGAGCTCATAATCGGCGACCGCGAAGTCGGCAAGACCGCCGTCGCCATCGACACCATCATCAACCAGAAGGGCAAGGATCTGAAATGCATCTACGTCGCGGTGGGACAGAAAGCCTCCTCCATCGCCAACGTCGTGCACAAGCTGGAAGAACACGGCGCGATGGAATACACCACGGTCGTTTCCGCCAGCGCATCCGACCCGGCGGCGATGCAATACATCGCCCCATATTCCGGCTGCACCATGGGCGAGTATTACCGCGACCGCGGCCAGGACGCCCTGATCATCTATGACGATCTGACCAAGCAGGCCTGGGCGTACCGGCAGATTTCCCTGCTGCTGCGCCGTCCGCCGGGCCGCGAAGCCTATCCCGGCGACGTGTTTTACCTGCATTCGCGCCTGCTCGAACGGGCCGCGCGGGTCAACCCCGAATACGTCGAAAAATTCACCAGCGGCGAAGTGAAGGGAACCACGGGCTCCCTGACCGCTTTGCCGATCATCGAAACCCAGGCCGGCGACATTTCCGCATTCGTTCCGACCAACGTGATCTCGATTACCGACGGCCAGATCTTTCTCGAGACCGACCTGTTCAACTCGGGCATCCGCCCGGCGATGAATCCGGGCATCTCGGTTTCCAGGGTGGGGGGTGCGGCCCAGACGAAGATCATCAAGAAACTCGGCGGCGGCATCCGCATCTCGCTCGCGCAATATCGCGAACTTGCGGCTTTCGCGGCTTTCGCCTCGGATCTCGACGACGACACCCGCGCGCGCCTCGAACACGGCCAGCGCGTCACCGAGTTGATGAAACAGAAGCAATATGCACCGCTTTCGATCGCGGAAATGGGCGTTTCCCTGTTTGCCGCCAACGAGGGCTTCCTGAAGGACGTTCCATTGAACAAGGTGCTCGATTTCGAAAGCGCCCTGTTGTCCTACATGAACAGCGAACACGAGGAACTGCTTGCCCACATCAACGCCACCGGGGATTTCGACGACGAAATCGAAGGCAAGTTCAAGGCGGCGATCGAGCAGTTCAAGGCCACGCAGACCTGGTAGGCGGCAGCCGGAACGAGTTGAAAGAGGCGATTTAAGCGATGGCGCGAGGCAAGGAAATACGCAACAAGATCTCGAGCATCAGGAACACGCAAAAGATCACCAAGGCGATGGAAATGGTTTCCGCGAGCAAGATGCGGAAGGCCCAGGAACGCATGCGCCTTGGCAAGCCCTACGCCAGGCACATCCGCGAGATGATCGGCCATATCGCCACTTCGTCCTCGGAATACCGCCACGGCTACTTCGAGAACCGCGAAGTCAAGCGGGTCGCCTATATCGTCGTGTCGACCGACCGCGGCCTTTGCGGCGGCCTGAACATCAACGCTTTCAAGACAACCGTGGCTTCGATGCAGGAATGGCACGAACGGAACATCGAGATCGATGTCTGCACCATCGGCGCGCGAGCGGCGACTTTCTTCAACAAGTACGGCGGCAACGTGGTCGCGGCGGTGCGCCATCTCGGCGACCAGCCGGAAGTGGCCGACGTCATCGGCGCGGTCAAGGTCGTGCTCGACAAGTTCGACAAGGGCGAGATCGACAAGTTGTTCATCATCAGCAACGAGTTCGTCAACACGATGATCCATCGGCCCGGCGTAGTGCAATTGCTGCCGCTGTTGCCGGCCGAAGACGAGTATCTCAAGCACCATTGGGACTATCTCTACGAGCCCGACGCCCAGGAGTTGCTCGACGGCCTGTTGCTGCGCTACATCGAGTCCCAGGTGTACCAGTCGGTCGTTGAAAACATTGCCTGCGAACAGGCGGCGCGAATGATTGCCATGAAGAACGCCTCGGAAAACGCGGGCGATCTCATGGATGAACTGGAACTGGCGTACAACAAGGAACGCCAGGCAGCCATTACCCAGGAGTTGTCCGAAATCGCCGCCGGCGCGGCAGCGGTATAGGGCTCCTGCAAGAGAAAAGATTCTGATTAAGGGTTAAGCAAATGAGTAGCGGTCGAATCGTACAAGTCATCGGAGCGGTCATCGACGTGGAATTCGAGCGGGAAAGCGTGCCCCAGGTATACGACGCGTTGACCATCGATGATTCCGACATCACCCTCGAAGTGCAACAGCAGCTCGGCGACGGCGTGGTGCGAACCATTGCCCTCGGCAGCACCGAAGGATTGCGCCGGGGCCTGGCCGTGCAGGATACCGGCGCGCCGATTTCCGTGCCCGTCGGCACCGAGACTCTCGGACGCATCATGGACGTTCTCGGCCGACCCATCGACGAGCGCGGCCCCATCGGCGAAAAGGAACGCATGCCGATCCATCGCAAGGCGCCGACCTACGAAGAGCTTTCGGTCACGAACGAACTGCTCGAAACCGGCATCAAGGTGATCGATCTAGTCTGTCCGTTCGCAAAAGGCAGCAAGGTGGGCCTGTTCGGCGGCGCGGGCGTCGGCAAGACCGTGAACATGCTGGAACTGATCAATAATATCGCCACCGAGCATAGCGGGCTTTCGGTTTTCGCCGGCGTCGGCGAGCGCACCCGCGAAGGCAACGACTTCTATCACGAGATGCAGGAATCCGGGGTAATCGACCTCGAAGGCGAATCCAAGGTGTCGATGGTGTACGGCCAGATGAACGAGCCTCCCGGCAACCGCCTGCGCGTCGGCCTGAGCGGACTGACCATGGCGGAGAAATTCCGCGACGAAGGCCGCGACGTATTGCTTTTCATCGACAATATCTACCGATACACGCTGGCGGGCACCGAAGTGTCGGCGCTGCTCGGCCGCATGCCCTCGGCGGTGGGTTACCAGCCGACGCTGGCGGAAGAAATGGGCGCCTTGCAGGAACGCATCACATCCACCAGGACCGGCTCGATCACTTCGGTCCAGGCGATCTACGTTCCGGCGGACGACCTGACCGACCCGTCGCCGGCGACCACATTCGCCCACCTCGACGCGAAGGTGGTGCTGTCGCGGGATATCGCCGCCCTCGGCATCTATCCCGCGGTGGACCCGCTCGATTCCTCCTCGCGCCAGCTCGACCCGCTGATCATCGGCCAGGAGCATTACGATGTGGCCAGCGGCGTGCAATCGGTATTGCAGCGCTACAAGGAATTGAAGGACATCATCGCGATCCTGGGCATGGACGAATTGTCCGACGAAGACAAACTGACCGTCGCCCGGGCCCGCCGCGTCTCGCAATTCCTTTCGCAACCGTTTACCGTAGCGGAAGTATTCACCAACGCGCCTGGCATTTACGTGTCGCTGAAAGATACGATCGCCGGCTTCAAGGGCATTCTCGACGGCGAATACGACCATCTTTCCGAGCAGGCCTTCAGCATGGTGGGCACGATCGAGGAAGCGGTGGAGAAGGACAAGAAGCTCAAGGCACAGCGCTAGACGAGGCAAAGCGGGAACGACGACATGGCCAATACCATTCAGTGCGACATCGTCAGCGCGGAGAAGAGCATATTCTCCGGAGAAGTGACGTTCATGGTCGTGGCCGGCAACCTGGGCGAACTCGGCATCGCGCCGGGTCATGCTCCGCTGCTGACCGACCTGCTGCCCGGGCCGGTGCGGCTGGATCTCGAAGACGGCAGCGAGGAAGTGTTCTATGTTTCCGGCGGTTTTCTCGAAGTGCAGCCGAAGGCGGTGACGCTGCTCGCCGATACCGCGGCGCGCGCCCATGATGTCGACGAGGCCGCCGCGCGCAAGGCGCTTGAGGACGCCCAGCGGGCGATCGCCAACCAGGACGCCGAATTCGAGTATTCCGCAGCCGCCGCGCAACTCGCGGAGGCCGCTGCGCAACTTCGGGCATTGCGGCAGTTGCGAAAAGAGCGTTCCTGATCCGCCGCGGAACTCCCCTCGAAAAAATCCCAGATCAAACCAGAGGCCGGCGCCGGAATGAAACTTGAAATCGTCATTCTCGCCGCCGGCCAGGGCACCCGGATGATCAGTTCGCTGCCCAAGGTGCTGCATCGCCTTGGCGGCAAACCCTTGCTGGCCCATGTGCTGGAAGCGGCGGCGTCACTCGACAATTCCGGGATTCACGCGGTCATCGGCCATGGCGCCGAACTCGTGCGCCAAACCTTCGAATCCCCTGATTTCCCTTTCGCCGACATCGGCGGCCTGAACTGGGTGCTGCAGGAACAGCAACTCGGCACCGGCCATGCCGTGCAACAGGCGATGCCGCAGGTAAGTGGCGATCTCGTCCTGGTGCTCTCCGGCGATGTGCCGCTGGTGCGCCCGGACGCCTTGCGGGAACTGGTCGCGCTCGCGGACAGCGGCGATATCGCCTTGCTTACCCTGGAAACAGCACGCCCGGAAGGCCTCGGCAGAATCGTCCGCGGCGCGGACGGCACAGTCCAGGCTATCGTCGAAGAGCGCGACGCCGACCCGCAACAGAAACGAATCTCCGAGGTCAACAGTGGCATAATGGTGCTCCCCGCAAAGCGGCTGCGGCAATGGCTCGACCGGCTCGATTGCGACAATGCCCAGCGGGAGTACTACCTGACCGATGTTGTCGCAATGGCTCGGGCTGAAAATTGCCCGGTGCGCGCCAGGAAAATCAGCTACGGCATGGAAGCGCAGGGAGTCAACGACCAGGCGCAATTGGCGGCGCTCGAGAGGCATTACCAGATGGGCAAGGCGGAACAGTTGATGGCTGCGGGAGTGCGGCTGCAGGATCCGGCGCGGGTCGATATCCGCGGCAGCCTGACAACCGGACAGGACGTGGAAATCGACGTCAACGTCGTCTTCGAGGGTGAGGTCAGCCTTGGCGATGGCGTGAAAATCGGCCCCAATTGCGTAATCAGGGACGCCGGCATCGCCGCCGGTACCCGCGTGCTTTCCGGCACGAGCGTCGAGGGCGCGGTCATCGGCGCCGACTGCAACATCGGCCCCATGGCGCGGCTGCGGCCGGGGACAGAACTCGCCGAAAACGTGAAGATCGGCAATTTCGTCGAGACCAAGAAAGCGAAGATCGGCAGGGGATCCAAGGCCAATCACCTCTGCTATCTCGGTGACGTGGAAGTCGGCGAGAACGTGAACATCGGTGCTGGCGTCATCGTCTGCAACTACGATGGCGAGAAAAAGCATCGAACGACAATCGGCAACAATGTCTTCATCGGTTCCAACAGCGTGCTCGTCGCCCCCGTCACCTTGCAGGACGACAGTTTCGTCGCCGCCGGATCGACGGTAAGCAGCGAAGTCCCCGCCGGCCACCTCGCGGTCGGGCGGTCCCGCCAGAAAAACATTTCGCGCTGGAAACGTCCCGGGAAGCGGTGAGACCGGCATGTGCGGAATAGTTGGCGCGATCGCGCAAAGGAATGTCTCCGATATCCTGCTCGAAGGGCTGAAACGGCTCGAATATCGCGGTTACGATTCCGCCGGCATGGCGCTGATCGACGATCCGGGAAAGGGCATCTCCACGATCAAGACCGTCGGCAAGGTCGCCAAGCTGGTTGAGGCGGCGCATAAGAGAGACGCCGCCGGCAAACTCGGCATCGCTCATACCCGTTGGGCCACCCATGGCAGGATCACCCGCGCCAACGCCCACCCCCATGGCTCGGGCGACCGTATTTCGCTGGTGCACAACGGCATCATCGAAAATCACGAGAGCCTGCGGCAGGAACTGGCCGCAGCCGGTTACCGCTTCGCGACCCAGACCGACACCGAAGTGATCGCGCACCTGATTCACCAAGCCTTGGAGAATGGCGAAAGCTCACTGTTACAAGCGGTAACTTCGGCAATCGCGAGACTGCGCGGCGCCTATGGCTTATGCGTAATCGACCGGCAGCAGCCGGATCGACTCGTGGTAGCGCGTTGCGGCATGTCGCTCGTAATCGGCGACGGCATCGGCGGCGAAAATTTCGTCGCCTCAGACCCCCTTGCCCTCGGCCAGGTGACCGACCGCTTCATCTATCTCGAAGAAGGCGACGTGGCGCAATTGACTTGTGACTCGATCGAAGTCTGGAATGGCGGCCGCCAGGTCAAGCGCGAAATCGCCACCTTGAGCGGCAAGGCCTCCGAGATGGACAAGGGCGCCTATCAGCATTTCATGCAGAAGGAAATTTTCGAGCAGCCCCAGGCGATTCGCGACACGCTGTCCGGCCGCGTCAGCGGAGATCACGTACTCGAAGAAGCCTTTGGCGTCGAGGCGGGAAAGATCTTCGACAAGGTCAGACAGGTCCAGATCGTCGCCTGCGGCACCAGCTTCCACGCCGGCCTGGTCGCCAAGTACTGGCTCGAATCGATCGCCCGAATGCCCTGCCAGGTCGATATCGCCAGCGATTACCGCTATCGCGACATCATCGTCCAGCCGGGCACCCTGTTCGTCGCCGTCTCCCAGTCGGGCGAGACCGCCGACACCCTTGCGGCGCTGCGCTACGCCGGCGCCCACAAGCATGTGGCCACCCTGGCGATCTGCAACGTCGCCACGAGTTCGCTCGTGCGCGAGTCCGACTTCTGCCTGCTGACCATGGCCGGCCAGGAAATCGGCGTTGCCTCGACCAAGGCCTTCACCACGCAATTAACCCTGTTGCTGATCCTTGCCATCGTGCTCGGCCGCCGCAATGGATTGGCGGGCAAGGACGAAGCGCGCCTGGTGCGGGACATGAACCGCTTGCCCGAACTCGTCGACAAGACGCTTCGACTCGACAGGGAAATCCGCAAGCTGTCGAACCGGTTCTCGGACAAGAACCACAGCCTTTTCCTCGGCCGCGGCATCCAGTACCCGGTCGCCAAGGAAGGCGCGCTGAAACTGAAGGAAATCTCCTACGTCCACGCCGAAGCCTATCCCGCCGGCGAGCTCAAACACGGCCCGCTGGCGCTGGTGGACGGCGACATGCCCGTGATCGTGGTGGCGCCGAACAACGACCTGCTCGACAAGTTGCGCTCAAACCTCTCAGAGGTCAGCGCCAGAGGCGGCAAACTCTACGTTTTCGCCGACGAAGGCATCGGCCTCGAAAGCGACCGCAGTTGCAAGGTCATCAACCTGCCCGGCTGCCCCGAAGTACTCGACCCCATCCTCTTCACCGTGCCCCTGCAACTGCTTTCCTACCACGTAGCCATCATCAAGGGCACCGACATCGACCACCCCCGCAACCTGGCGAAGTCCGTCACGGTCGAGTAGTGCGCCGTCCGCGCCGACAAAGCGCTCGACCTCCAAAACGAAGTTTAGCTAATCAGTCTCCGGCGGGCTTCGCATCAGTTCGGCCAGAAGCAAATTCTCCATTCCGAAGCCTGCGGCTTCGACATGGCTGGCCGCCGCCAGCCGTGCGGAATCGGGCTTGTTCTGGTTGAGTTTCCAGGTTCCGTCAACTGCCTCTATCTCAAGCTCAACCGGCCGGATTGCCCCCATCAACGCCTGTAACTGACGCCCTGGAACTTTTTCGATCCGCCACGGTGGCTTGGGGAGAAGCCGCTGTTCGAATTTTGCGGACAGTGCTTCCAGATGGCCCCGGAGCGTTTCTTCCGGACGGAGTCTAAGGTGTCCCCGCAGATGTACCGCCACGTAGTTCCAGGTTGGCACCTGTCCGGGATCGGTCTCATACCAGTCAGGAGAGATGTAACTGTCCGGGCCGCTGACGGCCAGAACTGCCCGCCGCTCGCCTTCCGCCAAGATGTCCAGGATCGGGTTCGCCCTCGAGAGATGGGCGTGAACGAATTTGCCATCTTCTGCCAGCAGAAACGGAACATGGCTCAGCAACGGGCTATGCGCATCGCCGGGGTTCAGCGCAAGCACACCAAAGCCCCGTTCGCTTGCAAAGGCAAGGTTGGCCTGACGCGATACCTGCCGAAATGGTGGCGATGGATGCATGTTTCTGAATTGCTCATTCGAGAATTGGTAGGCTGTTGTCAGCCCGCGGCAAGTGTAGCAAATCAGCGATTGGCTGCGGCTCGCAAGCTGGCGAAATCCGAAACAGTCGAGTAGCCTCTCTGAGAGAAATAAGGAGCCGGAGACATGTTCAGAGATATGTTTGTGTTCGGAAAGCAACGGTCCGGGCGGGAAGCCGCCGGATTCTATCTTTTCTACTGGCTGCTGGGCGTTGTCGTAACCTCTGCTGGCCTGTTTATGGGCGGTGGCTGGAGATTCCAGGAAGGCTTTGCCGAAGATCTGTGGATAGGGCCGTATTTCTTCGCAATGGTTTACAGTGTGATGCTTGCTTTCCTAGTGCTGGGCAAAAAGAACAAGCTGCGAAGTCCCGGGCTAGTAGTCCCGGTACTGCTGTCCGGCGTCGGAGCATACCTGTTTGGCGCCCTGGTGGGTTTGATTCCAGTAGCGTACCTGACTACCACTGAAGCGGAGTAGCCGGAAGAACAGGTTGCTACAGCCGCCACGACTAATCTGGCGACTTTGTAATCCGGGTAGAAAACAAAGGGGGCCGACGAACCGGTCATTCAAGGGCGAATGCAAGTATGGAATCGCCTAAACGCCCTTCGGCGTCTTCGTTACCGCCGGCATAAATGACGACGTATTGTCGATCTTGCCAAAGATAAGTCATCGGAGTCGCCATTCCCGCCGCGGGCAGTTGCCAGCGCCACACTTCCTGCCCATTTGAAACGTCAAACGCCCGAAAGAAATTGTCCATGGACCCCCCTATAAAAACCAAGTCTCCAGCGGTTACGATTGGCCCTCCAAAGCTTGGCAATCCTAAATTCACACCCTGCATTTCGCCAAATGACTTGCGCCAAACGATTTCGCCTGAAGAAAGGTCAATTCCTGCCAAAACTCCCCAAGGAGGAGGTGTGCACGGGATACCTAACGGTGAGAGCAGCACTTCGCGTTTCATTCCGTACGGCGCGCCCGTCTGTGGCGACACTTCCCGGCCCGGAAATCGTCTTCGCGCCTCATCTACGCGTTCCGCGGGTATCAATTGAACGTGATGGGCAAGGCTGTTCATGTTGATTACCAGCAAGTTTCGCTTGGGGTCGAACGCAGCCCCACCCCAATTTGCGCCCCCGCCGGTAAAGGGATACAGAAGCGTTCCCTGCTCAGACGGGGGAGTGTACAAGCCATCCGCAACGGAACGGGAGATTTGCCGACGGCAATGAAGGCGATCAATCAGAGTGAGTCCAAACGCGTCATCCGGCGACAATCGGTTTGGCACTACCGGTGGAGTCAAGACCGGGAAAGGTTGGGTGGGCGAAAGCGACTCGCCTGCCACGCCGTTTTGCGGCACGGGCCGTTCTTCGATCGGCAACCAGGGCTCGCCGGTTGCACGTTCAATAACGAAGACCAGTCCGGTTTTCGTAACCTGGGCCACCACGTCATGCAAGGCGCCGTCTCTCCAGACGGAATACAGGCCTGGTTGCGCCGGGACATCGTAATCCCAGACATCGTGATGGACGGTCTGGAAACTCCAGCGAATCTGACCGGTTACCGCCTCCAGGGCCACGACCGAATTGGCGTACAGGTTGGCGCCCGGACGCAATCCTCCATAGAAGTCCGGACTTGGGCTGCTTGTCGGAATGAAAACCAGACCAAGGCCCTCGTCTACAGATAGCGGCGCCCAAGCGTTTGCGTGACCCTCCTGTGGCGGTTGTGATCCCTCCCAGCTTGACGCTGCGGGGTCCGCGCTCCTGCGCGGAATGGGATCCCATGCCCATCGCGGCTCACCTGTGTCGGCGTCAAATGCACGAACGGTTCCCGCAGGGGCCACCACGCGAGCGTTGTCGCCAATGGCGGAGCCAATTATTACAGTATCTCCGATCGTAACCGGAGGAGAGGTGATCTGAAACTCGCCCGGCCAAATGAGTTCCATTCCCGGGTCAATGTGAATCTCGCCGTTTGCGCCGAACTCGTTGCAGGGTCTGCCAGAATACGCATCGAGCGCGACGAGGCGCCCATCGTTTGCGCCCATGAAAATTCTCTCGGCGCATGCTCCGGCAGTTTCCAGGCTCTGGTAATAGGCAACGCCCCTGCACACGAATCCATTGGCGGGATTCTGCTCCAGGTCGATTTCTGCGTCGAAACTCCATCGCTCCAGACCTGTGCCGGGATCAAGTGCGATGACTTCATTGAACGGCGTGCAAAATACTAATGATTCGGCGGCGAAAATCGGTGTCCCTTCCGTCGCGGCCTGACTCATGTATTCGGCCCTTTCAAGCATGTCGCCGGTACTGTATTGCCAAGCCAGAGCCAACTGGGCGACATTTCCCCGATCGATCTGGTTAGCTTGACTGTAGCGATGCCCTCCCGAATCTCCCCCGTAATGACTCCAGACTTCTCCGACATCAACTGAATCCACTGGGCGAGAAGACTCCGAGGCAAAGCCGGATATGTCCATGCGGGCTGCATTGCCAGAAAGCGAGATTATCGACCCCCCAAGCACCAATACTGCGGAAGCAATCATCAAAACGATCGTAGCGAACAGTAGAACCTTAACCTTTGTGATTTTTCGCACCATATTGATTGCTCCTCCTACCTGCCCGTGCGCAAGGCGCGCTGGCTGCGCTCCAGGCGCTTCATGTGTTCGTTGAGCAGGGGCTTGCGGTGCACGGCGACGCCGGCGCCGAGGACGTCGATTACGGCCAGATGGGCGATGCGCGAGGAAACCGGGGCGGAAGCCTGGTTTTCCTCGCGCACGTTGACGTGGATGGGGATGCTGCACAGGTCGCTCAGGGGCGTATCCTTCGGCGCCAGGCCGATTACCGTGGCGCCGGCCTCCATGGCGAGCCTGACGCTGTCGAGCAGCGCCCGGGTCTGGCCCGACTGGGAGATGGCTATCACCACGTCGCGTTCGTCGAGCGAGATCGCTGACATGTGCTGGATGTGCGGGTCGATGTAGGCAGCGGTGACGAGTTGCAGGCGGAAAAACTTGTGCTGGGCGTCGGAAGCGACCGAGCCCGAGGCGCCGAAACCGTAAAATTCGACCCGGCGGGCCCGGTTGATGGTGTCGATGGCGAGTTCGAGCGTTTCCGGGTCGAGGTCGTCGCGCACGCCGAGCAGCGAGCCCACGGTGCTGTCGAATACCTTGTTGCGCAAATCCTCGACCGTGTCCTTGTCGTCTACCGCGAATTGCGTGTAGACGCCCCCGAGTCCGGCCTGCTGGGCGAGTTGCAGCTTGAAAGCCTGGAAACCGTTGCAGCCCACGGCGCGGCAGAAGCGTATGACGGTGGGGTCGCTCACGCCGGCGTGCTCGGCCAGGTCCACGACGCGCATCGCGAGCACGTCGGTGACGTTTTCGAGCACGAAATTCGCCACCTTGGCTTCGGATTTGCGCAACTGGCGCCGGGAATCGGCGATACGCCGGATCAGATTGGGTGATTCCATGTGCTGGGCCGCCGGGCGAGAACCGGTACAATGCTACTGCAAGCGCGGCGGTATAGCACTTCTCACCGGGTAGCGCTGGAGCGGTTTATATGTCAGAAGGCTTCGTAACGGATCACAGGGAAGCGGATCCGGTAACCGTTCGCTTCGTCGATTCCATCGCCGAAATCGGCCGGGACGCGTGGAATGCGCTGACGGGAACCCGCAATCCCTTCATGCGCTATGAATTTCTGCACGCGCTGGAGCGAACCGGCTGCACCGGAGCGGCGAGCGGCTGGCTGCCGCGGCACCTGGCCCTGTATGACGGCAAGGAAGAAAACTGCCGCGCGATCGTACCGCTGTATCACAAGACCAATAGCTGGGGCGAATACGTCTTTGACTGGTCCTGGGCGAACGCCTATCAGCAACACGGCCTGGCGTACTACCCGAAATACGTCACCGCCTCGCCTTTCACGCCTTCCGTCGGACAGCGGCTGTTCGGCAATGCCGCCGGCAATATGCAGTTGATTTGCGAACAGATCCGCCGCCGCGCCCTGCGCGACGGCGTCTCGTCCTGGCATGTGCTGTTTCCCACCGAGGAGGAATGTCGGCTGTTGCGCGGGCAAGACATGCATATCCGCCATGGCACCCAGTTCCGCTGGCACAACCGGGACTACCGCAGCTTCGACGACTTTCTCGATTCCCTCGCCTCGCGCAAGCGCAAGAATCTGCGCAAGGAGCGGCGTCGCGTGCGCGATCAGGACATCCACTTCAGCGTGACTGAAGGCGCCGACATCAGCGAAGCGCAATGGGCGGACTTCTTTCTGTACTACCAGACCACCTATCTGCAACGCGGGATGCAAGGCTATCTCAGCCTGGAGTTCTTTCACGAGGTCGCGGGGACCATGCCCGAGCAGTTATTGATGATCAATGCCGACTATTCGGGCCACGATATCGCCGCGGCGCTGTTTTTCCGCAACGACGAGACCCTGTTCGGCCGCTATTGGGGCTGCCGCGAGGAACGGGAATTCATGCATTTCGAGACCTGTTATTACCAGGGGCTCGATTACGCGATCGCCAACGGCCTGCAAAGCTTCGACTCGGGCGCCCAGGGCGAGCACAAGATCCAGCGTGGGTTCGAACCCGTCACCACCTGGTCGGCGCACTGGCTCGCGCATCCGGATTTCGACCGCGCCATCGGCCGCTTCGTCAAGCAGGAACGAGCGCATATCGAGGCCTACCAGGAAGCGGCGCGCTCCTTGCTGCCTTATCGGTCGGCCGGCTGACCGGCTCTATTGGAACCCTCGCTTTTCATCCGAAAGACGAGCAGTTGATTGTTGGCGGGCATGGCGTTGTCTTCCGCCAGTGACAGTCCCACTTCCTGCGCGAGGGCGTCCACCCATTCGAAATCGCGTATCCCGCTGACCGGGTCGCGCTGTTTCAGCCAGCGGTCGAACTGGGCGTTGCTTTCCGACGTGTAGGCATTGCGATAGCGGAACGGGCCATAGACCAGCAGCAACCCGTCCGGATTGAGGTGCGGCCCGAGTCCGCGGAAGAAGTTCTCGACCGAAGGCGCACCGACGATGTGCAAGACGTTGGCGCTGAAAATCGCATCGAAGCTGCCGCAACCCCAGTCTGCTGCGTCGATATCGAGCGCGACAGGTCCAGACAGCCCGGCCCGCTCGATTCGCGGCCGCAACAGCGGCAGGCTGGCCACGGTCTCCGAAGCCTGCCAACGCAATTCGGGGAAATGCCCGGCGAGGAATTCGGCGTGCTGGCCGGTGCCCGCACCGATCTCAAGCAGGGAGCGGACGCGGCCGAGATGCCGCTGCAGTACGGAAAGGATCGGACGTTTGTTGTTCTCGCAAGCCTGGCTGTAAGGCAGGGCGTCCATGTCCGGCGCCGGTCAGGGCGCGCGGTCGCGCAGGAAGACCAGGCGGTCGCCTGTGGATTCCTCGGCGCTGTATCGATAGCCGTTATCGTCGAATTTCTTCAGCGCGTGGCCCGCGTTGACGCGATTCCGGATGATCCAGGCGGCCATTTCGCCCCTGGCCCTTTTCGCCAGGAAACTGAGTACGCGATAGTCGCCGCGGGTCGTCTGATCCTTGAACACGGGCGTGATGACGTCAGCCTCCAGCGCTTCGGTGTCGACCGACTCGAAATATTCGTTGGACGCCAGATTTACCAGCAACTTGCGCTTCTGCGGCTGGGCGGCCAGGTCCTCGTTCAGTGTCTCGGCAAGCCGCGAGCCCCAGAAATCGTAGAGGCCGGAATATCCGTCGACTGCAACCTGCCGGCCCATTTCCAGGCGATACGGCTGAATCAGGTCGAGCGGGCGCAACAATCCGTAAAGCCCGGACAGGATGCGCAGGTGCTTTTGCGCGAAATTCAACTCGGCGGTGCCGAATTGCTCGGCCTGCAGGCCGAGATAGACATCGCCGCGAAAGGCGAAGACCGCCTGGCGCGCGTTGCGCAGGCTGAATGGCGTCTCCCAGGAGGCGTAGCGCTGCCAGTTGAGTTCCGCCAGTTCGGGGTTGATGTCCATCAGCGCGGACAGATCGTCGGGATCGAGCGTCTTCATGTGCTCGACCAGGCGAGCGGCGTCTTTCAGAAAACGGGGCTGGGAAAACTTGCGGGTCCGCACCCTGCTTTTGAAGTCGAGGGATTTGGCGGGAGAAACGACGGTCAGCATTTCCAGCGGCTCTCATTGCATTCGGGCTTGGCCGACATAATACATGAGTAACAGTGAGTGTCCCATCGCCTTCCCCTGGGTTAAGCTTGGCCGATTGCCGGGGTGGATAGATGATCGAGCGGCTGCAACGTATTGCAAGGATCATTCAGAAGTTGCGCTGGATCCTGTTCCTGCTCGCCCTGGCGTCCGCCGCCCTGGCATCCGCCAGCGTAATCGACAATCCCTGGCTGACCGATGACCGCTGGCTCATGCCGGGCGTAGTGGCCTTGTGCTGGTCGCTTACGCTGCTCAGCTTCGGCAGATTGTTCGAATCGGTCCCGCCCGAGGCGACGCGCAAGATGGCCTGGCATCGCCGGCTCGTGCGCAAGATGCAGCGCGGCCTGCTCTGGCTGCTCGGCCTGGCGATGATCGGGCTGACCGGCGCCGTGCTGCTGCTGAGCTGGCAGTTGCTGCGGGTATGGATGATGTCATGACCGGTCGAAGCGCCGCGGTAATCTCCACGATCGACGCCTTCAGCGAGCGAATGGGGCGGATCATCTGCTGGCTGGCGGTGGTCGAAGTGCTCGTCGTCGTCGTGATCGTGCTGCTGCGCTACCTGTTCAGCATCGGGCACATCGGGCTGCAGGAATCGGTTATCTACATCAATTCGGCGCTGTTCGCCTTCGGCGCCACGTACACCTTGAAGGCCCGGGGCCATGTGCGGGTGGATTTCTTCTACAACCGGTTTTCCGGCAAGGCGCAGGCGCTGGTCGACATGCTAGGCGCCGTGCTTTTCCTTGGCGTTACCGGCGTGTTCATCATCTGGACGAGTTGGGACTATGTCGCCTTGTCCTGGAGCAGCCTCGAAGGCTCGCCCGAGTCGAGCGGGCTTCCTTTCGTCTTCCTGCTGAAGACGCTGATTCCGGTGCTTGCGGGACTCTTGCTGTTGCAAGGCGTCGCCGAATTCCTCCGTTCGCTGGAGAAATTCCGCTCGTGATCGAGCTGCTGCCACTGCTCCTGTTTGTGGTCATCTGCCTGTTCCTGCTGGCGGGCTACCCGGTGGCGCTGACATTGTCGGGGGTTTCCCTGCTGTTCGCGGGCCTGGGTCTCGCCGCGGGCGTATTCGACGACGCCTTTCTCGGCCTGATCCCGAACCGCATCTACGGCATTTTCGTCAATCAGAACCTGTACGCCGTGCCCATGTTCGTATTCATGGGCACGATGCTGGAAAAATCCCGCATCGCCGAAGATTTGCTCGAAAGCATGGAATCGGCATTCGCGCGCCTGCCCG
Source organism: Gammaproteobacteria bacterium (assembly GCA_009844085.1). GTDB lineage: Bacteria > Pseudomonadota > Gammaproteobacteria > Pseudomonadales > Pseudohongiellaceae > UBA9145. The sequence continues at coordinate 22,814 of VYCF01000008.1, read as the reverse complement.
GCGGCCTCGGCATTTCCGTCGTGCTCGTCGGCATGCTGCTCGCGGCCAGCACGGGAATCGTCGGCGCCACGGTCGTCACCATGGGAATTCTCTCGCTGCCTTCGATGCTCAAGGCAGGTTACCGCCCTTCGCTCGCGAGCGGCACGGTCTGCGCCACCGGCACACTCGGCCAGATCATTCCGCCATCGATCTGCCTGATCCTGCTCGGCGAAGTCATCAGCAACGCCTACCAGCAATCGCAACTCAACGCCGGCGCCTTCGCGCCGGATTTCGTCACCATCGGCGACCTCTTCGCCGGCGCGGTGGTGCCGGGCCTGTTGCTTGTGCTGGCCTATGCGACCTATGTGGGAATCGTCGCCCGCTTCGACCCGGACGCCGCGCCGCCCTTTAAAAGAGGTTCGCGAGAGGTGTCGGCGCGGAAGCTGTTCAGCGGCCTGCTGCCGCCGATAGTGCTGATGGTAGCGGTGCTCGGGTCGATATTGTTCGGCCTGGCCACGCCGACCGAAGCCGCCGGAGTGGGCGCGGTCGGTGCTGCGCTGCTCGCGGCGAGCAGGCGCAAATTGAATCTGAATGTTCTGCGCGAAGTATCCCTGGAAACGGTACGGCTTACATCGATGGCCTATCTGATCCTGCTTGGCGCGACGATTTTTTCTTCGGTGTTCCGCGGTTTCGGCGGCGAGCAACTGATCGAGGAAATCTTCGCCGGACTGCCCGGTGGCGTATTCTCGGCCACCCTGATCGTCATGCTCGTCATCTTCCTGCTCGGCTTCATTCTCGATTTCATCGAGATCACTTTCCTCGTCGTGCCCATGGTGGGGCCGGCACTGCTCGGCATGGGAGTCGACCCGATCTGGCTCGGCGTTATGATCTGCGTAAACCTGCAAACCTCCTTCCTCACCCCGCCTTTCGGCTTCTCCCTGTTCTACCTGCGCAGCGTAGCCCCCGACGACCTGCCAACCGGCGCAATCTACCGCGGCGCGATACCTTTCGTACTCTTGCAACTGGGAGTATTGCTGCTGCTGGCGCTACAGCCCGGCCTCGCCACCGCCCTGCCGGAACTGTTGCGGTAGGGCTATGGCGGCAAAAACTAGTTCGCCGGCAGGCGGCGGGCTTCGATGAAGGCTTCTTCGGCGATGTTGCGATAGTTCATCACGCCTTCGCGGAAATCGCGCCAGGATTCGTAGATGCGCGCGGTTGCGGGGTCGGTGGCGGCTAGTTCCTGTACGACTTCTTCGGAGATGCGCCGCAGTTCGATCAGCACGTCGTCGGGCAGTTTGCGCAGTTGCACGCCGTGTTCTTCGACGAGGATGCGCAGCGCCTCGTTGTTCTTGGCGGTGAGTTCGTCGTGCAGCAACTGGTTCATCGCCTCGGTGGCGGTGAGCAGGATTTCCTGCAGGTCCGGGGTCAGGGCGTCGAAGGCGGCCTTGTTGATTACGGTTTCGAGGGTGGAGCCGGGCTCGTGCCAGCCGGGGTAATAGTAGTAGTCCGCCACGGTGTGATAGCCGGCGGCGAGGTCGTTGTAAGGGCTGATGAATTCAGTGGCGTCGAGAACGCCGGTCTGCAAGGCGTTGAAGACGTCGCTGACCTGCATCGTCACCGGCGTGCCGCCGGCGCGGCGGAAGACTTCGCCGCCGAGGCTGGGGATGCGCATCTTCAGGCCCTGCATGTCTTCGAGTGAATTGATCTCGCGGTTGAACCAGCCGAACATCTGGGTGCCTGAATTGCCGCCGCGCACGGGGATCAGGCCGAAAGGCTCGTACAGTTCGCGCCACAATTCGTTGCCGCCGCCATAGGACAGCCAGGCGTCCTGCTCCGAGCCGGTCAGGCCGAAGGGGATGCTGGAGAAGAACGGCGTGGCGGCGATCTTGCCTTGCCAGTAGTAGGCGCCGCTATGTCCCATTTCGGCGACGCCCTGGGAAACCGCGTCGAAAACCTCGAGTCCGCCGACGAGTTCGTTGGCGCCGTAGACGCGGATTTGCAGGCGGCCGTTGGTCATGCGCGCGACGCGCTCGGAGAATTCTTCCGGCGATGTGCCTACCGCAGGCAGATTCTTTGGCCACGAAGTAATCATCTTCCATTCATGAACGGTTTGCTCCGCGGCCGGAGCGGCAACGGCCGTGGAACCCGTGGGAGCGGACTGTTCGCCGCAGGCGGCGAGCAGCAGCACGGGGGTGGCCAGGCTCAGGAGGGAAGAGATTTTCATGATGCGCTCCGCGGGCTCAGGACCCGATGAGTGTCAGTTTGGCGTGGGACAAGGCCAGCCATTTGCTTCCGGCAGAGTCGAAATTTACCTGTACGCGCGCGTTTTCGCCATTCCCCTCGCTTTGCAACACAACGCCTTCGCCGAATTTGTTATGCGAAACGCGTTGACCGAGGGGCAGGCCCCCGGGCTCCGGTCTTGGCGCTGGCGGTGGCCTGCGAGGCGCATTGGCCGCCCATCGCGGCTGCCGGACCTGGGCGCGCAGGCGCAGGTTTTCAACGAGTTCCCGCGGGATTTCGCTGATGAAGCGCGAGGCCATGCTCAGGCTCACGTTGCCGTAGAGGCGGCGCGATTCCGCATAGGTCACAAACAGTTTCTTCTTTGCCCGGGTGATGCCGACGTAGCAAAGCCGCCGTTCTTCTTCGAGACCGTTTGGATCTTCCAGCGACATGCGATGCGGAAACAGGCCTTCTTCCATCCCGGCCAGGAAAACCAGCGGAAACTCCAGGCCCTTGGCGGAATGCAAGGTCATCAGTTGCACGGCATCGCTGTCTTCTCCCGCCTGGGCGTCGCCTGCATCGAGCGCGGCCTGATCGAGAAAAGCCGACAACAGGTTGGTCTCTTCGGTTTCATTCATTTCCACCAGGCTGGCGAAACCGGCCGCGGCATTGACCAGTTCTTCGAGGTTTTCGAGCCGATTCTGGGCGATTTCGCCGCCTTCCTTCTCGTGATGTTCGAGCAGGCCGCTGTTCTCGATCACGAACTGAACCTGTTCGGCCAACTCCCGTTTTCCGGATTCGCCTTGCAGGGCATCGAGCAATTGCAGGAACCGCAATACGGCCGCCGAAGCCCGAGCGCCGAGAACGTCGCCGTTCACGCATCGCACGGCGGCGGCCCAGAGCGAACTCTGGTCCCGGCGCGCCGCTTGGCGGATGGCGTCCAGAGTCCGGTCGCCGATGCCCCGAGTCGGCACGTTGATTACCCGCTCGAGCGCCGCGTCGTCATGGCGGTTGACCAGCAGGCGCAAATACGCGAGCGCGTTCTTGATTTCCATTCGCTCGTAGAATCGCAGGCCGCCATAGATGCGGTAAGGAATGTTGACCCGCAGCAACGCGTCTTCGAGTTCCCGCGACTGGGCGTTCGAACGATAAAGCACCGCCACGTCGGAATAGCGCTCGCCCTGGCCGAACCAGAATTCGACGCGCTCGGCGATGAACCGCGCCTCGTCCTGTTCGTTGAATGCGTCGTAAAGACTGACCAACTCGCCATCGCCGGCGTCGGTCCACAAGGTTTTGCCGAGTCTTCCGCGATTGTGGGCGATGAGGTGATTGGCGGCGTTCAGGATATTGGAAGTCGAACGGTAGTTTCGCTCCAGCCGCAGCAAATGCGCATCGGGAAAGTCACCCTGAAACTTCTGGATGTATTCGACCTTGGCGCCGCGCCAGCCGTAGATCGACTGATCGTCGTCGCCGACGACGGTAACCCGGCCCTGCTCCCCGGCCAACACGCGAACCCAGGCATATTGAATCGAATTGCAGTCCTGGAATTCGTCGACGAGTATATTGCGGAAACGATTGCGGTAATGCTCCAGCAGTTGCGGATTGTTGAGCCAGAGTTCATGGGCGCGCAGCAGCAACTCGGCGAAATCCACCATGCCGCCCCGCTCGCAGGCGTCATGGTAAGCGCCGTACAACTCCAGCACATTGCGCGAACGGGCGTCGTGCCCCGGCTCGATATTGTCGGGACGCAGTCCTTCCTCTTTCCAGGAGTTGATGGCCCACTGGCATCGTCGCGCCGGCCAGCGCGACTCGTCGATATGCATGTCCCGCGCCAGCCGCTTGATCATCCGCAACTGGTCGTCGCTGTCGATGACGGTGAACCCGTCGGGAAATCCGGCTTCTTGCCGATGCGTCATCAACAGCCGGCGCGCAAGCGCGTGAAAAGTCCCGATCCACATCCCCCGCAAAAGCCCGGCCGCGACCTCGTTTCCGTTATTGCCCAGGCCCGCCGCCAGAAGCGCTTGCACGCGCTCCCGCATCTCCCGCGCCGCCTTGTTGGTAAAGGTCACGGCCAGCAATTCAAACGGCGAGGACTGCCCCGTAGCCAGCAGCCAGCCGATGCGATGCACGAGCACACGGGTCTTGCCGCTGCCCGCGCCGGCGAGCACCAGCAGGTTCTGGGCCTGGCTCGTTACGGCTTCGCGTTGCTGCTCGTTGAGGGGGTCGAGGATGGGTGAGGAGTCCATGCCGCAATTCTAGCAGCGCTCTGCCCGCGCCGCTTAATCTGGTAGACTTTCGCGCCGCATCCCGACTATGGCCCGGAGGCCGGCATGTCCAAGAATCCCGACGCCTTTCCCTTCCAGTGGGACGACCCCTTTCTCCTCGACGAACAACTGACCGAAGAGGAACGCATGGTGCGCGAGACCGCGCGGCAATACGCCCAGGGGAAATTGCTGCCGAGGGTGCGCGAAGCCTATCGCAAGGAAGAAACCGACCCTGGGATCTTCCGCGAAATGGGCGAGTTGGGCCTGCTCGGCTGCATGATCGAAGGCCACGGCTGCGCAGGCATGAACTACGTCTGTTACGGGCTCGTGGCGCAGGAAATCGAAGCCGTCGATTCCGGCTACCGCTCGATGATGTCGGTGCAATCGAGCTTGGTCATGCATCCCATCGACACCTTCGGCAGCGAAGCGCAAAAGGAAAAGTACCTGCCCGGCCTGGCCAAGGGCGAACTCATCGGCTGCTTCGGCCTGACCGAACCCGATTACGGTTCCGACCCCGGCGGCATGATCACCCGGGCGCGCAGCGTCGATGGCGGATACCGGTTGACCGGGACGAAAAACTGGATCAGCAACTCTCCCATCGCCGACGTGTTCATCGTCTGGGCCAAGGATGACGAAGGCGCCATCCGCGGCTTCATTCTCGACAAAGGTATGCCCGGACTGAGCGCGCCCAAGATCGAAGGCAAACTCGCATTGCGCGCATCGATCACCGGCGAGATCGTGATGGACGAAGTACTCGTTCCCGAAGAAAACCTGTTGCCGGACGCGCGCGGACTCAGCGGACCATTCAGTTGCCTCAATTCCGCCCGGCTCGGTATCGCCTGGGGCGCTCTCGGCGCGGCCCGCACCTGCTGGCATACCGCCCTGCAATACACCCTCGACCGCAAGCAATTCGGCCGCCCGCTGGCGGCGAACCAGTTGATCCAGAAGAAACTCGCGCAAATGCAGACCGACATCAGCATCGGCTTCCAGGGCTGCCTGCGCGCCTGCCGCCTGCGCGACGAAGGCAAGTTGGCGGTGCAATTGATTTCGATGCTCAAGCGTAACTCCTGCCTCAAGGCGCTTGACACCGCAAGAGAGGCCCGCGACATGCTTGGAGCCAACGGCATTTCCGACGAGTATCCGGTCATGCGCCACGCGCAGAACCTGGAAGTCGTCAACACCTACGAAGGCACCCAGGACATCCACGCCCTGATCCTCGGCCGCGCCCAGACGGGAATCCAGGCGTTCACCAATGCATGATTCGCGGCCGTGGCAAGAGTTAGACAAAGCCCCGCAATCGGTATAACTTGAGTTGCCGTCGGCATATCCCGCCGGCGGACAGAATCATTCGGGAGGCCGTACATGAAAGCGCTTGTTCGCGTCGCTCTTTGTTTTTTCCCCTTGTTGCTATCGGGCCCTGCCATCGGGCAGGCATTGCAGCCGGCGGACCCGGCTTCGGTCGGCATGGATGCGGCGAAACTGGAGCAAGTAACCGCTCGGCTGCAGCAGCACATCGACGACGGCGACATTCCGGGCGTGGTGGCGGCCGTCGCCCGCGACGGCAAACTCGTCTACTTTGAATCACTTGGCCGCTTTGATCTGGAGAATGACAGGGAAACGCGGCCGGATACGCTATTCCGGATCTATTCGATGACGCGGCAGGTCACGAGCGTTGCGGTATTACAGCTATACGAGCAGGGCAAATTCCAATTCGACGATCCGATCTCGATGTATTTACCGGAATTCGCCGATCAGCGCGTACTGCTCGACCCCGGCAGCACCGACATTACTCAAACCCGCGAACGTGTCGGCGATATCACCGTAGCGCACCTGCTCACGCATACCTCCGGGCTCGGCCCTCGCAGTTCGGCGCTCTATCGCGAAAACAACGTGCGCGACAAATCGATCAGTCTCGACGAGATGACGAGCAATGCCGCCCGCATTCCGCTGTTTCACGACCCCGGCACGTCATTTCGCTATGGTATCCACGCCACCATCCTCGGCAAGCTCGTCGAAGTCTGGTCTGGCCAGCCGTTCGACGAATACCTGCAGGCAAACCTGTTCGAGCCTCTCGGCATGGACAGCACCATGTTCTGGGCCGAAGGCGAAGACGCCGAGCGACTCGCGGTGGTCTACCGCCCCTCCGACGGCCGGCTGAATCCCTATCGGATCGAACAAGTGCCCTGGACTTCACGGCCGCCGCTGATCGAAGGCGGCGTCGGCCTGCTGTCGACGGCGCCCGACTTCATGCGCTTCAGCCAGATGGTGCTGAACAAGGGCGAACTCGACGGCGAGCGCGTGCTGCAAATCGAAACCGCCGAACTGATGTACGAGAACGCGGTCCCCGATGCCGCCATGCCCATCGGCACCGGCGGATACTGGCTCGGCTCCGGCTGGACCCTCGGCGGCTTCAACCTGGTCATGGACGCCGGCGCTTACAACTTCCCGGTCAGCAACGGCATGATCTGGTGGGACGGCTCGGCGGCCACGCGCTATTTCATCGACCCCAACGAAAACATGATCATGGTAATCATGGGCCAGGTCTCGCCGTCCCGCGGCGGCGGCTTCCGCGAAAACTTCCGCCGCCTCGTCGACGAAGCCATCATCGAGCGCAGAATCTGAATGACCGCCGGAAAGAGTGACAACCGGGTCGGCGCGTACTTCGACAAGCACCCGCAATGGCGCGAGCAATTTCTCGCGTTCCGCGAAGTCCTGCTCGCCGTTGGGCTCGATGAAGACATCAAGTGGGGAATTCCCGCCTATCTCTGCGACGGCAAGAATCTGATCGGCTACGCCGGCTTCAAGCAGCATTGCGCGGTCTGGTTCCACCAGGGCGTTTTCCTGAAGGACGAAGCCGTCAAGTTGAGCAACGCCCAGGAAGGCAAGACCCAGGCCATGCGGCAATGGAAGTTCGCCCCCGGCGAGGAAATCCCCCGCGACCTGCTGCACGCCTACGCGCTCGAAGCCATCGAGAATCACAAGGCCGGCAAAAAAGTGAAACCGGTATCCAGGGAACTGAAGGTGTCTGCTGAACTGGAAAAGGCCATGCAGGAAGATGCGGCTCTACGCGAAGCATTCGATTCACTCACCCCCGGCAAGCAAAAGGAGTACGCCGAACACATCGGCAGCGCCAAACAGGAAAAAACCCGCCTCTCACGCCTCGAAAAAGCCCGCCCCCAGATCCTCGCCGGCATCGGCCTTCACGATAAATACCGAAAATAGCCGGCTGAAATCGCCTGGCAATTCCAATAGAATCCGCGGTCTTGTGCGCTCAAGCGCGAACCCGTGGCCGAGGGAAACAGATTGAGCAGAGGAATCACCGGATTCGGCGCCTACATTCCGCAGGCGCGGCTGCAACGGGCGGTTATCGCCGAGGCGCACGCCTGGTTCGACGCCAGCCTCAAGTCCCTCGGGCGCGGCCAGCGCAGCATGTGCAATTGGGACGAAGACACGATCACCATGGGCGTCGAAGCCGCGGCCGATTGCCTGGCCGGGTTCGATAGCTTCGCACCTGAAAGCCTCTATTTCGCTTCGACAACCTTCCCCTTCCTCGACCGGCAGAATTCCGTAGTGCTCGCCGAAGCCCTCGACCTTCCGCGGCAAATACTGGCCATGGATGTGAGCGCTTCCCAGCGCGCCGCGACCTCCGCGTTGCTCGCCTTGCTGCAAGGCGAACGCGCCGGCATGGTCGTGGCTTCGGAACATCGCCGCGCCAAGGCCGGCTCCCGGGCCGAGATGCTATGGGGCGATGCGGCGGCGGCCGTTGCCACGGGCGGCGGACCGGTGCTGGCCGAATTCGTCGGAGGCGAAAGTCTCGCGACTGACTTCGTCGATCACTATCGCGGCGGCGAATTCGACTACGACTGGGAAGAACGCTGGATCCGCGACGAAGGCTATCTGAAGATCGTGCCCGAGGCGGTCAATCGCCTGCTCGAAAAATGCGGCGCCGGCGCAGAGGACATCGCGCATTTCATCTTGCCCACCGACCAGGCGCGCACGCCGCCGGCGGTGGCGAAACGGCTGGGCATCGATCCCGGCGCCATCGTCGACAACCAGGCCGCGACAGTAGGCGTCGCGGGAGCAGCGCAACCGCTGCTGCTGCTCGCGAAGACCCTCGAATCGGCCAATCCCGGCGATCTCATATTGCTCACCGCATTCGGACAAGGCTGCGACGCCTTGCTGTTCCGCGCCACTGAAGCGATCGGCGGCTTCAAGCCCGCCGCGGGCGTCTCCGGAGCGCTCGCCGCGAGCCGCGAGGAAACGAGTTACGCCAGGTTCCTCGCGTTCAACGACCTGGTCGAACGCGACATCGGAAAACGCGGCGAAACCGACAAGCAAACTTACCTGTCCGGCTATAATCGCCGGCGGGACCTGGTGACTTCTTTCGTCGGCGGCAAGTGCAGAATATGCGGCACCGTGCAGATTCCCCGGGAAAAGTATTGCGTCAATCCGGAATGCAACGCGCTCGACAGCCAGGACAGCTATTCCTTTGCCGAAAAGCAAGGCACGGTCCTGACCTGGACCGCCGACCGCCTCACCTTCGACTGGAGCCCGCCAGCATATTTCGGCATGGTGCAATTCGACGGCGGCGGCAAACTGATGATGGACTTCACCGAAGTCCGCGAAGGCACAATCGATTCCGGGTCAAGAATTTCGGTACATTTCAGAGTCCGCCAGTTTGACCAGCAACGAGGTTTCAGAAAATACTTCTGGAAAGCGAGAATTATTGAAACCACATAGAATCCCCGGCCCGGCGGCGACGGATCGAAGCCACAACTTGAGAGGAAACAGCAATGGCGCAAGGCATCAAAGACAAGGTCGTAATCCTGGGCATGGGCTGCAGCAAGTTCGGCGAACGCTGGGACGCCAGCCCGTCCGATCTGATGGTCGAGGCGTTCGAGGAATGTCTCGGCGATGCGGGTATCGAACGCGGCGAAATCGAGGCCGCCTGGTTCGGCGCCGGCATCGACGCCTTCCACGTCGGCGCGAGCGCCATGCCCATGGCCATCGCCTTGCGCCTGAACTACATCCCGGTGACCAAGGTAGAGAACATGTGCGCCACCGGCACCGAGGCTTTTCGCGGCGCCGTGTACGCCGTCGCCTCCGGCGCTTGCGACATCGCCCTCGCGCTTGGCGTGGAGAAACTCAAGGACACCGGCTACGGCGGCCTGCCGCAACGCTCGAGAGGCGTCGAGAACGACATGTACTGGCCAAACCTGTCGGCCCCCGGGGCATTCGCGCAACTGGCCACCGGCTATCGCGCGCGGCACCGGCTCAACAAGCAGGACCTGAAACGCGCCATGGCCCATGTCTCGGTCAAGAGCCACGCCAACGGCGTCAAGAATCCGAAAGCCCACCTGCGCCGGGAGATCACCGAGCAACAGGCCATCGACGCGCCGTACATCGCCGAGCCCATCGGACTGTTCGACTGCTGCGGCGTCAGCGACGGCTCCGCCTGCGCCATCGTCACGACCCCGGAAATCGCCCGCAGCCTGGGCAAGCAAAACCTGGTTTCGGTCAAGGCGCTGCAACTGGCGGTATCCAACGGCACCGAGTCCGGCCACGAAAGTTGGGACGGCTCCTATCTCAAGACCACCCGCATCGCCGCACGGCGCGCCTACGACGAGGCAGGCGTGCGCAAGCCGGCGCAGGAAATCAGCATGACCGAAGTGCATGACTGTTTTTCCATCACCGAACTGGTGACCATGGAAGATCTGCAACTGGCCGAGGAAGGCAAGGGCGTAACCGCCGTGCTCGATGGCGAATTCGACGCCGAAGGCAAACTGCCTTGCCAGATCGACGGCGGCCTGAAATGCTTCGGCCACCCGATCGGCGCCTCCGGCCTGCGCATGATCTACGAGAACTACCTGCAATTGCAGGGCAGGGCGGGACCGCGGCAACTGGCGGATCCGAAACTGGGACTGAACCACAATCTCGGTGGCTTTCCGCACCAGAACATCTGCAGCATTTCCATGATCGGACACTTGTAGATCGAATCGCGGTGAAGCCAGAATCTGTCGCGCATACGGAATCGGTACACGCGGTCGCTTCGCGGCTGCACGGCGAGTTGCGTCGGCAGATCGGACTCGGGCTGCGGCAGATCCGGCGGTTCTGCGAAAAAAACGGAAAGTTCGATCCGTCCCTGATGGACCGGCATCAACAACTCTGTTACGAGCTGGCGTTGACGGCGGCCGAACTGAGCGCCGCGGGCGCCATGCTGCGCTACGCCGGGGAATGGCCGGACGATGAACTCGTGCAAGGCATCGCGCTCAGTTTCGCCGCGGAAACCTACCACGGACTGATCGAGCGGCTCGGCATTCGCGCCTCGGAAATGGGGCTTGGCGCCGGCAGCCTGACGGCTCTGGAGCAGCGCGCGGACGTGCGCGATTATCTGGACACCAACCTGTCCGCCGAGCGCTGGGAAGCTCTCGGCCGGACGATCTGCGAGCAACAGCGACTTCGGCTGCCGTCCTCGCTGCCGGAAGAAATCGAAATCGTTCGCGACAGTTTCCAGCGCTTCGCCGACGAAGTGGTGGAACCGCAGGCGGAACGAATCCACCGGGAGGATCTCGACATACCGGAAAGCCTGATCGAAGCCGCCGCCGAACTCGGCTGTTTCGGCACAAGCATTCCGGAAAGCTTCGGTGGCCTGCAGCCCGACGACCGCCCCGACAGCCTCGCAATGATCGTGGTGACCGAGGAACTGTCCCGCGGCTCCCTCGGCGCCGCGGGCAGCCTGATTACCCGGCCGGAAATCGCCGCCAGGGCATTGCTCGCGGGCGGAACGAAAAAGCAGCGGAATCATTGGCTGCCATTGCTTGCCTCGGGCGAAAAACTTTGCGCCATTTCGATTACCGAACCGGATACCGGGTCGGATGTCGCCGCGGTTTCGCTGGCGGCGCGCAAGGTCGAAGGCGGCTGGCTGCTCAACGGCGGCAAGACCTGGTGTACTTTCGCCGGCCGCTCGGAATTGCTCGTCGTGCTGGCGCGTACGAGCCGGGACGCGTCGCTCGGACATCGCGGCCTGAGCCTGTTTCTGGTCGAGAAACCCGTTTACGCGGGACACGAATTTCGTCACGAGCAGGAAGGCGGAGGCAGCCTGACCGGCAAGGCTATCGCCACCCTGGGCTATCGGGGAATGCATTCCTTTGACCTGTTTTTCGAAGACTACTTCGTGCCCGAGGAAAACCTCGTCGGCAGAAAGGCCGGCGAAGGCAAGGGCTTTTATTACACCATGGCGGGATTCACCGGCGGGCGCATCCAGACCGCGGCACGGGCGACGGGTGTGATGCAGGCGGCTTTCGAGCAGGCGTTGCGCTACGCCGGCGAAAGGCGGGTTTTCGGACACGCGCTTGCCGACTTCCAGCTCAGCCGGGTTAAACTCGCGCGAATGCTCGCCTGGCTGACAGCCTCACGGCAATTCAGTTATGAGGTTGCGCGGCAACTCGACGCCGGCGGCGGACAGATGGAAGCGAACCTGGTGAAGCTGTTCAGTTGCCGGGCGGCGGAATGGCTGACCAGGGAGTCGATGCAATTGCATGGCGGACTCGGTTACGCGGAAGAATCAATGGTCAGCCGCCTGTTCGTCGATGCGCGGGTGCTGTCGATTTTCGAGGGCGCCGAGGAGACATTGGCGCTGAAAGTCATCGCCAGGCAACTCGTCGAGGAGGCCTGACAAGACCAGGCGGGAAAGCATGCAAAGACTGTTACAGGGCAAGGTCGTGGTGGTAACCGGCGCCGGCCGCGGCATCGGGCGGGGCATAGCCATAATGGCGGCGGCCCATGGCGCCAGGGTCGTCGTCAACGACCTCGGCGGGGCCGAGGATGGCAGCGGCCGGGACGCCGGGCCCGCGGCCTCCGTGGTCGACGAGATCAAGGCCGCCGGGGGCGAAGCGATCGCCGACGGCGCGAGCGTCGCGGACTGGGACGCGGCCCATGGCATCGTCGCCACGGCGGTCGACAATTTCGGCCGCATCGATTGCGTGATCAACAACGCCGGCAATCTGCGCGATGCGATTTTCCACAAGATGACCGAGGAGGACTTCGACGCCGTAGTCAATGTCCACCTGAAAGGCACGTTCAACGTCAGCCGCGCCGCGGCGCCGCATTTTCGCGCCCAGACCAGCGGCTGTTTCGTCAACATGACTTCCACTTCCGGGCTGATCGGCAACTTCGGGCAGGCGAATTACGCCGCAGCGAAACTCGGCATCGTCGGTCTGTCCAAATCCATGGCGCTCGATATGGGCCGCTTCCGCGTGCGCTCGAATTGCATAGCGCCGTTCGCCTGGAGCCGCCTGATCGGCACCATTCCCACCCGCACCGAGGAAGAGCAGGCGCGCGTGGCGAAAATCCAGCAGATGACTCCCGACAAGATCGCGCCATTGGCGGTCGCGTTGTGCAGCGATGCCGCGGCCGACGTCACCGGCCAGATTTTCGGCGTACGCAACAACGAGATCTTCCTGTTCAGCCAGAATCGCCCCGTACGCTTCGCCCATCAGGGCGAAGGCTGGACCGTGGAACAAGTACTTGAACGCGCGATGCCCGCCTTCGCCGCCGATTTCACGCCGCTGGAGCGTTCCGGCGACGTTTTCCGCTGGGATCCGATGTGAGCCGGCAGTCCATGTCATTCGACCCTCGAAGTCTGCTGGAGAAGGAGTTCCGCACGATCAGGCACACCTATTCCGCGAAGGATTGCATCCTCTACGCTCTCGGCGTCGGCATGGGAATGGATCCGCTCGATGAGGATTGCCTGCCTTTTCTTTACGAGGACGGCCTGAAAGTGCTGCCGAGCCAGGCCGTGATAATGGCCCACCCCGGATTCTGGGCCAGGGAAGACGAGACCGGGCTCGACTGGGTCAAGGTGCTCCACGCCGGCCAGGAAATCATCCTGCACAAGCCTTTTCCGGCCTCGGGCACGGTCGAGGCGACGACCCGCGTCACCGAAGTGATCGACAAGGGCGACCGCATCGGCGCGCTGATCGTTTCCGACCGGGTGGTGCGCGACGTCGAGACCGGCGAAGAACTGTCCACCCTGATCACGACGATTCTCGCCCGCGGCGACGGCGGCTTCGGCGGCGAGCGTAAACAGACCGCGCGGCCCGACGCGGTGCCCGTGAAGGAGCCCGACGAGATCTGCGACCTGCCGACCTTGCGGCAGCAAGCGTTGCTCTATCGACTGTCCGGGGATTACAACCCGTTGCACGCCGTACCCGAAATCGCCCGCAACGCCGGTTTCCGCGAACCCATCCTGCATGGGCTGTGTACGCTCGGCGTCGCCACGCATGCCTTGATGAAAACCTGTTGCGACTACGACCCCGACCGCTTCAAGCGAATGCGACTGCGTTTTTCGGCGCCGGTCTATCCTGGCGATACGATCCGCACCGAGATCTGGCGCGAGGGCGCGGAAGTGGCTTTCCGCTGCAAGTCGGTCGAGCAGGACAAGATCGTCATCAACAACGGCTACCTGTTGACCGGCTGAAACCGGCCGATTCCGGGAGAATTTTCTTGCAGGCAATTCTGAAGGGCATGCGGGTGGTCGAAGGCAGCGCCTTCATCGCCGCGCCTTCGGGCGGCATGACCCTGGCCCAGCTCGGCGCCGACGTCATCCGTTTCGACCTGATCGGCGGCGGCCTCGACTATCGCCGCTGGCCCGTCGACGGCAAGGGCAACAGCCTGTATTGGCACGGACTGAACAAGGGCAAGCGATCCATCGCCATCGATTTTCGCCGTCCCGAAGGCCAGGAACTGCTTGCCGAACTGATCGCCCGCCCCGGCGAAGACGCCGGCATTTTCCTCAGCAATTTCCCCGCCCGCGGCTGGCTCGCCGACGAGAGCCTGCGCGCGCGGCGAGAAGACCTGATTTATCTGAGCCTCAGCGGCGACCGGCATGGCGGTTCGGCGCTCGACTATACCGTCAACTGCCGGCTCGGACTGCCCTGGCTCAGCGCCGTCGACGAACGTCCCGTGAACAATCCGCTGCCGGCCTGGGACCTGCTCGCCGGCCAGCAGATCGCCCTCGGCCTGCTTGCCGCCGAGCGGCATCGCAGATTGACCGGAGCCGGGCAGTTCGTGCGCATCGCGCTTGCCGATGTCGCGCTGGCGGTGATGGGGCATCTGGGATACATCGCCGAAGTCGAAACGACTGGAACGGGGCGTCAGCCCGTGGGCAACCACGTGTTCGGCAGTTTCGGTTACGATTTCGCCTGCCGCTGCGGGCGGCGGGTCATGATCGTGGGCGTCAGCCCGAGGCAATGGCGGGCCATCGTGACCGTGACGGGAACGGGAGATGAAGTGAGCGCTTTGGAAAAGGAACTGCAGATGGACTTCGATCGAGAGGGGGACAGATTCCGCGCCAGGGAGAGACTGGCGGCACTGTTCGCGCCCTGGTTCGCGCAACGCGACTTCACCGAGGCGAGCGCTGAACTGGACCGGATGGAAGTGTGCTGGGGGCCGTATCAGACGGTCGCGGAACTCGTCGAGCAGGACGCTGAATGCTCTGACGCCAATCCGCTGTTCAGCCGCGTCGAGCAGCCGGGCATCGGCAATCTGCTGACGCCTTCCCAGGCATTGCAGTTCGGCGGCCTGGAAACGGACCCGCCTGCGCCCGCGCCACTGCTCGGCCAACATACCGACGAGATTCTCACCGAAGAACTCGGCTTGAGCGCCGGAGAAATCGCCAAACTGCACGACCGCGGGCTGGTCGCGGGAGCAGCGGCATGAGCGAGACCGTAATCCTCGGCAATACGTTCTCGAATGTGGCCGAGTTACTGCACGAGGCGGCGCGGGGAGCGCCGGACGCGCCCGCGGTGACTTTCAACGGCGCGACCCGGACCTGGGCGGAAGTCGAATCGCGCAGCCGCGCAGCCGCTGCGTTGCTGTCGCGGCTAGGCGTCGGCAAGGGCGACCGGGTGGCCTTGCTCGGCCTCAATTCCGATGTCTGTTTCGAAAGCTACTTCTCGCCCGCGCTCATCGGCGCCATGTTCGTGCCGCTCAACTACCGGCTGGCCGCAAGGGAATTGAAGGAATGCCTCGAAGATTGCGAGCCTGCAGTGCTTCTTGCAGAGGCGGAATTTGTCGCTACCGCGAAAGCAATGCAGGAACAATGCCCCCATATCCGGCATGTGATCGCCTTCGGCGGCGCGGACCCGGAGCCCGGCGTTCTCGACTACGAATCGTCCCTGGCGGAAATCATCGCCACGGGTTCATCAAAGGACCAACACGCGGAAACCATCCCGGGCGGCAGCGAAGACGCCATCCTGCTTTTCTATACCGGCGGCACCACGGGCAAATCCAAGGGCGTGATGCTGAGCAATCGCAACATGTTGTCCAATACCGCTTGCGCCGTTGAAGAATATCGCATGGAAAGGGGCTGGAATTTCATCATTCTCGGACCGCTGTTCCATCTCGCCTCCGGCGCCCGCATCTTCAATTGCGCCGCCCTCTACGCGCATGCAGTAGTGCTCTCGCGGTTCGACGCCGGCATCGTGCTTGGCTCGATCGAAAGATATAGGGTCGATTCCGCGACCTTCGTGCCGACCATGGTCCAGATGGTGCTCGACCATCCCGAATACGCAGACTATGACCTTTCTTCCCTGAAGATAGTGACCTGCGGCGCCGCGCCGCTGTCACTCGCGCTGCAACGGCGGTTGCTGCGGGCCTTGCCCGGTGTGCGCCAGTTCCAGACCTATGGCATGACCGAGGCCTCGCCCATTCTCACCATTCTCGATTCCGTCTACCACGTGACCGATGGGCCGCTCTCGGCGAAGCTGGGCTCGGTCGGAAAGCCGCCGGGCCACGTTGAAATACGCGTCGTCGATGCGAACGACAAGGACCTGCCGCCTTTTGCCGTAGGGGAAGTGCTGGCCAGGGGCGCCAATATCATGGTGGGCTACTGGCGGCAGCCCGAATTGACCGCCGAGGCCATGCGCGGCGGCTGGTATCACACCGGCGACGCGGGCTATCTCGACGAGGAAGGATTCCTGTTCCTCGAAGGCCGGGTCAAGGACATGATCGTCAGCGGCGGCGAGAACGTCTATCCCATCGAAGTCGAAAACGTGCTGGCCGAACATCCCGCGGTCAAGGAATGCGCGGTCATCGGCATTCCGCACGAGAAATGGGGCGAGGCGGTGCACGCCGTCGTCATCCTGGAATCCGGTGCGAGCGCCCGCGAAGACGAACTCATCGGCTATTGCAAGAAGAACCTCGCCGGCTACAAGTGTCCGGTGAGTGTCAGCTTCCGCAGCCAGCCCATGCCGCTGTCGTCGGTGAACAAGGTGCTCAAGACTGAATTGCGCAAGCCCTGGTGGGAGGGCCGGCAAAGCCAGTTGGTCTGACGCGCCGCGGCCCGCTCAGAACAGTCCGACGATTTCTCCGTCTTCATTGAGGGCGATATCCCTGGCCGCCGGCGCGAACGGCAGGCCGGGCATGGTCAGGATGTCGCCGGTTATGACCACGACGAATTCGGCGCCGTTGAACAGGCGCACATCGCGCACGGGCAGCGTGTGGCCGGAGGGCGCTCCCTTGGCTTCGGGGTCGGTGGAGAAGCTGTATGGCGTCTTGGCGATGCATATCGGCAGGTGTCCCCGCCCCATGGCTTCCCATTGCCGCAGCCGCTCGCGGACCGCATCGGGAATTTCGACGTCGCCTGCGCGATACACTTCCCGCGCGACGGTTCGGATCTTTTCCTCGAAGGAAAGATCGTCCGGATACAGGGGCTTGAAATCGGTCCCGCCACTGTCGGCGAGCTGTCTCACCTTCTGCGCGAGATCGAGCGCGCCCCTGCCGCCTTCGGCCCAATGCGTGCAAACCGACACTTCCACGTCAAGCCCCGCCAGGGCGCGCCGGACGGCCTCGATTTCTTCTTCGGTATCGCTGCTGAACTGATTCAATGCAACGACCGCGGGCAGATTGAACTTGCGCACGTTTTCCACGTGGCGAAGAAGATTTGCCATGCCGGCTTCGAGCGCCGCGGGATTGGCCTGGTCAAGATCCTCCCGCGCCACTCCGCCATGCATCTTCAGCGCGCGCACGGTGGCGACGACCACCGCGGCGGCTGGCTCCAGGCCGGCGCTGCGGCACTTGATGTCGAAGAATTTCTCCGCGCCGAGGTCGGCGCCGAAGCCCGCTTCGGTGATGACGTAGTCCGCGAGTTTCAGACCTGCCCTCGTCGCCATCACTGAATTGCAACCGTGGGCGATGTTGGCGAACGGACCGCCATGCACGAGCGCCGGGTTGTTTTCGAGCGTCTGCACCATGTTCGGCGCGAACGCGTCGCGCAACAGTACGGTCATGGCGCCGGCGGCTTCGATATCGCGGCCGAAAACCGGCCGCTCGTCGATGTCGCTCGCGATTACGATGTTGCCGAGGCGGCGGCCGAGATCGGACATGCTGTCGGCCAGGCAGAAAATCGCCATGACCTCGGAGGCCGCGACGATGTCGAAGCCACTCGTGCGGGATACGCCGACGGCCGAACTGGCGAATGCGCGCAGCGCCCGGTCGTTCATGTCGAGTGCGCGGCGGAACTGGATCCTGCGTTCGTCGATCAGCAGGCTGTTGCCCCAATACAGGTGGTTGTCGAGCATCGCCGCGAGCAGGTTGTTGGCGGCGCCGATGGCGTGAAAATCTCCGGTGAAATGCAGGTTGATGTCGTCCATGGGCATCACCTGGGCATAACCGCCCCCGGTGGCGCCGCCTTTCATCCCGAAACAGGGGCCGAGGCTGGGTTCGCGCAGGCAGGCAATGGACTTTTGCCCCATCTGTTGCAGGGCGTCGTGCAAACCGATCAGGGTGGTCGACTTCCCTTCTCCCGCGGGCGTCGGATTGATGCCCGTCACCAGGATCAGTTTTCCGTCCGGGCGATCCTGAAGGGAATCGATATAGTCGAGCGAGAGCTTGGCCTTGTATTGACCGTAGGAATCGAGCGCCTCGAAGGGAATGCCGAGCGAGGCGGCCACTTCGGCCACCGGCCTTATTGCCGCGTTCCTTGCGATCTCGATGTCGGGTCTCACGGTCTGGGCTCCGCCGGGAGCGATCTCCGGCGCATCGGAAATGAATCCGGCGAACTATAGCGCATGAACCAAACCGATACGACCCTGGAGACCGGGAGCGGACAAGAAGCCGCCGCGGCGTTATACTTCGACCGCTCGAAAGTTTGTGGAAATCGAATTACCGACGAGGTACGAACAGTGAAAAAATTCATGATTCTCACCGCCGGCTGGCTGGCGGCCGCGATGTCCTGGAATTTGGCGCTGGCGCAGAATGACGAGGCTCTCGCCATTCTGATTCCCGGCAGCGGTACTTACAGCAGGCCTATTTCGACCGATTCGTCCGAAGCCCAGGCCTTTTTCGACCAGGGCCTGCGTATGGCCTGGAGTTTTTATTTCGTGGAGTCCATCGCTTCGTATCAAGAAGCTTCGCGCCACGACCCGGACCACCCCATGCCTTATTTTGGTCTGGCCCATGCGGCCGGGCCCAACCCGAACAGCCGCTACGGGGGCCTCCCCGACGATCCCCAGGGCGCCGGGCTCGAAGCCATCCGCAACGCGCTTGAGCGCGTCAACAACGGCACCGAGCGCGAACGCGACATGGTCAACGCGCTATTCGTGCTTTACAACAAGGATGCGATCGCCGACGACCGCGAGCGCGATCAGGCTTTCGTCGACGCCATGCGCGAGTTGCATCACAAGTATCCCGACGACGCCGACATCGCTTCGATCTTCGCCGAAGCTTTCATGAACACGACCCGCTGGGATTACTGGGCGCCCGACGGTTCGCCCAGGCCCGGCGTCGCCGAGGCCCGCGCCGCGCTCGAAGCCGCCATGGCCATCGAGCACGACCATCCGGGCGCCAATCATTTGTACATCCATTTGATGGAAGCCTCCAGCGAACCCGAACTCGCCATGCCTTCGGCGCAGAAGCTCGAAGCCAGTGTGCCGATTTCAGGCCACATGGTGCATATGCCCGGCCATATCTATCTGCGCGTCGGCGAATACGAGAAGGCGGTTTCGACCAACGAGCGCTCCCAGATTGTCGATCAACAGTTCGCCGAAATCTGGGGCGACACAAACTTTCCAATGATCGGCACCTATTCCCTTTCGCATAAAGCCCATATCCCCCACGCTCTCGATTTCGTGCGTTACGCCAACATGTTGCAGGGCAACTATGCCGATTCATTCGAGGCGGCCCAGCGCGGCGCCGCCAGCGTCGGCAGAGCCGCCGAAGCCGTGAATCGCGGCGAGAAGCGTATCGTGCACTCCTGGGTCGTGGACAAGGTCTTCGGCAAATGGGACCGCATCCTCGAAAGCGAGCAAAGCCATAGCGGCACACCCTACCTCGACGGCATGTGGAGCTATGTGCGCGGCAGCGCCTACGTAGCCGACGGCCAACTCGACGCCGCCGCCGCGGAACTCGCCAATATCCAGGCCCAGGCCGAGGCTGACGGCGTGGACGATACCGGCGTCGGACCCACGCCGGCCTCCCACGTGCTGGGAATCGCAGTGCATGCGCTGCAAGGCGAAATCGCCGAAGCCCAGGGCAACTACGATTCCGCGATCGCCCATTACCAGGCCGCCGTGGAAATGCAGGACGCCAACAACTACACCGAGCCCCCCGACTGGTCCCAGTCCATGCGCCTGTATCTGGGCGCGGCGATGCTGGCCGCGGGCAAGGCTGAAGACGCCGAAGCGGTCTATCGCAAGGATCTGGAATGGAACCAGCAGAACGGCTGGTCGACATTCGGCCTCGCCCAGGCGCTGGAAGCCCAGGGCAAGGCCCAGGAAGCCATCATCGTCAAGCGGCAGTTCGAATCGCTCTGGCGCAACGCCGACGTCGAGCTCGAACGCTCACGATTGTAAGCCGCGTGAAGCCGGGACTGGCGCGTTCCAGTCCCGGCCTCCGGAACCAAAATGAAATCTCCCCGTTCTTTCGTTTCCGGCAGCGCATTGCTGCTTGGCCTGGTCTGGTCCTGCGTGGCGATTTCCCAGGATCACTTCAACCCCGCCGGCTCGCCGCCCAGCGAGCATACCCGCGCCTTGCAGGACGCATTGCGCGATTCGCTGCCGTTTGCGGACGAACGTGACTTCGAGGAATCGCGCCGGGGTTTCCTGGCCGAGCCCGACTCGCGGCAAATTACCGGTTCCGCCGGCAATATCGTCTGGGACCTGGGCGGCTACGATTTTCTGCTGGCCGGCGAAGACTTCGATTCGATCCATCCTTCCCTGCAGCGCCAGGCTCTGCTCAACATGAATTACGGCCTGTACGAAGTCGTACCCGATTTCATTTACCAGGTGCGCGGCTTCGATCTCGCCAACATGACCCTGGTAAAGGGAGACAGTGGCTGGATCCTGTTCGACGTGTTGCTGACTGGAGAAACCGCTGCCGCCGCGCTCGCGCTTGCCAATGAAACCCTGGGCGAATTGCCCGTGCGCGCGGTGATCTACTCCCATTCCCACGTCGATCATTTCGGCGGCGTGCTCGGCGTTACAAGCGAGGAACAGGTTCGGTCGGGGGCCGTGGAGATCTTCGCGCCGACGGGATTCATGGAGGAAGCCGTTGCCGAGAATGTCTACGCCGGACCGGCGATGTCGCGGCGGGCGGTGATGCAATACGGCCGCACGATTCCCCCGAGCCCCTTCGGCCGGGTCGATTCGGCCATCGGCAAGGGACTCGCGGCGGGTACAACCGGCCTGATCGCGCCTAC
Organism: Gammaproteobacteria bacterium; assembly: GCA_009844085.1. Taxonomy (GTDB): domain Bacteria; phylum Pseudomonadota; class Gammaproteobacteria; order Pseudomonadales; family Pseudohongiellaceae; genus UBA9145. The sequence continues at coordinate 1,655 of VYCF01000008.1, read as the reverse complement.
CACGGTTATCGAAGACGACTTCGAAGAACATGTGATCGACGGCGTACGCATTGTATTCCAGAACACGCCGGGCACCGAAGCCCCCGCCGAAATGAACGCCTGGTTCCCCGAGCATCGTGTTTTCTGGGCGGCGGAGAACATCTCGGCGACAATTCACAACGTTTACACATTGCGCGGCGCCCTGGTCCGGGACGCGCTGCAATGGGCAAGGCAGATCAATGAGGCGCTATACCGCTTCGGGCGCGAAGCCGAGGTGATGATTACCTCGCACAACTGGCCGCGCTGGGGCAACGAACGCATCCAGCAGGTCATGCGCGCCCAGCGCGACGCTTATGCCAATCTGAACAACCAGGTGCTGCATCTGGCCAACCAGGGCGTCACCATCAACGAGATTCACAACCACTACCAGGTGCCCGAATCGTTGCAGCGGCAATGGAGCGTGCGCCAGTACCACGGCTCGGAATTCCACAATTCCCGCGCCGTGCTGAACCGTTATCTCGGTTACTGGGACGGCAACCCGGCCACGCTGGCGCCGCTGTCGCCGGAAGAATCGGCGCCGCTGTTCGTCGAATTGATGGGCGGCGCCGGGCCGATTCTCGAAAGGGCGCGGGCCTTGCACGAGGACGGGCAATATCGATTGGCGATGGAGATTCTGAACAAGCTGGTATACGCCGAACCCGACAACCGGGAGGCGAAAAATCTTCTCGCCGCGGTCTTCGAGCAACTCGGCTACCAGTACGAAAGCGCAAGCATGCGCAACGTTTTCCTCGCCGCCGCCCAGGAATTGCGCAACGGCATGCCGCGCATACCCGCGCCGAGGGGAACGAGTCCCGGCATGGCGAGAGCCATGAGTACTTCGCAATGGTGGGATTCGGTCGCCATCCGCGTCGACAGCCGGCTTGCCGACGGCATGAACTTCACCATGAATTTCCTTACGCCCGATAACGGCGAGCGTTTCGTAGTGGAAATGAGCGGCGGCACCTTGACCAATATCAAGGGCTTTCAGGCCGAAAATGCGGACGTCACCGTCAGCATCGACCGCGAAGACCTGAACCAGGTAATCATGGGCAACGCCACCCTGAACGAATTGCTGCAATCCGGCGCGGGCACGGTTTCCGGCGACGCCGGCGTGCTGGCGCAACTGGCCTCGGTATTTGTGAATTTCGCCCCCGGATTCGAAATCCTGCCCGGCACGGCAAACTGATCCGGCATCGGGAGTTTCAGCGCCGCACCGATTCGCCACCCCGAACGCCGCTACGACCAAACGCGGCCCGGCCAATCGGTTTCGCTCTTGAGCGAATCGAAAAGTCGGGTGCGAACCCGGGAACCGCCGGGGGTTGAAATCGGCGGCGCATTAATGATTTGATGCGCGTGTGTTTGGGGCGGATCGCGCACGTCGGTCGTGCGTCACGTATCCGACAGGGATCTTTGATTTGACGGGTCGGGAGTTATTGCGATGACAGTGTTTGGCGAATATTGGGAAGCCGTTCGGGCGGCGGGGCGGGTGTTCGCGGCCCTCTTGGGAGCGCGCGGTCGGGCTGGCGAAGATTTTCGCGCAAGGAGGTTGACAGACGCGGACGACAGATCCTCAATTATAATAACCCGGTCACCCGGTCACCCGGTCACCCGGTCACCCGGTCACCCGGTCACCCGGT
>VYCF01000018.1 GCA_009844085.1 Gammaproteobacteria bacterium | reverse complement strand
GTTGTCGCAACCCATTGATTCTATTGGAATACGATTTTCAGCGGGAATCGCTGGCTTCGATCCGTCGCCGCCGGCTGGCGCGGAGTTTAGCGGACGCTGTAAATACGTCCCTGTACGCTTCGGCCCCGACATCCATGTCGGGGACGCCCGCTAAACTCCGCGCCAGCCGGCGGCGACTCACGTTGTGCGTTCCCCACCAGGATCGCTATCTTTGGCGCGCTACTTGGGCGGGGGTTACTACGCCCGCGGCGTTGTCCCAGGAATTGCGGATGTAGGTGGCGACGGCTGCGATTTCTTCGTCGTCGAGCAGGTATTGGAACTCTTCCATGGGTTCTCGCCATCTTGGTGGCAGCGGGTGACCCGGAGTCTCGGGTCCGTACAGGATGGCGTTGATCATGGATGCGGGATTCGAGGACTGTACGACCAGGCTGCCGGCGTTGAGTCTTGGCGCCATCTCGGGGTCGCCCTCGCCGGCGGGGAGATGGCAGGTGCCGCAATGGAGGTTGTAGACGCTCCGGCCGCGGCCCATGAGTTGCGGATCCGGCGCCTCGGAGCCGGGTCTCACAAGAGCCTCGTCGATGGCGGGCAGGCTCTTGAGGTAGACCGCCATGGCGTTGATATCGCTGTCCGACAGGAATCGGGTGCTGTTCATGATGACCTGGTTCATCGGTCCGAACGATTCGAGAAAATCGTTTCGCGCCGTTTTCAGGTAGTCCTCGAGTTCCTGTTGCGTCCACAATCCGAGACCGCGTTCCGTCGAGGTAAGATTGGGCGCGGACCAGGGCCGGTGTTCTCCGGTTCTGACGCGATCCAGGTATTCGCCGCCACTCATATGCAGTTCTTTTGTTTCTGCTCCAAAACCGTTTCGCGGGCTGTGGCAGGCGCTGCAATGCGCCAATCCTTCTACGAGGTAGGCGCCGCGATTCCATACTTCGGATCGTTCGTCGTTGGGTTCGAATATGCCCTGTTCGAAAAAGATCGCCTTCCAGAAGGCCATCAGTGGCCGGATACTGAACGGGAACGACAGTTCATTTTCCGGCGCGGTTTGATTTACCGGCGGAATACTCTGCAAATAGGCATAGATTGCCGCGATGTCTTCGTTCGAAATCCTGGTATATGCGGTGTAAGGAAAGGCGGGGTACAGATGCTCGTTTTCGGGCCGGACACCATGGCGCATGGCATTCAGAAAATCGCGATCGCTCCAGTTGCCGATTCCGGTGTCGGCATCGGGAGTAATATTGGTTGAATACAGAGTACCGAACGGCGTTTCGAACGCTACGCCGCCGGCCATGAATTCGCCCGTGGCCGTGGTGTGGCAACTCGCGCAATTACCGGCTATCGCCAGGTATTCGCCCCGCGCCAGCAGCTCATTTCCGCTGATGTCCAGGATGGCGATCGGCCCGTCTTCATCGCTCGAATCGGAACGCAACAGGGCGGCAGCCAGGACGGCTATCGCGGTTAAAGCCAGAACCAGGGCCAGAATGGCAATGTGGCGCAAGGAAAATGTCAAGTCGGCTACTCGGTTTATTGGCCGCCATTATTTCAGATTTTTGTGTTAGCGTTGCACGGCCATTGAGCGGAGGGCGGACAATTGAAAGCGTACAGACAATTCGGGAGTCTCAAGAGAGGATTGTGTGTGTTGGCGACGAGCCTTGTTGTCGCGCAGTCTCCGAATCTTTCGGCGCAGGCTGTTTTTACGGACGATGAACTGCTGGCCGCCGATCGTCCCATCGCGGCCGGCCACTCTTACTGGATGGAAGAGCTGACCTTCATGGAAATTCGGGATCTGATTGCCGATGGCGTTACGACGGTAATCCTGTCGACGGGCGGCATCGAGGAAAACGGGCCTTATCTGGCAACCGGCAAGCACAACCTGATACTCGAAGCAATTTGTCCAGCCATCGCGGAGAAATTGGGCAACGCCCTTTGCGCGCCTGTTGTGAAATTCGTGCCGCAAGGAAACATCGACCCGCCGAGCGGCGCGATGAAATTTCCCGGCAGCATCAGTCTGACTGCGGCAACTTACGAGGCTCTGTTGACCGACATTGCGCTCAGCCTGAGACAATCCGGATTTACCGACATCGTCCTGATCGGCGACAGCGGCGGAAACCAGCGCGGCATGGCCAATGTCGCGGCGGCATTGACGGCGCAATGGGGAGGCGGGAATACGCGAATCCACTTTGTCGGGGAATTCTACGATCCGGGCTGGGTAGAAACCGAGCGGTTCACGGAACGGGAACTTGGCGTCGCTGAATCAGGACACGACGGGTATCACGACGATATCTGGGTTACCGCGATGATGATGGTAACGGATCCCGATCAGGTACGAATTGCCGAACGGGTCGATGCCGGCCTTGCATCCATCAACGGTGTTTCGATCGTTCCCATGGAAGAAACCATCGAACTCGGCAGGAAAATGGTCGAGTTTCGCGCCGAGTTCACCGCGAACGAAATTCGCAGGGTCCTGTCGGAATCCAGGAATTAATCGGCGAGAAAATCGTCACCTTGCAACCAGCGCGCGGCCGGCCATGCCAGCAGCGCACCGATGGGCGGGGCGGTCAGATACAGCCAGAGCAATTCGAGGTTCTGCGCCGCCAGCGCCGGTCCGATCGAACGGGCGGGATTCATCGAGGCGCCGGTGACGCCGCCGCCGAACATGCTGAGCAGAGTCACCGCGGCGCCGATCACGAGCCCCGCCATGACTTTCTTGGCCCCATTGCCGCTCAGCACATTGAAGATTACGAACATCAATCCGAAAGTCAGCAACACCTCGAACAGGAACGTGCGCGGCACGTCGATCACGGTCGCCGTCATGCCATAGCCGGAATGATCCGGAAACAGCAGCCGCAAGGTGAAGGCGGCGGCTGTTGCGCCCAGGCACTGGGCGGCGATATACGGCGCAAGCAGGCGGCGCTCGAGTCGGCCCGAAGCGCAAAAGGCAATGCTCACCGCGGGATTGATATGGGCGCCGGAGACGTTGCCCAACGAATACACGACGGCCATGACCACCATGCCGAAAACGAGATTGATGCCGAGGGCGCCGAAGCCGACGTCGAAGAGATCGTTCGTCACCACCGCGCCGCATCCGGTGAATACCAGCGCATAAGTGCCCACCGCTTCGGAGCCGAGAATTTTCCAGTTCATCGCTTGTCCCCGCCATTTCCGTTTCGGACGCATTATCCACGACATCCGTCCCGCTGTCGCTAGAATCCGGCTCGCGCTTCCTTTATCCTTCCCGGTCGACACACAGGAGGAAAACCGGTGGCGACGATAAGATTGAACGGAGAGCTTCGGGAACTCGACATAGAACCCGAAATGCCCCTGCTTTGGGTGCTGCGCGACGAACTCGGCATGACCGGAACCAATTTCGGCTGCGGCATCGGCAATTGCGGCGCCTGCACGGTGCATGTCGACGGCAATGCGCTGCGCAGTTGCGTCACGCCGGTAAGCGCGGTCGAAGGACGCGACATTACGACTATCGAAGGACTTGCTCAAGTTGCTGGCGGCGCCAATGACCTGAGCCCGGTGCAACAGGCGTGGATCGATTACCAGGTGCCCCAATGCGGTTATTGCCAGTCGGGCATGATCATGGCGGCTTCCGCCTTGCTCGCGCGCAATCCTTCGCCCACCGACGAGGAAATCGACGCCGGCATCACCAATATCTGCCGCTGCGGCTCCTACCCGCGGGTGCGCAAGGCGATCCGCGCCCTGGCGAGCGCATAGGAGGCGGCAATGAGCAAGATAGTTACCAAACCCAAACTGAGCCGGCGCAAGTTCCTCCTCGTCTCCGCCGTCGCCGGCGGCGGCGTGCTGATCGGCTACGCGGCGACCCGTCCGAGCCGCCACCGGCTCGCCAACGACACGCTTGCCAGCGGCGGCGACCGCTTCGTCACCTCCTGGATCAGGCTGCAGCCCGATAACCGGGTAACGATTTACGTGCCCCATGCGGAAATGGGCCAGGGCGTGCACACTTCCCTGGCGATGATGGCCGCCGACGAACTCGACGCGGCCTGGGAACTCGTCGATGTCGAACAGGCCCCCGCCACCGACCTGTTCGCCAACGAAGCCGTGGTCGCAGGTTTCGGCGAAGAGCTATTGCCGGAATTCCTCATGGGACTGGTCAATTTCGCCGCGCTTCCCGCGGCGCAGATCGTCAACATACAAATTACCGGCGGCAGTTCCTCGGTGCGCTATACCGGCGAGAACAGCATGCGCGTGGCCGGCGCCGCGGCGCGGCAGATGCTGCTCGAATGCGCGGCCGAACGCTGGAGCGTTGCGGCCGGGGAATGCGCCACCGAATCGAGCCATGTGATTCACTCCGCCAGCGGCCGCTCGATCGCCTATGGCGAACTGGCCGATGACGCCGCACGGCTAGAGCCGCCGGCAAATCCCGTGCTCAAGGACCGCTCGCAGTTCAACATCATGGGCAGGGCGATTTCGCGCCGCGACATCCCGGCCAAGGTCGACGGCAGCGCGCCTTACGGCATCGACGCCCATAGCGAGGACATGTTGTACGCCGCCTTGCGGCTGGCGCCGGTGTTCGGCGCCAGACTGGCCTCGGTGAACGCCGAAGAGGCGCTCGCCCAACGCGGCGTGCGCAAGGTGGTCGAACTCGAAGATGGCTATGCCGTGGTCGCCGACAATTACTGGCGCGCGAAACAGGCGCTCCAACTGGTCGAGGCCGAATTCGCGCCGACCGAAAACGACAGCGTCTCAAGCGCGGTGCTCGCGGAAAGATTCGACCGGGCGCTGGCGGAGAGCAACGGTTCGCGGGATTTCGAGAGCGGCGACGCCGATACCGCGCTGGAAGACGCGCAAGACGTGTTCGAAGCGAGTTACCGGGTGCCCTACCTCGCTCACGCCGCCATGGAGCCAATGAATTGCACGGTGCATATCCAGGGCGACCGGGCCGACCTCTGGACAAGTACCCAGGACGCTCTCGGCATCAAGAGCCGGGTCGCCAGGGTGGCAGGCCTGAGCGAGGACAACGTCACGTTCCACAATAGCTATCTCGGCGGCGGCTTCGGCCGGCGCCTGCCTTTCACCTGGAACGTGATCGATCACGCCACGCTTGTCGCTATGGAATTTGACGTGCCGGTGAAAACGATCCTCACCCGCGAGGAAGACATGCGCCAGGATTACTACCGGCCCGCCGTACATAGCAATTTCAAGGCGGCGTTCGACGCCGAAGGACGCGTGACGGCCTGGCACAATCGTTTCACGGGCCCGATCCAGGTACCCGGCGCGGCGCACATTCCCTACGGCATTCCCAACCAGTCGATTCGCGTAGTCGATGTGGAGACCCATGTGCCGATCGCCTCCTGGCGAAGCGTCGATCATTCGCAGCAGACTTTCTTCATCGAGTCCTTCATTGACGAGATCGCCCATCGCAGGGGAATCAATCCCTACCAGTTGCGCATGGAACTGCTGCAGGATCACCCGCGCCACCGCAACGTGTTGCAAGTCGCAGCCGAGTCGGCGGGATACGGCAGCGGGCTGCCCGAGGGCCGGGCGCTCGGCATCGCCGTCCAGGAAAGTTTCGGCAGCATCGCCGCCCAGGTCGCCGAAGTCTCGATAGGCGGCGACGGCCGGCCGGTCGTGCACAAGGTAACCTGCGCGATGGACTGCGGCTGGGTGGTAAATCCAGACACTGCCGAGGCCCAGATCGAAAGCGGCATCATCTTCGGCCTCACTGCGGCGCTATACGGCGCGATCACCATCGAAGACGGCCGCGTCGTGCAAGGCAATTTCCCGGATTACGAGATGTTGCGCATGGCCGACTCGCCGGAAATCGTCGTACACCTGGTCGAGTCCGGCAATGCCCTGGGCGGCCTCGGCGAACCGGCAACGCCGCCCGTGGCCGCCGCAGTCGCCAACGCGATCTACATCCTCACCGGCCAGCGAGTCCGCGAACTCCCCATCGGCGACCGCGATTTCTCTATCGACCAATCGCTTGCGGGCAATGTTTGACCCTTGAATGCGGCTTGGGCCATGCTTGAGCCGCATTAGTTCAGCCGTCGCTGAGTCGGAACATGGCGCTCAAGAAATCTCAGCTTTATTCTTCGCTCTGGCAGAGTTGCGACGAACTGCGCGGCGGCATGGACGCTTCGCAGTACAAGGACTACGTACTGACGTTGCTGTTCATGAAGTACGTCTCGGACAAGCACGAAAGCGACCGCGACGCGCTGATCGAAGTGCCGGAAGGCGGCGGTTTCGTCGACATGGTCGAACTCAAGGGCCACAAGGAAATCGGTGACAGGATCAACAAGATCATCGGCAGGCTTGCCGAAGCCAATGATCTCAAGGGCGTCATCGACCAAGCCGACTTCAACGACGAAAGCAAACTAGGCTCGGGCAAGGCGATGCAGGATCGCTTGTCCAAGCTCGTCGGCATCTTCGAGGATCTCGATTTCAGCGCCAACCGCGCCGGTGGCGACGACCTGCTCGGCGACGCTTACGAATACTTGATGATGCATTTCGCCACCGAGTCGGGCAAAAGCAAGGGTCAGTTTTACACCCCCGCCGAAGTCTCCCGAATCATCGCAAAAGTAGTGGGCGTTGGCTCCGATACGCGCCAGGATCAAACAATTTACGATCCCACCTGTGGCTCGGGCTCCCTTTTGTTGAAGGCCGTTGACGAAGCACCGAACGGAATCTCGGTCTACGGACAGGAAATGGACAACGCCACTTGGTCCTTGGCCCGAATGAATCTCATCCTGCATGGACAAGAGACTGCCGAGATCTGGCGCGACAATACACTTTCCGACCCCTATTTCAAAAATGCGAACGGCAGCCTCAAGACTCATGATTTCGCCATCGCAAATCCGCCGTTTTCCTTCAAGTCCTGGTCCACTGGTTTTGACCCCGACCACGACGAATTCAATCGCTTCGAATACGGCGTGCCACCCGCCAAAAATGGAGACTACGCCTTCCTGCTCCACCTCATCACATCGCTTAGAAGCCGCGGCAAAGGCGCGATCATCCTTCCCCACGGCGTGCTGTTCCGCGGCCACCGCGAAGCCGAAATCCGCCGCAATCTTATCGCTCGCGGCCTGATCAAGGGCATCATCGGCCTTCCCGCCAATCTGTTCTATGGCACCGGCATCCCCGCTTGCATCATCGTCATCGACAAGGAAGGCGCTCCGCTTCGCGACGGCGTTTTCATGATCGACGCGAGCCGTGGATTCATCAAGGACGGCAACAAGAACCGACTGCGCGAACAGGACATTCACCGCATCGTCGACGTGTTCACCGAACAAATCGAAGTTCCCCGCTACTCGCGTATGGTTCCGGTGGCGGAAATCACGAGCGGGGCCAACGACTGCAACTTGAACATCCCGCGTTACATCGATTCAAGCGAACCCGAAGACTTGCACGACCTCGAAGCCCACCTGCGCGGCGGCATCCCGAACCGGGACATCGATGCGCTTGGAGAGTACTGGTCGGTGTTTCCATCGATTCGCGAAGCGCTGTTCGAGGACTGTGGGCGGGAAGGCTACAGCAAAGCGCGAATCAGCATTCAGGAAGTGGAAGCGGCGATTCCCGGCCACGAAGAGTTTTGCGAATTTTCTGATCGCGTTTGGAGTACATTTAACAATTGGCGTGAAATCTATCGGGATCGGCTGCGCAGAATCCATTCCGGGACCGTGCCAAAGTTCCTCATCACCGAGCTGTCCGAAGACATTTTGCGAGAATTCACGGATTTGCCGCTGATCGACCCTTACGACATCTACCAGCGCCTGATGGACTATTGGCAGGAAGCCATGCAAGACGATGTGTATCTAATCGTGGGCGAAGGCTGGCGTGACGCCGCCAAGCCGCGCGGCATCGTTGAAGACAAGCGGCACAAGCTCAAGGAAACGCCCGACCTCATCGTCAAACGCCGCAAGTACAAGCTCGACCTGATCCCGCCCGAACTCGTCGTCAATCGCTATTACGCGGAGGAAAGCACCGAAATCGAATCATTGCGGACGAAATGCGACGCGGCATCAAGGGAGTTGGAGGGGTTCGCTGAGGAGCACACCGGCGAGGACGGTCTGCTCGAAGAAGCCCTGAACGACAAGGGCAAACCGACCAAGGCCAGCGCAACCGCCAGATTGCGGACGATTCGCGCCGAACCGGACGGAGAAGAAGAACGCAAGCTGCTCGATCAATGTCTGAAGCTGCTTGCCGCGGAAGCCGACGCTACCAAGTCGGTCAAGGAAGCGCAGGCAGTTCTCGATGCCCTCGTGCTCGAACGCTTCTCCTATTTATCGGAATCGGAAATCAAGAGCTTGGTCGTCGAAGACAAATGGCTCGCCGCCATCCAATCAGCCATCGAGTCCGAACTGCGGGGCATCGCCCAACGTCTGGCGACCCGTATTGCACAAATCGAAGAACGCTACGCCCAACCGCTCCCCAACTTGAAACGGGAAGTGGAGACATACAGCCGCAGTGTCGAGGGGCACTTGGCAAAGATGGGAATTTCATCATGAGCGAAGCCTGCGTTTTCGAATTCATGAATACGACAAAATCCGAGACAGTGCCTCGGAAATCTCGCGAGCGAACAATTTCCGCAACATCGTTGCGGAAATTCCCAAAGTCCACACGGGAGATTCGTCCGACACTGTCGGGCCAATTGAAATGCTTGCCCTCGGCTTACGAAGTTCAGCAATTCCACAGACAGTGTCTGTGGAATCTTTTCCACCGTACTCGGTTTACGAGGTGCGGCTGCGATGATTGAGGCTCCGACACTCAATGATGGCTACACCACCGCAACTGGCCATCGACCGAAAGAAACGCCTACGGGGTACAAACACACTGAAGTAGGTGTGATTCCAGAGGATTGGGAATTGTCGAGAATTGGGGGGCTTGCCAGAGTTCTACGTGGTGCGTCACCTCGCCCCATTGACGACCCCAAATGGTTTGACGATGAGTCATCCACGGGCTGGCTTCGTATTGCGGATGTCACAGCCACGGACAAGTACCTGAATGCGACATGCCAGAAGCTTTCTCAAGCGGGTATAGCAAATAGCAGATTAGTTCTCAGTGATAGTTTGGTTATGAGCATTTGCGCCACGGTTGGCAAACCCATAATCACCAGAATGAACGTCTGCATTCACGACGGGTTCGTAGTTTTCAACAATCTGCAAACCGAAAGAGAGTATCTCTACTACGTCCTGTCGAGTTTGGAACCCAAATGGTCAAAACAGGGTCAAACTGGCTCTCAAATGAATTTGAACACGGGAATTATCAATTCGACGCCGATTCCCATTCCCCCACCGCCTGAACAACTCGCCATCGCCGAGGCGTTGTCCGATGTGGACAAGTTGCTCGAATCGTTGGACGCGCTGATCGCTAAGAAGCGAGCGATCAAGCGGGCCACCACGCAGCAACTCCTCACCGGCGAGACTCGACTACCTGGGTATGGAGGGGAGTGGAGGACTATACGATTGGGGGACCTGGGCCGATGGCGAGGTGGGATGACTCCACTAACGAGTGTTCCTCATTATTGGATCGGAGGAACAGTTCCGTGGCTTACCTCCAGTGATGTTCGCCAAGGTCAGTTAAACGATTCTAGCGAAAACATTACTAAACAAGCTGTCAAGGAGACGGGTATCCCTGTAATTCGCTCGAATTCCACCATCGTTGTGGTTCGAAGTGGGATTCTGCGTCGATTCTTGCCTGTCGCTAACAATTCAATTCCTGTAGCAATAAATCAAGACCTTCGCGCATTGGAACCCGGTCCGCTTCATAGTCCGCAATACTTGGTCCACGCGCTTATGGGAGTCGAGAAATACCTGCTACGTGATTGTCTCAAAGCCGGTACTACCGTCGAAAGCATTGACTCAACGTGGTTCCAAGGATTCAAGTTATCCATGCCGACTCTCGATGAACAAGACGCTATAGCTGCCGTTCTTTCTGATATGGACACTGAGATTAGCGCTTTGAAAACCCGCCTCAAAAAGATCTGCGCCATCAAAGACGGCATGATGGAACAGCTTCTCACCGGGCGGGTGCGATTGGTCGAACAGGTGTGTCAACCCGACAATGAACAGGTTGCGCCATGAAACCCCTCCGCGTCTTCATCAGCAGCGTACAGAGTGAGTTCAGCGAAGAACGAAAGGCGCTCACTGACTACTTGCGCAATGACCCGCTGATGCGGCGCGGCTTCCAAGGTTTCCTGTTCGAGGAACTTCCAGCTTTGGACAGGAGGCCCGACAATGCCTATCTGGATGAAGTCGAGCGCTGCGACATCTATATCGGCCTGTTCGGAAAGGAATACGGCTCAGAAGATGGTTCTGGAACGTCTCCGACGGAACGGGAATTCGACCATGCCACGGCGCTCGGCAAATATCGTCTGATCTTCCTGAAAAATGCGCCCGCCGGTGTTCGGCATTCGAAGATGCAAGCGTTGATCGGCAAGGCCGAAGCCGGGCTGATCCGCAAACGGTTCAACACGCAAGAAGAACTCATGACCGGTCTCTACGCCGCATTGGTGGAGTATCTCGAAGACAAAGAACTACTGCGCTTCGGGCCTTTCGATGCGGCACCTTGCGAAGGAGCCACGCTGGACGATCTCGATTCGGCGCGGATGAGCAGGCTAATCCGCACGGCCCGTAGGACCAGACAGTTTCCCCTGGACGAAGACACCCCCGCCGAGGATTTGCTGCGGCATTTGAATCTGTTGCACAAGGGTGGATTGACCAACGCCGCAATGTTGCTGTTCGGGAAAGCGCCGCAACGGTTCTTGATCTCGTCCGAGATCAAGTGCGCCCATTTCCACGGCACGCAGGTCGCAAAACCCATCCCTTCCTATCAGGTATACAAGGGCACAGTGTTCGATCTGGTCGATCAGGCCGTGGATTTCGTATTGAGCAAAATAGCGTTGTCTGTCGGCACGCGGGCGGAGAGCGTTGAAGTGCCCATCGCCTACGAGATTCCCAAAGAAGTGATCACCGAAGCCATCGTGAACGCCGTGGCCCATCGCGACTACACGGACAATAGCAGTGTGCAGGTGATGCTCTTTGCGGATCGGCTGGACGTGATGAATACCGGCCGATTGCCGCCGCCGCTGACGGTAGAGAAACTTCGCGTCGCGCACGAGTCCTTGCCCCGCAATCCCTTGCTCGCGGAGCCCATGTATCTGGCCGGATACATTGAACGCATGGGCACCGGGACGGTGGACATGATACAGCGCTGTGCGGCGGCCAATCTGCGGGAACCGGAGTTCGCGGCCAGTGAAGGATTCGTCACAACGATTTGGCGACCCAACGACGCGACTCGACCGGCTGGGGTGCACGATGCAGACAAAACCGGAGTCCAAATTGAGCCAGAGTCGAGGCCCGAGTCGGGATCACAGCCAGAGTCGCGGCCAGAGTCACAGCCAGAGTCAGAACCACAGCCAGAGTCGCGGTTGTTGACAGAGAGAGTGCTCGGCCTGCTGATAAATGGATCGATGTCCAAGGCGAAGCTATCGAAGAATTTGGGTCAGAAAGAAGTATCCGGGCAACTCAACAAAGTAGTTCGGTCGCTTATGTCGGAACAATTGATCGAGTACACCCTGCCGGAAAATCCCCGCAGCCGATTGCAACAATATCGACTTACGCCTAAGGGGCGCGCTGCCATCGAGAACCTCGGAACTGACGGCACATAATCATGACCACCGTCGGCGAGCGCGAAATCGAGACCCAGCGACGGGTCGTGCGATTCTTCCAGGACGCGCTCGGTTACGGTTACCTCGGCGACTGGACGGACCGCCCCGGCAACGCCAACATCGAACAGGACATTCTTTCGAGTTGGCTGCGCCTGCAAGGTCACAACGACAGGATCACAAGCCGCGTGATCGAATTGCTCCGCAAAGCGGCATCAGTCGGCGGTGTCACAAATCTCTATGACGCCAATCGGGAAGTCTACGGCCTGCTGCGTTACGGCGTGAAGGTGCAACCGAAGCCCGGCGAGCACGCCCGCACGATCTGGCTGATCGATTGGGAAAATCCGGACAACAACGATTTCGCCATTGCTGAGGAAGTCACCGTTGAAGGCGCGGGCGACAAGCGACCCGATGTGGTTCTCTACGTCAACGGCATCGCCCTCGGCGTGCTGGAACTCAAACGTTCCATAGTTTCGCTGGCCGAGGGCATCCGCCAGAATCTCGACAATCAGAAACCGGAATTCATTCGGCCGTTTTTCGCCACGGCGCAACTTCTCATGGCCGGCAACGAAACCGAGGGGCTGCGCTACAGCGTCATCGAAACGCCGGAGAAATACTGGCTTCGATGGAAGGAAAGCGAGGCGCACCCCGATGCCGGCGACAACCTGTTGCTGAAGGAACTCGGCCAACTTTGCGGCAAGGAACGACTACTCGAAATCGTTCATGACTTTATGGTTTTCGACGCTGGCATTAAGAAAACCTGCCGCCACAATCAGTACTTCGGCGTAAAGGCAGCCCAGGAACACGTCGCGAACCGCGAAGGCGGCATTGTCTGGCATACACAGGGCAGTGGCAAAAGTCTGCTGATGGTCTGGCTCGCCAAGTGGGTTAATGAGAACGTGAACGGCGGACGGGTATTGATCGTTACCGACCGCAAGGAACTCGACGAACAGATCGAGAAAGTCTTCAAGGGAGTCAACGAGGATATTTACCGCACGGGTAGCGGCGCCGATCTGGTCAGCATACTCCAATCCGCCGAACAATGGCTGATAGCGTCGCTGATTCACAAATTCGGCTCCCGCGATGAAGCGAGCGAGCGCGACATCGATGGCTACATCGCGGAAATCAAAAAACATCTGCCGAAGGGATTTCGGGCCAAAGGCGAAATCTTCGTTTTCGTCGATGAATGCCATCGCACCCAGTCCGGCAAGTTGCACAAGGCCATGAAGACCTTGCTACCCGAAGCGACGCTGATCGGCTTCACCGGCACGCCGCTGCTGAAATCCGACAAAGCCCGCAGCATCGAGATCTTCGGCCCGTATATTCACACCTACAAGTACGACGAAGCGGTGCGCGACAAAGTCGTGCTCGACTTGCGCTACGAAGCGCGGGACATTGATCAGGATCTGACCTCCGAGGCGAAGGTCGATCAATGGTTCGACGCCAAGACCGCCGGCCTGACGGATCTCGCCAAAGCGCAACTCAAGCAGCGCTGGGGCACCATGCGGGCCGTCATGAGCGCCGAGGACCGGCTGCGTAAAATCGTCGCCGACATCGCGCTCGACATGGAAACGCGCGATCGCCTCAAGAGCGGACACGGCAACGCCTTGCTCATTTCCGACAGCATCCATTCGGCCTGCCGGCTTTACGAAATGTTCAACGGGAACGCGCTCGCCGGAAAATGCGCCATCGTCACTTCGTATCAGCCGTCCAAGTCGAAAATCAAGGGCGAGGAAACCGGCGAAGGCCTCACCGAGAAACTGCGCAAGTACGACATCTACCGGAAAATGCTCGCCGAACATTTCGACGAGCCCGAAGACAAAGCGATGCGCAAAGTCGAGCAATTCGAAAAGGATGTGAAGAAACGTTTCATCGAAGAGCCAGGCAAGATGAAACTCCTGATCGTGGTCGACAAATTGCTCACCGGCTTCGACGCGCCTTCCGCCACCGTTCTCTACATCGACAAGAAAATGCAGGACCACGGCCTGTTTCAGGCAATCTGCCGAGTGAATCGACTTGACAGGGAAGACAAAGAGTATGGGTACATCGTCGATTACAAGGATTTGTTCCGCTCGCTGGAAAAATCGATCTCCGACTACACCGGCGAAGCCTTCGAGGCTTACGACCGGGAAGACGTGGCCGGGCTGCTGAAAAACCGGCTGGAGCAAGCGCGGGAACAGCTTGAAGAAGCGCGTGAGGCGGTCAAGGCTCTCTGCGAACCGGTTGAGCCGCCGAAGGACTCCCCTGCTTACTTCCATTATTTCTGCGCGACCGACAGCGGCGATGCCGGGCAACTAAAGGCAAACGAGCCGAAACGCCTCGCCCTGTACAAGATGGCGGCGGCATATTTGCGTACTTATGCCGACCTCGCCAATGAGATGGATGCCGCCGGCTACTCCGCGGCCGAGGCGCGTACAATCCGCGATGAAGTTGACCACTATGAGAAAGTCCGCTCCGAAGTGAAACTCGCAAGCGGCGACTACATTGATCTCAAGGTTTACGAACCGGCGATGCGGCACCTGCTCGACACCTATATAAGGGCCGGCGAAAGCGAAAAGATTTCTGCCTTTGACGATTTGCCGCTCGTGGAACTGATTCTTGAGCGCGGAACCGGCGCGCTCGACTCGCTGCCGGATGGCATTCGCGGGAATAGGGAAGCGATGGCCGAGACGATCGAGAACAACGTGCGGCGGCTCATCATCGACGAAATGGCGGTCAATCCCAGATACTACGAGCACATGTCCACCTTGCTTGAGGAATTGATCGCCGAACGCAAGCGGCAGGCGCTGGACTATCAGGCGTATCTGGCGAAAATCGTCGCGCTCACCGGGAAGGTCCGCGACCCGGATCAGGCCCGTTATCCGCAGGCGATCAATAGTCCCGCGCGCCAGGCAATTTTCGATTTGCTACAAGACTTGCCGGAATTGGGGGCTACTTTGGCCAAGCGGCAGGTGGCCGACCCCGGTGATACAACCGTCGAAATCGTCACGCTGCGCGTCGACGATGCGATCCGCAAATCGAAAATGGCGGACTTTCGCGGTCATCCCATGAAGGAGAAAAAGATACGCAATGCCATCAAGAATATCCTTCCAGATGACGATCTCGTCGATCAACTCTTCGAAATAGTAAAGGCTCAGCGTGAATACTGAGAGCTACCAGTTGCAAGTAGCCGACGTTGCGGTCGAAGTAGTCCGCAAGAACATAAAGAACCTGCACATTGGGGTATATCCCCCGGAGGGGCGCGTTCGAGTGGCGGCGCCAATTCGGCTCGACGAAGAAGCGATTCGGCTCGCGGTGGTTTCAAAGCTGTCATGGATTCACAAGCGGCAAGCCCGTTTCGCCTCCCAGCCCCGTCAGTCCGAACGCGAATTCGTCACCGGTGAGAGCCATTACTTCGAAGGCCGCCGCTACCGGCTAGATGTTATCGAAGGCGCAAAGCGTGCGAGCGCCCGACTGCGCAATCGCGCTTTCATTGAATTACGTGTGCCGCAAGGCGCAGACCGTGCGGCCAGGGAGGCGGCGATATATCACTGGTATCGCCGGGAGCTTCAAGCGCGATTGCCGGTGCTGTGCAAGGAATGGGAGCCAAAGGTCGGTGTCGAGGTTCGCGAATTGCGTGTAAAGCGGATGAAGACGCTCTGGGGTTCATGCAACGCACAAGCCGGACGCATCTGGCTCAACCTCGAACTAGCCAAAAAACCGCCCGCCTGCCTTGCATTCGTGCTCGTCCACGAGATGATCCACTTCCACGAACGGCGTCATAACGATCGATTCTATGCACTGATGAATGCAGCCATGCCACAGTGGCGAACATATCGGGACGAACTCAATAGTGCACCTCTGGCTCATGAGGATTGGAAGTATTAGGCGATCGGAAGCCGATGACGCACAAATCGGCAGACTGATCGCGCAGGCCTGCCCAAGACTGAATTTATGGCTATATCTGCATCTCACGACACGTTTTTGTCAGCACTGTCTACCCTTTGCAAAGACCAGATTCAACAAGCCGGACATAGATACACGCCCGGGCTGGATCCTCAAGCGCCAAACCTCGAAATCGAATCACTCTTGACCGCAATCGAGAACGTCGCCTGTGGAACGGGCGCTCGTAAGAGATTTGAGTCGGCGCTCAATGCGTTTTCCGAGGCTTGGGATCATGCGAAGCACTGCAGCCAACGTCCCAGCGAGATTCAGCAACGAGTGGACGAAGCCCAAACATTCTTGTCGCCGATGATGGACCGGCTGCGCATGCGTGACGCAGGTGCAGGAGAAGAGTGGTCGAAGATTCTCTCTGGCATTGAATCCGATCTATTTGCAGATAGAGATCACTGGCGTGCGGAAGAGGCTAAGCTGGAGCCGACTAGCCAAGCTGACGGATTTTCGTCTACACACAACGATTTCCGCGCCAACATGCACGCTATACGTCAGTGTTTGGCCATTGTGCAGGCTGAAAAGGAATATATTCAGAGCCCGGCGTTCAAAGTCCTGTTTGATCCAAACCTCCTGATAAGCGGTGAATGGGGCACGGGCAAGACACATCTGGTGTGCGATTTCACGCAGGGCCGAATCGGTTGTAGCCTAGTCACTGTTCTTGTTTTGGCTAAGAACTTCCAAGGCAATGTAGTTGCGAAAATCTGCTCCCGGATTGGAGCGAAACTCACGGCAGTAAATGTATTTGACCGACTTGCAGAGTTGGCGAAAAAGACCGGAGAACGCGCAGTCGTCATTGTGGATGGTGTTAACGAAGGCAATCGTTCTGAATGGAAAAAAGCCGTCACTACTCTCCAGGCATTGGTTGCAGACCGCCCGAATATTGGATTGATCATAACGTGCCGGACTCCGTTCGAGCCCATCGCCATCAAGCAGCAAAACTTGGAGAAATTCCATAAGGTGACCCACCTCGGTTTCGATGATCAGGAATTTGACGCTCAGGCTGCGTTCTTCCAGTACTACAAGCTGCCGCTGCCTGAAGTGCCGCTGTTGGACAGAGAATTCTCGCGACCGCTCACACTAAAGTTGATCTGCCAATCACTCCAAAGCCTTTCGGGCAGGAAGTTGGCACAAGGTTTCGCAGGCATAGCCTCAGGTCAAAAGGGAATGACCTTCGTCCTTGAATCGTTTGTAAACAGCGTTGGCAAGCCGATTGAGCACGAATACGGCCTGAGGACCAAGGGGTGCTGGGGATTGCTGAAGGGAAGCGATCAAATTGCTGACAGAAAGGTAGCCGGCTTTGCACCGTGCATGGCAGAGAATCTGCGAGGCTATGTTCTACGATCAGAAGCTGATCGCATCATTGCCGCCCATTATCCAGATTTGAGACCGGCACAGCGGCGCAATCTCCTCGAAGTACTACGGACAAACGGCCTCATCGAAGAAGACGCCGTTTGGTACTCAACGAGATCCGGGGCCAAACCCCGTATTGTCTTTCGGCTTCCCTATCAACGATTCAGCGACCATTTGATCGCTCGGCATTTGCTCAAAACACATCTCGATGTTTCTTCGGCTGCAACGATCAAGCACAGCTTCACCGGCAATTCCCCACTCGCCCACGTTTTCCGGATGTCGAATCAATACGACCGAGATTACGCGGAGCCGGGCTTGGCGCAGGCGCTAATTACCGAATTTCCGGAACGAGTGAAGAAGCGACAGCCACCCAAGCAGCGTGAACTGTTCTTCGTATTGCCTCAAAGGGCTCAGAAATTGGGCGCATACTTCGGCCCATTCATCGAAGGTTTGTTTTGGCGTAACCCGGCAGCTTTCACTGAGGGTACGCGAATAGTCATCAATCAATATCTGAACACCGATTCTGAGGTGTGGGAGCAAATCGTAGATGCGTTAGTTGCCATTTCGACCAAGCCCAGACACCCGTATCACGCGCGTCGTCTGTATAATTTCCTGGCGCGCTATTCGATGCCTGCCCGCGATCTACAGTGGTCCGAATACCTTCGGCGACGATACGCATCGCCTACCATCCACCGCCTAATGGCTTGGGCCGAGAAGCTTAACGCGGCTAACATGACACAACGCTCTGCGACAGAACTTGTTGTACTGCTTTCTCTGGTTCTAACTACGGTCGTTAGAAGTGACCGCGACCTAGCGACAAAGGCGCTTGTACTAATCGGCGAAAAGTTTCCAGGGGTACTTTTCTCGCACGTCGTGACCAGCCTTGAATTCAATGACCCTTATGTGCCGGAACGCATGTTGGCGGCTGCATATGGGACGACATTGTCCTTATTGGACTCGGAGGCGGCACCGACGTTTCGACCTCTACTGGGAGATCTGGCAGAAACCTTATATCTCAAGATGTTCGGTCCGGGTGCGTGCAATGCCACCCACCATACTCTGATGCGAGACTACGCACTTGGCATCATAGAGATTGCCCAGCGGGTGAGTTGTGTCGCGCTGCCCCAAAACGCTAACTGCAATCTTGCAGCGCCGTTTCCGAACGCGCTTTCGCCATTTACGAGTGACGGCACGCCTGATCCAACTGTGAAAGAAGCCATTGATCGTGCCATTCAAATGGATTTCGACAATTACACGATCGGAAGCTTGATTCCCAATCGGGATAACTATGACGACGAACATCCAGATTTCATCCAGGTCCGCGCAAGAATCGAACGACGCATATACGACCTAGGATATCGATCAGAGCAGTTCAATTTCGTCGATGAAGAGATCGGCCGTTTGTCATGGAATGCGCCCGACCATAAGAAGGTGGACCGGTACGGCAAGAAGTACTCGTGGATTGCCTATTATGAGATGTGGGGCGAGCGTGAGGCCGAGAAGAAGCTGCCTGACTGGAGCCTCGGAGAGAGAACACCCGATTGCGGAGTTGATCCAAGCTTTCCAAAGCGTCCACCCCCTTGGACACCACCGATTCCAGACCTGTTTGGCGACAAAAGCGTTGCAACCGAAGCCTGGGTCGGGGGCAGTTATACACCAGACTGGCATCCGTTACTTGTAGTTCCAGAGATCAATGGACAACAAGGTGAGTGGGTGCTCATCGAAGGGCACGTTCGTGGAATCGACGAGAGACATGATCGAGAACTCTTTGCTTTCTTGCGAGGATTGTTTATAGCGCGTAAAGATGTGGGCAGTATCAAATCGAAGTTTCTTGAGCTGGAATACCCTGGGAATAGTGCGATCCCCGAAGGAGCCTCTGAAATCTATCTCTACGCTGGGGAGGCGGGACGTCGTCAGAACTTTGCGCGGCACCTTTGCCAGCAGAACGGCCGATACCGCCGGCAAACAGGGAAGGCGTTCGATCGATACGTGCATGTGGGTTATCAAGAAAGGAGTCCGCCAGCCACCATCGAGATAGCGTCTATATCTACCGAAGGAAGGCAAACGGGAAGCACAACTATCGAACTTGGCCCGATCCCGAAAACGCGTCACGTCCCAAGCATCCGCGTCGAAGTACCATACATTCAATTTGGCTGGGAGTCTCACCATTCTTCGCACAACGATTTCTCGGGTTTTGACCTTCCCGCGCCTAGTTTGATTCAGCGACTTCACCTAAATAGCAAGAATCGCGAGATTGATTTCTACGACTCTTCGGGAAACCCCGCAACCCTCTATCGAGAGGCCGGGGACGGATGGAAGGGAGATCGGCACAGCCTCTTGTATGTCCGTGCCGATCTTCTTAGGCGCTACCTGAAAGATACGCGCCAAGTCCTGGTCTGGTGCAACTGGGGAGAGCGGGACTGGCTAAAGAAGTTGGGAAATCACCAGATGACCCGCAGTCCTGCCAGAAAACGAATCTACCAAGCTTATGACCACATCCATCGCTCGTTTTTTGAGTGGTCTGCCAAAGACCGGAAGATCATCGGATGAACTTTGGTAGAAATAGTGCCCAACTTTGCTCTAATCCAGCCGCTTGCTGAAGCGGAGCACCGCGAGCGTCAGGGCGACCGCCGTGAAAATGGCGAGAGCGGCGAGTTCCTGCATCATTAACGAGACGTCGGCGCCGCGCAGGATGATGCCGCGGATGAGCCTGTTGAAATGTGTCAGCGGCAGGACCTCGGCGATGTACTGGGCGATTTCGGGCATGCCTTCGAAGGGAAACATGAACCCCGAAAGCAGGATCGAAGGCAGGAAGAAAAAGAAAGTCATCTGCATGGCCTGAAACTGGGTCGCGGCGACCGTGGAAATCAGCAAGCCCAACGACAGATTGGCGGAAATGAACACCAGCGACACGATCAGCACCTGCCATTCGCTGCCCATGATCGGCACCGAGAAAATCGTGCGGCCCAGCGCGAGGATGATGACGAGCTGGATCAGCCCGATGACGATGTAGGGAACGATCTTCCCGAGCATCAGTTCCACCGTCCGCACCGGCGTATTGATCAGCAATTCGAGATTGCCGCGTTCGCGCTCGCGCACGATGGCGATCCCGGTGAACAGCACCATGGTCATGGTCAATACGACGCCGACGAGGCTGGGCACGATATTCACCGCCGAACGCCGCTCGGGATTGTAGTAATTGCGCACTTCGATCATGCGCCGCCGCTCCTGCAGGCCCGTCTGGGAATCGAAGCGCACCGGAATCGTGGCGAGTTGTTCCGCCACGCCGAGAATGATCGGATCCGTGCCGTCGACGAGCAGTTGCAGCGCCGGGCGGTCGCGGGCTATCACCCGGCGGTCGAAATCGTCGGGAATGGCGATGCCTACCGAGACTGCCCCCGAATCGAGCAGCCGGGTCAGTTCCTCCGCGCTCGCGAGGCGCTGACGCAGCACGACCACCTGGGTTGCACTCATGTCGGCGAGTAGCTGGCGGGAGAGATGGCTGTCGGCTTCGTCGACGTATGCCGCGCTCAGATTGCGCACATCGGTATTGATGGCGTAGCCGAACAGCAGCAACTGGATCAGCGGAATGCCGACGATCATGCCAAAGGTAAGCCGGTCCCTCGACAGTTGCAGCAACTCCTTGTGCATGATGGCGAAGATGCGGACCAACGATCTCATGAAAGGAATCTCATGAATCCGTCTCTACAACTTTCGCGGACCGGGCTTCGCGCAATTCGGTCACGGCAACGAAGATGTCCTCGATATCGGGAAACACCTGGTCGACCTGGGCCGCGATGCCCGCGCGGCGCAGGGCCTGGTCGACGATGGCGGCCGGCTGGGGAATCTGTTTCGGAATCTGCGCCCGCAGCTTCGAGCCGAGCCGGGTCAGGCTGACGATTTGCGCAACGCCGTGCAGGACCAGATGCGCCGCGTCCGCATCGGGCGCCCGCACTTCTATCACATGGGTGTCGATGTTCTCGCCCAGCCGGCGCGGCGAACCGTCGGCCACTTTCACGCCCCGGTCGAGTATCGCCAGATTGTGGCAGCGCACGGCTTCGTCCATGTAATGCGTGGAGACGAGAATCGTCGTGCCCTGCTCGGCGAGTTCGAACAGGGCTTCCCAGAAATCGCGGCGATTGCTCGGATCCACCGCGCTGGTCGGCTCGTCGAGCAGCAACAGGTGCGGCCGATGCATGGTCGCCGCGGCAAGCGCGAGGCGTTGCTTCTGCCCGCCGCTCAAGGTGCCCGCGCGTTGCCGCTCCCGGCCCTTGAGATTGAAGCGGCCGAGGAGTTCGTCCATGCGCCGGCGGCGTTCCCGCCGGGGAATGGCGTAGACCTCGCCGATGAATTGCAGGTTTTCCCGCACGCCCAGGTCTTCGTAGAGCGAGAAACGCTGGGTCATGTAGCCGATTCGCTGTTTGAGCGCTTCCGAATCGCGGCCGGCGTCGAGCCCGAGTACGTTGGCCTGGCCGGAACTCGGCGTCAGCAGTCCGCAAAGCATGCGTATGGTGGTCGATTTGCCCGAGCCGTTGGGGCCGAGAAAACCGTAGATCTTGCCGGAGGGAACGTCGAGATCGACTTCGTTGACCGCGACCAGAGCGCCAAAGCGCCGGGTCAGCCCGCGCGCCTGGATCGCGAATTCGCCGTTATCGTTCATATCTCGGCAACGCCCAAAGAGATTCTGCGACTACGCTTCGCTTCGCGCAGAATGACGGTGGCGTTTTCACGCACAATTAGAACAACGCTTGCACAGGCAACCCCTCCGGCAAGCGCTCTGGCAAATCCGGGAGACGCACTTCTGCGAGAAAGGACAGCCGTCCGCGGTCCCGCTCGGTGAGCGCGAAATACGGCGTGAAACTCGCCTCGGCGGCAATGCGGCGAATCGTCCCGGTCAACGGCTGTTCGATGCCGTCGACGGCGATGCGCATGGTGCTGCCCACCCGCAATCCCGCACGCAGCGGTTCGGGAATGTAAACCCGGGCGTAAGGCTGCTCGCCGGTCAACAGCACGGCGACAACATCGCCCGGCCGCGGACGTTCGCCGACCTCGAAAGGCAGCGTGTCGATCACGCCGTCCACCGGCGCGGCCACATGCAGGCGTTCGCGGTCGAGCTTGAGCGAATCGAGTTGGGCTCCGGCCTGGCTGAGCAGGCCGCGGGTCTGTTCGATCTGCTCCGGCCGCGTGCCCGCTTCGAGCTCGGCCAGCCGCGCCGAGACGATTTCGATCCTGGCGCTGGCGGACTCGAGCAGGTTGCGCGCCTGGTCGACGCTTTCCTCCGAAGTCAGGTTGCGTTCGCGCAGGCCTGTCAGTCGGTTCAGTTCACGCTCGCGGAAATCGCGTTCGATCTCGGCTTCGAGCAGACTCGCGCGGGTGGCTTCGATGGTCTCGATCCGCGGACCGTTGACCTGCTCTTCGAGTTGCGCTTCGATGCGGGCGATATTGGCCTGGCTCTCGCGAATGCGGATGTCGAGCCGCGCGGTGTCCTGCCGCAGGATCAGCGCGCCGGCGGCAAGCGCATCGCCTTCGAGTGATGCGATTTCAACGATGGGTTCATTCGATTCGGCGACGACCTCGACCCGGTCGGATTCGAGCTGCCCGTAAGCCTGCAACGGCGGCTCCTCGCAGCCGGCCAGCGCGAGCAAGGGAACAAGCAAGAAACCCCGCCGAATCTTCATCCCCCACATTTAATGTGAGGCGGTGCGGGATGTCAAAAGCTGAAGCGAATGCCCGCGATCAGGGATACTCCACCGATGTCGTCCAGACTTTCCGGTGTGGACGTGATTACGGGCAGAAGCGACAGCGCCGGGATGGATCCAGGTTGACCGGGCCCCAGGTTCGACACTTCGGAAGCCTCGAACCGGCTCCAGCGCAGACTGGCGAATGCAGTGACCCGATCGGTGAGTTCGCGGTCGATTCCCGCCATGAACTGGTAGCCCAGCACGTTGTCGCTCGATTCGGCGTCGAGAACCGTCCGATTGGTGAACGAGAATAATTGCGGAATGGGCAACTCTTCTGCAATCGGGATTGGATCGAATGGCGGGAACCGGAACGCCAACTCGCTTCCTTCCAATCTGTACCGGTACTGGATTCGGGCCATTCCGACTCCGAGCCCGACAAAGGGTCTCCAGGCTACGCCGGTGCGGAAACTGTAGAAGGCGTTGACAAAGAGCTGTTGCGAGTTGAGCCGGGAGATTTCGTGTTTCGGGTTTTCCCGCGGGAATCCGAAAGGAAATCCGATAAAGCCGCCCGGCGCGCCAAAGTCTATGCCGCTGAACTGCTCCGCCAATGGCAATACCAGCTGCGGCAGCGACCGGCCGCCGTGTTCGCGGCCCGAATACTCCAGTTCCAGCCGCCAGTTCTCCCATTCGAACCCGACGCTCGCCGACCCCGCAAGCGAGTTTTCCAGATCGAATTCGGCGCCGCTGCGCTCATATGCAGATGAGCCTCCGCAAAAATCAACTGACGCGGCGGAACTGACGAAAGAACTGTAGCAAGTCGAAAATCCCGGCAAGAGAGAGTTCATTTCAACCCGCTCTTCCGCAACCCCCAATCCGAGCGAGACATAGGTCTCGGCGGCATGGGCGCCGCTTGCCAGGATTGCGGAACTCACGGCAGCAAGTGTCGTCAATCGTAACTTCTTCATGAAAACCCCCTTTTCGACAAAGAACGATCAGCAAGATGTCCTTGATAAATCGGCATTGCTGAACAAGAGCTTAAGGAGCCGGATTCCGCCTGCGTGCTACAATGCCTGTCCCCGTAAGGAGGCGGCCGCATGACTGTTCTCGTCCTCGGATTGATCCTTTTTCTCCTGCCCCACATGTTACGGGAATTCGGCCTGCGCGAGGCGCTCGCCGGCCGCTTTCCTTCGCCCGGCGCGTACAAGGGGGCCTACAGCCTGACCGCCCTGCTCGGACTCGCGCTGATCGTCTGGGGCAAGTCCATCGCACCCTTCGTCATGATCTGGGAGCCGCCTTTCGGCCTGCGCAATATCTCGCATTACCTGATGTTTCTGGTTTTCTGGCTGTTGCTGGCGAGCTTCCTGCCAATGTCCGGGATTCGGCGCAGCGCGCGCAACCCCATGGTGCTCGGCGTGACTCTCTGGGGCGCGGCGCACCTTTGGACCAACGGCGACCTCGCCTCGATGCTGCTGTTCGGCGGCTTCACCTTGTGGGGCGCCGTAAAGTTCGTGACGCTGTGGGGACGCACCGCGGTTCCCGAATACAAGTTCCGCATCGTCATCTGGGACATCGTCAGCGGTGTACTCGGCATGACGGTATATTGGGCCGTGTTCGTCTTCCATGGCGACCTGTTCGGGGTGGGCCTCGTCCTGTGAGAGTGCTGACGCTCGCGCTGCTGTTGGCGCTCGGTCCGCAGGCGCGGGCCGCCGAAGACTTCTCGCATTACTGGAACGGCGTCTGGAACGCCGAGGGTACGCTGTTTTCGGTGGAAGTGACGGTTACGGACGGCCGCGTCGAACTGCGCCAGCTCGAATCCCTCGGCTTCCAGTGGTCGAGTTCCGCGGGCAGGGTGGCGGGGTCGATAATTGAGTTCGAAGTCGACTACGCCGGCGTGTCGGGCGTGATCCGCGCCCGGCTCGAAGACGCGAGCACAGCCATCGTGTTCGCACGTACCTGCATGCCCGACTTCATGGTCGTCTGCGTCCTCGCGCGGGACCGCCAGGCGAGATTCCGCAAGGTCAGCGACTGACGTCCCCGCAATTGTCCTGGCTCTGGCGAATATATGCGATGATCTTCCAGACGTCGTTGTCGCCCTCGGGAAAATTCTCGCCGAAACCGACCATGCGCGTATCCGGTACGCCTTCCTTGATTATGCGGAAGATTTCCGCGTTGTCCTGCGCGTGGGTCCATTGGCAATCGAACAGGAACAGCGCATCGGCCTGGTCGGGCTCCTCCTCGATCAGGTTGTGGCAGAAGCTGACGCAGGAGCCGAGAAACAGGTCCTGGCCTCTCCGCAAGGCGGCGGGGTCGTTCATGTAGCCGGCGACAATGAACTCCGGGGTCGACAGCGGCGGGGGCGATTGTGACTGGGACTCCAGCGTCGTTTCGCTTTCCCCACAGGAAACCAGAATGGGGAGAACCAGTAAAAGCAAGGGACGGGATTTGTTCATCAGGCGGTTTCCGTTCCCAAAGGCTTGAAAGTCGCGAGCAATTGCGGCAACAGGGTCAGCGATCCCGTGAGGGCGACCAGCATGGCCAGGCTCGTCAGGAGCCCGAATATGCCGGTTGGAATGAAATTCGACAAGACCAGAATCGAAAATCCGGCGACGATCGTCATCGAAGTGAAATACATCGCGCGGCCGATGCTGTCGTGGCAGTAATACATGGTATTGCGATAGTTCCCGAACCGCGGGAATACGCGCCGGAATCGATACATGTAGTGAATCGTGTTATCGACGCCGATACCCACCGACACCGCCGCGATGGTAATCGTCATGATGTCGAGCGGAATATCGAGCCAGCCCATGATGCCTAGCACGAGCGAGGCGGCGATGGCGTTGGGAATGATGCAAAGCACCGCGATCAGCAGCGATCGGAACAGCACCAGGAACATCAGCATGATGGCGAACATGACCACGCCGAGCGTGAGAATCTGGGACTGGAACAGGCTTTGCAGCACGTTGTTGTACATCACCAGCAAACCGGTCAGGCGCACCTGGTCGGGCTCGAAACCGAACTCCTCTTCCAGCCCCGTCTCGACCCGTTGCAATAGTTCATTGCGATTCAGATCCGGCGCCGATTCGCGTACGCGCACGTTGAAGCGCAATTCGCTGTCGTCGACTCGCACGAAAGGGTCGAGCACCGCTTCGCGCAAGGTTTGCGGAATGCGGTTGTACATCACCGCCCAGAGCAGGCCGTCCACCGGTTGATGATCGTTCAGTTGCTCGGCGAGTTGCACGACGGCGCCCAGCGACAGCACCTTGCCGGTATAGGGGTCGGCGTCGAGATATTCGTGGATCGCCTTCACCTCGGCCATGCGCGGGGCGGTGAACCAGTAGGCGTCGTCGGATTCGCCGCCGAAATCGCCGCTGCCGAAGTCGTCGGCAAACTCGTCTTCGAATGCGGCTTCCTCCTCCGGCAATCTGACGATGGCGTCAAAGGACAAGGTGCCGCCGAGTTGTTCGTCGATCAGGCTCATGCCCTGGTTGATCTCGGTCGATTCGCGAAAGTAGTCGATGAAACTGTTCTCGACCCGCAGCCGGGTCAGTCCGGTTACGCCGACGATCAGGATCAGCGCGTAAATCACGAACACCCAGCCGCGCAACTTGTCGGTCAGCCGGGCCAGGGCCGAAGTCAGGTTCAGACGCAGATCGGAGGATAGCCGGGAGCGGTCCGCCGGCAGCGTCGACATGATCGACGGAAACAGCGTGAAGGCGACGATCAGCGCCGTGGCGACTCCCATCATCATCATCCAGCCGAAGGTAATGATCGGCAGAATGCCGCTGACGATGAGCGAGCCGAAGGCGACCATCGTCGTCAATGCCGTATACAGGCAGGGCCGGAACATGCTCAGCACGGCATGACGCAACATCTTGCCGTGCCGGCTGAAATGACGGGTCGCGCGCAATTCGCGGTAACGCACGGTCAGATGCACCGTGAGCGAGATCGTGATGATCAGCAGCAGCGAGACGAAATTCGAAGAGACCACGGTCACGCGCCAGTCCATCAGCCCGAGCGTGCCCACCATGATCGTTCCCGCTGCGGCGCAGCAGATCAGCGGAATGGCGATGAAACGGACCTTGCGGAAGATCAGGCCGAGGGCGACGACGATGAGAATCAGCACGGCGATGCTGAAACTGCTCAGATCGCCGCGCACGAAGGAGATCAGATCGTCGGCGATCATCGGCGCGCCGCTGAGATGAATGCGGGCGCCGTCGCGGTAGCGGTCGAGGGTTTCGCGTACGGCGGTTATCAGTTCGTGCTGTCTTTCGTTGACCACGATGCTGTATTCCGCCCAGGCGGCTTCGACCTCGCTCAACTCCGCGAGACTCCCTGTGTCGATTTCCCCGTCGATCCGCAACTGGCGCAAGGCGCTGCGGCGGTCGAGCAATTCCCGCGCCCGCTGGTCGATTTCGATGTTGACCTGCATCCCGGCGCCGCGGCCGTCTGGGCTGATCAGCGCATCGACATAGATCGGGTTTGCCATCATTTCAACGCGCGCCGCCTCGAGATCGACGCCTTCGTCGAGCAAGGTCAGATAGTCTTCGGAAATCCCCGTCAGCGGCGTGTCGGCGAATACCGGCACGTTGAGGATGCTGTCCACCCGCTCGACGCGGTCGATCGCGAGCAGATCGTTGTGCAGGCGATCCAGTTTTTCGAGTTCGGTCCGGGTGAACAACTGGCCTTCGGGGATATAGGCGACGACGACGAACTCGCGGATGCCATAGCGGTTTTCCACCTGGCGGAAGAACTCCCAATCGGGATCGTTTTCCAGCAACAGGGAATCCGCCGAGGCGTCCAGCCTGAAGTACTGGGTGAACCAGGCGAAAAAGGCGACGACGAGCGCGGTGATCCCGATGACCAGCCAGGGTCTGCCAAACACCAGTTCGCCGTAGAGTCTGACAGCCCTCGAAGTCATCAATGCTCAGCTTGCGCCGTTATCTGGGCTGCAGCTCGGCCTCCACTTCCTGCCGCCGGGCGCCGGCGAGAATGCCCGCGAAAGCGTAGTTGCCTTCGTGACAGGCGTATTCGTACATGCGCTCTTCAGGAGCCTTGCGGTTCATGGCGACTTCCCCGGTCCAGGGCTGGGTGTAGGTCAGCGGATCGTCGATGGTGAAACGATAGCGAATCTTTTCCGGGCCGAGCAATTCGAATTCCTCGCGGATCACGACCTCGCCGGAACTGCCGCGGAAGGATTGCTGGGGATGGAAGTTGCGCGTTTCGACCTTGAGCACGTTGCCGTCCCAGTATCCGACCGAATCGCCCATCCACTTGTCGAAATCGGCTTCGTGATGGCCGTCGTTCAGACGAATGATGCGCGCGTCGTGGACCATCTCGACGAGAATCATGAAATAGCCGGGAGTCTGCACGATCTGGTAATTGCTGTTGTAGAGGATCGGCAGCATGGGCGGCCCGGACCCCGAGCCGAAGGTCAGCAGGCAACGCTCGGCCAGCGGCCGCACGGGATAGTCGTCGAAGGCCTCGACTTCCGGCCGGTTGCGCCAGGCGGTCCGCAGATCGTGCCCCGGCGCGCCGCCTTCGACCCAGGGAATCTGGCCGTCGGGCGGATCGATGATGATCGAAGTGCGATATTCGCCGTTGATTTCGATGGCGTCGTCCCGCGGATCCCACCAGAAGCTGTTGTAGCCGAAGTTGGCGTTGCCGTCGGTCGGCGGCCCACGCTCCGGGTCGATCGGCTGTGCCAGCAGGTCGTAACGGCCGCGCCAGCCCTGTTCGACGTCCTGCGCTTCCTCCTGCGTGAGAAATCCCTTGGCGCCGAATTCTTCCGGACGCACCAGGGGTGTCTGCGAAGAGTTGGTCCAGACGCCTTGCAGGTCGGGCTGTCCGTCCGGGGTGCGCGGCGCCTCCCAGTCCTGCTGCGCCGCCGCGGCCGCCGGCAGTACCAGGCAAAGCGCAGCGCCGAACATCTTGTGCATCAGGTTCATGACTCTCTCCGGGAGCAGCCGTCGCTGAGAT
The DNA here is from genome assembly GCA_009844085.1 of Gammaproteobacteria bacterium. Classification (GTDB taxonomy): domain Bacteria; phylum Pseudomonadota; class Gammaproteobacteria; order Pseudomonadales; family Pseudohongiellaceae; genus UBA9145. Next base: position 22,945 of record VYCF01000018.1, on the reverse strand, counting down.
GCAATGAGCATACTCTGAAGCCGATAGCGCCTCAATAGCGGGTCAGGTGGCGCGGCGGGTTGACTGCAACAATCTGTTACTGCGGCAATTTGCCGCTTTGATGGGAATTTCGGAATTGGTAGGATCAGGCCTTGCAATCGGACCTGTATCCGATTGTCGTGGATTACCTGGAAAGCAGATATCTGGAGCCGACAGTGAAGCGATCGATTGGCCTTTTCATTTCCTGCGCATTTGCTCTTGCCGCCGGTGCGGCTTTCGCCGACGGCTGGCTGCGATCGATACCGGAATTTGAACTCACCGATCACCTCGGCGAGGTGCACACCCTCGACACCTACAAGGACTACGACTACGCGGTGTTTTACGTCCAGGGCGTAGGCTGCCCCATCGCGCGTCTGGCCCTGCCGAATTATCGCGCGGTTCGCGACGAGTTCGGCCCGAAGAACATCGCCTTCGCCATGTTCAATTCCAACATCCAGGACGATCTGCCGCGCATCGCCAGGGAAGCCGAGGAATTCGGCATCGATTTCCCGGTCATGAAGGACCAGGATCAGGCGCTGGCCAAGGCGCTGGGCGTTGAGCGCACCGCTGAAGTATTTATCGTCGATCCCCGCACCCGCGACGTACTGTATCGCGGCCCCATCAACGACCAGTTGGGTTATGAGACCCAGCGCAACGAAGCGCGGGAGCATTACCTGACGGACGCCTTGAACACCGCGCTTGCCGGCGGCGTGGTCGATATGGACGACGTTCCCGATTCGAAAGGTTGCCTGGTCGCCATATTCTGATGCGGCCGCAGGCAGGCGCCGCCACATTGCCTGTGCGGCGCCGGCCGAGCGATACGAAATGAACATCACTCGTCGCGATTTCGCGATTCGCCTAGCCTCACTGGTTGCCGCGGGAGTGGCGCATCCGGCTCTCGGGCAGGATGAACTGCAATCTTTCCGTTCGCTTTCCGCACGGCTGACGGGATTTTCCGAAGACGAGATCGATCCCGGACTGGCGCTCGACATTATGGAAGGTCTGAGAGCCGCGGGAGAAGGCGCTGATCTCGGCGAGTTGCTGCTGAACGCGGCGGTGGAAACGGATAACGACCTGGCCCGGCGAATCGCGGTCGCCTGGTATTCGGGCATGCATCCGAATGCGGCGGGAACGTCCTTGCGCGCTTACTACGACGCGCTCGTCTGGCGCGCTCTCGAGTACACCAGGCCCCCGGGGCAATGCAGCGCGGCGCCGGGAGACTGGAGCGAACCGCCTGCCGGGTTTGGTCAATGAGAGCCGGGCAATGACCGCGATCGAAGCCGACGTCATCATCGTCGGCGCGGGATTTGCCGGCGCGCTGCTCGCGGACCGGCTCGCAGCAAAGGGGATCCGCACGGCAGTGCTCGAAGCCGGCCCCAGGGTCAATCGCGGCGCGGCATTCCGGACTTTTCTCGATACCGCCATAAAGACGCCCGAAAGCCCTTACGAACGGCTGCCCGAAGCCGAATTTCCCGACACCCTCGACAGCGGTCACTGGTACCGGCAAGCCGGCCCCGATGTCTTCAAGAGCACCTATCTGAAAGCCGTAGGCGGCACATCCTGGCATTGGCTCGGCACCTGTGTGCGCTACGTGCCGAGCGATTTCCGCATGCGCTCGGATTTCGGCCGCGCGGTCGACTGGCCCATCGATTATGCCGAACTCGAGCCCTGGTATGTCGAAGCCGAACGCGAACTCGGCGTAGCCGGAGATTCGGACGAAGACCTCGGCTCGCCACGGTCCGGCCCGTTTCCGCAACCGCCGATACCGGGCACATGGCTCGACCGCGTCATCGCACGCGCGCTGGAAGGCACGCAATACCAGGTGCGATTGACGCCGCAGGCGCGCAACTCCCTGGCCCGGGAAGGCCGGCCCGCCTGTTGCGGCAGCGGCACCTGCATTCCCATCTGCCCGGTAGCGGCTAAATACGACGCCACGGTCCATCTCGACCGGGCCGAAACCGCCGGCGCCGTGATTCACGAACGCACCACGGCGACGTTCATCGAAGCCGGCGCGGACGGCCGCGTCTCGGCGATCCGTTTCCGCCGGCCCGACGGAACCGGCGACCTTGCCCGCGGGCGCGTCTTCATTCTCGCGGGCAACGCGGTCGAAACGCCGCGCCTGCTGTTGCATTCGCGCTCGGAAGCGGCGCCCGGCGGCATCGCCAATGCGTCGAATCAGGTCGGCCGCAACCTGATGGATCATCCGATCCAGTTGAGTTGGGCGCTGGCCGGCGAGCCCGTATGGCCTTACCGGGGACCCATGGCGACCTCGGGCATCGAGAATCTCCGTGACGGCGCATTCCGCTCGCAAAGATCGGCCCTGCGCATCCAGATCAGCAACGACGGCTGGAACTGGCCGACCGGTGGGCCGGTAACCCTCGCCGATTCGCTTTCCCGCCGGGGATTGCTCGGCACGGACTTGCGGCGCGCTATCACGGACCACGCATCGCGCGAGGTTCAACTCGCGGCGCTGACCGAACAACTGCCCGATCCGGAAAACCGGATAACGCTCGACCCGCTAGACGCCGATCCCTACGGCGTACCATTGCCTCGAATGCACTATCGCGTCGGCGGGTACTCTCGGGCCGGGCTCGATTACGCCAGAGACGTCCACGATGAAATCTTCGCGCGCCTGAACGCCGGCGAGATTCAGCACGCGGACGATTTCCAGGGCTCGGGCCATGTCATCGGCACGACGCGGATGGGCGACGACCCGCGGGAATCCGTTGTGGACCGCAATTTGCGCAGTCACGCTCATGACAACCTCTTCCTCATCGGCGCCGGCGTTTTCCCGACCGCCTCGACCGCCAATCCGACGTTGACCATCGCCGCTCTCGCGTTGCGGGCCGCTGAACAAGTCGCAGCGGCGCTCGCCGCGTAAGCGCATCGGGCGCAAGCGGGCAATCCGCCTGGAGGCGCTTGACCGATGTCCCGGTTGAGACCATCATTAGCCCACTTTTTCAAGGAGCTGGATTAGACATGGCCAAGTATCTGTTTCGAACGAGTTATACCCAGGCGGGTGTCGAGGGCCTTATTCGGGAAGGCGGATCCGGGCGCCGGGAGGCGCTCAAGCAGACCGTGGAAGGGCTCGGCGGCTCGCTCGAGAGTTTCTATTACGCTTTCGGCGACGACGACCTGCTGTTGATCGTCGATCTCCCCAACGACGAGGCCGCCACGGCATTTTCGATGTTCGTCAGTGCCGCGGGCGCGCTGACGGTCTCGTGTACCGTCCTGATTACGCCGGAATCCGTCGACGGAGCGATCAGCAAGAACGTGGCGTACCGCAAGCCCGGCGACTGAAACAAACATTCTGCGGCCGCTGGCCGTAGCCTGACGCTTCAGGCATGCTACGGACATGTTTTCCGCAGACGTGTCCGTTCCGCTCTGGCTGTACCTCATCCTGCTCGGACTGGCGGCTTACGCCATGGTCATGAGCATTCTCTTTCCCGGCGTGCGCTGGTTTCTGCGCCGCCGGCTCAACATCGCCGTCGACCGCATCAACACCAGCTTGCAGATAAAGATCAGGCCGCTGCAGCAAACCCGGCGCCAGGTGCTGATCGACCAGTTGATCTTCGATCAGGACGTGCTGGCGATGCTGGAGAAAACCTCCGGCGAGCAGGACATCCCGCGTCAGGTGCTGCAACAACGCGTACGCACCTTCGCCCGTGAGATCGTGCCGGCGTTCAACGCCTACATCTACTATCGGGTGTTCTACTGGCTCGCCAAAAGCATTTCGCGCTTCGTCTATCGCGTCCGTGTCGGCGCTTCGCATCCCGAGCGATTGCAGCAACTCGACCCGGAGTCGACGGTGGTTTTCGTCATGAACCATCGCAGCAACATGGACTACGTACTGGTGAGCTATCTCGCCGCGGAACGCGCGGCGCTGTCTTATGCCGTAGGCGAATGGGCGCGGATCTTTCCGCTGGAAACGCTGATCCGGGCCATGGGCGCATTCTTCGTGCGCCGGGACTCCCGCGACCCGCTTTATCGCAAGGTGCTCGAACGATACATCCACCTGGCTACGGGCAACGGCGTCTGCCAGGCGGTTTTTCCGGAAGGTAAGCTCAGCCGCGACGGGCGGCTCGGCGAACCCAGGCTCGGCTTCCTCGATTACATCCTGCGCCACTACGATTGGCAGCGCGCCCGCGGCGTGGTTTTCATCCCGGTCGCCATCAACTACGACCACATCCTCGAAGACAGCAATCTGCTCGATTGGGACGACCGGACGAAACATCCGTCCGCGGCCGAACATCTCAGGCGTCTCTGGCGCTTTCTGCGCCTCAACCTGTTCGCCGGTCCGCGGGCGCGATTCGCCCGCTACGGCTATGCCAGCGTCAACTTCGGCGAGCCGCTGGACATGCGCGAGTTCTGCAGCGATCGCGGACTCAATCTGAATCATCTCGAAAAAGAGCAGCGCATCCAGCATGTGGCGCAAATCGCTCAATTGCTCATGCGGCGCCTGCATCGTGTCATGCCGGTATTGCCCGCCCCGCTGGCAGCTCTCGCCCTGCTGCGGCGCCCGGACGAGTCTTTGACCTCGCTGGAAATCGCGGGAGCCTGCGACGACATCATCGATGAGTTGATGGCGCAAGGCTCGCCGATGAAGAAATCCGAGAAGCCGCGCCCGCGCACGGTGCAGAACGCCTTGCATCTGATGCGGGAGCATGGGCTCGTGCTGGAGGAGGACGATCATTTCCGCATCAATCCGGACAACGTGAGGTTGCTGGAGTTTTATGCCAATTCGATCCGGCCCCCTGAACCGGCCGCGGCAGCCTGAACACGGCCCGGACTCGATGACCGGGCGCATCGCGAGTTTCTGCCTGTCCCGCCGGGATGCGCTTTTCTGGGTCGGCGTCATCGCCAGCCTGCTGCTCGCGACAGGGGTGTTCAGACTCGGTTTCGACAGTTCGCTCGATTCATTGCTGACGCGCAGCGATCCCTATCTCGATGAGTTGGATCTGCTCGAAGCCGAGTTTCCGCAATCCACCGAAATCGTCTTCGCCTTCCTGGCTCCGGAAGGCGAAAGCGTTTTCACCCGGGACCGTTTGCAGGCGATCGAAGCCTTGCGCGAGCGTTACCTTGAGATTCCCCTGGCCGGGCGTCATTCTTCCCTGCTCGACTACTATTCGCCGCGCAATCTGCGGCGCCTGTTCGCCCGGGATTTCCGGGAATACGGCGAGGCCGAGCTGGCCGGCCTGATGCAAACCGCGCAAGCGGACGAATTGCTTACCGGCAATTTGCTATCAAACGACGCCAGTCTCGCTTTCACGCGCATTCGCCTTAACGCCGAATTCGCGGACGAGGCGCAACGGCTCGACGCCGCCCGCGAAGCCTTGCGCGTACGCGATGCGTTACGGGAAGAGTTTCCGGAACTGTATATCCATGTCAGCGGCGAAGTTCTGATCGAATTCTCAAGCCGCCAGTCCATGCTCGAAGATCTCGGCGGACTGCTGCCATTCGTGATCCTTGCCTGCATTCTTGCGATCTGCGGCTTTTTCCGCTCGGTGCGGGCGGGCTTCGCCATCCTTGCCCACACGCTGCTGACACTGCTTTGCGCACTGGGAACGCTCGGCCTGAGCGGGTTTTCGTTCAATACCGTAACGGCGATCGCTCCGGTCATCATCGTCGTCGTTTGCGTGGCGAGCAGCGTCCATGTGATTTCGATCTACCGGCAAGGTCTGCTGCGCGGAATGCCGGAGGCGGAAGCGATGCGGTTCAGTCTCTTGCACAACATCCGTCCGGTGACGCTGGCCGCGTTGACCACGGCCATCGGATTCGCGTCGCTGAATCTGAGTTCTTCGCCGGCAATCTCCGACTTCGGCAGCACCGTCGCCGTCGGCATCGTTTTTTCCTGGCTGCTGACAGCGGCCTTGCTGCCGAGCCTGCTCATACGGCTGATCAAGACCGGAAACGGTTCGGGTGACGGCGATCTGCTACACAGGGCAATGGACCGGGTTATCGCCATCGGCAGGCGAAGGGATCGGCAACTGTTCTGGTTCTGCTCGGCATTCGCGGCGGTGGGCATCAGCATGCTGCCGCTCAACGAGACCGACTTCAACCGGCTCGATTTCATCAGCGACGCCGCCGGGCTGCGCGAATATTTCGACGCCGTCGGCGAGCGCCTCGACCTCGGTCCGTCGATCAGCTATGCCGTCGATGCGGGTGCCCGGAACGGCGCCATCGATCCCGCGTTTCTGGTCCGGATGGAAGCGCTGGTCGACTGGCTGGGAGAGCGGGACGAGATCGAATCCACCGCCAGCGTGGTGGAATTGCTGAAAACCGTAAACGAGATGCGCTACGACGACCCGGACGCCTACCAATTGCCCGAAGATTCCGAAACCATCGAGAACTATTTGCGGGCCTACCGCTTCGTGCAGAATCTCGATTTCCCGCTGTCGAATTTCCTCAGCGTGGACCGGTCGATTGCGGCCCTCACGGTCAATGCCCGGCCGATGTCCAACCAGGAACTGATCGACCTGAACGACCTGATCGACGCCCGGTTCGAGGCGACTTTTCCCGATGCTGATCTGGTCCACGGCAGCGGCCTGCTGGTATTCGCGCGCATGGACGAGCGCGTCACCGTGGAATTGCTGCAAGGCTATTCGCTCAGTCTCGCGCTGATCACGCTCACCCTGGTCTTCGGTCTGGGCAGTGTGTATTTCGGCATCCTCAGCATCATTCCCAATCTGCTGCCCGCGGCCATCGTGTTCGGTTTCTGGGGGCTGCTCGTAGGCACGCTCGACCCGTTCGTGATGATGTTGTTCAGCATCAGCATCGGCCTGGTCGTCGACGATACCGTCCACGTGCTGACCCACTACCTCGCGAAGCGGCGCGAAGGAGAAGACATCCAGACCGCCGTCGCCCACTCGATCCGCACCGCGGGACCGGCATTGACGATAACGACGCTGGTGCTGACCCTGGGCACGACCTTCCTGATGGCGGCGAGCACTTTCTACTTTCAGCAAGCCGCCCGCCTGCTCGTGCCCATCGTGGTGCTGGCATTGTTGCTGGACGTGTTCTATCTTCCCGCGATATTGCGGCGATTCGACAAGTTTCGCAGCCCGGCACTGGCTAGCTGATTGCCTACTACAGGAGAACCTTCAATGAGTAAAAGCGAGAAATGCGGAATTGACCGCAGGACATTCACCAAGCTGGGCATTGGCGCGGCCGCCGGCCTGGGTGCGGCCTCGCTGGCCAGAGCGCAATCCCCGGCTTCCGAACTCGAATCCGAATTCCTGATGGAATTGCTGCTCGACGTGGGCGGGCAGATCGACACCGGCCATACGCGCATCGCGCCGGTGACGGGCGGGACTTTCAGCGGACCCGCGCTGAACGGGACCGTTTTATCCGGCGGCGCCGACTGGATCACCCAGGTTTCGGGTCATTCCGCACTCGATGTGCGCATCACGCTCGAAACCGACGACGGCGCCCACATCTACATGACGTATCGGGGCATCGTGCACAACGGCGAGGATGGGCTCTATTGGCGCGTGACACCCCTTTTCAGTACGACTTCCGAAGAATACGACTGGGTCAACCACATCATCTGCGTCGGCAAGAGCAAGCAGGTGGAGGGCAAGGTCGCCTACGATATCTTCAGGATTCTGTAGATGGCGCGGGCGAGGCATGCCTCGCCCCTACGACAAGAACTACCGACTGTAGGGGCGACGCATGCGTCGCCCGCAGCTCAGTCTTCTCCGCCCTGATTCTCAAATTTCCAGCTAACGGCGCCGAAGAACATCTCATCCCAGCTTTCGTTGCCCCAGTCCACCGCGCGGTCGGGATTGGGATTGGCCGGATTCCTGGCCGAGTTGTCCCAGGCGGCCACGGCGGTGATCTTCGTTCCGGCAGGCACGAACTTGGGTTCCTCGTAGGTATAGCTCAACTGCCAGTTGTAGTTGTACCTGGCGATGTTGATCAGTTCCTCGCTGGTGCCGTCGGGATAATCCGCGTAGAAACGCATGTACTTGCCGCGGAAGTGCATGTGCGGCAGGTAGCTGTGAATTTTCGCGTCGCGCTCGATTACGATGCTGGCGGTCTGCTCGAAGGCCGGATCATGTGGAGGAATCGTGGTCCATGTGTTGGGGAAAACACAGGCGCATCGTCCGCTCATTCTTTCTTCGGGCACCTCTCCTTCCGGATAGAACCAAAGGCCGAGTTCGCTGCGGTCCACGGTCTCGCGGCCGTTCGGCGTGTAATGCATGTTCAGATGCAGCACCGAACCCGCTTTCAGCAGGCCTCCCGTGTTGGGCGGCGCCAGATCGGGCGTGTCGCCGGGAATGTAGGCGGTTATGTTGGCCTTGTCCGGATGGTCCGCCGCGAGGAATCCGCCGCGGCGGCCGATTTCCTCGGGGAAATCGAGCCGGTTGACGGTATGGTGCAATACCGTGCGGTCACCCGCGATGATCTGGCTGCCCCGCAGCCAGCGGTCTTCTTCCATGGCGATGTCGACCGAGACGTCGACGAAGACGCCATTGCCGGTCGCCGGCACGGTGGTTGCCGGAATATCGAGCACCATGTCGGGCTCGCCGAAAGCCCACTTGGACTCGGGCCAGGTGAGTTCGGCCAGCGGATCGCTGTCGCCGTCCACCGGCGCGCCGGCTTCCACCCACGCGATGATGTTGCGCTTGTCTTCACGGTCGATCAGGCGGTCATTGACGAACTCGCCGATATGCCCGTCGATCTGGCCGGGAGGCATGCGGCGGGTCATGAGCACCTCGCGGATCATCGGCGACCAGCCGCGGACCATGGTGTGGCTGTCCATGGCAAAGGGCGCGACTCCGCCGGCGCGATGGCAGCTCGCGCAATTCTCGGCCAGCACCGGCGCGATGTCCTGGCTATAGGAAGGAACGCCCTGAACCGGGTATTCCACTACCGAACCCGAACTCGCGATCAGCGGCGCGCTGATCTCGTCACCGGCTAGAAATTCGCCGATGGCGGCCGCAGCGCCTTCCGCCGTGCCGCGATACTCGACGGTAAAGGAGCCGGGATCGAATAGCAGCACTTCGCCGGTGCGTTCGATGCCCATGGCTTCGGAAACGATCTGCGTGTCATCCATCAGCACGGGTATTTCGACGCCCCATTGATCGAGCTTCGCCTGTACGGCTTCGCGATTGAACCGCGCCATGGGGTTGATCATCATGAACTCGACGCCTTGCCCGTCGTATCGTTCGTGCAGTTCCAGGAAACGCGGCAGGGCGGTTTCGGTCGCCGCGCTGTCGTTCGCCTGCACGAGGAAGGCGATCAGTTCGTGGTCGCCGTACCAATTCATGCCATGGTGGTATCCCGCCTGGTCGAGCAGCGAGAAATCACCGACCCGGTCCTGCGCCGCCGCGCCTGCCGCCAGGGGCAGCGCCAGCAGGAGCAGCAATCGAAACATGCCTGATCTGATCATCGAGTAGTCCTCTATGATTTTGTTGTGCGCGACGAGACCCGCCACGAAGTCCAGCGTCTGATTGTACGAAGTCCGCCGCAGAGCTTCAATAATCGGCAAGCGCGAGTTCTTGTCCAATTGTGACAATGCGTTACGCGGAAATTTCCCGCAGCCAGCCGGATATGGCCTGGCCGATCTCGTCGGGGGAGTCTTCCTGCAGGAAATGATTGCCGGGGACGGTGACTTCCCGCTGGGCGGGCCAGGAACGGCAGAACTCGCGCTGGGCGCCGATCAGGATGGCGCCGGGTTCGGCGTTGATGAATAGTTTCGGCACGTCGGATTCGCTCATCCAGTCGGCGTAGTCCTGCACCAACTGCACGACTTCGGCGGGCTCGCCGGCGATGGGGATCTGCCGCGGCCAGGTCAGGGTCGGGCGGCGGTCTTCGCCGGCTTGCAGGAATGGCCGGCGATAGACTTCCATTTCCTCCTCGCTGAGTTCGCGCAGGACCGAACCGGGCAACACGCGTTCGACGAAAACGTTTTTCTCCAGCACCATGTCTTCGCCCGCGGGGGAGCGAAAACCCTGGAATACGCGGCGGGCGGCTTCGGGCCAGTTGTCCCAGCTTGCCACCGGCCGGACGATGGCTTCCATGTAAGCGATGCCCCTGACTTGATCCGGATGGCGGCGAGCCCAGTCGAAGCCAAGCGCCGAGCCCCAGTCGTGGATGACGAAGGTGACGTTGTTTTCGACGCCCAATTGCGCAAGCGCGGCATCGAAATACTCGCGGTGCTCCAGCAAGGTATAGCGGTCGGGGCCGGAATTCTCGAGCTTGTCGGAATCGCCCATGCCGATCAGGTCGAGAGCGATGCAGCGGCCCTGGTCCGCAAGATGCGGCATGATGTTGCGCCAGAGGTAGGACGAAGTCGGATTGCCGTGCTGGAACACGATGGGGTCGCCCTCGCCCATTTCGACATAGGCCAAGGTCTTGCCCTTGACGGTGATTTTCTTCTTCGGGTGTTCTCCGGCGCTGATCATCGCACTCTCCGACAGATAAAAATGCGGCAAGCATAATGGCGCGGGAACCGCCTTGCAAACGCGTTTTCGCAGCGGGCGGGCCCACATTGAACGACTTCTGCTAATCAGATATTCTGCCTGCGCAGTTTTGGCCAGGCACGCTTGAGGTTGATTCAAATGACAATGCAAACCACCCCGTTACTCATGTCCCGCATCCTCGGCCGGGGCGCCCATCTCGACCCGGAAGTGGAGGTCGTCACGATGCAGGCGGACGGCTGCCACCGGCAGTCGCTCAAACAGACCTGGGACCGGGCCAACCAGTTGGCCCATGCGCTGAAAGGAGCGGGCATCGGCATCGGCGACCGGGTCGGCAGCTTCATGTGGAACAACTATCGCCACCTTGAGTTGTACCAGGGCGTGCCTTCCATGGGCGCCGTGCTGCACACGCTGAACATCCGCCTGTCGCCGGTGGATCTCGAATACATCGTCAATCACGCCAACGATCGCGTGATCTTCGCCGACGAAGACCTGTTGCCGCTGCTCGAGCCGCTTTGGGACAAACTTCCCTGTGTCGAGTTGCTGGTCGTCTGCCGTCACGGCGAAGGCGGCGAAAGTTCCTTCGGCAACCAGGTCGACTACGAGGATTTCATCGCCGGCCACGCCAGTACTTTCCAGTGGCCGGACATCCCCGAAACCGCGCCCATGGGTCTTTGCTACACCTCGGGCACCACGGGCAAGCCGAAAGGCGTGATGTACACCAATCGTTCGACCTATCTGCATACCTTGACCGAATGCCTGACCGACTCGATCGGGTTCTCGGCGCTGGACTCCGCGCTGGGAATCGTGCCCATGTTCCACGCCATGGGCTGGGGCCTGCCGTTTTGTTCTTCCATGCTGGGCAACAAACAGGTCATGCCGCACAGATTCATGATTCCCGACGCGTTTCTGCGCCTGATGCAGGACGAAGAGGTGACGATTTCCGCCGGCGTGCCGACGATCTGGCAGGGCGTGAAGGCGACGCTGGAAGCCAACCCCGGCAAGTACGACATCTCCACCGTGACCCGATTGACCTGCGGCGGTTCCGCGCCGCCGCACTCGCTGATTCGCTGGTATTGGGACAACTACAATATCGAGATGGTCCAGGGCTGGGGCATGACCGAAACGAACCCCCTGGGTACGCTCTCGCGCAAGGTGTCCAAGTACACCCAGAGAAACCTGAGCGAGGACGAGCAGTTCGAGAATGTCGCCAAGGCCGGGCTGCTGATGCCAGGCCTGGAAATGGAAATCTTCGACGAGGAGTGGAACGCGCTGCCCCATGACGGCGAGACCGTGGGCGAACTTTGCATCCGCGGCCCGTGGATCGCCGCCGAGTATTACAACGATCCGCAACCCGAAAAGTTCCACGACGGCTGGCTCGTTACCGGCGATGTCGCCAAGATCGATCCCGACCAGTATCTGCTGATCGCCGACCGGTCAAAGGACCTGATCAAGTCGGGCGGGGAGTGGATTTCCTCGGTAGACCTGGAAAATCATATCGTGGCGATGCCCGATATCGCCCAGGCCGCCGTTGTGGCCCAGCCGCATCCGAAATGGGACGAGCGGCCGGTGGCGCTGGTCATCATGGCCGAAGGCAAGGAACTCGATCCGGCGGCGGTAATAGAGCATTGCAGCCAGGCATTCGCCAAGTGGCAACTGCCCGATGAAGTCATGGTCACCGACGACATTCCGCTGACCACGACGGGCAAGATCGACAAGAAGATAATCCGCGCCCGCCTCGCCGACGAAGGCTACGAACTACCCGATCTGCGTGCGTAAACCGCAGAGCGCAAGGGGCCGCATCAAATCTCCCTGGCGATCAGCATTTTCATGATTTCGTTGCTGCCGCCATAGATTTTCTGGACCCGGCTGTCGGCGTACATCCTGGCAATGGGGAATTCCATCATGTAGCCATAGCCGCCGAAGAACTGCAAACATTCGTCGACGATCTCGCATTGCTTCTGGGTGGTCCACCATTTGGCCATGGCCGCGGTGCTGACATCGAGTTTGCCCTTGACGAGACGCTCGACGCAGTCGTCGACGAAGACTCGCGCGATGCGGGCTTCGGTATAGCGTTCCGCGAGCTTGAACTGGGTGTTCTGGAAGTCGAGGATGCGCTTGCCGAAGGCCTTGCGCTCCTTCACGTATTCCGAAGTTACCTGCAAGGTCTTCTCGATTCCGGCGACGGCGCCGACGGCGATGATCAGGCGCTCCTGCGGCAATTGCTGCATCAACTGGACGAAGCCCTTGCCTTCCGCGCCGCCGAGCAGATTCGCCCTGGGCACGCGCACGTCGGAAAAGAACACTTCGGCAGTGTCGGCAGCCTTCTGGCCGAGTTTCTCCAGATTGCGTCCGCGCGAAAAACCGCCCTCGCCTTCGACGCCTTCGGTCTCGAGCATGATCAGGGAAACACCGCCGGCTGCTTCTCCCGGATCGGTCTTGGCGACAACGCAGATCAGGTCGGCGTTCATGCCGTTGGTGAGGAAGGTCTTCTGGCCGTTCAGCACATAGTCCTCGCCGTCGGCAATGGCCGTAGTGGCGACCGACTGCAAGTCCGAACCGGTGCCGGGTTCGGTCATGGCGATGGCCGCGACGAGTTCGCCGCTGGCCATTTTGGGCAACCAGCGCCGCTTCTGCTCTTCCGAACCGTAGGCATGGATGTAATGGGCGACGATGCCGGAATGGACGCTGTTGCCCCAGCCGCTGATGCCGGCGAAAGTCACTTCTTCGAGCAGCACCGCCTCGTGCTTGAAGTTGCCTCCGCCGCCGCCCCAGGCAGCGGGAATCGACGCGCATAGCAGGCCCGCTTCGCCCGCCTTGCGCCAGGCGTCGCGATCGATGCGGCCCTGTTTTTCCCAGGCGGGCATATTAGGGACGAACTCTTTTGCGAGAAAGCGGCTGGTGGCCTCGCGCATGATGCGCAATTCCTCGTCCATCCAGGGTGATTCGGGGCGTTGCGACAACATCGTTGCTAGTCCGGTCCGGGGCGGGTCCGTGTCAGGCGGCGCGGTCGGTCCGCTCGACGATCATGGCATTGGCCGTGCCGCCGCCTTCGCAAATCGCGATCAGGCCATAACGCCCTTGCCGGCGTTCGAGTTCATGCACCAGGGTGACCATCAATTTGGCGCCCGTGGCGCCGAGTGGATGGCCAAGCGCCTGGGCGCCGCCATTCACATTGAGTCGTTCCGGGTCCGCGCCGAGCGCCTTGGCCCACGCCAGCGGCACCGAACCGAAAGCTTCGTTGACTTCGTACAGGTCGATTTCGTCGAGGGTGAGTCCGGTTTTTTGCAGCACCATCTCGGTTGCCGGAATCGGCCCTTCGAGCATGACGACGGGGTCCGAACCGACCACTGCCATCGAATGGATCCGAGCCCGCACCGGCAGGCCGAGTTCGGCCACGGCGCGTTCGTTTGCGATCATCACCGCGGCGGCGCCGTCGCTGATCTGGCTCGCCGTGCCCGCGGTGATGACGCCTTCCTCGCGCAAGGGATTCAGGCCGCGCATGGCTTCGATCGATGCGTCCATGCGGATGCCTTCGTCGACCACGTGCATATCCGGGCTGCCGTCTTCGAGCACGATGGGAACCGGCAGCACTTCGCGCTCGAAATGGCCCTCGTTCGTGGCCCGGGCCGCGCGCTGGTGGCTGAGCAGGCCGAATTCGTCAAGTTGTTCGCGGCCGATGCCGTATTTTTCCGCGAGCAGTTCGGCGCCGTCGAACTGGGAAAACCGGATGCCCGGATAACGCGCTTCGAGTCTTTCGCCCTTGGGCACGCCGCGACCGTGTTCCAGGCCGTCACGGATATTGGAACCGATTTCCACCGTGCTCATGGCCTCGACGCCGCCGGCGATGACCACGTCCTGGGATTCCGAAATGACCGCCTGGGCGGCAAATTGCATGGCCTGCAAGGAGGAGCCGCATTGCCGGTCGATGGTGACGCCGGGCACTTCGAGCGGCAGACGCGAGGACATCGTGACGTTGCGGCCGAGATTGCCCGCCTGGGCGCCGATCTGCGAGACCACGCCGAAGATCAGGTCGTCGACCCGCTCCGCGGGTATTCCCGTGCGCTCGACGAGTTCGTCGACGACCATCGCGCCGAGATCAATCGGATGCACCCGGCTGAGCCGGCCTTTCTTGCGTCCGGTAGCGGTGCGCACGCCGCCGACGATATATGCTTGAGCCATGTTTTCTCCTCAGATTGCCGGCATGCGGATGCCGGCGTCGAGCCGAATGGTTTCGCCGTTCAGATAGGCGCATCTGACGATATGCGCCACTTCGGCGGCGAATTCGTCGGGCTGTCCGAGCCGTTTCGGGAACTGGGTGATCGATACCAGCGCCTGTTTCAGTTCATCCGGCGCCGCGGCGAGCAAGGGCGTCTCGAAGACGCCGGGCGCCACGGTCATGACGCGGATGCCCTGCTTCGCCAGATCGCGGGCGATGGGCAAGGTCATCGCGACGATGCCGCCCTTGGAAGCGGCGTATCCCGCCTGTCCGGTCTGGCCGTCGAAGGCGGCGACCGATGCCACGTTGACGATGACGCCGCGTTCACCGTCGCCGTCATTTTCGACTTCGGGGGGTTCGTTGTCGCTCATGACCGCGGCGCACAGCCGCAGCACATTGAAGGTGCCGATCAGGTTTACCCGCACGATATGTTCGAAACGCGCCAGCGGCATGGGACCGTCGCGGCCCACGGTGCGCGCGGCGCCGCCGATGCCGGCGGAATTGACGTTGATGTGAATGGTTCCGAAACGCTCGCGAGTCGCGGCGATGGCGGCGGCTACCGAATCTTCGTCGGTGACGTCGCCCGCGTGCCGGATCGCCCGCTCGCCGAGTTCGGCCCCCGCCTGGCGCAGCAACTCGCCATTGCGGTCGAACAGCATGACATTGGCGCCTGCCGCGAGAAAATTCCTGGCAACCGCCAGGCCAAGGCCCGAGGCGCCGCCGGTGATGAACGCCGTTTTTCCCGCCAGTTCCATTTCCAGATCCGCCCTGTTTGCGCGAGGCTGCAAGCATAGTGCATCGCCTTGCCTGCAACAAGACAACCACCGGCCCTGAGCGTTACAGGCGCTTGGACGCGGGATTCGGAAATTGCATATCATCCCTGCGAATTTTCTGGAGTATTCATCGGCATGGGACCACTTGCAGGAATTCGCGTAATCGAGATGGCCGGCCTCGGACCGGGCCCGTTCTGCGCCATGATGCTGTCCGACCTCGGCGCCGAGGTGGTGCGGATCGATCGCCTGAGCCTGAAAGGTAAAGGCGACCGGGCCAACGTGCTGTCGCGTGGACGCAGATCGCTCGCCCTCGATCTCAAATCGCCAGCCGGAGCGGAAACCGCGTTGGAAATGATCAATCGGGCCGACGCGCTGATCGAGGGGTTCCGGCCAGGCGTGATGGAGCGTCTCGGGCTCGGGCCCGAAGTCTGCCTTGAACGCAATCCGCGGCTCGTTTACGGGCGCATGACCGGTTGGGGCCAGTCGGGCCCCCTGGCGAAAGCCGCCGGCCACGACATCAACTACATCTCCATCGGCGGGGCGCTCGGCGCCATGGGCTATGCCGACCGCCCGCCGGCGCCGCCCCTGAACCTGATCGGCGATTTCGGCGGCGGCGCCATGTACCTGCTTTGCGGAATTCTCGCCGCCTTGCTCGAACGCAACCATTCAGGCCGCGGACAGGTCATCGACGCCGCCATGACCGACGGCACGGCAAGCCTGCTGAGCGCGTTCTACGGCCTCATGGCCATGGGCATGTGGACCACCGAGCGCCATAGCAATCGCCTCGACGGCGGCGCGCATTTTTATGGCAGTTACGAATGCGCCGACGGAAAGTACATTTCCGTAGGCTCGCTCGAACCGCAGTTCTATGCCTTGCTGCTCGAAAAAGCCGGCGTCGAGGATCCGGAATTCGAACAGCAATACGCCCAGGAGAACTGGCCCACGGCGCGCGAGAAACTGGCCGCGATCTTCCGCACGCGCAGCCGCGAACAATGGTGCGAACTGATGGAAGGCACCGATGTCTGTTTCGCTCCCGTACTCGACCTGGCGGAAGCGCCCGTTCACCCGCACAACAAGGCCCGGGAAACTTTCGTCGAATTCGAAGGCGTCGTGCAGCCCGCCCCGGCGCCACGTTTCAGCCGTACCCAGGGCGAAATCCAGTCGCCGGCCGCCATGGTCGGAGAACATGGCGAACAAGTGCTCGCCGACTGGGGATTCGAGAGCGAACGTATCGCACAATTGAAGGAAGCCGACGCCATCTAGGCGGCCGCAACAGGA
Source organism: Gammaproteobacteria bacterium (assembly GCA_009844085.1). GTDB lineage: Bacteria > Pseudomonadota > Gammaproteobacteria > Pseudomonadales > Pseudohongiellaceae > UBA9145. The sequence continues at coordinate 6,233 of VYCF01000018.1, read as the reverse complement.
GTTGAAGAGAAGCATCCATGTCGTACCAGACCATCATCTATGAAGTGAAAGATTCGATTCTCAGCCTCACGCTGAATCGGCCCGACAAGCTCAACGCCTTTACGGTGCAGATGGGCCGTGAACTGATCGAGGCCTTCGATCGCGCAAGCGATGACGACGCGGTCGGCGCCGTCGTCGTCACCGGCGCCGGCAGGGCCTTCTGCGCCGGCATGGACTTGTCCGGCGAGGGCAACGTCTTCGGCCTGAACGAGGCGTTCGAGCCCGACATCAAGGACATGCGCGAGCGCCTGCGCGACCCGGAGATCGAGCAGGGAGTGCGCGACCTGGGCGGCCTGCTTACGCTCGCCATTTTCCGCTGCAAGAAGCCGGTCATCGCCGCCATCAACGGCCATGCGGTGGGGATCGGCGCGACCATGACCTGCGCGATGGACGCGCGCATCATCGCGAAGGACGCGATGATGGGATTCGTCTTCAACCGGATCGGCATAACGCCGGAAGCCTGTTCGACCTGGTTCCTGCCGCGCATCGTCAATATGGGAACGGCGCTCGAATGGGTCTACCGCGCCGACCTGATCGACTCGAAGGAACTGGAAAAGCGGGGCTTCGTCAATTACCGGGTTCCGGGTAAAAAGGTGCTGGAGAAAGCGCATGATCTGGCGGGACGCATCGGCCGCCACAGCCAGGTCTCCGTCGCGCTGGCGCGGCAGATGATGTATCGCAACGTCGCCCTGCCCCATCCGCGCGAGGCGCACGAAGTGGAGTCGTTGGCGATCTACTACCAGAGCCGCACGAGCGGCAAGGAAGGCGTACAGGCGTTCAGGGAAAAACGCCCGCCGAAGTTCGACGACAAGGCTTCGACCGACATGCCCCGCTTCTACCCCTGGTGGGACGAGGCGGAGGACTCCTGAACGCCGTGCCGGGCTCTCTGGCCCGGCAGTGCAAGTGTCTTGCGTGGATGCGAATTGCCGATGTATAAATTGAGTACTGCCGGTTTTTCCTGCCGGCGGCGCTCAGGATTCGGTCGAGGAGTGACGCCATGATTATCCTGCAAAGCACCTTCCAGCTATTTCCCGAAAAAGTCGAAGAAGCCCTCGAACTGATGCGGGAGATGATGCGCCTGTGCCGGCACGAACACGGCTGCCGGCATTACCGCTACTTCCAGGGAATCGCCGACCCGAGCGAAGTCCTGCTGTTACAGGAATGGGACGACGCCGGCAGCCTGCAAGGCCATTACGAGACCGACCACATGGAAGATTTCGTCAGCCGGCTCGGGCCGCTGCTGCGCAGTCCGATCACCACGAGAAGCTATGTTTCCCAGGACGAGGAATCGATTCTGGGCGTGAACGAGGAAAGCGTCCCGGAAACCCACCAGGCGATTCACTAAAGATCTGAAGGTCTGACCTCGCCGCGGTCCAGCCGCGCGAAATAGTCTTTTGCCGCCACCCGCACGCGCGGCGCCAGCACCAGGGTCGAGAGCATGGTCGGTATGGCCATCGTGGCGTAGGCGCCGTCGAACATGTACACCACCGCTTCGAGCGAGGCCACCGCGCCCGCGGTGATCAGCGCCACATAAGTCCAGACGTAGTATTTCTCCCGCCGCGTGCCGAACAGGAAGGCCATGCATTTGCCGCCGTAATAGGAATAGGTAAGCACGGTCGTGGCGCCGAGTACGACGACCATGGCCAGCACGAGCCAGGAGCCGAACCCGGGGAAGGCCTGTTCGTAAGCGAGCGAAGTCAGGGTCACGCCGACCGCGTCTTCCTGCCAGACGCCGGTGACCAGGATCGCCAGCGCCGTACAGGTGCAGACGATAAGCGTATCGATGATCGGCCCGAGCATGGCCACGAGTCCTTCGCGCACGGGCTCGTTGGTTTTCGCCGCGCCGTGGGCGAGGGATTCGGTGCCGAGCCCGGCTTCGTTGGAAAACACTCCCCGCTGCACGCCGATCAGGATCACCGCGCCGATGGCGCCCCCGGCCGCCGCTTCACCGCTGAAAGCGTCGCGGAAGATCAGCGCAAAGGTGGCGGGGATTTCCTGCGCGTGGCTGAGCAGCAACCAGAAGGTGATGACGAACCAGAACAGCACCATGATCGGCACGAGCCGGCTGGCCCAGGCGGCGATGCGCTGGATCCTGCCGATGATGATGGCGAAGACTCCGGCCGACAGCAGCAGGCCCATGACGAGGTCGAAGGTGAAATGATCGTCGGCGCTGGCGAGCCCCGCCGGAATCGCGATCACGTCGCGCAGGATCTGCACGACCTGGTTGATCTGGAACACCGGCAAGGTGCCGAACATGCCGGCGACGGCGAACAGCGCTGCGAACGGCATCCATTTCCGCCCGAGCGCCTCGCGAATGACGTACATCGGGCCGCCTTGCAATTTGCCGGTGTCATCGGGGCCGCGATACATCACCGCCAGGCTCGCGGTATAGAACTTGGTCGAGGTGCCGACCACGGCGGTCACCCACATCCAGAACACCGCGCCCGGCCCGCCCAGGGTGATCGCCAGCGCTACGCTGGTGATATTGCCGAGACCGATTGTGCCGGCCAGGGCCGTGGCGAGCGCGCGGAAATGGCTGATGTCGCCCGCGGCCTCGCGGGAATCGTAGCGGCCGAGCAGCAGATCCACGGCATGCTTCAGATAGCGGAACTGCCGCAGCCGCGAATGGACCATGAAAAACAGCCCGCCGCCCACGAGCAATACGACGAGTTGCGGGCCCCACATGAAATCGGCAAAGGCGCCAAGCGCGCGTTCGATGCTTTCCATCATTTGGCCATAACCAGGCTGTTAACGCTTACCGCTCAAGTACCAGTTGCCGGCCGAGTTCGGCGAGGAAAGGGATGCCGATTTCCACGTATTCGTAGATGTCGTCGTTGAATGTCTCATTGGCGTTGACGCGGATGGTCGCGGAAATCAGAAACTCCCGATTCGTCCGGCGATCGACGATATAAGCCGAATCGGTGAGGTAGCCGTAGGCGCGTCCTATCTTGTTGAAAATCTCGATGTGTTCAGGGATGCGTTCCCTGCTGTCGCCGAACAGGAAGTACTTCAGTCTCCCGTCCGGATACACCGACTCGTCGTAGCCCGCCTCCCGCGGCAGCGTACGCATGGTGTTCAGCACGAATTCGCGATGTTCGTCGCTGAGATGAAACCGCTCCTCCTCGGTGAACGCTTCGGGAAACACGAGCCGCTGCGTGATCTGATGCAGCGAGCTCAGCGGGAGGTAGTTGTTGTCGGAAAAATCGAAGGGCTCGTCGATCAGGCTGCCGTCTGCGATGTGCGCCGAACCCTGCAGGAGATTGTCCAGCGGCAGGATTTCAATCGGAGAATTGTCGATCGGCCCGATGCGAAGCGGGCCGCCCTCGGGCCGTGAGAACGTGATTGCCCGGGTTAGCAGCGAATCCGAATCGCGGACGCCAAGGCGATGCGCGATGCGAGCCCTGAGGCCCTTGCGTTGCAGGCGCAGATTGATCTCATCCTTGCCCAGAAATTCATACAGGCGATTGTTGGCGGGATTGTCGCTGACGACGAACAAGGCAATCAGGTCTTCTGTGAAACTGCTTTCCTCGCCTGCCTCGCCAACGGTGTAGCGGCTGTGACGATCGACCCCTTCCAGTTCCTGCAGTTTTTCCAGGGCGATCAGCGCCACCGGCAGCTTGGCCGTGCTGGCGGGGTAGAAATAGCGGTTGTCGTCCAGTCCGAAACTGTGCTCGCGAAATGAAACGGAACCATCGGCATCGCGCTCGATTTCGGTGAACAGGACCTGCACCTGGTGTTCCGGGAGATTCTGCATCACCACTTGCAAAGCGGGTTCGTCGGCACGCAGGGCCTGTTCGATTGGATTGTCGGTGGCAGTGCAGGCGCCGAAAATGCCGAAAATGCAATAGACGAACAATAACCGGACTTTCGACTCAGCCTTCCACATACCCGGTCGTCCTCAGCGGATGTTGTCCCCGAAGCGAAATTCCCCGTTCGGCCGGCGCTGTTGCAGATGTTCGATGAAATAGTCCCAGCGGCGCTTCATGAACCAGCGTGAGTTGAGGAAGCCGTGGCCGGTATTGGGCAGGACGATGAGATCGAAGTCTTTCTCCGCCTCGATCAGGGCTTCGACCAGTAGCATGGTGCTGTTGGGATGCACATTGGTGTCCATGAGGCCGTGGGCGAGCAACAACTTGCCTTGCAGGTTGCCGGCGAGCAGCGGGTTGGACTGGTTGTCGTAATTGGACAGCGAATAGCCCCGCACCGGATCGGTCTCGCCGCTGTATTCGAGCAGGCCCTGCCAGCGCTCGGCCCAGTCGTCCTCGTAGTTGCGGTTGTCGTGGTTGCCGGCGCTGGAGACGGCGACCTTGTAGAAGTCGGGATAGCGCAGGATGCCGGCGGTGGAAGCGAAGCCGCCGCCGGAATGGCCCCAGATGCCGACCCGGTCGAGGTCTATCCAGGGATGCCGTTCGGCGAGTTGCCGGATTGTCAGCACCTGGTCGGGCAGGCCGTTGTCGCCCATGTCGCCGTAATAGATATCGTGGAAGGACTTCGAGCGGCCGGGTGTACCCATGGCGTCGACTTCAACGACGACGAAGCCGAGTTCGGCCAGCGCCTGCTTGTCGCTCCGGGAGGACAGGAAGCGGCGGCTGCCGACGCTGGAACCGAGCGGCCCGGGGTACAGGTAATTGAGAACGGGATAGCTCTCCATCGGGTCGAGCATCGCCGGCACGTACATCAGTCCGTGCAGATCGGTCACTCCGTCCCTGGCCTTGACGGAAAACGGCACCGGCGGCTGCCATTCGGCCAGGAGCAATTCGGTGATGTCCGTGCTTTCCAGCGTCGCGATTTCGGCGCCGTCGCGATTGCGCACGACCGAAACCGGAGGCGTTTCCGGAGTCGACATGGTGTCGAGAAAATACTCGCCCGAGTCCGACCAGCTTATGTCGTGATGCAGGGGTTCGGGAGTCAGCAATTCGAGGCCGCCGCCATTGAGGCCGACGCGGTACAGGTTGTAGAAATACGGATCCCTGCCTTCGATGTTCGAGGCGAGCAGCCAGATCCAACCCGCTTCCGGGTCCATCTGCTGGATGTCCAGCACCAGCCACGAGCCTTCGGTGATGCGATTCTTCAACTCGCCGCTCGCCAGGTCGTGCAGGTACAAGTGGCCCCAGCCGTCCTGTTCGGAAAACCAGATGAATTCGCCGCGGTCGTGCAATACGCGCCAGTTCTCGTCGATAAAGCCCGCCATGTAATGCGTGGCGGCTTCCTCGCGATAGACGTCCCGCACACTGCCGTCTTCGATGTCGGCGAGGCGCAACTGGGCGATCTTGTGATCGCGGGACGAGGTAATGAAAGCAAGGCGCTCGCTGTCGGCGCTCCATTGCGTGTCGAGAAAAACGCCGCCGTCGCCCGCAACGTGGTCGCTCGTGGTCGAACGATGGGGATCCGGCGGCATGTCTAGGAATACGACGCGCGGTTCGGGTTCAAGATGAATCACGAGCCGCTCGATCATGAAAATGTGCTCGTCGCCGGGCAGCGGATATTTCCAGATATCGACTTCCGAGCGGCCGACCCGGGTGTCCCAGAGCACGAAGTCGCCGACTTCCCGGCCGTCGTGGCGAAAGGTGGCGATCTTGTTCGAATCCGGCGACCACTTGAGCACCGGTCCGTCGCCCCGGATCCAGCCGGCGTTGTCGGTGGCGTAGCCGTAGTTCTCTTCGCCGTCGAAGGTCAACTGGGTCAGTTCGCCGGTAGCGGTATCCCGGATCCACAGATTGTGCTCGCGGATGAAGGCCGCGCGGCTGCCGTCCGGGGACAGGAATTCGCCAGGCGAGTCGCGTTCGAGTTGCCGCGGCGCGTATTCCCCTGCCAGCGCCAGCGAGTAGCGCCGGCCTTCGAAGTTGAATTGCATCTCGCCGCCGTCATCGGTCAGGCTTATGCCGGTCAGCGTCAATTCGCGGGAATCGACTTCCCTCTCAAGCAAATCGGCAAGGGCCGCGGCGAGGCGCCCGGTGTCGATCAACTCGCTCCGCTCGCCGCTTGCAGGGTCGAACAGCACATAGCTTTGCGCGCCGAGGTCCGAACGCCGGTAGACGAGCAGGTCGTTGTCCTGCCAGTAATGGGCCGCGATATGACCCGCAAGCAAGGGGGCGGTATTGGGACCGAGCATCCGCTCCGCGCGCTGGTACTCTGCTTCGCCGACGGCGACGGATCGAAGCCACATCAACTCAAAGCAACGCATTCAGAATCAG
>VYCF01000006.1 GCA_009844085.1 Gammaproteobacteria bacterium | reverse complement strand
TCGATATGGACGACATCCTGATGCATCCGAACGTCACCTGCGTCTCGCGGACGCGCCCCGAAGGACGAGGATGGAGGGCTAGTTCCTATCCCCACTACTCCGTCATTACCGTGCGCCGAGCCTGAAAATTCCAACCTCAAGGAGACGGACGATTGGGAAGACATGAAACGTCCATCCGTATTCACATGTCGGCATGGGTATCTCGAATCTAGCGTCTTGACGGAGAATCCGCCGAAAGTATTGCTGTAACATGTCCGCCAAATCTCGCGCAAGATCAATTGAAAACCGGATAGGAGCATAATCGTGACGTCGTTTCATGACCTGCTTGGGGAATACCGGAAACTGTCCGAGCGGGAACAGTTTCTGATGCGGCTGCTGGCGGTGATTTACGAGCCCGCCACCCAGACCGACATCAACGCAGCCTTCAAGGCCTTGCCGCAAACCCGCGCCGAAACGCCGCTGCACAAGGAAAGCAGGGAGCGGCTGCTGGCGGCCGGATTGTTGCGGACGAATCGGTCCAGGTGGGCGTGCAACGCAATGCTCGCCGGCTTTCTCGCCGATCAGGCCGTGCAGCGGGGCGAATTCAAGAACATGTGCGAGCAGGCTCGGCATCTTGAGCCGACCTATTACTACGGATACAGGGATTACCATGGCCAGCAGGCAATAACCAAAGGAAAACTGCTCAGAGCCCTGCACGGCAGCGACGTCGACGGCGTCATGAAATTGCTCGACATCGCGGATCCTTGGGAAACGCCGGATGCGGCCAGCGTCGACTTGCTGGTGGACACCTGCGCCGCGCCGCTCATGCCAGACATCCTGCGGCGGCTTGCGCCGCCGCTGGCGTATCAGCTCATGCGGCCGCTGCTGCGGCGCGGTCTGCTCATTTGGAACGACATGGCGCCCGTGTTCCGCGTATTGCAAGACTTGGCCGCTGCCGCCGACGCGCCCGCGCCCCTGCTCGCATTGCACGCGGAACAGTGTCTGGCTCGCGGCCTGTGGAAGTCGGCGCAAAATGGCGCGGCAGCGCTTGAAGAGCGTCTGGGCGCACCGCTTCAGGCCGCCATGACCTTCGTTCTGGGTGCGCCGGACGCGGAGGTCCGGACCGCCTTCAAGCAGGCTCTGGCCGCCGTTCGCGGCGACTCGCGTAAGCAGACCGTCGCACTGCCGGGCTTGTCCGGCGTTGCGTACCTGCTTGCCCTGTTGCGCGAACCGCGGCCGAACGATCCATCGCTATGGAAGCGGCAATTGCGGGCCGTTGAAACTTCCGGGGAGGACAATGAATTCCACCTGCCCATGGAATTTCTGCATTGGGCCGCTGACATTCTCGCCGGCAGGGAGCGTTACGAAGCGCACAGCAAGGAAAGCGCACGCGCCGATGAATTCAGTTATCTGCTGCTCGCGCTGATTCATTACTGGAACGGCGGCGACCCCGACGAGGCTATGCTGAAGGCGCTGCGCAAGTCACTCGACCGAGCCCAAAAGGCGGGTCTGGGCTGGATGGCGCGGGAAACTCGCTGCCTGCTCGCCGCCTTCGCGGGAAAGCCGGCCGAACCCGCGGACGAATTCGGTTCGCCGCTGACGGAACTGGTGCCACGCACCGAAGACTGGGAAAGATCGTTGCGCGCCCTTGCGCTTTTGCGCATACCGGAACGACCGGACGGAACCGGAAAAAAGGAAGCCGAAACCCGCATCGCCTGGTTCGTGGAATATATGGAATATGACGATGACTATAGCGATTTCGGCCCCAGCTACAGGTACGAACTCAAACCCAAAGAGCAACGGCGCGGGAAATCCGGCGCCTGGAGCCGCGGCCGGGCCGTATCGCTGAAGCGGCTGGCGGAAAACGACCATTCGCTGAAACTGTCCGACGCCGACTTGCGCATTTGCCGGCGCATCCGCAAATATCGCGACTATTCCTACTACGGCAGCGGCGAATCCTACGGCCTGCGCGGCGCGAAGGCGCTGTCGAGCGCGGTCGGCCACCCGTGCGTCCATCACGGCGAGTCCGGAGAGCGGATTGAACTGGCGGCGGGAAAGCCCGAACTGGCGGTCGTGGAACAGGGCCGTTTCATCCTGCTGGCGCTGGACCCCTACCCCGACGCAGTAGCGGAGGGTGGCATCGTTGTTCGAAAGTCCAGGGAGCAGTGGACGATCTACGAGTTTTCCGGAGAGTTGCGGCACATCGCCACGATCCTCGGCAAGGAAGGGCTGCTTGTGCCGCAAGGCGCGCAGGACAAGGTGCTGGAGAGCGTCGCGTCCGTCGCGCCCCTGCTCACCATCCACTCGGACCTCGGAGGCATGGAGGAAAGCGCCGCCGAGGAGGCGCCGGCGGATTCGCGCCTGCATGTGCATGTCCGCCCGGGAGGCGAAGGCTTGCGCCTGAGTTTCCAAGTCCAGCCCATCGCCGGCGGTCCGCTGCTCGCACCGGGACGGGGCGGAGAACGCATATTCGCCGAGGTCGAAGGCAAGGCGATTACCACGCTGCGCGAACTGGATGCCGAAAAAGCGCGCCTTGAGGCCGTGCTGGACGCCTGCGCGGGTCTTTACCAGACGGCGCGCGACAACTGGTGCTGGGATGCGCTGGAAGATGCGCTGGAGGGTTTGCTGACGCTGAAGTCTTTTGGCGACAGTCTCGTCTTGCACTGGCCCGAAGGCGAAGCGCTGAAAGTTACCGCGCCGGTGGACAGCAGCCGGATGTCGGTGTCTCTGCGGCAGCACACCAATTGGTTTGAATTGAACGGCGGGTTGCAGGTCGACGAAGGCCAGGTTCACTCCATGGGCGCCTTGCTGGACCTGGTCCGCAACAGCCGGGGCCGCTTCGTGCCGTTGGAAGACGGCCAGTTCCTGACGCTCACCGAGAAGTTGCGCCGGCAACTGGAAACGCTGGGGAGCGTTGCGCACAAGGGGCGGGTGAACGCGTTCGGCGCTCACGCACTGGAAACCGGCATGGACGGCATGGAAGTCGATGCCGACGACGGCTGGCGCTCGCTGCTCGAACGTCTGCGCGAAGCCCGCGATCTCGACCCCGATGTGCCGGCGACCGTTGAAGCGGAACTGCGCGATTATCAGGTCGCGGGTTACAAGTGGCTGCGCCGGCTGGCCGAGTGGGGCGCCGGGGCCTGTCTGGCCGACGACATGGGCCTGGGCAAGACGCTGCAAGCGCTTGCCTTGCTGGTGCAGCGGGCGCCGCTGGGGCCGGCGTTGGTGCTGGCGCCGACTTCGGTGTGCGCCAACTGGATGGAAGAGGCCAGGCGATTCGCGACGACCTTGAACGCGATACGTTTCGGCGCGGGCGAGCGTGCGAAAACGCTGGAAAATCTGGGCGCCTTCGACGTGCTCGTCTGCAGTTACGGCCTGCTGCAATCGGAAAGCGGGGCCTTGCGGGCTGTTCATTGGCGCACCATCGTCGCGGACGAGGCGCAGGCGTTCAAGAATGCCGCCACCAAGCGGTCGAAAGCGGTGATGGCCCTGACCGGAGATTTCAGGATGATCGCCACCGGCACGCCGGTCGAGAATCATCTGGGCGAGTTGTGGAATCTGTTCGCGTTCGTCAATCCCGGCCTGCTCGGCCCGCGTGAGGCGTTCAACGAAAAATTCGCCTACCCCATCGAGAACCGGAACGACCGTCAGGCCGCCGCGGCTTTGCGGCAACTCGTGCGGCCTTTCATCTTGCGCCGTCTGAAAAGCGAAGTGTTGGCGGAACTGCCGCCGCTGACCGAGATAGTCGTGCATGTCGAACTCGGCGAGGAGGAAACCGCCTTGTACGAGGCGCTGCGCCGGGAGGCGGTGGAAAAGGCGACCGATTCGGATCTTTCGCCCGGCGAGCGGCGATTCCGCGCGTTGGCGAATATTACGCGGCTGCGGCGGGCCGTTTGCAACCCGAACATGATCCTGAAGGATGCGAAGCTGCCTTCGGCCAAGCTGTCCGCCTTCGCGGACATCCTCGACGAACTGCTGGAAAACCGCCACCGGGCGCTGGTTTTCAGCCAGTTTGTCGATCACCTGACGCTGGTTCGCGCTTACCTGGACGAGCGCGGCGTTTCCTACCGCTACCTCGACGGCTCTACGCCGGCCGCCCGGCGCCGGGAAGAAGTGAACGCATTTCAGTCCGGCGAAGCGGACCTGTTTCTGATCAGTCTGAAAGCGGGCGGCGTGGGCCTGAACCTGACCGCCGCCGACTATGTGATCCACATGGATCCGTGGTGGAATCCGGCGGTGGAGGACCAGGCCAGCGACCGCGCCCACCGCATCGGTCAGCAGCGCCCGGTGACCGTTTACCGCCTGGTGGCGGCGAACACCATCGAGGACAAGATCGTCAGTCTGCACGCCCACAAGCGCGATCTGGCGGACCGGCTGCTCGAAGGCGCCGACAGCGCGGCGCGCATGAGCCTCGACGACATGCTGGCCCTGCTGGAGTCTTAGCGGCCGGAAAATTTGTTCGCGGACTTCAGGCCGAATACAGCGTCATGACCACCAGAAAAGTTGCAAGCGCGGCTTGCCGGAAATGCCAAGTACACTGGAGAAATAGCTGCGGGCTCAACTGCGGTTTTTGACACAAAAGCCGCCAGAAGTTCAGGCGGCTCGCATCAACTCATTTGCCAGTTCCGTCCTGGGCCGTGATAGTGGAGTACGATTACCTCATCTGAATCGGCACGGTATTCATAGACGACAACCCTGTCCAATACAGTGACATACCTCGTGCCATCCGCCAGCGCTCTGCCCGATTGCGGAAGCGTTTCGAGCACTTTGCGCATCTCGTCTTGCAGTGCATCGATGAATTCCAGCGCGTTCTGCGGGCTCTCCTGCGCTATCCAGGTGAGCATATCGAGCAATTCGCGATGCGCGGTTTCCGAAGTCTTGACGACCGTCACGAAAGCCCCTATCGAGATACCTTTCGCACATGCGCTCGAAGGCTGTCGAAATAGCTGTTGTCCATGGTGAGTGTCTTGTCTTCCGCCACTTCTGCGCGGGACTGCGAGACTCGTTCATTCATTCGCGCCTGGCGGATAAGGGCTGTAGTGACGCCAATCTCGCCGGCGACGACTTGTTCCTGCAAAGGCTCGGAAAGATAGGCCTCGGCCATTGCGGATATATCTTCCATTGAGAACAGGGCCGCAACCAGGCGCCGATTTTTAGTGAGCGCAACCGGCTCCCGCTGCGCCGTGTCAAGGAATCGGCCAAAAGCGTTCTTTGCTTCCAGCGCTGACATGGTTTTCATCGTCGAGCCCCGAATGACCGGAAATGAATACGGACATAATAGCTGTTCCAGCTATTCATGCCAACAGACAAGCGTGCGGCTGATATCCGCCGATGTTGTCGATCTCGACTCCGGGGCGAAGTCCCATGGGGCGGGACCGAACGCGAAACGGCCTGGCAAGCTCATCTTCCGTCGGCTGTTCAAGACCGCGCCGCAGGTTGTCGTTGAGCGCCTCCTTGAAGCTCGCTCCCGACCGGGCCATACGGTCTTTCAACTTTGCAACGACATCGTCTTGCAAGCCCTGGATTCTGGTGTTCGACAGCCAGATCTGACCGTTCGCGGACACCACCGCCACCAGAAAAGTTGCAAGCGCGTTTTGCTTGAGGAATGCGTATGTGGTTTCCATTGCCTGTCTCCTTGCGTGCATTTTTAACCACAAAGCAATTTAGGCACGGCTTGCCGGATATGCCAAGAAAACGGGAAAAATAGCTGCAGGCTCAACAACGGTTTTTTGGTCAAAAACCGCCGCGGGCCCCCTGATGGGACACCCACCCCGACCCTAAAAGGACTGCGATAACTTGCCGTCCGCCGACGATTCCGTCAATGTTGCAAATCGGGAATAAAAGTACATAATTGCACCAATGATTCCGAGATTGGCGAAATCCCGAGTCGAAGCCGCGCTGCGCAACGAGGCGGCAGTGGCGCTGCTTGGCCCGCGCCAGGTCGGGAAGACCACGATGGCTCTGGAAATCGCGCAGGACCGCCCCGCGGTCTATCTTGACCTCGAACGGCGCGCGGACCGGGAAAAACTCGACGACGCTGAGGCATTTCTCCGAACTCACTCCGACAAGCTCGTAGTGCTGGACGAGATTCATCGAACGCCGGAATTGTTCGATTGTTTGCGCGGCCTCATCGACGAAGGCCGCAGGGCCGGGCGCGGGCGTGGGAGATTCCTGCTGCTGGGTTCGGCAGGCATAGACCTGCTGCGCCAATCGGAATCGCTGGCGGGACGCATCGCGTACATCGAACTCGAACCATTGCTGGCGCTTGAGACGATTTCCGAGTCGCCGGTGGAGAAGCACTGGCTGCGCGGGGGCTTTCCCCGCAGCCTGTTGGCGGCAGACGATGAGCAAAGCCTGACCCGAAGGGAGAATTTCATCCGATCCTATCTGGAGCGGGACATCCCCATGTTCGGCCCGCGCATCCCCGCCGCTACCCTGGAGCGGCTCTGGACGATGCTGGCGCATAATCAGGGCGGCCTCCTGAACTCCGCCCAACTCGCCCGCAATCTTGATTTGTCCGGCCGAACCGTCACCGGCTACGTCGATCTGCTGGCCGATTTGCTCTTGCTGCGCCGGCTGCCGCCACTACGCGCCAATATCGGCAAACGGCTTGTGAAGTCTCCAAAGATATATGTGCGAGACAGCGGCCTTTTGCACGCGCTGCTGAATATCGCAACTATCGACGGCCTGCTAGGTCATCCCGTGGTTGGCGCGAGTTGGGAAGGCTTTGTCGTTGAAAACCTGCTCGCAGCCGCTCCACAACGGACTCTGGCGAGTTTCTTCCGCACGGCCCGCGGCGCCGAGATCGATCTCGTACTGGAAATGGGCGGCAACCGCGGCGTTTGGGCGATAGAAATCAAACGAAGTCCGGCGGCCGCGACATCGAAGGGCTTTGCCATCGCTCTGCAAGACTTGCAGCCCGACCGGGCCTTCGTCGTCCACGGCGGCCAAGACCGTTATCCCCGGCGAAACGATATCGAGGCGATCGGATTGCCGGAACTGGCAAGTGAATTGATGCGAGCCGAGATGGTCAAAGGCGACCAGGCGACCCATTAACCACGACGCCCTCAATCCCAAAAGGCATTGGCGAAATTTTCTTTACAAATTGATATTTTGTAGGCGATTTAGTACATTCTCCCAGATCATTCGAAAAACTGCCGGAGCCCGGTTGTGCCAAAAGTAAGCGCCAAGCGCCAGATTACATTGCCCGCGAGCCAGTGCCGGATTGCCGGCATTGAACCTGGAGATGAGTATCGGAGCTTTATAGCCGGGAAACGCATCACCATCGTTCGCCGGGAACCAGGCGACGCTTGGGGCTGTTTGAAGCATTTGCGCGCGGACGAGGCCGTGTCGGAAGAGCAGTCGCGCCAAGACGCCATTGAACGCAGGCGACCGACCGTTCGATGATTGCGGCAGACACGAATGTCCTGCTCCGCTACCTCCTCGGGGATGACGAATCGCAGGCCGGGAAGTCGCGGCGAATCTTTATGGGTGGCGCGCCGGTTCTGATTACGGACGTCGTCCTGGCGGAAACGCTCTGGACACTGAGCGGAAGGCGATACAACGCGTCAAAGCCGGATCTGGTCACGGTGGTGGACAAGCTGCTGCAAGATTCGAATATTCGCTTTGAAGACGAAGGAGTAATCTGGAACGCATTACAGTCGTATCGTGAAACGGACGCGGATTTCGCCGATGCGCTGATCGTCTGCAAGGCCCTGAAGACGGCGGCCGCTTTCGATGAGCCTTGCACTGTGTTCACATTTGACGCCGGAGCCCTGCAACTCCCGAACACCGCTGAACCCTAGCGCCTTTCGCCCATGAAGGGACATTACGCGTACCTGGTCATGGATGCGCATCTGGCGGGCTGGTCTGATTTCTTTGCAATTGCGGCTATCCGGCATATACTTCTGGTATATAGCAACCGGAGCCAAGATCATGCACAAGGGGTCGGTATTTCGAAACAATCGCACACAGGCGGTAAGGCTGCCCGCGGAATGCAGATTTCCGGAGGACGTTAAACAGGTCAGTGTTCGAGTCTCCGGGAAGGACAGGGTGCTGGCCCCGCTGGAGAGCAGTTGGGACAGCTTTTTCGATTCCCGCGAATGCGTCAGCGACGATTTCCTGACGGAACGCGCGTCTCAGCAACAGGCAGAAAGGGAAGAATTTTGACATTGAAGTACATGCTGGACACGAATATCGCCATTTATGTGATCAAGCGGCGGCCGGATTACGTGCGCGAAACCTTCAACCGTCACGCTGAGCGCCTGTGTATCAGTTCGATCACTCTTGCCGAACTGACGCATGGCGTCGAAAAAAGCGCATATCCCGACCGAAACGCCCGAAATGTCAATGACTTTGTTTCGCGCTTGACAGTGCTGGAATACGGCCAGCGAGCCGCGGCGCATTACGGTGAGATTCGCGCGGAACTCGAGCGCAACGGAAAAACGCTTGGCGTAAACGATCTTCACATCGCGGGACATGCCCGCAGCGAAGGCCTCACCCTGGTCAGTAACAACCTCAAGGAATTCGATCGGGTAGCCGGACTGCGCCTGGAAAACTGGGCCTGATCCGACATTTTTCACGGCCCGGGACCCTCATGGGACACCCACCCCGACAAGGAAACAGGAGAATGGCAACGACGGACACCGGCCGCACACTGGTCTTCAGCTTCGACGGCACGGGCAACGAGCCCAGCGACGCCGGTAAGTTCGAGCGTGACGAAAGCATCAGCAACGTGCTCAAGTTGCATGTCCTCATGGGGGGAGGGCTGCGGAGAGACCTGACGGAAACCCGGACCCCGCTCGGCGCGCCACAACGAACCTGGTATTACAACGGCATCGGGACGCGGGAAAACGGAGAGGACATACCGCTCGTCGGCTGGATGATCACCAGCATGGCCGAGCTGGTGAACAGCGCGCTGGCGCCGAAATGGGGCGACGCCAGAAGGATTCTGAACGAGGCCAAAGCGGACTTGACGGAGGCGGAGCCGAAGCCGGAAGACCGCATCGTCGTGTTCGGATTCAGCCGGGGCGCGGCGCTGGCGAGAAAGTTCGCCAGTCTCATTCTGCAGGAGCGCCAGGAACTGGAGGTGGCCTTCCTCGGCGTGTTCGACACGGTTGCCGCAATGAGCGGCATTCACCGGAAAGGCGAAAAGATCGTCAGCGACGTGGTGTTCGAGAACGGCACGGTGGACCGGCGCGTGAAACGCGCGGTACACATCCTTTCGCTCGACGAGGAACGCGTCGCCTTCGAGCCGACGCAGATCAACCGCGACGCAGGCGATCCCGACCGCATCACGGAGATCTGGTTTCCGGGCGCGCACAGCGACGTCGGGGGCGGTTACTGGAGCGACGGCCTCAGCGACATCGCGCTGCAATACATGATCGAACAGTGCCAGGCGTGCCTGGGCGGCCATATCCTGATCGCGGATTCGCGCAGCCCGGGCGAGGTTCGAAATCTGCTGAACGGGCAAGGCGATGCGCTTGGTTTTCTCGATATGGACGACATCCTGATGCATCCGAACGTCACCTGCGTCTCGCGGACGCGTCCCGAAGGACTTGGAAAGCTCTATGACAGGGCGGTGCGAAACGTATGCGTGCGCGAGAACAACGAAGCGCTGCCCGCCGACACGCACCCGCCGCTGCTGCATCACTCGGTAAAGGCGCGGTTCGACCTGGTGCCGCACTATCGGCCCGCGTCGCTGCGGGGGCTGAATTTCGATTTGCTGCTCCCCGGCTCGGGCGCGAAGAAAAGGTTGACCGGCATCACGGGGCTTCGCTCGGATCTCGATCAGAGACCGCGAAACGAGAAGATGAATGGCTAGGTCTGACCCGAATCCAAAAGTCTGCGATAACTTGCTGTCTGCCGGCGATTCCGTTATTTTTACCGTAAAAATGACGGAACAGCCGACATGTATCAAAGACTGCTAAAACTTCCCGAG
>VYCF01000062.1 GCA_009844085.1 Gammaproteobacteria bacterium | reverse complement strand
GAGCGGCCCGGTCCGGCTTCAGGCAATCGCCAGCCGAGTTACCGGGAGAAGCTGCTTTGCCCCGATAAACGTTCCCCTTCCGTGAAAACTGGCGTAGACTTGACGGGATTCACGGTAACCACCTGCGGCACTTCGAATACATAGAACGAGGAGAACCCGATGAGATTTTCCCCATTGCTAGCACTTGCGGCCTTTGGCCTTCCCTTAATGGCATTGGCCCAGCAGGACGAAATCACCTACAACGGCGATGTCGCGCGGATCATCAACGAAAACTGCGTGATCTGCCATCAGGAAGGCGGCATCGGTCCGATGCAGTTCGAGAATTACGATCAGGTCCGCCCCTGGGCGCCGCTGATCCAGTTCAGGGTGGCGAATCGCGAGATGCCGCCCTATGCCTATGACCATGGCATCGGCCTGCAGCAGTTGAAGGGCGACTGGCGCCTGTCCCAGGAAGACATCGATACGATCGTCGCCTGGGTCGATCAGGGCGCGCCGCAAGGCGATCCTGAGGTAATTCCACCGACTCCGGACCTGCCTGATCCCGACGACTGGAACTTCGAACGCGACCTGGGTCCGCCGGATCTGATCGTGCCTTCGATCCCCATCGACATTCCCGCCACCGGCAACGACATCTGGAGCAAGCACTACGTTTCCACGCCGCTGACCACCGACCGCTGCATCAAGGCGGTGCAAGTGAAGCCCAAGGGTGACGCCAAGGCCGTGGTTCACCACGCCAACACCTATGTCGAAGCGCCGAACGAGGACGGCGAGTACAAGCGATTCGGCCAGCTTACCGAATACGCCATGGGCAAATGGGGCGAACTCATTCCGGAGGGCGTCTGCCGCACGATTCCCGCGGGCTCGCGTATCTCCTGGGATATCCACATGTATCCCGGCGGCATCGGCGCTACCGCACCGGGCCAGATAATCACGAACAACGTGGTCGAAACCGGCCTCTGGTTCCATGACGAGGACTACATCGAACGCGAACAGCCCCACAAGCAGGATCTGCGCGCATACCAGTTGATGTCCGGCTACGAAGGCGGTCAACTCGTTCTGCCGCCGAACGGCTACCTGATGACCCAGGGCTTCCATTCTTTCGATCACCCGGTACGCATCGACAGCTTCCAGCCACACGGCCATCTGCGCATGAACGCGGCCTCGCTGGAAATCTTTTATCCGGCAACCGGCCGCACCGAGCAGATCAGCCAGGTTTCCGAATGGAGCGCGATCTGGCACCACAGTCATATCTATGAACCCGACGTTGCGCCGCTGCTGCCGACCGGCGCCGTGCTCGTGATCAAGCAGTGGTATGACAATACCGCCAACAATCCGAACAATCCCGACCCGGATCAGTGGGTGACCTGGGGTCAGCGCACCGGCGACGAAATGTCCCATGCCTGGATTGCGGTCACTCACCTCGATGACGAAACCTACGAGAAACTCCTGGCCGAACGGGAGGCCGCGCAGCAACGCTCGCTGGCTGGTTCGGACTGACGCGAGAATCTATAGCCCCGCGATGGCGCTAATGACAAACTTTGTTACGGTTGCGTCGTTGCGGGGCTTTCTTTTGCTGTGCTAATAATTCGATGAACTAACATTGATCGGGGAGCAAGACATGAAAATTCGAGTATTGGCGGGACTTCTTGCCGCGGCCGGCATTTCCTCGACGGCCCTGGCGCAGGAAGCCGATCAAATCACCTATAACAGCCATGTCGGGCGCATCATCAACGAGAATTGCGTGGTCTGCCACCGCGAAGACGGCATCGGTCCCATGCAGTTCGAGACTTACGACCAGATTCGTCCCTGGGCGCCGTTGATCCAGCTCAGGGTTGCGAATCGCGAGATGCCGCCCTACGCCTACGACCACGGCATCGGCATCCAGGAACTGCAAGGCGACTGGAGACTGGCCCAGGAAGATATCGACACAATCGTCGCCTGGGTTGATCAGGGCGCGCCGCAAGGCGACCCCGACATCGTCGTGCCCGCGCCTGATCTGAGCGATCCTTCCGAATGGAGTTTCGTTGAACAGTTCGGCGAGCCGACGGTCGTCATTCCATCGATTCCGATCGACATTCCCGCCAACGGCAACGACATGTGGAGCAACCACTACGTTCCGAGCGGCATCGCCACCGACCGCTGCATCAAGGCGGTGCAGGTGAAGCCGCGCGGCGACGCCTCGGCGGTTGTCCACCACGCCAACTCTTCGGTCGAACTCATGCGCGAAGACGGCAGCATGGAGCGCTACGGCCAGTTGACCGAATACGCCATGGGCAAATGGGGCGAGATCGTTCCCGACGGTGTTTGCCGCACGATCCCCGCCGGCTCCCTGGTTCGCTGGAGCATTCACATGTTCCCGGGTGGCGTGGGGCCGACGGCCCAGGGCCAGATGATTACCGACAATGTCGTCGAGATCGGCCTCTGGCTGCACGATGAAGATTACTTCGAAACCGCCAGGTACAAGCAGGATCTCAAGTTGTACAGGATCGACGAGCAGGACGACCTGATCATTCCGCCCAACGGCTATCACATGACGCAGGGATTCCACTCTTTCGACCATCCGATCCGGGTCGACAGCTTCCAGCCCCACGGCCATCTGCGCATGAACGCGGCCTCGCTGGAAATCTTCTATCCGGAAACCGGCCGCACCGAGCAGATCAGCCAGGTCTCCAACTGGAGCGCCACCTGGCATCACAGCCACATCTACGAACCCGACGTGGCCCCGCTCGTGCCGACCGGCGCCGTGCTGGTATTGAAGCAGTGGTACGACAACACCGCGGCCAACCCCAACAACCCCGATCCCGATCAGTGGGTGTATGGCGGCAGCCGCACAGGCGACGAAATGACCCACGCGTGGCTGGCGATCACCCACCTCGACGAAGAAGGGTACGAGCAGCTCGTGGCGGAAAGACAAGCGGCCCAGCAACGGTCTTTAGCCGGTGAGGCCCGGTCGGCGCAGCCGACACAAAGCGTAGCTTTGTGAGGGCCGCAAGACTTGCCATGGATGGCAAGTTTGGGGGTTAGCGAAGCCTCAGGAGTCGCGCCAGGGATGGCATGCACTGAACTATTGACCTTTTAATTCAAGCGAAATGGCGCGAGGCGGGCCGATTGCGTCGAAGTCGGCGCTTCTGAGTCGCGAGCCGAGCACACAAAGACCAGCGTTTTCCCTTGCCAGTTCCCGCACGAGCGTGGAGAAAGCGGGATTTGCAGATTGACCGAGGCTGGGACCACCGCGATATTGCTGGTTCTGAATTCCGTCGAGCACGAGCAAGGTTCGGCTTTGCCTGATCTCTCGCACGAGACGCACGGCCTGAACTTCCGGATTGTCCCGAACCGCATTTGCATCGCCGAGCAATGACAGGGCGCAGGTGAGGAACAATTCGAAAGGCGCAGCGGTCGAACGCGAGCCGAAACCATGATGGAACGACCAGGTAAAGACCGTTTCCGCACCCCGATAATTGTGGGCGTCCATGCCCGCCAGCCATTCGTTTATCAGGGAACTCTTTCCGACGCCCGCCACGCCGGTGATCTGAATGACATTGGCCGCGCATTGATCCCAGGCTTCATTCAGGGAGGCGAGTTCGGCTTCCCGGCCCTGTAGATTTTCGCCGGTGACCGGAAGATCGTTATGGAAAATCCGTCGCGGCCGGCGCAGTCTTGCTCGATTGCGCCGTTCCAGTGTTTTCCTGACCTCTTTTTCGAACTTCTCGTACTCCAGCGTGAACAGATACGAATCAATGCCGAACAGTTGTCCAATTCGGAAAAAATGCGCGTCCGGAATGGCGTCGCCGGACTGAGTTCCGCTGCCCCTTCCCCACTTGCTCACAGATTGCCGGCTAATGCCCAGCAAATCGGCCAATTTCTGATTGCTGGTTATGCCCGGCCCGGCTTTCAGCTGGTAGAGAAGCTTGAATTTTCGTGCAAGCTTAGGATGCTTGGTCATTCGCATTTCTGGCGGGCGGAATGCCGGGCCGCCCTTCCTTGCAGGTAGCGCTCCCTGAACTTCGTGATCTAGCATAATGGGAAGCATGACCGCTTGCAATCGGATTGTTCAGACGGTTGCGACTTCTCATCTCTTCCCGCCAATGCTAGATTCTGCATGCCGTACCGTTTCCCCAACTGGAATAATCACTATGAAAATCATGCAATTCGGCGCCGGCCTGATGCTTGGCGGCCTGCTAGCAGGCCTGGCCCTGGCCCAGGACCGCGGACCGATCGGGCCAAGCCCTTATGAATACCACACGGAGACCTGGATTCAGCCATTCGGCGAAGAAGGATTTTCCTGGGGCGGCAACGCGGGAGTGTATGCCCAATCCAGCGACCGCATCTTTTTCCTGCAACGCGGTGAAACCGAATTGCCGGATCCGATTCCACCGGAGTACACGAACTTTCCCGGCTCCATGGGCTGGAACGTGCTGCGCGGGCGCGGCCGCACCTGGCAGAACTGCATTTACGTGGTAAACAGCGAAGGCGAGGTGCTCGAAGTCTGGGACCACTGGGATCACCTGTTTACGGGCTCCAACGGCCCGGGCCCCCATCGCCTGCGCATGAGCCCCTACGATCCCGAGAACCGCCTGTGGCTGATCGAGGAAAGCGGCCATATCATCTATGTGTTTTCCAATGACGGCGAAGAACTGTTGATGACCCTGGGCGAGAAGAACGTCCCCGGCAACGACGAAACGCATTACAACCAGCCCCAGGATGTCGCCTTCCTGCCAGACGGCAAGTTCCTCATCGCCGACGGTCTCGGCAACAAGCGCGTCGTCGTGCGCAACGCCGACGGCTCCTACCATTCGGAGTTCGGCGAGGAAGGGACCGAACCGCATCAATTCGCCAGCGTGCATAGTATCGCGGTCGGTCCGGACGACAGGCTCTACGTGCTCGACCGCAATAGTCGCAACGTCAAGGTGTATCAGCAGACTGCCGCGAGGGACTCCGCCGAATATCCGGCCTATGAATACGTCACTACCTGGGGAGGCCTCGACACGCCGCTGGACATATCGGTAAGCGATTCCCACGCCTGGGTTACGGATAACGATCCGCCGAAGATCGTCCAGTTCAATCTCGAAGACGGATCGCGCAATTACACCTGGCTGTTGCCCGCGGAAGGCCACGACTACTGGATCGAGATGCACTCCTTTTCGGCGGACGAAGCGGGCAATCTCTATGGCGCCGACAATCAGACCGGCAGGCCGCAGAAAATGACGCCGCTGCCCGACGCCAATCCAGAGCATCTGGTAACGCCGCAGTACGTGCCCCGATAGCTTGCCGCGGATTGAAGGCTTGCAGTAATCCTGCGATTGTCGATAATCGGAGGATTGCTGCCCAAGGGGACTTGTCATGAATCGAATTTTTGCGATTTTCGGCGTTTTGCTTGCCGGGTTGGCGCTGTCGGCAACTTCGGGCGCACAAGACGGTTACGAAGTGCCGCGCACCATCGATGGCCATCCGGATTTCCAGGGAGTATGGGAAAACAACACGCTGACCCCGGTAGAGCGTCCCGAGGCCTATGCCGACCGCGAGTTCTTCACCGACGAGGAGATTGCTTTCCTGCAGCAGCGCGCGCTCGAGGTCAACGCTTCCGGCGCGGACGCGCTGTTCGGCGACGGGGTTTTCAGCGCCGCCGTCAGCGGCGAAATCAACTCCTACGACCCCACAACGGGCAACTACGACTCGCAATGGATGGTTGACCGCGTCGTGCATCGCCGCACTTCGCAGATTATCGACCCGCCCAACGGCAGATATCCGCCACGTACGCTGGAAGCGGTCGCCACGGCCCGGGAATTGGCCGAACGCCGACGCCTGCATCCGGCGGACTCCTGGACCGACCGCCCCCTCGGAGAGCGCTGCCTGTCATTCGGCGCGCCAAGGCTCGGTTCCGGCTACAACAGCTATATACAGATCGTACAAACCCGCGACACCGTGGCGATCATTCAGGAAATGGCTCACGACGTGCGCATCATTCCCATCGTCGAACAGCCCCATCTGACCGACCGGATCAAGTTATGGCATGGCGATTCCCGCGGCTGGTGGGACGGCGACACCCTGGTCATCGAGACCACGAACTACTCGGAGCCCAGCAGCACCGCGCCAGGCACGGACAGAAAGATCAATACCGAGCGGCTGACCCGCATCAGCGACGAGCAGATCCTCTACCATTTCACCTCTGACGACCCGGGCCAGTTTACCGCGCCGTATACGCGCGAAATCATGCTTGATTTCACTCCGGACAATATCTACGAATACGCCTGCCACGAAGGCAATTACGGCATGTACAACATTCTTTCGGGGCATCGGGCCGAGGAGAGACTGGCGAGAGAGACCGTGGGTGAGGGCCGGTCGGCGCAGCCGACAGAAAGCAACGCTTTCTGAGGCTCGAACGGCTCGCCATGGATGGCATGAGTGATCTCAACAGAATTCACTTGTGATTTTTTCTGAGTCAGACCAGTTTGGCGAGGTGGAAGTTCTTTTTGCCTCGCCTGATGACGAAATATCTTCCATGTAGCGCGAGTTGCGGGTCGAGCGGGTCGTCGCCGGCGCTTTGAACGGCGTTGTTCGCCGAGACCGCGCCGCTCGCGACCAGGTCCCGGGCGATGCGCCGCGACCGCGCCAGGCCGCATTCCACGAGCACGTCGAGCAAGGCGGTTTTCGGCGCGATTCCGGTGCAAGGCAGGCCGTCCTGTTCCAGTTGCCGCAGGTCATCTTCCCCCAACCCGGAAACCTCGCCCGAGAACAGCGCCCCGGTGATTCTCTCCGCCGCGGCCAGGCCCTGCTCGCCATGCACGAGCCTGGTTACTTCCTGCGCGAGAACGCCCTGCGCTACGGGCCGGGCTTGCGAAGCGGCGTCGGCGCGCTCGATCTGCTCGATCTTCGCGGGCGCCAGGAAGGTGAAATAGCGCAGAAAATCGTATACGTCCGCATCGGCGGCATTGAGCCAGAACTGATAGAAGGCATAGGGCGAAGTCTTGGCGGGATCGAGCCAGATCGTGCCCGCTTCGGTCTTGCCGAACTTTGAGCCGTCGGACTTGGTGACGAGCGGAAAAGTCACGCCGTAGACCTGCTGCTGGTGCAGGCGCCGGGTCAGATCGATGCCGCCGGTGATATTGCCCCATTGATCGCTGCCGCCGACCTGTATCGTGCATTCGTAGCGCTTGCGCAATTCCGAAAAATCGAAGGATTGCAGGATCATGTAACTGAATTCGGTGTAGGAAATCCCCTCGCCGTCGCGCTCGATCCGCTGCCGCACCGATTCCTTCTGGATCATGTTTTTGACCGAGAAATGCTTGCCGACGTCGCGCAGGAAGCCGAGCATGTCGTAATCCCGGGTCCATTCCAGGTTGTTGACGAGCAGCGCCGAATTGGCCCCGCAGTCGAAATCGAGAAAGCGGGCAAGTTGCGGTTTGATCCGCTCGACCCAATCGGCTATGACTTCCACTGAATTGAGCTTGCGCTCGGAGTCCTTGAAACTGGGGTCGCCGATCAGGCCGGTGGCGCCGCCGACGAGGGCAATGGGCCTGTGTCCGGCGAGCTGGAAGCGCCGCAGCGCGAGCAATGGCAGGAGATTGCCGATATGCAGACTCTCCGCCGTGGGATCGAAGCCGCAATAAACCGTGCGGCTGCCGTCCGCGAGATGCTGCACGAGTTCGTCGCCGCCCGCGAGTTGGGCGATGAGATTTCTCGATTCGAGATCTGCGATTATGGTTTCGTGCGCCATGGCCGCGCCGATAGTACTATAGTTGGCAGCGTGAGCGGGTGAAACGGCTACCAAAAACGTGTAGTCTTTGACGTTTTGGCGCAAGGATCGTCGGCAGGGACCGGCGTATTGGAGGAATCGCCATCCGCTTTTCATCCATGCAACGCCACCCGCAAAGGGATGGCCGAAACATTACGGTGGCGCTGATACCGTTCGGTGCGATCGGCCTGTTTGTCACAAGCTTGCTGCAAGCGCCGGCCGAATCCGAGCCCTTTCCACTGGTTTCCGCTCACGAGATCGCCGCCGATCTGCCGGCCTTGCCGGAAATTCCCGTAGTCGAATCCGCGCAGCCGCCCGAATCCGAGGCGGAGCCGGAGCTTCTACCCTCGCTGCGGCAATCCACCGATTGGCAATTCGTCGAAGTCAGTTACGGCGATACCTTGAGCGAATTGTTCGTTGAACTGGAACTCGACCCGGCGGATCTCGCGCGGCTCTTGCGCAGCGGCGAGGACGCAAAGACTCTGAACGCCATGAAGGAAGGCTACAAGCTCGGTTTCAGGCTTGGCGATTCCGGAGATCTTGACGAGTTCCGGCTGATCCGGTCGCCGCTGCAGGAACTCGCTTTCAAGCGCGACGGGCAGGAATTCGGCATCGAATCAATCAGGCACACACCGCGCATAGAAACGGAAATCAAGGGCGGTACGGTTTACAGCAGCCTGCTGGCGGCGGCGGAGCGGGAGCGGGTGCCGCCGACGCAAAGCATGCGCATGGTCGACATTTTCGGCGGCAAGATAGATTTCATGCTCGACACCCAGCCCGGCGACCAGTTCACGATTTTCTACGAACAGCAATTCCTCGAGGACGAGTACGTGGGCGAAGGCGACATGCTCGTGGCGCGCTTCGTAAATCGTGGCAAGGAACATCTGGCGGTGCGTTACGAGACCGCGGACGGCCTGACAGGCTACTACAGCCCTGACGGCAACAGCATGCGAACCGGGATGATGCGGAATCCGCTCGATGTGTTCCGAATCAGTTCACATTTCAATCCGAAGCGCCTGCACCCCATTCTCAACAAGGTTCGCCCGCATGAAGGCACCGACTATGCCGCGCCTACGGGCACGCCGGTCCGGGCTACCAGCGACGGCAACATAACCCGCGCCTCCCGCTACGGCTCATACGGCAATATCGTCATCGTCGCTCACGCGGGCGGTTTCGAGACCCGTTACGCCCACCTGTCCCGATACGCGGACGGCATGAAGCCCGGAGTCAGGGTCCGCCAGGGCGATGTGATCGGCTACGTGGGCTCGACCGGCAGCGCGACCGGTCCACATCTGCATTACGAAGTGCTGAAGGACGGTGTGCCCCGCAATCCAGCCCGCGCCAACGAACTGTTGCCTTCGGCTCCCGGCATCGCCGCCGGTGAGATGGACCGTTTCAGAAGCCACACGGAAAACCTGTTGGCGCAATTCGATACGCGGGGTAGGGAACTGGTCAGGAGAAGCGCCGGGGTCAGCGCCGACTGATCGCCTCGCGGCAGGCCTAGATCGAGAAAGACGCTCCGCAGCCGCAAGTGGTAGCGGCCATGGGATTGTCGACGACGAAACGTGAGCCTTCGAGCCCTTCGACGTAATCGACCCTGGCGCCGACGAGGTATTGAAAGCTCAGGGGATCGACAAGCAGGCTCGCTCCCGCGTTTCGTATCACCGTATCGTCCTCGGCCACTTCTTCGTCAAAGGTAAAACCGTATTGAAAACCGGAGCAGCCGCCGCCGGTGACGAATACGCGCAATTTCAGATTGTCGTTACCCTCTTCCGCAATCAGCCGATGCACCTTCTCCGCCGCCTGATCGGTGAAGTGCATGACCACGGGATCCTGGGACTGAACTACAGACATATCTGCTCAACCCTCCACGCCTTCTTCCTTGTCTAGTTCAAGCAAGGCGATTTCCGGCTCTTCCCGGTCCATGCGGGTCAGACTGCCGTTCACCGCCGAACCCATGACCATCTCGATGAGGTTATAGACCACGTTGCCGTTGACCAGGCCCTGCGCGGCCAGTTCAATGTGCTTGGACGCCCGCACATTGCCGTTTACGTTGCCGTTTATGACCACGAGCGGAACTTCCACGTCGCCTTCGATCGACCCGCTTTCGGCGACCCGCAATTGCGCTTCCGAGCCTTCCTCCGCCAGCACCTTGCCGACAACGCGCCCTTCGATAATGAGTTCGCCTTCGAAATGTATATCTCCGTTCACCGTCGTGGCACCGGAAATCAGAGTGTGGTTTTTCGTACTATCAGTGGTCATGTCGCCTCCCGGCTTCTTGTTCAACATGCATATCCTCTCCAACAAAAAAACTTGCAATCGCGATTGCCGCAACCGTCACGAGCAAGTCAGGGTAAAAGTCCGATTCCCTCCAGACCCTCGGATTCGTTCCAGCCGAAAACGATGTTCATACATTGTACCGCCTGACCGGCCGCTCCCTTGACCAGATTGTCCTCCGCCGCCAGAACAACCGCCATCGCCGTACTTTCGTCGTAGTGTACGGCGATTTCGCAGACGTTTGAACCGCGGACTTCACGGGTCGCCGGCAGTTCGCCCCGGGGCAGTACCTGCACGAATGGTTCGCCGGCGTAACGCCGTTCGAACGTGGATTGCAGCAGGTCGGCGCTGCAGGCGCCGGGGTCGCGCGCCGGGGCGTAACAGGTGGCCAGAATGCCCCGGATCATCGGCGCCAGATGCGGCACGAAAGTCAAGGTGACAGGTCCGCCCGCCGCCGTTTCAAGTCCCTGCACGATTTCCGGGTGGTGCCGGTGTCCCGCCACGGCATAGGCGCTGATCGATTCGGACGCTTCGCAAAGCAGATATTCGGCCGCGGCCTTGCGGCCCGCGCCGCTGACGCCGGATTTCGCATCGGCGATCAGCCGTGTTTCGTCCACGAGGCGATTTTCCAGCAAGGGCAGCAAGGCGAGCTGGATTGCTGTCGGGTAGCAACCGGGAACCGCTATCAGCCGCGCATCGCGAATACGCTCGCGATTGACTTCGGGAAGTCCATAAACCGCCTCGCTCACGAGTTCCGGGCATTCGTGAGCGGCGCCGTACCATTGCTCCCAGCAGCCGATGTCACGAATGCGAAAATCCGCCGACAGGTCAATCACCCTGGCGCCCCCGGCGAGAACCCGGGCGGCGGATTTCATGGCGACCGCATGGGGCGTGGCGAAGAAAACCACGTCGCACTCGCCCAGCGCCGCCGGATCCGGCGCACTGAAATCGAGGTCGAAGCGGCCGCGCAGATTGGGGAAATGTTTCGCGACGGCGGTCCCCGCGAGTTCGCGCGAAGTTACCAGGCTCACTTCGACTTGCGCGTGGCCCGCCAACAGGCGCAACAACTCCACGCCGGTGTACCCGGTGCCGCCCACTATGCCCGCGGTTATCATGCTAGACTGCTTCCGCCGCCCGAAAAGGCGGGTATCTTACACGTTCGATGGCCAGCGAGAAAATTCCATGCTCTGGCTGAAGTCCTTTCACATCATCGCCATGGTGTGCTGGTTTGCCGGTCTTTTCTATCTGCCGCGGCTCTTCGTCTATCACGCCATGAGCGAGGACGCGATCAGCCGTGACCGATTCGTCGTCATGGAACGCAAGCTGTTCTGGGGTATCGCCACGCCTTCCGCCGCGGCGACGCTGTTGTTCGGATTCTGGCTGCTGTTCGAAAACCTGGACTACTTCCTCGCCTGGTGGTGGATGCAGGTCAAACTGGCCCTCGTCGCCCTGTTGCTCGTTTATCACGGCATGTGCTGGGTCTACATGAGCGCCTTGCGCGACGGCAGCAACAAGCGCGGCCATGTATTCTTCCGCGTATTCAACGAACTGCCGGTCTTTTTGCTGATCGCCATCGTCGTTCTGATCGTCGTAAAACCGGTATTGTGATCCCTATGAGCGCCGGCAAGCCCGTCGTCCTCTGTTTTTCCGGCCTCGACCCCAGCGGCGGGGCCGGCCTGCAGGCCGATGCGGAAACCCTGCTCGGCCTCGGCTGTCATTGCGCTCCGGTTGCGACCGTGCTCACGGTGCAGGACACCGTCAACGCAAGCCGGATGGTTCCCGTAGTCGCCGACCTGTTGGCGGAACAGGCGCATTGCGTATTGGCGGACATGCCGGTTCGCTGTTTCAAGCTGGGCCTGCTTGGCAGCGCCGCCACGGTGAAGACCGTTTGTGGAATATTGCGCAAACACGCGGATATTCCCGTCGTCATGGACCCGGTCAGCGCCGCCGGCGGCGGTTATGCCTTTGCGGGGCCCGAAACACTCGCAGCCATGCGTGAACTGCTGCTGCCGCTGGCGACGATAGTTACTCCCAACTCGGTGGAGCTGGCGCAACTGGCGCCGAAGGCTGACTCGCCCGATGCGGCGGCCGGAGAGGTGCTGCGCCGGGGCTGCCGCAATGTATTGCTGACCGGCGGCCACGAATCGGGAGAGTTCGTGGTCAATCGCTGGTTTCGGGCAATCGATGAAGCTACTTGTATATCCTCGGAATTCCGCTGGCCGAGACTGGAACATGAATTCCATGGCTCGGGCTGCACCCTTGCCAGCGCTGTCGCCGGCAATCTCGCCCTGGGCCGCGATATGGAGAGCGCCTTGCGCGAGGCGCAGCAATATACCTGGGAATCTCTCAGTCGGGCCTGGCGCGCCGGGGCCGGCCAGCATCTGCCGGAACGGGGCTTTACGCGAGAGCCATGAGTTTTTCCGGAATTTATCCGATTACGGACGATGCCTTCATGCATCGGCCCGATCATGAGGATATCTTGAGCGAAGTCGCGGGGGCCGGCATCGCTATGCTGCAATTCCGCGCCAAGCATGGCGACCGGGACGAGGCCCGCAGCCAGGTTGCGCGGCTGATTGCGGTCTGCCGGCGCCACGAGGTGCCGCTAATCATTAATGACGACGTGGAATTGTGTGCACAATGCGGCGCCGACGGCGTTCACCTGGGTAGGACGGATCCCGATATCGCCGGCGCCCGCGCCGCGCTCGGCGCCGGCGCCATAATCGGCGCTACCTGTCACGACTCGCTGGAACTGGCCCGGTCCGCGCAGGTCCAGGGCGCCGACTATGTCGCCTTCGGAAGATTCTTCCCCTCGGTCAGCAAACCGCACGCCCCCTCTGCCCGGCTTGAAACATTGCAAGCGGCGCGTAAGTCGCTGGACTTGCCGATAACCGCCATCGGCGGAATAGACCGGGACAATGCGGCACAGGCGCTGGCTGCAGGCGCCGACCTGCTGGCCGTGATACACGCGATCTTCGGCGCGTCAGACCCGGGCGCCGCCGCGCGGGAACTCGTCCGGATGCATGCGGAATACGCCGGCTAGAGCACCAGGTGCACGACAACCATCACCGTGGACATCACCACGACAAAGACGCCCTCGATGACCGCGGCGAAATGACTGTTGCGATGAAACAGTCCCGCCGAAATCAGAATTACCGCCACCACGCTCACGGTTACCGCGATCATGAGCCATTCGCCGGCGTCCACCATCGCGCCGAGCAGCCAGGCCAACAGCAGGGTGCTGACGAACTGCACCGACAACGCCTTGACCGCGTGTTTGCCGGCATCCTCCGACTCGAGGTCGACTCTACAGCCTTCGGCCCATCTGGCGCCAAAAACCCGCGGTGAATACCACAGCCCACCTAACATGAAACTCAGGACCGTCGCGACAATAACGGCCAACCAGCTCACTTCAGACATATTGATTCCCCTTTTCTCCTGCACTCACCAACCGACGGCCTGACCGTCCTTGCGATGGTCGGAACCGGCGCGATAGACGCCATTCACCGGAAGGTCTTCGTCGATGCTTTGCTGATTGAATAACGGCGGCGTCATTTCCGGGTCGCGCGTGAACAGGATGCCCTGGTAGCCCCCTACCGCGCCGCCGTCGACGCCGCGCACGTTGTGTCCGCGCGCGCGCAGCGCCGGCCCGACCAGATCGAACAGATTGTGCTCCAGCGACAACACGTTGCTGTTCTGGTTATGCGTGAAACGCGCCGCGTCGGTAGTCATCTGCACGTTCATGCCATGGTCGATCACGTTAACCATGTGCTGGGCGTGGGTCTCGGGCTGCACCGCACCGCCCATGTTGCCGAATGTCATCAACGGCTCGCCGTTGCGGGAGACGAAACCGGCGATGATCGAATGAAATGGCCGCTTTCTCGGCGCCACGACATTGGGATGATCCTCATCGAGCGTAAAGCCCACGCCGCGGTTATGCAGGATCATGCCGTAAGGCGGAATCGTGATGCCGCTGCCGTATACCGAAAAGATGCTGTGGATCAGGGAGACCATGTTGCCCCAGCGGTCGGCGGTAGTGAGGTAGATCGTGCCGCCGTCGAGTCCGCCGGTAACCGAAGGCTCGGCGGCCTTGTTCATGTCGATCCGGTCGCAAAGCGAAAGCGCGTAGGTTTTCGACAGCAATTGATTGAGCGGGGGCGGATTGAACAGCGGATCGGCGTTGTAGGCCTGCAAGTCGGAATAGGCCAGCTTCTTGGCTTCCACCATGAAATGCCAGTAGTCGGGACTCGAGGGCCCCAGCGCGGAAAGATTGAGTCCGTGCACGGGAGCGCACATCTCCAGGATATTGAGCATTTCCAGCGCCGCCCAGCCCTGGCCCGGGGGCGGCAACTGGTGTACGTCATGGCCGTGATAGCTGGTGGATATGGGTTCGACCCATTCGGGTTCGAACTCCGCCAGATCCTCATGCGTCATGACTCCGCCCAGCGACTGAACTTTCGCCACCAGGGCATCGGCGATCGCCCCACGGTAGAACGCGTCCTTGCCTTCTTCCTGCAAAATCCGCAGAGCGTCAGCCAGGCCGGGATTGCGAATGATCGAATACAGCGCCGGCGCCTCGCGGCCGTCGAGAAACACGCGGGCCGAATCCGGGTCTTCGAGTAACTTCCCAACCTGGCGAGTCAGATCCACGTGCCGCCGTTCCGACTGCCCCCAGCCCTCTTCGGCGATGCGCGCCGCGCGTTCCAGCGTCTGCCTGAAATCCATGGTGCCGAAGCGCTCGAGCAATGCGTCGTAGCCGGCTACGGCGCCCGGCACCGTGGCCGAATTGACTCCGCGCCCAGGTATTCTTTCGACTCCCAGTTGCTCCTTGAAGAACCCGGGCGTCCAGCCGGCCGGCGCCCAGCCGGCCGAGTTCAGCGCATACAGCCTGCGGTCGGCCGCACTCCAGACCAGCGCGAAAAGATCCCCGGCCAGACCGGTATCGTTCTGCGAGGTAACGTCGAGCACCGCCGCGGCGGCCACGGCCGCATCGATCGCGTTGCCGCCCTGTTGCAGGATCTCAAGCCCGGCCTGCGCGGCCAGCGGGTCGCTGGTCGCGACAATGCCATGGCGGGCGATTACCTCGGACCGCCCCTGGCCGGCGAATCCCTGGGCGCGGCTGCCCGGCACGGCGACGATGCCCGCTGCAGGATTCGGCCACTCCGCCGTGGGAATGCCGAAGGCGTTGGGAGATTGGGAAAGCGCGGGAATCGCCCAGGCGGCAAATACGCAGACAAACAGGGTTCGGAGAATGATTTTCATGATCAATGGGGTTGCGCCGCCAGATGCTGCGCGAGCAGGTCCTTGCCGTAATCGTTGCCGTTGGGTGTTCTCACCACGGTGTGGATATGGTCTCTCGTGGGAACGCCAGGCTGGTTCTTCTGCAAGGTTCCCACGGGATTCTGATGATCGAATTCGATGAGGATGACCGGGCTTTGTATGCGGTAGTAGAACACCGCGTCGTCCTCGGTGGCGCCGCGCCAGCCGAACCAGGTGTCGCCGAGATGTTCGCCGATTTCCTCCATGGTGACCTCGGCATGGGGATCGCGCAGATTGCCGACGTATTCGCGGATAACGCCGAGCAGGGCGAGTTGCTGCGCGCTGTCGAGCTCGGTGGCGCGGATGCCTTCCGGGTCGAGCACCAGGTTGTCCTGGTTCGCCGCGGCGATCAGATTGTTGCGCGTCTTTTCCGAATCGATGGTAGCGGCCGCCTGCTGTTCCGCGCTCAGGGATTGCATCAGGGCCAGGCCCAGATCCTGCTCGGCCTGCAAGATGATATTGCCGGCATACTTGCCGGCCTCGGCCACGACCGGTTCGCCGCCCCAGAACGCGGGCGTCATCACGACCTGGTCGCCGAGCACGAAGTAGTTGATCACCAGGTGATGTCCGTCAAGCTGCCAGCCCCAGGGCCCGGATTCGGAAGGCATGCCCATGAAGGTGAAATAGTATTTCTCCTCGTGATAGCGAATCGGTTCGCCGTTTATTTCGAACAACCGCTGTTCGGTGCGCATGATGCTGCGGGTCTTCTCCACTCCCGCCGCGCTGAGGGATCGATCGAGCAGGTTCCAGGCGGCGGCTTTCTGTTCTTCGTTCATCTCCTCCAGGCTGATGCCGCGGCGGGCGAAGATGCCGACATCGACATTCGACCAGTCGCGCCATTCCGGATCCTCGATGGCGAAATGCGAGCGGCTCAATGCGGCGGTGTCCAGCGTCGCCAGAAACGCATTCGCCGCCTCGAGAACCGGCGCCGTGGAAACTCCGGTCTCCCGCACGGAGAAAAGGCCTTCGATCAGGCCTTCGGAGGTAGTCAGCCCGCGAAAAGGCTCTCCCATGGCCCGGGCGGCGGAACGCATGAAGCTGGATTTCTGGTTCAGCAGACCTTCGGGGTATTGGGATTGGGAAAACGCGACGGTAACAGTCAATCCCAGCAAGGCGAGGGCGGGCAGCAACACGCCGACGGTTCTTTTCATCAATACACCTGGAATCCAGCGAAGTTGATCGGTAGAGGCTACCTGTTGCCGCGCGAATCCACAAGCGCAGAGAGCCGTAGGGGAATTCTGACGGGTTGTACTTGCCATCCCTGGCGCAGGTTCATTGGCTTCGATTGGCCCCAGTCTTGCCCTCCATGGCAAGCCGTTCGGACTTTCGGAAGCTTTGCTTCCGATCGGCTGCGCCGATCAGTCCTCACCCATGACGGCGGCGAGTTTTTCCTCGCTGCGCCAGCTATCGCCCCGCAAGCGCGTTACATAAACGACGGCGATGCTGAACACCAGCAAGGTCAGGACGATCCAGGAAACCTGGGGGCTCAGCCGCCATACGAGGATGACGAAGTACTGAACCACCAGCATCAGCCAATGCAAGGTAACCGAGGCGATCATCAGCCAGCGCGTATCGCCGGCGCCGCGCAGCACGCCGCCGGCGACCAGGCAGGTGGCGTCGGCCATGGTGTAGCAGGACAGCCCGACCATCATGAAGCCGGCGAGCGCGCGGATTTCTTCGAAGTCTCCGCCCGGCGGCGTGAAAATTTCGACCAGCGGGAAACGGAACACGATATACGTGACGGCAAGCGCCGCCGAATAGCACAGGCCGAGCGCGAATCCCGCGCGGATTACCTGGTTGGTCCGTTCCATGTCGCCGGCGCCGACGAAACGGCCGATCATGCTGATCACGGCGATGTTGAGACCGATCATCGGCACGAAGGAAAGAATGTCCCAATTGAAGACGATTGCCGCGGACGCGCCGGCGACGATGCCATAAGACTGGAACATGAGCAGAAACAGGTTGAACGCCGCGACATTTAGGAACAGTTCCACCGCGGAAGGCAGCCCCAGGCGCAGATAGCGGCGCGTGATCCCCGCGTCGAAATGAAAGGACTGCATGACCCTGAAACGGACGCGATGAAAGGGTTTCATGTAGAACCAGACGAACAGTCCGAGCGAAAACAGCGTCGCGATATTGGTGCTGATGGCGGCGCCGGCGATGCCCATGGCCGGCAACCCGAGATGGCCGAATATCATAACGTAGGCGAGCGGCACATTGAGCAGCAGGCCGCAGATATCACAGATCATGACTATGCGAGTGCGGCCGATGCCGGCGAAATACGATGAGAAGCAGGTTTTCGCAAGCGGCAGCAGCACTCCCGCCATGAGGATCAGAAAATAGACGCGTTCGAGTTCGACCAGCCGCGGGTCGTGATCGAGCAGATTAAACAATTGCAGAACCCCGAGCGTGATGACGGCGAGCGGAATCAGGCTCACGACCGACAGGATCAGTCCCTGGGTAACTACCTTCGGACACTTGTGGAGTTCTTTCGCGCCGAAGTACTGGGCCACCAGCGCGTTGCTGTAAGAGAACAGCCCGGTGAAGAAACAGAACGAGAAAAACGCCGCGACCCCGCCGCCAAGAGAGGCCGCCATGTGTGTCGGACTGATCTGGGACATGAAATAGCGGTCGGTAAAGATCATGAGCGCAAAAGTTCCCTGGGACACCACCATCGGAACGGCGATGCGCACCATTTCCCGGAACGTGCTCCGATCAACCTGGAAAAACGCAATTTGCATAACAATCTTTCACGAAGCTGTCAATTTGGCAAACCGGCAAACCGGCCGGCGTGCATGGACGCAGCCCGGCAGTTTCACGAAATCTCAAGGATTAACTGCCGGCTTCGAGCATCGGCTGCCGGCGGCGATAGGTCAGGCTCCGCCAGAGCCATTCAAAAGGTCCGAACCGGTAGTGTCGCAACCAGATATGGCTGAAGACGATCTGGAAGAGCCAAACGCCCAGCACGAACAGGTACATGCCAGAACGGTCCCATGAGGCGAACTGGCCGAAGCCGATGCCGAGAAAAACCAGATTGCAGATTATCGTCTGCATCAGGTAGTTCGTCAGCGCCATCCGGCCGACATTGGCCAGGGCCGCTTGCAGACGCGTCAATACGCCGGAACGGCAAACCACCATCACCAGACCGATATATCCAAGGGCGAGCGACAACCGCCCAAGATCGTAGGTCGGCCGGTTGATGGACTGCCAGTGCAACTGATATCCGCTTTCCACGAAAGTCATGGTTTCCCAGGCGTTCAGCGGCAGACCGACGCCGAATCCGAGCAGCATCAGCAGCAGGTAGAATCGTATGCTGCGCGAGGCGTCGAAAACCCGCCACTTCATCAGCGCCATGCCGAGCAGCATCATGCCGAGCGTGTCCCACAGGCCAAAGACCAGCAGGCCGATGGTCTGCATGTAGATCGTAAGGCTTGCAGAGAACACGAAGTTGTCTACATAGCCCGAGTGCCTGGTCTCGACTTCTTCTGCCTGGCCGGCTTCGCTGAGGCCCTGTTCCGCGAGCATCGTGTCCCATGCCTGGACCGACTCCCGCTGTAGTTCCGTCAGCTCCGCACCGGGTCCGAGCGCTTGCGCCTCCGCGACGATTTCGCCGAGTTGCCGCAGCGAGTAATGCAGGCCGACGTGAATCAGGGTCGTGAACAACAACACGCCGATTGCCCAGAAAAGGAGTTTGTTCGGGCTCAGGTTCCGAAACAGGAACAGCAGCAGCCCGGTCATACCGTAGATGTACAGGATGTCGCCGACCCAGAGCAACGCGTAGGCGTTGAACAGACCGAACAGGACCAGGAGGCCGGTGCGCCGGTAGTACAGCCCGCGCACTTCACCCGCGTCCGCTCCGGGCTTGTTCATGAAAATCAGTAGCCCGGCCCCGAACAGCATGGAGAAGATCGCCCGCATGCCGCCTTCGACGAATATCTCGGCGCCCGCGAACAAGGCGAAATTCGCCCCTTCCGTGGCGCCGTCGACACGAGGATCGAACATCGAGCCGAACGGCTGGGCGAAAGCCAGAATATTGATGACGAGGATACCCAGCAACGCGACGCCGCGCAGGGTATCGATCGACCGGATTCTGGCCTTGCCGCTGACCGGCGCCTGGATTGTGTGGGTGGATTCGGACATGGCGCGCAGCATAATGCCCCACTCCCGCTTTTTCAATCTGATCGACCAATGATGATCGACCAATGAATGTGACGGTAATCACCGGGCTGCTCCAAACCGGGCGACGGGCAATTGCCCAAGATTTGGCTACTTTCGCCAAAATAATCTGGCATTCCGCGATTTGGAGTTAAAAACTATTGTTGTTTCAATAGGTTATAAATTGGCACGAATACTGCTGGAATTATTCCAGGTATAACCGGAGAACCTCATGAGAAAAGTTCGAAGACTGAACCTGGGCAATCTGATCGTACGGGCGATACTGCTAGTGGCCATTGCCGCCTGCGCGATCATCGGCCTTGCCGGCCTGTTGCTGCCGATCATTCCCGGCATACTCTTTCTCTGCCTGGCCGCGATGCTCGTGCGCCAATTCGGCCGCGCCTGAATCTGTTGCCGCGCTCAGGCGCATTTGTTAACTTGCCGGACATCTTCCAGCAGCCATTGGAGGTTTTCGCCATGCGCATGCTGTCATGTCTGGCCGTGATTTGCTCCCTGTTGCCCGCCGCGGCGAGCCAGGCCCAGGAAATCGTCGAAACCGATACCCATAACATGCAGCTCGTCGCCGACGGCGTCTGGTTCGCGGTCGGCAACGGGACCGTTTACACCATGAGCAACGCCCTGGTCATCGAACGCGACGAAGACGTGGTCATCGTCGATTCACACGTCACCCCCGCCGCCGGCGCCGCCCTGCTCGACTCGATCGCGGTCGTGACCGACAAACCCGTAACCACGGTCATCAATTCGCATTTTCATTACGATCACGCCTTCGGCACCCAGGCCTTCGGCGACGATATCCAGGTGATCGGCCACGAATACACCCGCGCCAGATTAAGCAACGATCCGCTCAATGACCCCACTTATCTGCGTTCGCTGGAGCGCTTCGACAACACCGTGGCGGATATCGAGACGCGGCTCGCCGCCGCCGATGACGCCGCGGAACGCGCCGGCCTGGAAACCGAATTGAGTTTCTGGCGCGCCCACGTGAGTTCACAGGAAGAGACCGACCCGGTAGCGCCCAATGTCTCGGTCAGCGACCGCATGACGCTGTATCGCGGCGGCCGGGAAATCCAGCTCGTCTGGCTCGGACGCGCCCATACCGGCGGCGATCTGGCGGTCTATCTGCCGGAGGAGAAGATCGTCTTTACCGGGGACATGATGCTCGGCCGGCCCTCCTACATGGGCGACGGCTATGTCGGCGAATGGGGCGCGACGCTCGGCCGGCTCAAGCAGCTCGACATCGAACTCGTACTGCCGGGACATGGCGAAGGATTTTCGGATCTGCGCATCATCGACTACGTGCAGGCGTACTATAATGATCTGCACTCCGAGGTGATGCGGCTGAAGAACCAGGGTTACCCTGCGGCCGAGGCCGCGGCGCGGGTCGATCTGCGGCACCATCAGGACAGCCTCGGCATCAGTGAACTGGGCGCCGATATGCTCACCGTGCAGCGGATCTACGATCTGGCCGACGGCGTAGCGGAATAAGCGAGGACGACATGAACAGCGACAATCCAACCGGAAAGCCACGCGGAATTTTCAGGATCTGCGCAATGGCGGCCGCCGTCACGGTCTGGCTGCACATGCCTTCCGCCGCGGCGCAATCGATCGACGACATCACCTTGAACGTCTACAAGGAAATCACCTGCGCCTGCTGCGTGGGATGGATCGAGCACATGGACGAGCACGGCTACGAGTCGACGATTTTCCATCCGGCGAACATCAACCGCGTCAAGCTTGATCTGGGATTGCGGCCGCAATATCACTCCTGCCATACCGCCGTGACCGCCTCGGGCTACATCTTCGAAGGCCATATTCCCGAGAAGTACATCGACATGTTCCTGGCCGACCCGCCGGAGAACGCTATCGGACTGGCGGTGCCGGGAATGCCCATCGGCGGGCCGGGAATGGAGATCGGCGACCGGTTCACGCCTTACCAGATCCTGCTTTTGCACAAGGACGGCAGCGCCAGGGTCTACG
The DNA here is from genome assembly GCA_009844085.1 of Gammaproteobacteria bacterium. Lineage (GTDB taxonomy): Bacteria > Pseudomonadota > Gammaproteobacteria > Pseudomonadales > Pseudohongiellaceae > UBA9145. Next base: position 30,570 of record VYCF01000062.1, on the reverse strand, counting down.
CCGAGATCAACAGCAAAGCCGATCAATAGGGCTCAGCGGTTCAACCGAACAAGGTTTGCGCCAGACCGGAAATCCATAACTGTTGCGCGGTCAGCAGCAGTCCGGCGGCGGTAGCGAGCGTCAGCAGCATCCACCAGCACACGCGCACCGGCATCCAGGAAATTTCGGCGCGCAGATCGGTTAATTCTTGCTTGAATTCGGACCTGAATCCGGAGATCTCGGATTTGAGTTCCGACTCTACCGCATCGATCCTGGCGTCCAGCTTGTCGAACTTGCCTTCCATCTGTTCAAACCTGGCATCCACTTTTTCAAACTTGGCGTCCACCTGTTCGAATCTCGCGTCCACTTGCTCGAACCTGGCGTCCACTTTGTCGAGTCTGGCGTCCACCTTGTCGAGCCTGGCCCCCATTTTGACGATCTTGCCGTCGAGTTCGGCGAGGTCAGCCCTGGTCGCGAGTTCGGCGAGATCGGCCTTGGTCGCGAGTCCCGCGGCGGCTTCCTTGAAGCCGTCCCGAATCGCAATGGCTATGGCGTCCGCCTGCGTTTGTTCCATTCCCGCTTCCCCGATTCGTCTGGCGACGGTCAAGCTGTCGTACGAAGTATGCTCCATCATCTGGCTCCCTACCAACAAAACGAAAAAATTCTTCGTAGACAAGTCTAGGAACGCTCGCGGAGAACGCACGATTTCGGCGAAAAAAAGGGGCGACCAGTTGGCCGCCCCCATTGGCTTGCGCTGGTTGCGCGGGATCAGAAGTCGACAGTCAGACGACCGTAGTAATACGCTCCCTGCCAATCCATTCCGGTTGCCGAGGAGTACAGACGGCCGCAGCAGTAGTCGCCGATTGCATCCTGGGCCGGATACTCATCCCAGACGTTCCTCGCGCCAAGCGACAGCTGGAACATGTCGTTGAAGCGATATTGTCCTTCGATGTCGGTGTACCAGATCGGATCGAAGGTCTGGTATCGCAGAGGATCGCCGCCTGTGTTGGAGTTGATCGACTCACCGTAATAGCTCACCCGACCGATCAGCGTGAGCTGGTTCACCTCATGCTGGGCGGTGATTACGCCGCGCCAGTTCGGATCGAAATTCTCGAAGTCGAAGCGGTCCTCGGCGTTCAGAAACTTGCTCGGGTCGGTATCAAAACTGTTCTCGGTGAAATTAAACGAAGCTGTAAGTGTGGTTGTACCCATTTCGCCCCATTCGATTGGCGTGGTCGCCACGATGTCCATACCCTGGGTGCTGGTGTTGAAACCGTTGGTGAAGTACCTCACGACGCCAATTGTGTTGGCACTGGCCACCCCTGCCCCGTCAAGCGCAATAAAGTTTTGATAAGCCTCGCCAGAAGTTGGATCATCGGACACGGGGCGATTAGAGATTATGTAAGTGCGGTCCTCCACGTCGATGCGGTAGAAGTCCACCGTCACGTCTGTGGTATCCATCACTTGGGCGGTGAATCCGATCGTGTAGTTGTCGGATTTCTCGGGCTTTAGTGGAACCGCACCGAGCGCTTGGCCTATCGAACCACCGGCCGGGTACAGACCGGCTGCGACGGGAAAGCCATCAGGTAGAATAGTTGAAACGCTGGTGTGACCCTGCTGGCCCGGGGTCGGCGCACGGAACGCCGTGCCGAGCGAGGCGCGGACACCGAAATTGTCGGTCACGTCAAGCTGCCCGGCGAGTTTCCACACAAGCTCCGCGTCAAAGTCGTCGTAGTCTTCGTAGCGCACGGCGGCTTGCAGGAAAAGTTGGTCGGTGACGTCACCGCTGATGTCGCCGTATAGTGCCCAGGAGTTACGTTCATAGGTGTCGGCAATCTGGGGCGAATAGCCGGGAAAACCGTTCGAACCGTAGGCGACGGCAGTGTATACCGGGTCTAATCTGTTGGAACAATCAAGGGAAGAACCGTTGGCTATGGCCTGCATCCCCAATGCAGTTGGCATGTTGGTGGTTGGCACGTCTGACATCGAACCTCTCGATGCGGCTATTTTGGTTTCTTCGTCCGTACATAATCCATGGGGATCTTCATCTGAATACGGACCAATTCTGTAGGAAACCTCCTCTCCTTCCACGGTGTCATATGACTCGTCCATCCAAGATGCGCCAAAAGCGAGCAGTGCGCCGTTGTCGAGTTCATAGGTGAAATCCGCCTGCAACTGAGTTTCGCTGTTGACCAGATCACCCGGACGGAACGAAGTCGGCGAGTCGGGGCCCATCGACGGGTTGATGGTGTTTTTAAGCGTGTACTGCATTTCGCTCTCGCCAGTGCGGGTGCTGAAATCGTACGACAGGCTGTTATCCATCTCGCCGCGGATGCCGCCGACGATGGACACATCGCGCACATCGCCGAAGAAGCGCGGGGTGAAGCCGCCGGGGTGTTTTTCAAGCGGGAAGTAGATCGAACCGTCGGGTTCGCGCAATTCCTCGATCACGTCATTGTACGGATAACGATAAAAGAAGCTGCCATTACTCGTGCTGTCGGAAAAGTTGCCGACGCCATACAACTCATTGTTGTCATCGAGTTCGATGCCGGCGTTGAAGAACATGCGGACTGCTTCCGTGTCGGGCTGGCCCCAGGGTTGCACCACATCTCCATCGCCGATGTTGGCCAAGTGGGTATTGGTGCAGTATTCCCTATATCTGGCATCCGCTCCGGGCAGACAGCCATCGGCGTATAACTTCCTGGTTCCCAACAGGCCACCTCGAGAACCACCAAAATTGTTGTAATCCGGGTTGTCATAGTCTAAGCAGAACCACCCGTTGCAATACTGTTCCGCGCGGGTGGTCTGGTCGGCTTCGTAGAATTCGCCCGAAATGCTGAGGAATCCGTTGTCGCCCAAGGGCAGGCCGATATTGCCCTGCACCGTGGTCGATGCGCCGTCGCCTTCGCCGTATTGGCCGGTGTCGATGCTGACGCTGCCGCCTTCGCGGTTGTCCTTGAGCAGGAAGTTGATCACGCCGGCGATGGCGTCGGAGCCGTATTGCGCAGCCGCGCCGTCCCTCAGAACCTCGATGTTCTGGATCGCCACGGCTGGGATTGTCGCCATGTCGGGGCCTTGCGTACCCGAACCACCAGTGGTGACGAGGGCCGCCCGATGACGGCGCTTGGAATTCACCAGTACCAGCGTCTTGTCGGTCGGCAGGCCGCGCAATGCAGCCGGACGGATAAACGTCGCGCCGTCGGAAATCGGCTGACGGGAGATGTTGAAGGAGGGCACCAGCGTCTTGATGATGTCGTTGGTGTCGGTATACGAAATCGCTTCGATATCGGCGGCGTCGAACACGTCGACCGGTACCGGCGAATCGGATACGGTTCGCGGCCGGCCGCGCGCGCCGGTCACGATGATCTCTTCGAGATCGGCCGCGTCTTCCTGCGCCAGCGCCATCGGCGCGTAAACCGCGGGAGCCATGAGAGCCAGCGCTATCGCGGGCGACAGCAGTCTGGCTGTCTTGTTTCGTCTGAGCATTATCTTTCCCCTAACAGATCTATGGAATTTTGAAACGCCCGCTCCGTTGGCGTGGCGGGCCAAGAACTCTTGATCGCATCTCAAGAGCGCTCCCGATAACTGGAATTATCGGGAGTAGAATTTCCGACCCAACCCATCAAGATAAGGAGAAGAAGACATGAGAGTTGTCAGAGGGAAAGGCGATATGGATCGACTATTGGCAGGATTCGGCGTGGCGATTGTCGACATACAGAAGTGGTGCGCCGCCTGCGGTGTCTGGAGCTTTAACACCAGACGCGCGCTTCGGTCGGACCTGGAAATTTTCGGGAACTGGTGCGTCGGACACGGATTTCAGGTTTTGCCCGCCCGGGCGGAGACCGTGGCCCGCTTTGTCGAATTCGCCATCCGCGACAAAGCGACGGCGACGGTGCGGCGCTACGTGGCGAGCATCGGCGCCATGCACAAGGCGACCGGTTACGCGAATCCAAACGACACTTCCGTTGTAAGGCTCGCGCTACAATGCATGCAGCGGCGCAAAGGCTGTCGTCAGCGGCAGGCGCTGGGACTGACCTGGCAAATGCGCGACCGCATGATCGAATCCGTCAGCAGCCGGCTGTCCGACTTGCGCGACCGGGCCTTGATCGCGGTGATGTACGACGCCATGTTACGGTGCGCGGAACTGGTCGCGCTGGATACATCCGATCTGTCGGAAGCGGAGGATGGCGGAGCGACGCTGCTGGTGCGCCGAAGCAAAACCGATCAGGCTGGCGAAGGCGCGGAAGCGTATCTCACCCCGTTTACGTTGAAACTGTTGCGGGAGTGGCTCGAACAGGCCCGAATCCGAAACGGAAGAATTTTCCGCTCCTTTCGCCCCAACGGCCTATTAGGCCGAAGTCTGGACGCCAGCCAGGTGTCACGCATCTTCAAGGAGATGGCGCGCAAGGCTGGATTCGACGAGGAGGTCGTGGCGGGTCTTTCGTCGCACAGCGCCCGGATTGGCGCGACGCAGGACATGATCGCCTCGGACCTGGGGCTGGCGGCGGTGATGCAGGCGGGACGCTGGAAAACCGCGGCCATGGCGCTCCGCTACGGCGAGCGCCTGCTGGCCCGGCGCGGCGGCGTGGCGCGATTCGCACGGCTGAACGCAAAACAACACGCCAGCGGCTGATGGAAACGGAACCGATGAATGGAAGGAGAACCGCCACGGAAGCACGAAATTTTACTTCCTGAAATTGAAGATGCGCGAAGCCGGAGATTTCCCCGAATTCGTCCGGGGGGCGTCTTTGCGCCGGCGCCAATCAGTTATCGCGAGCTGAATGCACTCCGCCGTCTGACGGCCCGCCAGTCATTTTCGTAGGAAAATCCGTTAAGCGATTGTTCATATTTCCTAAAAATATGAAAATATTCAATGAGCTAAGCCATCCTGAAACTTCTCACACTTTGGTTTGACTGCCAATCACAGACAAGCTATCCTCTCTGCTCTCGATAATTCCAGTTATCAGGAATGCCTGTAACTGGTAATTGGCAACACGTAGCCCGCCTACTGAACGGGCAACTCAAAATTCCGTAGTTCTGTTAGGGGAAAGATAATGCTCAGACGAAACAAGACAGCCAGACTGCTGTCGCCCGCGATAGCGCTGGCTCTCATGGCTCCCGCGGTTTACGCGCCGATGGCGCTGGCGCAGGAAGACGCGGCCGATCTCGAAGAGATCATCGTGACCGGCGCACGCGGCCGGCCGCGAACCGTAACGGATTCGCCGGTTCCCGTCGACGTTTTCAGCGCCGCGGAAATCGAGGCGATTTCCTACACCGACACCAACGACATCATCAAAACGCTGGTGCCGTCCTTCAACATCTCGCGTCAGCCGATTTCCGACGGCGCCTCGTTCATTCGTCCGGCGTCCCTGCGCGGTCTGCCCACCGACAAGACGCTGGTGCTGGTGAATTCCAAGCGGCGCCACCGGGCGGCCCTCGTGGCCATCGGCGGTTCGGGCACGCAAGGCCCCGACATGGCGACGATCCCCGCTGTGGCGATCCAGAACATCGAGGTTCTGCGCGACGGCGCGGCGGCGCAATACGGCTCCGACGCCATCGCCGGCGTGATCAACTTCCTGCTCAAGGAAAACCGCGAAGGCGGCAGCGTCAGCATCGACACCGGCCAATACAGCGAAGGCGACGGCGCATCGACCACGGTGCAGGGCAACATCGGCCTGCCCCTGGGCGACGACGGATTCCTCAGCATTTCGGGCGAATTCTACGAAGCCGACCAGACCACCCGCTCGAACCAGTATTGCGAAGGATGGTTCTGTCTGAACCGCAACGATCCGAGTTGGAACAGCTTTGTGAACGCCAGTAGCGCGAGTCAGATCCGGGGCGTGGGCTGGAACGGCAATCCCGCCACGCGGCTCCACTATGGAATGGATAATCAGGCCTTCCTGTCCAGCACCCACATGGCCAATATCGGCGACGGCGACGTGGTGCAGCCCTGGGGTCAGCCCGACGCGGAAGCGGCCCGAGTGTTCTTCAACGCCGGTGTCGATCTCGACGGCAACAACGAACTCTATGGCTTCGGCAACTTTTCCGACAGCAGCAGCAACGGCAGCTTCTTCTATCGTTATCCTTACAACGGCACGATCGAGGAATTGCGCGAGCCAGACGGTTCGGTCTACTTCCCGCTTGAGAAGCATCCCGGCGGCTTCACGCCTCGCTTCTTCGGCGACGTGCGCGACGTTTCCATCGTCGGCGGCATCCGCGGTGAGATGGACAACGGTCTCGGCTACGATTTCAGCGTCCGCAGCGGCGAAAGCGAAATCCAGTACACGCTGAAGAACACCATCAACCCTTCCATGGGGCCGGATTCTCCGACCTCGTTCCGCCCGGGCGACCTGATCAACAGCGAGACCCAGTTGCAGGCGGACTTCACTTATGAACTCGACAACGGCGCACTGTTGGCATTCGGCGCTTCTTGGATGGACGAGTCTTATGACGTGGTGCAGGGTGAGGAAGATTCCTATCGCGCCGGTCCCTACGCAACCCGGGATCCGCACGGTTTCTGCAACGGCGACACGCCGACTGAAAAAGGGATGGCGGTGGCTGGCCTGGATTGCGCCAACAGTAACGATCCTGTCTGGAACGTCGTGGGCGTCGGTTCCAATGGCTTCCCCGGTTATTCTCCGCAGTTCTCCGATGTCTACGAGCGAAACTCCTACGGGCTTTATGGCGACATAAGCGGTGACGTTACCGACGAGCTTTTTCTGCAAGCCGCGGTTCGTTACGAGGACTACGACGACTTCGACGCGGAACTCGTGTGGAAATTGGCGGCCCAACTCGACGTGACCGATAATTTCGGCGTTCGCGGCTCGATCGGCACCGCTTTCCGCGCGCCGACCCCAGGCCAGCAGGGCACCACCAACGTGTCGACGAGACTGCCCCAAGGCTTTCCGGTGGCAACCGGACTGTTTCCTGCGGGCGGGCCGGTGGCCCAGGCCCTTGGCGCAGTTCCGCTGAAGCCCGAAAAGTCTGAAAATCTCACTTTCGGGTTCACGGCGCAATTGCTTGAAACCATCGATTTAACGGTGGACTTCTTCCGCATAGACGTGGAGGATCGCACCCGGGCGATTTCGACCAGGAGCGTTTCCACCGATCCCAACTCCGGTGAGGCATATCAGAACTTTCTTGCGCTCGATGCGGCCGGAGTGGCTGGCGCCAACTCGATCGGCGGTGTGTTTTACTTCACCAACGGCTTCAACACCAGCACCCAGGGTGTGGATATTGTGGCGACTGCGCCGTTTGAGTGGGGCGAAATGGGTACGACCACCGTGACCGCCTCGTTCAACTTCAGCGAGAACAAGTTCGACACCGATCGCTCGGTTGTGGGCAGGTATCTGAACAACGAAGCCCAGCACGACTTCGAGAACTACGATCCGAACTGGCGCGGCGTAATTACGGCCCGACACGAGTTGAACCAGCTCACGCTGATCGGTCGCGTGAGCTACTACGGAGAGTCGACCAACTCCAATACGGGAGGAAGCGATGCCCTCGGTTTGCGCTATCAGCATTTCGACCCCACCTGGTACACCGATATCGAAGGGCAATACCGCTTCAACGACACGTTCCGTTTGTCGCTTGGAGCGAGGAACGCGTTCGACGAGTATCCTGCCCAGGGAGTTATCGGCGACACCTGTTGCGGACGACTTTGGGAGTCGGCAACCGGCATGGATTGGCAGGGAGCGTATTACTACGGTCGTCTGACTGTCGACTTCTAGTAATCCGGAGCTGGTTCAATCCAGTAGCAGGAAAATCAAGGGGCGGTCATTTGACCGCCCCTTTTTTTGTGCTCTGCGCCATTGCGCCGGCACGAACTGGAGAATCACCATGAGATACGCCATAGTGGTCTTATTGCTTTTCCCCTTGGCCTGGTCTGCTTTGGCGCAGGACGAAGAAGAAGTAATCGCCACCCTTGAGGAACTTGCGTTCGGTTTTCAACAAGTCACCGCGCTTGTGCAGGACTGTCTTCAACAGGACGAACTGGACTGCGCCAATCTGCTTGAGGCTGCTGGCCAGATCGGCGCCGCTTTCAATACTGCCTCGAATGCCGAGGACGTCTGCTCCACCGACCGGCGCTCCCTCGGCTATCGAAGATCGCAGAATAGCCTGAGCTGCGCCGTGGCTGGCTTCGGCATCTGGGGTTACATGGATACGGGTGGCTCACTGGCTGGAGTAAACATGAATGAGTGGAGCAGCACTCTCAACGATGGTGTCATGGAGGCCATAGATCAGGCCATCAGGGACGCAATGGAAAAAGCCAGGGTCACTGTCGAGGAAGTCCAATGATCGGATACGGAGATTCTTTCTTACGAAATCGCGTGTTTTTGGCGAAAGCACCTAAACTGACTCCCGAAGAAAAACTTCGATTTGTTGGTAGGGAGCCGGATAATGGAGCATACTTCGCACGACAGCTTGACCGTCGCCAGACGGATCGGGGAAGCGGGAATGGAGCAGGCGCAGGCCGACGCCATAGTTTGGGCGATTCGCGAAACCTTCAAGGAGGAAGCCGCAAATTTCGCCACCAAGTCCGATTGGGCCATATTGAAAGGCGAGATCGCCGAAGTAAGAGGTGAGATCGCCAAGGTCGATGCCAAGATCGACACAGTCAAGTCGGAGCTCAAATCCGAAATTTCCGAGTTCAGGTCCGAATTCAAAGATGAACTAACCGGTCTGCGCGCCGAAATATCCTGGATGCCGCTGCGCGTGTGCTGGTGGATGCTGTTGACGCTCGCCACCGCCGCCGGACTGCTGCTGACGGCGCAACAGCTATGGAATTCCGGTCTGGCTTTACTATTGTTCGGATGACCGAAGGGCAGGCGGCAATGAAGAAGCTTGCTGCTGCAGTCTGCGTGATTGCCGTTCTGGCCACGGGAAGCATGGAAGCGTACTCCCAGCCTGCTGCGGACATCAGCTTCGTAGAAACCGGGGTATTGCGCATCGGGTACGAGCGGCATGGCCCGGAAGACGGCTTCCCGGTGATCCTGCTGCATGGCTTTCCTTATGACGTGCGCTCCTTTGACGGCGTGCATCCGCGCTTGAGCGAAGCCGGCTATCGCGTATTGCTGCCATATCTGCGCGGTTACGGGCCGACTCGCTTTCTCGATCCGTCCGCGCCGCGCATGGCGCAGCAATCGGCGCTGGCGCAGGATCTGATCGACTTCGCCGACGCGATCGGGATCGAACGATTCGCCATCGCCGGATTCGACTGGGGCAACCGCGCAGCCAATATCGCGGCCATCCTGCATCCCGGCCGCGTCAGCGCGATCGTCGCCATGGGCGGCTATTCGGTGCAGAACACGCTCGAACCGGGCGGTCCGGCGCCGGCCCTGCTCGAATCGCGCCTCTGGTATCAATGGTATTTCAATACCGAACGGGGCGTGCGCGGCCTGCGTGAAAACCGGCACGACATCATTCGACTGCTCTGGGATGCGTGGTCGCCGGGTTGGACTTATTCCGACGCCGACTATGCGGCTTCGGCGGCATCGTTCGACAATCCGGATTTCGTCGATGTCGTGATCCACAGTTACCGGCACCGGCACGGCAATGCGCCGGGGGAGGATCGGTTCGCCGAAATCGAGCGCCTGCTTGCCGGACGTCCGCCGGTTACGGTCCCGGCCATCGTATTGCGGGCCGCCGAAAGCGGATTCGGTCCCCCGGCGCGAAACCCGGCCGGAGACGAGGCCCGGTTCACGCAATTGATCGACCGGCAGATCGTGGAAGGCGCGGGCCACGACTTGCCCGCGCATCGGCCCGACGTTGTGGCGCAGGCCCTGCTGCACTTGTTGCAAGGCAGGTAATTCCCGCTTAGTCAGAGGTTCTTGATCTCGACCCGCTTGACCAAAGGCTTTCGAGCTTTCAAAAGGTTCAGGTTCGCCCGCGCTTCCATTTTTTCGCCGAATTCTTGCGATTTACGCGAATGCTCATAGACTTATCGACTAAGAATTTTCCGTTTTGTTGATAGGGAGACAGACAATGGAGCATACTTCACACGACAGCTTGACCGTCGCCAGGCGGATCGGAGAAGCGGGAATGGAGCAGGCACAGGCCGACGCCATAGCTTGGGCGATTCACGAAACCTTCAAGGAGGAGGTTGCAAATCTCGGCGCCAAGGCCGATTTGGTCATATTGAAAGGCGAAGTCGACGAGGTCAAAGGCGAGGTCGCCGAACTCAGAGGCGAGATTGCCGGAGTTAAAGGTGAGATCACCGAGGTCAAAGGCGAGATCGTCAAGGTCAATGCCAAGATTGGCATGGTCACGTCAGAACTCAAGGAAGAAATTTCTCACTTGCGCGCCTTTTTGTCATGGATGCCGCTCCGCGTGTGCTGGTTGGTGCTGTTTACGCTCGCCACCACCGCCGGGATTTTGCTCGCGGCGCAACAGCTATGGATTTTTTAACTCCCGCAATTCTTGCCAGGGTGAAAAATGATAACTACAGACCACACCTTGTATATGATCGCGGCGGCGAAATTGCTGGCGCAATACGTTTCCGCTGCAAACCGGGCGGGATTCGACCGAAATCAGGTCAACGCCGCGCTGGCGCAAATTTGCGCGCAATCCGTGATAACCGAATTCTGGGTCAGCGACGAAAACGGTGAAGTCGAGTACAGCAGCGCCGACCCGCAAGGCTTCCGCTTTCCGCTCGACCCTTCGGCGGGCACCCAAGCGGCGCCCTTCGCCGCCTTGCTGACCGGCAAGACAACCATCGTCGTGCAGACGCCGCAACCCCGGGAACTCGATAGTCGGGTCTTTCAGTACGTGGGAGTCGCCGGCGCGGATAAACCGCGCATCGTGCAGGTCGGCGTGGAAATCGAATACGGCAAATCCAGCGGATAAATCGATGAAGCGAAGAGATTTCCTTGCCACGGGCATTCACATGGGAGTCGGCGCGCTCGCGCTGAGCGGCGCGACGCGGCGCACTTTCGCCGCCGCCCTGCCGGCGGAGATCACGGCATTTTCCGCAGGCGATTTATCGACCGCCATCGCCAGCCGCCAAGTGGGCTGTGTGGAAGTCATGAGGGCCTATCTCGAACGCATACGCCGTTACAACCCCGCATACAACGCCGTCATCGGCATGCTGCCCGACGATGAATGCCTGACCCTTGCCGAAACCGCGGATGCGGAGCTCGCGCGCGGACAATACCGCGGCTGGATGCATGGCATGCCTCATGCAGTCAAGGACCTCACACCCGCCGCCGGGCTGCCTTACACCAGCGGCTCGCCCCTGTTCGAAGATCGCATCGCCGAACAGGACGGCGCTGTGGCAGCGAGCATGCGCGCCGCGGGCGCGATTTTCATCGGCAAGACCAACGTCCCCGAATTCGGACTCGGCTCGCAATCCTACAATCCGGTCTGGGGCGCCACGGGCTGCGCCTACAACCCGGAACTGACCAGCGGCGGCAGCAGCGGCGGCGCGGCCTGCGGCATGGCCACGCAAATGCTGCCGACCGCCGACGGAAGCGACATGATGGGCTCGCTGCGCAACCCGGGCGCTTTCAATAACGTCATCGGTTTTCGCCCCAGCGCCGGCCTGGTCAGCGGCGACGATCCGTTCTCACGCACCTTGTCGACTTCCGGCCCGATGGGAAGAAACACGGCGGACACCATCCGGCTGCTGCACACGCTGGCAATGGAGCCGGGGCCGGAGCAGCCGGCGGCATTGCGCCAGGCGCTGCCGGAACCGGACGAGTATCGGCCGCTCGAACCGGCCGGACTGCGCATCGGCTGGCTGGGCGACTACGAAGGCTACCTGGCAATGGAACCCGGCATCATGGAATTGTGCGAAAGCAATCTCGCGACGCTGGAAGCCAATGGCGCCATCGTCGAGCCGGTAATGCCGCGCTTCGACATGGCGGAATTGTTCCAATGCTGGCTCGATCTGCGCAATCAGGGCCGTATCGGCATGCGGGAGTACTACGAAAACTCGGATCTGCGGCCGCTGCTCAAGCCGGAACTCGTGTGGGAAATCGAGATGGGTTACGAACTCGGCGCCGACGACATCTATCGGGCCAATGCAATCAGACGGCGCTGGTACGCTGAAGTCAATCGGCTGTTCGGGAGCTACGATTTCCTGATGTTGCCGACGGCCCAGGTATTTCCGTTCCCGAAAACCACGCCCTGGCCTTCGGAGATCGACGGCCGCGCCATGGATACCTATCATCGCTGGATGGAAGTGGTCATCGGCGGCAGTCTGGCCGGCATTCCCGTGATCAACGTTCCGGCCGGCTTCGACGCCGGCGGACGTCCCATGGGCATGCAGGTCATGGGGCCCTTCGCCCGCGACCGCAAGGTGCTGGAATTCGCCCTGGGCTGGGAGCGGGTCACCGACCATCTGGCGCGCAGACCGGATATGCCGGCGGTTTAGATCCGACGCCACTCTGCCGAAATCTATGGTATCGAATCAGGGATTACGGAGAACATGCGTAAATTTCTCATCCGGCTGGCGATTCCTGCCATGCTGGGATTTGCCTGCCTGCCGCTTTTCGCTGCCGAAGATTGCCCCGAAAACCAGTACCGGACTCCGATCGGGGGCTGCTATCCAGTCTGGTACGGCCAGACCGAAAACGGCGGCTATTACACTATCGCCATTCCCGAAGGCTGGATGCCCGACAAGGGGCTGGTAATCTGGAATCACGGCCTGCAAACCTATCTCGGCGACGATATGCTCGACCTGCTCGCCGCCGGTCTGCTCGGGGATGAGACCGCATCCGACGTCAATGTCGCTGACGAAGGCGAGGTCGAACCCGAACCCGGCCTTGGCGCAGTCGCCGCCATTGTGTTATCCCAAGGCTACGCGATGGCAGCTTCGAGTTACCTGCAAACCGGCTGGGCGGTATTCGATTCGCACCTGGCGAACGGCGAGTTGTACGAGAAGTTTCTCGAAATCGCCGCCGATTTCGGCCCCGGCCCTCCCGATCCGCTCTATCTGCTCGGCGGCTCCCTGGGCGGCATCGTCAGCCTGCGCGACATCGAAGAGGATCTGATTCCCCAGCCCGATGGCGCCCTGCTCTTGTGCGGCGCCGTCGCGGGTTCGGAAAACTGGCGCAACGCCTACGACTTGCGCATGATCGCGGAGACTGTTTGCGCTGGCGATGGCCAAACCGCCTTTCCGACGCCCTGGTACGAGATTCCTGCCCTCGGCCGGGAGATAGACTGGATACGCGAACTCGACTCTTGCACCGCTCTATCGGGCCGCATCGCCGCGGATAACAAACACGATGAACTGCAACGGGAAATCGACGACCTGCGGGCGCGAAAGGAAGTCGAGGACAATTTGCTCAGAGAGTTGGACCTGCAGCAGCGAATCGGTCGGCGGGAAGCCGAACAACGTCTTGTAATCGAAACCTGGAAACAAGTGTCCTCGAACAGGCAGGTAGATAACTACGAACGCATCCAGCGCCTCGCGCCGACGCGATCCGCGGTGATGTTCACAGTCGGCATGTTTTATGGCACTTTCCTTATGCCGCGGCTGATTCAGGAGCCCGGCAAGCTCGATGGCCTGAATCCCTTTCACAATGTCGCCGTCGATTACGGTGACGAACAGGTTAATCAACGCATCACGCGCAGCATTGGCTTGCCCGCCGCGCGCCGGGCCCTGGCCCGGAATTACACGCCTTCCGGCGCCGTCGGCGACACCCGGATCGTCTCGATCCATACCTCGAAAGACGGCATCGTTTCAGTGGAAAATCAGTCCACATTGCAATCCCTGGTGGCCCCTGGACAACTGAGCGTGGGAGTGATCGCCGAATCCGCGCCCTCCCATTGCGATTTTCGCGAGTCTGAAGTAATCGCGGCCTGGAATCTGTTGCAGGATTGGGTCGAGGGCGGCAGCCGGCCCGACGTGGCGGACATGCAGGACGAATGCCGCGCGGTCGTCGCCCGCTCCGAGGCGGGTGACTTTCCGAACGACTGGGACCGCGCTCCAGACAACGAGTTGCATCCCGGCAATCGCTGCCGCTACGCGCCGGATTTCGTCATTGGACCGCAAGTGCAATTGTATCCGCGGGAAGAACAGGCCGGCAGCGCGGGCAGCAATATCTATGATGCCGCTACCGGAGTCATTTCGGTCGGCGAAGCCGAAGTTACGCTCGACGACGGCAAATCCATTCTGGCTTTCGAACTGGCGCCTTCGGACCCCGCCAACCTGGTTTTCTCGCCGCGAAACATCGAACAGGTCGGAGCCGCAAATGAAGCCTGGCAGCATCGCGCCCTCGTCGACCGGCAGTTCCGCTTCTATCTGCCCGACCTGAGCGTGCGCAACGATCCGAACCTGGCGGATCGGCTATTCAACGTCTACATGCGCGTCGGCGACGATCTGCGGTTCGAATTTCTCGATTTCGAGGAGGTCACGGAAGTCGATAGGCGATGATATAGCCGCCTTCCGGATCTTCCTGGTCGGCGGGCAAGGCGCGAAATCCGGAGCCCGAAGTCGAATTGAAGACTGGAACGGTCACCACCACGGTTTGTTCGCCGGCAGGCGACAGATAGGTCATCGGCGTCGAATGCGCGGTGAACGGCAGATCGGCGCGCCAAAGTTCCTCGCCGCTCATGATATGGGTCGCGCGCACGGAATTGTCGAAAGCGCCCGATGAGAAGATCAGCCCGCCCGCGGTCGTGACCGTGCCGCCGCTTTGCGGCGTGCCGATGGTCAGCGGCACGCGGGTCGGAATGCCGAAGGGGCCGCTGTCCTTCGCCAGGCCGATCGGACGCTCCCAGAGCAGATCGCCGGTTTCCAGATCGACCGCGGCCATGATGCCGTAAGGCGGCTGGTTGCAGGGAATGCCGAGCGGCGACATGAAGCGCCGGGTATTGTGTGAATACGGCGTGCCCAACTGGTTGCCCTGGACGCCTTCCGGCAACTCGTCGCGGGGAATGAGAATCAGCCGATTGCCGACGATCATCGGGTTTACGACCATGATGTTGTTCACCTGATCGACACTGACGCTGCCCCAGTTATGCCCGCCGGCATTGCCGGGAAACTGGAAGATCGGTTCGGTGCCGGGCACGGTGAAATGCCCGTCATAGCGCATTTTCCTGTACTCGATGCGGCACCAGAGCTGGTCGAAAGGAGTAACGCCCCACATCATGTTTTCGGTGATGTCGTCGCGGAAGTGGGGTAGTTCGGTGGAAAAGGGCTGCGTCGGCGAAACGTAGTCCTCGGGTACGCCGCCTTCGGTGGGGACCGGCAACTCCTCGACGGCGAAAATCGGCTCGCCGGTTTCACGATTCAACACGAAGACTTCGGAACGCTTGGTCGGAACAAGCACGGCCTTGACCATTTCGCCATTGTCTCCGGGCAGGTCGATCAGCGTAGGTTGGGAAGGCACATCCCAATCCCAGATGTCATGGTGAACGGTCTGGAAATGCCAGCGGGGAGCGCCAGTCTCGCCTTCGATGGCGACCACTGAACTCGCGAATTGATCGCTTACCTCCATGCGGTAGCCGCCGAAATAGTCGGGGGTTTCATTGCCGGTAGGCGCGTAGATCAATCCGAGTTCTTCGTCGACGCTGAAAAGGCTCCAGACGTTGGGAGTACCCCGGGTGTAAACCTCTCCCGCCAGCGGTTCGGTATGGATACCCGGCCGGCCCATGTCCCAGGCCCAGACAAACTCGCCGGTAATCGCGTTGAATGCCCGCACCGCGCCCGAGGGTTCGCCGACCGACTGGTTGTCAAACACCCAGCCGCCGACCACCGCATTGCCGCGCACTATGCCTGGCGGGGATGTCTGGAAGTTGAAGATCAGCGGGTCATTGCCCATGTTGATGGTCAGATCGACCTCGCCCTGGTCGCCGAAGCCCAGGCAGCGCTCGCCGCTAAGCGCGTCGAGCGCGATCAGGCGCGCATCGGTGGTGGCGGTAAGAATTCGTTCCCGGCAATCGCCCTGGTACTCCGGTGGCGCCTCGTAATATGAAACGCCGCGGCAGCCGGTAGTGAAATAACGTGCGGTTTCAAGGTGAGCCGGATCGATCAGCGGGTCGAACTGCCAGCGCAGTTCGCCGCTGTCGGCATCGAGTGCGATGACCACATTGCCGCCGGTGCAGACATAGAGCAAATCGCCGAGTTGCAGCGGTGTCGCCTTGAAGGAGCCGCCCTGTCCGGTGCGATAGGTCCAGGCCACTTCGAGATCGGCGACATTCCCGGCATTGATCTGATCCAGCGGCGAATAGCGGCTGCCGCCCCGGTCGTTGCCATAGGCGGGCCAATCGGTGTGCGTATTTACCGTATTTACGCCGCTGCGCGGCGCCAGATCATTTACCTCGTATCCGCTATCCAGATATACGACCAGCGCCGTGACCACCACGGTCGCCGGAATCGACCATCCGGCGATGCCGGATTGCAGCAGCGGTGGCGGCGAACCCTGGTGCAGCGAATTGCGGAACCAGGGCGTGACGAACCAGAGCCCGATCGCCGCGAAGGGCAGAATACGCGGCGCCAGCGCCCATAGATCGGTACCTGCCTCCCATAAGGACCAGATGACGGTGGCGACCAGCAAGCCACCGTAGAGCCATGCTCCGGACGGCTGGCAGCGCCAGATGCGATGCGCGCAGGACAGCAACACCAGCCCCGCGAGAGCGTAATACAGCGAACCTCCCAGGAAAACGAGTTGCAGGCCGCCAATTACAAGCGGCGCGGCGATCAGAATGAGAATTGCGGGGAAAATGCGCGGCGGTTTGGAACTGGTCAGCGTATTCATCGGCCAATCACCCGAGGCAAAGGTCTTGGCCGAATATACCCAAAATCACCTGGAGCGGCTAATGTGCTTTTCAGACTTTCGCTGTTCTTTCTTGTGGCGCAGTTTTTCCTGTCGGCGTTCGCGCATCAGGCCGGTCATGTCCTGGCCGATGTGTTGCTCGCCTCTTGCGTGGGCGAGATCGACCTGGCGTTGGCGTTCGGCGAAGCGCTGGGCTCGTTCTCCGGTCTGGTGTTTGTGGCAATGGGGGCAACTGACGCCCTTCTCGTAGAGCGGACTTTTCTTGTCTTCGTCGGAGATGGGCATGCGGCAGGCGTGGCATTGATCGTAGGAACCCGGCTGCAGCCGGTGATCCACGGTTACCCGGTTGTCGAACACGAAACATTCGCCGCGCCAGCGCGAGTCCTCCGGCGGCACGCTTTCCAGATAACTCAGGATGCCGCCTTGCAGGTGGTAGACCTCGTCGAATCCCTGCTGCTTGAGATACGCGGTGGATTTTTCACAGCGGATGCCGCCGGTGCAGAACATGGCGATCTTGCGATGCTTTTCCGGATCGAGATTCTTGCGCACGTATTCGGGAAGCTCGCGGAAGGAATCGGTTTCCGGGTTGACCGCGTTCTCGAAACTGCCGATCTTCACCTCGTAACGATTGCGGGTGTCGAGTACGAGCACTTCGGGATCGTCAATCAACTGGTTCCAACGTTCCGGAGTGACGTAGGCGCCGGCCATGTGGCGCGGGTCGATGTCCGGCGCCCCCATTGTGACGATTTCCCTTTTCAGTTTGACCCGGGTCCGATAGAAGGGGTTTTCCTCGCTGCGGGACTCTCTCGTGCGCAGGTCGCGTAAGCGCGAATCAGCGCGAATTTCCGCAAGAATGGCATCGATTCCCCCGCGGGAACCGGCGACCGTGCCGTTTATGCCTTCGGCGGCAAGCAGGACAGTACCCCGCACGTCATGACGCAGGAGTGCGTTGAGCAACGGTTCTCTGAGGGAACGGAAATCGGGCAGCGCGGCAAACTTGTAAAACGTGCTGACTACGAAAGCGCCTGCGTGTTTGCCGGCTTGCATGGCGATCAGGCGGCTAATCGGTTACTACAGGGAGGTGGCCGGGAGTGCCCCATTCGACCCAGGAACCATCATAAACCGAGACATCGTCAAGGCCGGCCTCGTGGGCTGCCAACGCGATCACGCAGGCAGTGATGCCCGAGCCGCAACTGCTGATGAGACGGCGCTCGGGAGCGCCGAATTCGGCGAATATCTCGCGCAATTCATCCGCCGGTTTCATCACGCCGTTTTCCAGCAGCCTGACGAATGGCAGATTTTCGGCATTCGGCATATGCCCGCCGCGCAGTCCCGGCCGTGGTTCAGGTTCGACGCCCCGGAAACGGCCCGGCGGACGGGCATCGAGTACCCGGCGCGTGTCGTTTTCGAGCGCTTCCAGCACCGCGCGATAATCGCTGACCAGGTGCGGTCTGAAGTCGGCGGTGAAATTACCAGCCTCCGCCTCGTCAATCAGCGCGCCCGCCAGTGACTGCTTCGCCGCGATCCAGGCCGGCAGTCCGCCGCTTAGCACCGCTACATTGTCGTGGCCCATGGCGCGAAACATCCACCAAGCCCGCGGGCTGGCGTACATGCCGCAATCGTCGTAGACCACCAGGGCCGAATCGGCATTGACGCCGAGCGCACGCACTTTCCGCTCGAAGATTTCAGGGCCGGGCAACATGTGCGGCAGCGAAGTATCCGGTTTGCACACGTCCTTGTCGTAATCGAAGCGGCGGGCGCCGGGAATGGCCTTGAACCGTCCTTCTGCGTTAACCGAGTTCAGGCCCGGCACTACCGGGGGTATCGAGGCGTCGAGCACGATGAGATTCGGCGCCGCCAGGTTGGCGGCCAGCCACGCGACATCGACCACTGCTGCGGGTACGGAAATCATGGTCAGGGAAATCTACAGCAGAACGAAGAATTCGGCCAGTTTCGCCATCAAGCGGGTGCTGTTGCGCGGGCCGATGCGGATCAACTGCTTGTGCACGGCATCCGCGTTCTCGAGTTCAGAATCTGCGAACAGGTACATCACCGATGGCTTCACCAACTGGAACGGCCCTTCGACGTCGGTGGCCTGCAGGACATTGTTGATCGCCAGGCGCAAGGCGTCGTCGAAATCGCGGCCGCGATAGCCGATCTCGGCATAGGCCTGCTGGAACAGCGGCCGCAGCAGCCGGTACAGGGCATAGGCCTGTTCGGAATCCACCGCCACCATCACGTCGATAAAGCCGTCGAAACGGGGAAAGGCGTCTTCCTCCATCAGGAACAGGTTCTGATCGAGTTCGCGCACGGGCATTTCGACGCCGACGGGACGAAAGGGCAGATCGGTCTGGGGAAACTCGTGGCGGCCGACATTCTCGACGAAAACGACGAACTTGCGGATCAACTGATCGTCGGCGACCAGACGCAGCACGGCGGCGCCGTTGCGCAACGCCTGCAGTCGCTCGCGCACGAAGCCATCGCTGTCGTTGAGGCTGGGCAGAACCACTTCGGGCTCTTCCGGAGGTTCCGGCTCGACTGCAGGCTGCACAGGAACCTCGACAACCGGCTCGGGTTCTTCGGCCGGTTCAACCGCCGTAACCGCGGGCTGTGCGGGCGGAGAAATCACGCGAGGAGTCGGAACCGGTTCCGGCTCGGCCGCAACCGGTGCGGGAAGTTCGATTATCCGGCTTGTAGTGCCGGCCGGCTCATCGAAGCCGACACTGAGCCAGACGAGAGCGGCCAGCGACACGATCGCGACGCCGGCAATAATGAGAAAGCCAAAACGTTTCATGGCCTGTGCGTTCTATGTGATCACGGATGCCGTCCCTGGCGCTGGCAAATTGGCTTCGACTGCCCCCAGTCTCGACATCCTGTCGAGCCGTTCAGGCTTTCAAAAGCTTCGCTTTTGATCGGCTGCGCCGACCACCCTTCACCCAGGTTTTCTCAAATCAATCCATTCATGTAACGAGGGTCAGATCTGGGGGAATCCCAGTTCTCCCATGGTCCTCGCCATGACCTCGCCGGCGGTTTCCGGGTCGGTTTCCTTGTCAATCTTCAGAATGTCGCCATCGGCGCCAATATAGAAGGTCCAACGATGGGCAACTCCGTTGGGCCTCAATGCGCCATAGGCTTCCACCATGTCCTTTTCGGGATTGGCCAGTATTGGATAGTCGGCGTTGTTCTCTTCAGCGAAAGCCGTGTTGTCTTCCAGCGTATCCACGCTGACCATGAAATACGCCACATCGTATCTCTGGATTTCCTCGGCACTGTCACGCAGCGCCTTGCATTGCATGGTTCAGCCGCCGGTAAAGGCTTTTGGGAAAAAGGCGATGACAACCGGCTTTTCCCCGTCGAACTGGGAAAGGCTGTACGTGTTGCCGTCAGAGCCCGGGAGAGAAAAATCCGGCGCCCTGTCCCCAACTTCCAACGCGACCGCTGAATGACCAATCAGCGCCGCCGCGAAAAGCAGCGGGAGCCAGGTCAGTCGGCTGGCAATTTTCAACATGGGTTTCCTCCATTCAGGTTACATTCCGCAGACTGCGGTCGAACAGTGCTACTTGTACAACTAAACCGGAATTATTTCAATGCAATTCAGGAATTTCGAGCCATTCGCGATCAGAACAGCGAGTCCCGGCGGCCACGGCGGAAGTATTGCTGGTTTTCCGCTTCGAGTTGCGCGATCTGGGCGTCTATCTGCGCCAGGGTCTCAATGGACAGTCCGTCCCCCCGGTCGCGGATCGCAATCAATCTGTCGATGCCGGTGTTGATGGCGTTCGAATAGCGGGTCAGGGTCGTGAGCTTGTTCCTGCGCTGGGATTCGCGAAAGCGCGGATTCTCCACTTGCACGTTCACGCATTGCCGCACGGCCTGGCCATTCGGCGCCGGCACCATGCGACAGCGCATCTGGTTGACGTAGCGCGGCACGGTGCCCGGGAAATAGTTGTATGGCGTATTGGCGACGGCGCGCATCATGTAGATGTCGAGTTCGGCCTTGCCACGGACGAGGTTGGCCAGGTCGAGCGGCCGCGCTTCCGGTTCCTGTTCGAGCGCTGTGATTGCGCGCCGGTAAACCGAACCCGCGTCGTCGATCGCCGCCTGCACGCCCCAACTGCTGTCGCCGAGCAAATCGTCCCGGATCGCTCTCATCTTCCAGCCGCCCCAGGTTCCGATCGCCGCCAGGTGGCGGCGGTCGGTCAATTCCCAGAGACGGCTCGCCATGTGGTAACGAAAATGGTGGAGGTCGTCCACCGCCTCCCAGTCGGTTAGGCCCTCGTTGCCGGTGATCATCGCGTCGATGATGCGCAGTTGCGATTCGCTGTAGAGGCCTTCGTTGATGCGCGCGATTTCGAGCGCGTCGTTATAGATGGAAACGGACTGCTCGTAGTCTTCCAGTTCGAGATAGAAACCGCCGAGTTCCCCATAGGCTTCCTGCAGAGCGGGGTGATAGACGCCGAGTTCGCCGCGCAAATCCTCTACATGCCGTTCGCGCTGATCCAGTTCCCTCGCCAGCGCGAGGGATTCCTCTTCCGCATCGGGCTGCAGCGCAAGCGCGGACTGCCCGGTCAGTACGAGCAGCGCCATCGGCAAAACGGAAAGGCGGAACGATTTCGCCATGATGCCCTTATAAACTCCTGCCGGGCAGGCTTTCGATGAAGTCCGACTGTTAAATTTACCGCGAAACGGGCCCGGAATCACCAGCTTCCCGTCATCGGCGCGACAATATGCCACATCGGATTCCGGTAGTGGGAATCCTATAATTTTCCCGCTTTTCCAACGATACCGGAGTCGTACCGTGTCCCTGAACAGATCTCTCCTCGCCGCGGCGATCGCGTCTGTCTTGCTAGCCGCAAGCGGACCTCTTCTCGCCCAGGACGAAGAAGTCGGCGAAATCCGTGTCGTCGGACGGCAGGAGTTTCTTGAAACCCAATTCAACGCCCAGCGCACCAGTTCAGGCGCTGATTCCGCCTTGCTGATCAGCCGCGTTCCGGGCGGCGGCGCCAACCACAACGGCCCCCTGACCGGGCAGATTCAATATCGCGGCATGTTCGGCCCCCGCATCAATGTGCGTATCGACGGCATGCTGATCCATGGCGGGGGCCCCAACTGGATGGCGCCTCCCCTGCACCATATTCCTTCCGCCTTGATGGACGATCTGGTCGTCGAACAGGGCATCGCCTCTATCTCGACAGGCGGCGGTATCGGCGGCGCCGCGACGGCAAGCTGGAAACGTCCCGCATTCAATGACAGCGACGGCTGGGATTGGCATGGCGATTCCGAACTGTCGGCGGGCTCCGCCGCGGGCAGCACGAGCGGTTCGCTGATTCTCGGCGGCAGCAACGCCAATCACCGGCTTTATGGAATCGGCAATCTCGACCAGGGCGACAACTACGAATCAGCCAACGGCGAGGTGGCCGCGACGCAATACAGCCGCGCCATCTATGGCGTCGGCTACGGTTTCCAGAGCGGCTCACACGAAGTGCTGTTCGACGCCCATCGCATCGAGACCGAGGATAGCGGCACGCCGACCTTGCCCATGGATATAGACTGGTTCGACACCGACACCTTCAATTTCAGATACAACGGGCAACTCGGAGGCCTCGGCGTAGAGTTCGGCGTATACCGGTCAAACATCGAGCACGGCATGAGCAATTTCCTGCTCCGGCCGACTCCCGATTTCTCCCGCCTGCCGCTGCCTCCTTTCCTCGGCGACGACAAGCGCTTCGCATCCGCGGAAAGCGAAGAATCCGGCTTCCGGCTCGTCTTCGATCTCGAGGTCGGCCCGGGCGTGCTGGAAATCGGCGCCGAAGGCAAGGACGGCGAGCACGACGTGAGCGTGACCGACCCGGATTTCGCGCCCTTCTTCGTCGAGAATTTCAATGACGTGAAAACCGACAGCAAATCGGCCTTCATTCAATGGTCGGCGATTCTCGATGACGACTGGTATGTCGAGTTCGGCGGCAGGCTCGAACGCGTGGAAATGAGCGCCGGCGAAATCGACGCTTTCCCCGCCCGCCTGGTGGACATGAATCCCGCCATGTGGGGCATGGGCACGCCGCCGCGGGCGGTCTGGATGCTGCGCCAGGGTTTCAATTCGCGCGAGCGCGCGCAGAACGACGACAACAATGACCTGGTGGCGAAGTTGCGTTACCAGTTGACCTCAAACCTGGTCGTGGAAGCCGGTTACGGCCGCAAGACGCGCTCGCCGCTGTACCAGGAGCGTTACCTTTGGATTCCGCTGGAAATCAACGCCGGACTCGGCGACGGCAACAATTATGTCGGCAACCCGAACCTGGCGCCGGAAACATCCGACCAGTTCGAACTCGGCTTCGACTGGAGCAATGGCGCGGCCTGGTTCTCCCCGCGCTTTTTCGTCCGCGATGTCGACGACTACATCCAAGGCGTACCGGCGACCCACATGGCGGTTGTGGGGGTCAGCCGCAACGCCAACGGAGACCCGACTCCGCTGATGTTCGCCAATACCGAAGCGGAGTTCCGCGGCTTCGACCTGACTTTCGGCTTTCCCATCGACGATCGATGGCGGGTCGAAGGCATGGCTTCGCAGGTGAACGCCGAACGCGGCGATATTTCGGACCACCTGTATCGCGTCAATCCGAACAACATCCGCGCTTCGCTGCTATACGAGACAGGCAACTTTTCCGCCCGCATCGAACAGGTCGTGGTGATGGAACAGGACAATATTTCCCGCACCAACACCTATGATCCGATGAATCCGAACAACAGCTCCGATCCGACCGACGGCTACAACCTGACCAACGTCTACCTGGACTGGCTGACCGGCCAGGGATTCACTTTCACCCTGGGCGCGGAGAACCTGTTCGATACCGATTACGTCGACCACCTGACCGGCTTCAATCGCGTACTCAATAGCGTCGTGCCCCAAGGCAGCCGCATGTACGGCCAGGGCATCAACCTGTTCGGCCGCGTCCAGTACCAGTGGTAGTCAGAACGTAGCGATCGGATTCAACGGCGAACCGGTACCGCCGGAAACCCGCAACGGCGCGGTGGTGAAGAGAAACTCCGGCCGGCCGTGACGCTCGGCTTCGGCAGCTACCGCTTCCAGATCCAGATTGTCGAAGATGGGCATGCCCAGGGCGACCAGCACCAGGGCGTGCACCGGCGAGTTATAGCCCTCGATGCCCGAAGGCTTCACGTCCAGCGCCGAATCGCTGCCGATCAGCGCCACATCGCGTTCCTTGAACCATTGCACGGTCGATGCGTGCAGGCCGGCGGAATCGTTGGCAAGATTCCACGGCCCGAGCGCTTCCCGCCGCGGCCAGCGGCCGGTTCGGATCAGCACGATGTCGCCGGCGCCGACGGTTACGCCATGCAATTCCTCCCATTCATCGAGCCATTCGGTGGTGATGGCCGTGCCGTTCTCAAGCCAGTCGACCCCGCGCATGGCGGGAAAATCCATGACGATCCCGCGGCCGAAGATACCGTCGCCGAAGGAAGTGATCGCGAGCCTCGCGCAGCCTTCCTCGGTCACTTCGTCTTCGGAATAGCCGTTATACATCGTGCCGAACTGGAAGCGGTGGCAAAGCGAGTCAAGATGCGAATGCGCATAGCCATGATAGGAGACGCCGACGAAATCTCCCGACCAGGGCCCGGGACTGCTGCCGACCGAAGTCATGCGATGCTCGAAGGGGCTGAAATTGTCCGCCGCTTCCTCCTCCAGCAATTCATGCGCCATCGAAACCGAAACCCCGGTCCGCACCAGCCGCGCCGCCGCCACCCGCGTCTCTTCGGTGATCAGGTTGACCGTGCCCTTTTCATCGTCCGGACCCCAGCGCCCCCAGTTGGAAAGCGTCTCGAACCACCCGTCCACCGTTGCCTGATCGAGTTGCTGGGCCTGAGCGGCGGGCAGTAAAGAAAGCAAGACTATAAACACAACCTGAGTGCGTATGTAATTCATGGTGAATCTCCTCTTTGGAGCCAGTATTCGCAAGACCGTTATTGCCGTCAATAGCCGCATAACCCCTTCACATGGCCCCGCCCGTCTGTTTAGATTGAATCCCCCCGACAGGAGGATCGAAATGAGAATTCGCGGTATTGCCATTGCCGGTTTGTTGCCGGTGTTGTTTCAGGCGGCGCCGGCCGTTGCGGCCGAGCAGGACTTTCACGATATCGTGGCGGCGGTTTCCGCCGAACGTATCGAGCAGGACATTCAGGCGCTGGTCGATTTCGGTACGCGCCATACCCTGTCGGAGACTGGCTCCGACACCCGCGGCATCGGCGCGGCGCGGAGATGGATCGAGGCCGAGTTCAACCGGATTTCGGGAGCCTGCGGCGGCTGTCTGGAAGTGTTTACCGTCAGCGGCGTCGTTTCCGGCGAAAACCGCATTCCCGACCCGGTGGAAGTGGTTAATGTCGTCGCCGTGCTGCGCGGCGAGACCGAGCCGAATCGGATGGTGATGATGTCTGCCCATCTGGATTCCAGGGTCAGTGACCCGATGAATTTTGAGTCCGACTCTCCGGGCGCGAACGACGACGCCTCGGGCGTGGCTGGCGTCATCGAGGCGGCGCGGGTGCTGAGCCAGTATCGATTCCCGGCCACTATCGCCCTGACTGGTCTTTCCGGCGAGGAACAGGGCTTGCACGGCGCCCGGATTCTCTCGCAGTACGCCATTGACAACGGCTGGAATCTCGACGCCGTGCTCAACAACGACATGATCGGCAATATCACTGGCATCAATGGCGTCATCGACAACACCACCGCCCGGATTTTTTCCGAAGGCACGCGCTATCTGGAGACCGAAGGGGAAGCAAACCAGCGTCGTGCGCAAGGCGGCGAGGTCGATTCGCCTTCGCGCAACGTCGCCCGCTACGTTGACGAAATGGCGGATCGCTATATCCCCAATCTCGACACGATGATGATCTACCGGATTGACCGCTTTGGCCGCGGCGGCGATCACCGGCGCTTCAACGAGGCAGGTTTCCCCGCGGTGCGAATAATGGAAACCAATGAAAACTACAACTACCAGCATCAGGACATTCGCGTCGAAGACGGCATCGCCTACGGCGACGTGATCGAGCATGTGAACTTCGAATACGCCGCCAAGCTCACGGGACTGAACGCGGTCACGCTCGCCGCCATGGCCTGGGCGCCCGCGCCGCCGGCCAATGTCGTCATAGAAGGAGCGGTGCGGCCGAGCACGACCCTGAACTGGGAAAGGGTGCCCGGGGCTGCCGGCTACCGGGTGCATTGGCGGCTGACGACTTCGCCGACCTGGGATTTCCAGCGCGACGTCGGCGATGTGGACAGTTTCACGCTGGAGAACGTCGTCATCGACAACTACTTCTTCGGCGTATCGAGCCTGTCCGCCGACGGCATCCAGAGTCCGGTGGTTTTTCCCGGCCCGGCGGGCTCTTTTGATTGATTGCCGCGAGCCTGCGTCCAAGCCTGCGTCCAGGCATGACAAAGACGAAATGCTGGGTTAATCTCGGCAATTGCCCGGCATGTTGCGGTACGAGCGCATAGCTGGCGCTTGTCTGAAGTGCCCTATTTACAGAGGTACGAATTATGAAAGCGATTCGACTGATTACTTGCGCGGCCGGCCTGCTGTTCCTGTCCGGCGCGGCCTGGAGCCAGGACAACATCGAATGGACCACCCTGGGCAACGATTTCGCTCACACCCGTTCGACCACGGCCGACCGGATCACGCCCGAAAACTTCGGTAATCTAGAAGTCGCCTGGGTCTGGGACGGCGCCAGTTTCGAAGCCCAAAGCGGACGCTCGACGCCGAGCCTGATCAATGGCCGGCTGTACACGGTCGCCGGCGCGCGCCGCCACGTAGTCGCCATCGATCCTTCCACCGGCGCCACCTTGTGGTCCTACCGCGAGCCCGACACGAGGCGCTGGTCCTACTCCATGCGCGCGGACTACGGCAAGGGCGTGGGGTACGCCAATATCGACGGTCGCGATGTCATCTATATCATCTCGCCGGGCTTCTTCCTGACCGCGCTGGACGCTGCAACCGGCCAACCGCTGGAAGGCTTCGGCGGCCAGGTCCCGGTTGAAGGATTCCCGGAAACCGGCGTGGTCGATCTGCTCGCCGATCTGGGCCATCCTTACGACCCGTATGAAGGAATTCCGCTGGAACGCGGCTATATCACCGCGTCTTCGCCGCCGATCGTAGTCAATGATGTAGTCGTGGTCGGCAACTCGGCGGAACAGGGTTACAACCAGTCGCGCATCGAGAACGTGCCCGGCGACATTCTCGGCTACGACGCCCGCACCGGCGAGTTCCGGTGGAAATTCAATGTCATCCCGCAGCCCGGCGAATACGGCCACGAGACCTGGGAAAACGACGCCTGGCAATATACCGGCGACATCTCCTCCTGGGCGCCGATCTCAGCCGACCCCGAACTGGACATGGTCTACATCCCCACCAATGGCGTAACCATCGACTACTATGGCGGCCACCATCCCGGAGACAACCTCTACGGCACCAGCCTGATCGCGCTCAACGCCGCCACCGGCGAGCGCGCCTGGCACTTCCAGATGGTGCATCACGACATCTGGAACTACGACACGCCGACCGCGCCGATCCTGCTCGACGTGACGACCGAATCCGGTCCCACCCCAGTTGTCGCCCAGGCAACCAAGCAGGGATATGTCTATACGTTCAACCGGGCAACCGGCGAGCCGGTTTGGCCGATAGAGGAAGTGCCGATGCCCGCCTCCACGGTTCCGGGCGAGCAACTCTCGGCGACGCAGCCGATTCCGACCAAGCCGGCGGCATTCGAATATGTCGGGTCCAGCGAGGACCTGCTGGCCGACTTCACCCCGGAAATTCGCCGGCAAGCGCAGGAAGCAGTCTCGAATTTCATCATGGGCCCGGTTTTCAATCCGCCGATCCACCGCAATCATCCTTCCGGCAAGGCTGCGGCGCTGATGTGCCCCTCTGGCGCGGTGAATATCACCCATCCGCCGGTAGCGGACCCGGACAGCGGCGTGATGTATATCGTTTCGCGTTATAGCTGCGGCGCCCGCACCCTGGTCAGCGGCGAGGAAGCCGACACCTATTACGAAGAGCCGACCGGCATCACGCTCTCCCGTTACGCGGCCGGCGCCGGCGGACCCACTCCCCGGCATCCGGCGGGCATTCCCTTGTGGAGGCCCCCTTACAGCCGCATTACAGCGATCGACATGAACAGCGGCGAACATCTCTGGATGATTCCCGCCGGCTACACGCCGGACCGTATCCGCGATCTGCCGGCCCTGGCCGGCGTAGATATCGGCAACACCGGATCCGGCGCAGTCGGCCCCATGGTGGTAACCGGCAACATGCTGATTTACGGCAACGTCACCGGCGATGGCACGCCGCACCTGTTCGCGCTGGACAAGATGAGCGGCGAGGAACTGGCCCGGGTCGAGGTGCCGGCAATCAGCCGCTACGGCATGAGTTCATGGGTGTTTGAAGGCAGGCAATACGTTGTCCTGCAAACCGGCAGTTCGCTGACGGCCATGGCTTTGCCGGAGTAGATGATCAAGCTCTACGGCTTTCAGCAGTCGCGCTCCTTCCGCGCCTTGTGGGCGCTGGAGGAGAGCGGCCTGGAATACGAATACGTCCAGGTCAAATTGCGCACTGACGCGGAAATTCCGGACAGCGCGAAAAATCCGAAGTATCTCACGGTGAACGTGCAAGGCAAGGTGCCGACGCTCATCGACGGCGACCTGACGCTGACCGAGTCCGTGGCCATCCTGTACTACATCGCGCGAGCGGCGCCGGAGTCGGGCCTGCTGCCCAATGCGAGCATGGACGTTTACGCCCGCATCGACGAACTTGCCTGCTTCGTGCTTGCCGAACTCGAACAGCCGCTATGGAGCAAAGGCAAACACATGTTCGCCCTGCCCGAGGAACATCGCATTCCGCGAATGCTCGAAACCGCGAATTTCGAGTTCGACAAGGCGCTGGGGGCGCTCGAACACCTGCTCGATGACGGGGAGTACGCCATCGGCGACTCGTTTTCCCTGGTGGACATCCTGCTTGCCCAGACCTTCAATTGGGCAATTCGATTCGAGTTCGACCTGCCGCAGAAATACGTCGACTTTCGCAATCGGCTTTACGACCGGCCCGCATGCCGGCGAGCGCTTGAAGTCATGAAGGGAGGCCAGTAATCAGCCGATGTTCGACAGCCTCGCCGCCTATCTGCAGGCCGCGCTGACCAGCCGCCGCTCGGACAGGCAACAGCGCCTGAACCATATCGGCATTGCGGTAGTCGAAGTCGAAGGCCGCCGTCTCGTCTCGGCGGTACTCGACAACTCGCCGGCATTCGCCGCCGGGCTGAAACGCGGCGACCACCTGCTTACAGTCAACGGCGAGACCTACCATCCGGTCTACTCCTTCAACACCGAACCTCCGTCACCACCGCAGCCGGACAACCGCGTTTTCCAACTCGCGTTCGCCCGTCGCGGCGAACAACAGGAAGTCGCTGTCACGCCGGTTTTCAACAATCTGTTCGATAGCTATCGCAGCGCGGTCGAGGCCAGCGTGCAACAGTTCAACGTGGGCAACAAGGTAATCGGCTACGTGCGGCTGTGGGGCATCAGCCGCAACGCCAACGATCTGGTGGTTCTACAGCGCATCATGGCGGATCTCGGGACCACCAGCAGTCTGATCGTGGATCTGCGCAACGCCGCCGGTTATCTCGACCGGGAGCATCTGACCCTGTTCCTGCCGGGCGATTTCGGCGACTACTATTCCAGCCCGCTGGCATTGATCATTGACCGATCCACCTCCGGTTCCGCCGAGGCTTTCGCCAGGGAACTTTCTCGGCTCGAACGCGTCACGAGCGTCGGTTCCGCAACCGCCGGCGGCCTGCAACCCGAACTGCCCACCGACTGGCCGCTCGATTCGACCTCCGCAAACGACCCCCAGTTCGAAGCCGCCCTCGGTTTTTTGGCGGGATTGTTCTGATCTTACGTTTCGTCCAGAAATTTGAAATTTAATCAAGCCACTTTCGGTCTAAATCCTCTGCTGCGCAGCTCCTCGGCAAATTGACACCTGTAATATGACGCATTACACTCATACATGATTTTGAGTTTCAAGAACAAGTCGTTAAAGCAATACAGTAGGGTTTTTCGATACTGATGCACAATCCTCCCCATCCGGGCGAAGTCGTCAAGCGGCAATGCCTGCAACCATTGGGATTGACTGTTACCGAGGCGGCGCAGGGCCTTGCTGTATCGCGCAACACATTATCGATGTTGTTAAACGGTCGCATCGGCATTTCCCCCGAAATGGCGATTCGTCTCTCCCAAGCGTTCGGCGGCAGTCCCGAAAGTTGGCTGCGGCAGCAAATGCAGTATGACCTCTGGCAAGCCCGGCAGAACCGCGAGAAAATCGAGATTCGAAAATTCGCCGCATCAATACTGGAGATAGGAGATGTAAAGGTATTCCCATCGGTCGTAGCACACTGTGATTGGAGCAAGGATGATAAGAAGTGCTGGATGTCCGTCGCACTGTTCCAAGACTGTATGTGGAAAATAAATGCACCAGAACCAATTAGTGATCCAAGTAGATTGTTGTTAGATTTAGTAGACCGATCCAAGAAAGATCAACCTGTATTTATTGGATTTGACTTCCCGATCGGGATTCCATGTAGTTACGGAGAAGTGACAGGATTTTCTGATTTTCGCTCCGCTCTCAAACAATTTGGCATCGGGAAGTGGGAAAATTGGTTTTCTGTCTGTAGTCAACACGAAGAAATTTCGATTGAAAGACCATTCTATCCATCTAGGCCAGGCGGGAGAAGTCAGTCTCATCTATTTGACGCCCTAAACTTAAATAGTTCTTGTCCGTAAAATCCCAACTGTCTGATTTGATTGAATAAATAGCTGAAA